>NZ_CP109178.1:6052272-6657500 GCF_036248255.1 Streptomyces sp. NBC_01717 | reverse complement strand
TCTCCGGTAATAGCCCTCCGCAACAGCCGCCCAGTAGATGCGATGACGGATGAATTACAACCAACGGCGAGCGGAGATCTCGGACTTCCTCACGGAAGAGATCGGTCTTCCACCACGTGCATCGCAGCGGACCGACGGCCTGTGGCGGGCATCAGCACCTGCTGGCACACCCGCCTTGAAAAGGCTCGTGACATCCGGGTATTCGGCCACGTCCTGCATCTCGCCGACCGAAGACGTTCAATCAACACCGAACAGCGCGGCTACTTCTGGCCCCGGCGAATGAGGAATCCCGTTCCAGCACCGGCGCTTCTGCAGAGGTGCAGCCCGGACTCTCCAGCGCCTCCTGGACAGTAAGCATCCGTATCGGGAATCCCCCCTCGGCCCCTGCTTCGGACATCCGGCCTGGAACCAAGACAGAACCGCGCCCAGGGAGATCTGCATAAGATCCCTCTGAGCACCGGCATATGCCGTTCCTCTTCTTCGGCGGGCATATGCAAACTGATCCAGAACGGGGGCCGAACGCCCGATCCGTGCCGGCCGAGTTCCGCGCGGCCGCCGGATTTTAAGTCCACGAACCGCGGTTCACCACTCCGGCACGCCTGCACTCCCTCCGCACTTGATTACCGCCGGGCCGACTCCCTGGCTTGATCCCACAAACGGCAGCGAGGGCCGCTACCCCACACCGTCGGGACAGCGGCTCTCGTCGGCACAGACACAGAAGCTCACGAGTCAGATGCCCTGTTGCCGCCGAGAACCGGCTGAGAGTGGGCACGTAGCGCGTACCCGCAAGACCTGCGCCCCTCTGGCTGCATGGTGTACGCCGGACAGCCCGGCCAGGCGGCTGCAGCGGCACGTTCATCGGCAAACGCAACGAGTGAGGTACCTCCTGCCACGCATGACTTTCCGCCTTCCACCACCGGAGCGAAAGGCAGGCGCTCGTTCACGAACGGTGCCCCTCTCAGCACCCCTTAGGGCCGAACGCAGCTCCCAGCAGGAGCTTCACACTCGGCAGAGCGCGCATCAAGAAACCGACTATCCTAGGAGTAGAGGTCTCCGGTAATAACCATCCGCAATAGTCGCTCAGCAGAGGGAACAACGGATGAATTACGACCAACGGCGAGCGGAGCTCGCAGACTTCCTCAAAACGCGACGGCTGGCCCTTCAGCCGGAAGAGGTCGGCCTTCCCAAACGAACATCACGACGAACCCCGGGCCTGCGACGGGAAGACGTCGCCGACTTGGCGGGCATCAGCGCCTGCTGGTACTCGCAACTTGAACAGGCCCGGAACATCCGGGTATCCGACCACGTCCTCAACTCGCTGGCCGAAGCCCTTCGCCTCAACGCCGAAGAGCGCGACCATCTCCTGACCTTGGCGAACGAGGATACCCGTTCCAGCGCGAACGTACCCGCGGACGGCGTACCTCCGACCCTCCAGCGCATCCTGGACAGCCAGCATCCGCATCCGGCAGTCGCCCTCGGTCCCCGTTTCAACATTCTCGCCTGGAACCAGGCCAGAACCGATGTTTATGGTGATCTGGCCAAAGTCCCCCCTGCGCACCGCCATATGCTGTGGCTCTTCTTCGGCGGTCACATGCGCGAGATGATTCATAACTGGGAGCCGAGCGCCCGATCCGTGCTGGCGGAGTTCCGCGCGGCCACCGGACTGTACGTCCACGAACCATGGTTCACCACACTGGTCCGCGAACTGGGCCAGAACAGCACGGACTTCCGCAGATGGTGGCAGCAGCACGAGATCGAAAAACACCACGTCACCACCCGTGAAGTGGAGCACCCCTTTGTCGGCCGCATGGTGCTGGAAGAGAGCGTGCTCGTTGTCGACGACCGCTCAGGCCGGCGGATCATTCTCGAGACTCCGCAACCCGGCACCGGCACCGAGAAAAAGCTGACGGCGCTTTCCTGGCAGTCCCACCCAGTGCAAGATCCGTCGCGACACGTGCTTCGAAAGCCGGGTTGAGGGGAGCAATGGAGCAACCACTTCTGAACTCGATCGCTCCTGACGACCAAATAGCGCAGAGGTGAAGCTGTCCAAGGGCTGTCTCGTAATCCCTGGTGGATCATGCGCCCGCCAGGGATTACGAGACAGCCCTTGGGGCGCGTCGGTTCCATTCGTCACGACGATCTCCGACGTGGCGCGGCCCTCGTGGTCGGTGGCTACTGCGCCCGGATTGACGTCGCCCTTCCCGTTCACACCGTTCCTTGAAGCCGTTCAGCTTCTCGCCCGCGACGGACGCGGCCTCGGACGCCGTGCTGGAGGCGCTGCCCCCGTCGTCCGAACAGGGGTCGTGGTGCTCCTCCGGCCGATGTCGTCGCCGTCGGCCGTCGGGGTGGTCGCCGGTGAGTTGGAGGTTTCTGAGCGTATGTGTGTACGCGCCTGCGCCCCCGGGTCTCCGAGGGCGCAGGCTTCGGGTGCGTCAACTGTCGATCGTCGGCCGTCAGCGGCCGTAGCGGATCAGGGCGACCGGCGGCGGGTACTGCTGATCCCCCATCACGCGCGGCGGACGGGCTCGGTCTGTTCTTGGGCTACCGGTGGTGCGGGCACCACGGCTCGCGTCCACCGCACTGCGCGCGTCATGCCGTCGCTCAGCCAGAGCAGAACAGCGGTCGGGAGGAAGAGCGAATCCGCCGCAATCATCGCCATCGTGAAGAAAGGGAGACCGAGCAGAATCCCGATGCCCGCGTGCATGGACATCATGATCGCGACCATCACCGTCCTCACACGGCTGTTGAAAAGCGTGAAGGGGAAGGCGACTTCGACGATCACCGTGCCGTAGCTCAGTAGCAGGACGATCAGGCCGCTACTCGCGACGGTATGGGACAAAGCGGGCCACGGGGTGACGTTGCCGAGGTGCAACGCGTAGTAGATCGCCGTGCCATCCTGCCAAAGGGAGCCCTGGATCTTGTACCAGCCGGAACTCGAGTAGATCAGGCAGACCTGGACCGCGACCACGAGCATCGCACCCGCGTGCACCACGTTGCCGACCATCTCCATCACGGTGCGGGGCTCCCCGGGAGCGTAGCTCCGCACCAACCACCAAGCCATCTGCGCGATGACGAAGCCCCAGAGCAGCAAAGCCCAGCCCGTGCTCAGCTTGCCCAGTGCGGTGACCAGAGTGAGCACGGCAGTGAAGAGCGCCCACATGACAATCCCGACCACGTCCCGGCCGCCGTCCCGGCCGCCGTCGCGGTCGTCCGCAGAGCGCCGCGCGTCCAAGGACCAGACCTGGCCGCAGCGCGTGAACACCAGGTAGATCGCCATGATGTGGATGACATTGTCGCCGCCGTTCCCCACGAAGGGGGTACGGTTCTGGAGCGCCAGCACACCGATCATGAACAGCAGCGAGGCGGTACGGGTCCGCCAGCCGAGGAGCAGCATCACCGACGAGGCGATCGCCGCCACGTAGACGATCTCGAACCACAGCCGGCCGTCATGCCACAAGATTATGGTGAAGCCGTGGTTTGTGGCATTCCATTCACGGGCCATGGTCCAGCTCCAAGGGCTGTCCGCCCCGTAGAGCTGGTTGCGGTGCACCCACTCGCGCAACAGCAGGGCGAGCCAGGTGAGCGAGAAGCCGATCCGGATGACGGCCGACTGGTACGGCGCGATGACACCGCTGGTGATACGCGTAAAGCCTCGCTCGATAATGGCGCCGATACGGCGCCACAGCCGGGCGTGAGGGGGCGGTACGGATTCGCGGCCGGACGTGGCCGGAGAGTATGCGGTCACTTGAAGTCCTCCGCCTTGACGGTCCACCACGGCTCCACCAAATAACCGGTCGTGGTGTCGACGTACTGATTGCTCCACGAAGGCGCCGCGATTGGCGTACTGGCAGAGCGCAGCTGGACGAGTTGCACGGTGCCGCCGTCGTAGTGCGGTCCAAAACGCTGGGCGGCGATGCGCAACAGGTACTGCTGCATCAGGTTTCCGAACAAGCCGACCGGACGGCCCTTGTCATCAAGCGTGGAGACGTAGTTGCTCCAGGCGCCGCGAAGTTGGTTCTGGTGCGCTTGGCTGGGTAGAGGGTTGTGCACGATCCACGTCTCGTCCATCGCGGTCAAGTCCATCCAGCCCGTAGTTTTGAGGGCCCCGTCGGGCATCAGGACCTTCACGCGAGCCTGCACATGTGTATTTGCCGACGTCGGGTTGGGGGCGAAGAGCTTCCAGTCCTGTGCGAACTCGGGATAGATGTAGCTGTTGAGGCCCGCGGCGTGCTTCTGGGAGACGGTGTTCAAAGGGGCGATATTGAGGAAGAGCATCACCGAGTGCACGACAGCCGCGACCGCGACGCCCACCACCGAGAGCACGATGATGATCACCGATACCGGTGAGAGAGCGGACATCCCGCCCCGTCTGCCGGCATGATCCGCCGGCGACCCGGCCCCCTCACCCGCACCTCCCGGAGCTTGTCCGTCCGGCGCGGGGTCCGGCAGTTCCTCGCCCGGTTCCCTGACATCAGGCGGCTGCATGGCATTCCCAGTCCGGAACCAGATGCGGGTAGGTGGCTGCACCGCGGGCATGGATCTGCACCGCCTGTGCGGACGCGCCACTGGATTGGGCGCTTGCGATGCCGTACCCGCCTACCGTCGAGCAAGCGGCTGTCGTGACACCGATGCTCTGCCATATCGGATTCTTCATGATCGGCCTCGCGAGAATTGGGTGATCCTGCTTTGGAAGTCGTGCACGTTTTCGTGGTCATCACCCCGAAGAGCGGTGATGTGAAGCTTGCACCTGAGCGCACTGACGCGCGGCCGCTGTGCGAAGCGGAGACGTACCGTTGACGCCATTTCTTCCCATGGTCGATAAACAAGGCTTGTCTGGATTAACTCAGAAGATCAAGGGGAAGAATGGCTGGTCTTATCTTTGGGCACAACCGCCGACTCATTGGCGCAGCGCGAGCCGGGCCGGATCTGGCCCTTCGGTGAGATCCGCTCTTTCCTACGCAGCCGATCCAGATACGAATGTACTGCGTTTCCAGTGATGTTCAACTCGGCGGCGATATCCCGACCTGCCGCACCGCCGGCAGGCCGCTTCAGGACCTTTCTCTCGCGGTCGGCAATGCCGGGAGATGGCGAGCACAGGACCCCGCCATCGCAGTGGACGGAGAAGCGAATTCACCCAGACGCTACAGTGCGGATGCCTGTGAGCAGCTCTGCTTCGATAATTCCTCGCCTCAGGTAACCACGTACACAGAACTTAATTCACAGGACTGCATCTGATTGTGTTTCGGAGTCCGACAAGGCGACGATCGGATGTCTTGCTTTGCACGGCCCAGTTCCTTGCCGGCTGAGGTCCCGCAGCCGACGAGGAAACGCTGCCCAGCATTTCAGGTACCAAGCCGACGCATCAGTCAGCGTGTGATGGTGACGGTGGTCTCGACGACCTTGTCCGGGTTCGAGTTGCAGGCGAGGTAGATGGTCCCTGTGGTTCCGCGCTCGGCATTCTCGATGGTGGCTGCGCCGACGAGCGTTCCGTCGGCGCCGGCCTTGAGCTCCGTGATGCCGATGGGGGATCTCGCCGTGGTCTCGCCGCCGACGAGCGGGCCCTCGGCAAGCCCGCCCTCCCCGGGGTTCTCACAGTTGCGCAAGGTCAGTTGCACGGTTTGGCCGGGCTGTGCGGTGTTCGGGCTGACGGTGGCGACGGGGTCGGCGCCGTCGGTGGCCATCGCAGCGGGGGCCGACAATGCCAGCACAACGGCTCCTGCGACGGCGGGCATTCCGATGAGGCGCATGGCTGCCTCCCGCGGGCCCGGTCTGCCGGGTGTGTCCCGAACGGATGACCGCACCACGTTCCTTCCCATCGTAGGAACGCATGGCGTGCGCTGCGATGCCCGCTAGCCCGAACAGGTGAACGCCGAGCCCGGCTCCGTCGGCCGTGTCTCTACGGGGCGGCCCTCACCGCTTGTGTGCATGCCGGTCCGGCTCCTTCCCCGGACGCGATCGAGGACCGGCCTGGTCGGCGTGCGGGGCGAAATCATAGGGTCGGAGCATGGTCGAAAAGCAGACTCGGGACGCAGCACGAGGGCCGGGGCGCCCCCGGGAGGAGCGGGTCACCCGCGCGGTGCTCGACGCGGTGCTCGCGCTGGTCGCGGAGAAGGGGATGAACGCGCTCACGATGGACGCCGTGGCCGTGCGGGCCGAGGTGAGCAAGCCGGCCATCTACCGGCGCTGGCCCACCAAACAGGACCTGATCATCGCGGCCGCCGAGTCACGCGTCGGCCCCCTGTCCATCCCGGACCTTGGGGACTTCCGCGCCGAGCTTCGGGCCGTGCTCACCGCTCGTGTGGAGGTGTACCGGGTGCCCGGGATGAACCGTCTGATCGCAGAAGTGCTCAGCGCTGCGGCCGACCCGGGGGCCGGACGCAGCGCGTACCAGGCGTACATCAACCGGGTCATGGGTGAGACCGGGCGCATCCTGGAGCGCGGCATCGTGCGCGGGGACGTGCGGTCGGACACCGACGTCCGGGCCGCCGCCACCATGGTGGCGGCGCCGTTGGTGTTCCGCCTGGTGGCGGAGCAGGAGCTGCCGGACAGCCACCTGGTGGAGTCGGTGGTCGAGCTCGTCGGTCGCGCCGTCGGAGTGCAGCACTGACCGGGAGCCGGATCTCTCCGCGGTCGTGAAATCGATGGACGAAGACCCTTGCCATGGCATGCCCCAATATCGATACTCACGGTATCGAATTGATCCTCACCGTGGAGGAAGCACCCATGGCCGCAGACGTCGCCACCCCCAAGCCCGCCCTCGACAAGCCCTTGATGCACTACGGGCGCCGCGTTCTGGAGCGCACCGCTCCCGGCAGCGCCGAGACGGAGTACCGGATTCTGGGCATCTGCCCGCTCACCCCCCACATCGGTGCCGAGGTCAGCGGTGTCGACCTCTCGCAGCCGATCGGTGACGGCCTCGCCGAGGAGCTGCGGCACGCACTGCTGGAGTGGAAGGTGATCTTCTTCCGTGACCAGCCCCGCTTTGCTTCCGAGCACCACGTCGCGCTCGCAGCGGTGTGGGGCGAGCCGGAGGTGAACCCGTTCTTCCCCAAGGGCGAAACCGTCGGTGTCTCCCGGCTGGCCAAGGACGCCATGACCGTCGGCAGCGAGAACATCTGGCACAGCGACCACTCCTTCATGGCCGCGCCCGCCCTGGGTTCCGTACTGCGCGCCGTCGAGGTGCCGCCGGCCGGCGGCGACACGATGTGGGCGGACATGGCCGTCGCCTACGACAACCTCTCCGAGTCGATGAAGGCCCGGATCGACGGACTCACGGCGGTGCACGACTGGGTGCCCAGCTGGGGATCGCTGATGACCGAGGAGCAGGTCGCCCGGTTCCGGGAGACGCTGCCGCCGGTGGAGCACCCGGTGGTCGTCCGCCACCCGCAGTCCGGACGCAAGGTGCTCTACGTCAACGAGCCCTTCACCACGCGGATCGTCGGCCTGTCCGACACCGAGAGCCGCGAGCTGCTCGACGAGCTCGTCCTCCAGGCCCGTATCCCCGAGTTCCAGGTGCGTTTCCGCTGGCAGCCGGACTCCGTCGCGATCTGGGACAACATCGCGGTCCAGCACTACGCGATCAACGACTACTACCCGCAGCGGCGTGTCATGGAGCGGATCGCCATCGCGGGAGTCCCGCTCTCCTGAGGCCCCGCGCGCCGCGATCCGCCCCGGCGGGCCCGCTCACGGGCCACGGCGCCGCCCCGCCTCCTCGCGTGCCCACCCCCTCGTCAGCGCCCCTTTTCCGGAGGACCGCCGTGACCGCCGCCGACACCGCACCCAGAAAGACCGAGTCCCCGACAGACCGCAGCTCCGGCGCCCGCGCCTGGATCGTCACCGGCCTGCTCGTGGTCTTCATGATGGTCAACTTCGCGGACAAGTCCGTGTTCGGCCTCGCGGCCGACGAGATCCGTGCGGACATGGGTCTGTCCGCCACCGAGTTCGGGCTCGCCAACAGCGCCTTCTTCCTGCTGTTCTCGGTGGCCGCCGCCACCGTGGGTCTGCTGTCCGACCGGGTGCGGCCCAAGTGGCTGCTGCTCACCATGGCGGTGCTCTGGTCGGTGGCGCAGACGCCCGCGGCCCTGGGCGGCGGCCTGGCCGTACTGATCGGCTCACGGATCCTGCTGGGCGCGGCGGAGGGTCCCGCCTTCCCCGTAGCCCAGCAGGCCGCGCTGTCCTGGTTCCCCAACCACCGGCGCAACCTCCCCGGGGCGCTGGTCACCCTCGGCGTCACCCTCGGCGTGATCACCGCCGCCCCCGGCCTGACCTGGGTCATCCACCACCACGGCTGGCGCGCCGCCCTCTGGGTGGTCGCGGCCGCCGGTGCGCTGTGGGCCCTGCTCTGGGCGGTGCTCGGTGCCGAGGGCACGTACCGCACCGACACCGCGGAGACACCGTCCGTCGACTCCGCAGCGAAGCCCGCCTACCGTCGGATCTTCGGCAGCCGTACCTGGATCGGCACCACCGCTGCGTACTTCACCAGCTACTGGTGCGTGGCGCTGATGCTCGTCTGGATGCCCTCCTACCTGCGCAACGGTCTCGGCCACTCCGCCGCCGCCTCCGGAGAGCTCGTCGCCCTGCCCTGGGCCATGGGCGCCCTGGTGCTGCTGGGCCAGGCGGCGCTCACCGGCTGGCTCATGCGCCGCGGAGTCAGCAGCCGCTGGGCGCGTGGCCGGGTCGGCGGCAGCCTGCTGCTGCTCGGTGCGGCCGCCTGCCTGGCCCTGCCGCTGGTGGACGGTGCCGGCGCGAAGACCGCGCTGCTGGTGGTGGGCTTCGGCCTGGGCGGAGCGTTCCCGACCGTCGCGGTCACCACCGTCGCCGAGCTGGCCCCGCCCGCCCGGCGTGGTGGCGCCCTCGGCACGATGAACGCCACCGTGACCACCGCGGGCCTCATCGCCCCCGCCGTCGTCGGATCTCTGGTCGACAGCCACGGCGCGGCGGGATACCAGACCGCCGTCGTGCTCTCCGGCGCCTTGCTGCTGCTGGGCGCGCTCGCCGCCTTCACCCTGATCGACCCGGCTCGCGACACCGCTCGTCTGGACGTCTGATCCCGCCCGACCACCTCTGCTGCCCTAGGAGCGCACCTGTGACCGCCCCTGCCATCGACACCGAACCACTGAACCAGGCCCTCGCCGAGCTGCGCGAAGGAGCCGCGTCGTGGACCACCACCCCGATCGCCGAACGGATCGCGCTGCTGGAGCGGTTGCTGCCGCGGATCGCCGACAGCGCCGCCGACATGGCCGCAGCCGGCGCCCGCGCCAAGGGATACGGACCCGACTCCCCATGGGCGGCCGAGGACTGGATCGGCGCCCCATGGGCGCTCGCCCAGAACGTCAGTGCCTGCCTGCATGTGCTGCGTCGGATCGCGGCAGGCAAGGAACCGGTCGACGCCGGAGCGGTGCACGTGCGCGACGGCCGCACCCGGGTCGACGTCTTCCCCGCCACCGGATGGGACACCCTGCTGCTCAACGGGTTCACCGCCCAGGTGTGGATGCGCTCAGGCATCACCGCACAGCGGGTACGGGACCGGGCCGCCGGCGAGTACCGCGGCCGGCCCGGACGCCCGGCCGTCGCCCTGGTCCTGGGTGCGGGCAACGTCGCGGCCATCACCGCGCTCGACATCCTCCACAAGCTCTACGCCGAGGGCCAGGTCGTCGTCGCGAAGATGAACCCGGTCAACGCCTATCTCCGCCCGCACTTCGAGCACGTCTTCGCCGAGTTCGTCGAGCGCGGCTGGGTGCGCTTCATCGACGGCGGCGCAGCCGAGGGCAGTTACCTGGCCACCCACGACGGTGTGGACACCATCCACGTCACCGGCAGCGACCGCACCCACGACGCCATCGTGTGGGGCACCGACGAGCAGGCGGCCGAGCGCCGCCGTGAGGACAGGCCGCTGATCGGAAAGCCGTTCTCCAGCGAGCTGGGCGGGGTCAGCCCCTGCATCGTGACCCCCGGCCCCTGGAGCGCGGCGGACTTCCGCTTCCAGGCCGAACACATCGTCACCAGCAAGATGAACAACTCCGGCCACAACTGCATCGCCAGCCAGATCCTGGTCCTGCCCCGGGAGTGGGACGGCACCGAGCGGCTGCTGGAGGAGATCCGGCGGGTGCTGCGCGCACTGCCGCCGCGCACCGACTACTACCCCGGCGCCGCCCAGCGTCTCGGCGCCGTGCTCGAGGCCCACCCGCAGGCCGAGTCCCACGGCGACGGAGACTGCCGCATCCTGGTCCCCGACATCACCGACCACGACGACATGCTGATCACCGACGAGATCTTCGGCAGCGCCCTCGGCGTCGTACGGCTCCCGGGCGACACCCCGGCCGAATTCCTGCGCCACGCCGTCGACTTCGCCAACGACGAACTCCCCGGCACACTCGGTGCGACCCTCATCGTCCACCCCAGGACCGAGAACGCCCACCGCACCGCCGTGGAGACAGCCGTCGCCGAGCTGCGCTACGGAACCCTCGGCGTCAACTGCTGGTCCGCGATCGGATTCCTGCTCGGCTACACCCCGTGGGGCGCCCACCCCGGCCACACCCGCCAGGACATCGGCAGTGGCATCGGCTTCGTCCACAACGCCTTCATGCTCGAGGACATCGAGAAGACCGTGCTGCGCGCGCCCTTCGCCCCCACTCCACGCGGTCTGTTCACCGGCTCCCCGTCGCTGTCCCCGCGCCCGCCGTACTTCGTCACCAACCGCACGTCCCGTACGACCATCGAACGCGTCACCCGCTTCACCGCCGCGCCCGGCATCGCCAAGCTGCCGGCCGTCTTCGTCTCCGCGCTGCGCGGCTGACGGTCCCGCATTCCGCACCCGAGCCGGACACGGCCCGGCTGTTCGCCCGGCCCGGGTCGACACCGCCCGCGGCGGCGACCGGGACGTGCACGGCACCAGAAACGAAAGGCCTCAGGTGAATCTCGCCGACCTCCTCAGCCGCACCGCCGCCACCCACGGCACGCGTATCGCCGTCGAACTCGGCGACCGGTCGCTGACCTACGCCGAACTCGACACGCTCGCCGGCCGGGTGGCCGCCCTGCTCACCGCGCGCGGCGTCACCCCCGGCGACCGGATCGCCGTGATGCTGCCGAACCTGCTGGAGTTCCCAGCCCTGTACTACGGCACGCTGCGAGCCGGCGCCGTCGTCGTGCCGATGAACCCGCTCTTCAAGGCACGCGAGATCGCCCACTATCTGAACGACTCGGGCGCGGTGCTGCTGTTCGCCCACGAGTCGGCGGTGGGCGCGGCGACCGCCGGGGCATCGGACAGCGCCGCCACCGTGGTCCCGGTCGGGCCGGGTTCGCTCACCGACCTGCTCGCCGCCCACCCGGTCCCCACGCCCGTGCGGACCCGCGAGGAGCACGACACCGCGGTCATCCTGTACACCTCCGGTACCACCGGAGTGCCGAAGGGCGCCGAGCTCACCCACGCCAACCTGGTCCGCAACTCCGAGATCACGAAGTCGCTGTTCCGGCTCGGCCCGGAGGACATCCTGCTGGGCTGCCTGCCGCTGTTCCACACCTTCGGCCAGACCTGCGCCATGAACGCCGCCGTGACCGCCGGCGCCCGCCTCACCCTGATGCCCCGCTTCGACCCCGCCCTGGCCCTGCAGACCATCCAGCAGCGGCAGGTCACCGTCTTCCAGGGCGTGCCGACGATGTACGCGGCCATACTCGCCGCACACACACAGCAGCCGGG
Organism: Streptomyces sp. NBC_01717; assembly: GCF_036248255.1. Lineage (NCBI taxonomy): Bacteria > Bacillati > Actinomycetota > Actinomycetes > Kitasatosporales > Streptomycetaceae > Streptomyces > Streptomyces sp. NBC_01717. The sequence continues at coordinate 6,645,805 of NZ_CP109178.1, read as the reverse complement.
CGGCTACGACGCCTCCTCGCTGCGGCTGTGCGCGTCCGGCGGTGCCTCGCTGCCCGTCGAGGTCCTGCACGGGTTCGAGGCCGCCTTCGACTGTCCCGTACTGGAGGGCTTCGGCATGTCCGAGACCTCACCGGTCGCCTCCTTCAACCACCCTGACCGCCCGCGCAAGGCAGGCTCCATCGGCACCCCGATCGAGGGCGTCGAGCTGTGCCTGATCGACGAGAAGGACGGCGTCGGCGAACTCTGCGTCCGCGGCCACAACGTCATGAAGGGCTACTGGGGCCGCCCCGAGGCCACCGCCGAGACCATCCTCGACGGCTGGCTGCGCACCGGTGACCTCGCCACCGTCGACGAGGACGGCTACTACTTCATCGTCGACCGTAAGAAGGACCTGATCATCCGCGGCGGCTTCAACGTCTACCCCCGCGAGATCGAAGAGGTCCTCTACGAGCACCCCGCGGTCGCCGAGGCCGCGGTGATCGGCATCCCCCACCCCGCTCTCGGCCAGGAGGTCGCCGCCGCCGTGGCCCTGCTCCCGGGCGCCGAGGCCACCGCAGACGATCTGCGGGAGTTCGTACGGGGGCAGGTCGCCCCCTACAAGTACCCCCGCGAGGTCTGGCTGCTCGACGCGCTCCCCAAGGGCGCCACCGGCAAGATCCTCAAGCGCGAGATCGCGACCCCGGGCGCCTGAGGGAGGACGACCCGTCGTCCGGGGATCCCGCCCCCACATTCCGCCGCCTGGTCGCGTCCTCCCTGGCCATGCGGGACGCCAACGGGAGCGACGGCACTCGGTGGCCGCCGCTCCCGTTGCTCGTTGTCAGTGACGCAGGGCCCTGCCCACCTCGGCGGTGACGTCGCCGGCGAGGGTGCGGTTGCTGCGGGCCGTGGCGTCCTTGGGGGTGCCCGGCTGTACGTCGTCGACCGTCACCACGGTCGAGTCCAGCAGATTGCCGCCGGGGTCCCGGAAGTTGATCTGGACGATGTACGACTTGGCCGAGTCGGTGCTGTTCGTCACGGTGATCTTCGTGGTGGCGCGGCCGCCCTGCTCAGTCACCGCACCCGCCTTGACGTCCTTGCCCGCATTCACGCCGTTCTTGAAGCCTTCGAGCTTCTCCTGCGCGGCAGCTGACGCCGAGGCCGCCACGGACGCGACGGCGGATGCGGCCTTGGACACCGTGCCGGACGGGCTGCCGCCGTCGTCCGTGCAGGCGGCGGCAGCCGATGCCACGACCCCCGTCAGCAGCAGGGCCCACACGCCTCGTACGGATCGCCTTGTCATCGCGCCTCCCAGCACTCACGGATCCGTCCCAGTCAAGGCGGAGGCGGGGCCGCCCGCATGCCGCGCACGTCGATCGGGTGACGGCAGGAGGCCCGCAGAAGGTGGCGACGGCTGCGCCGGTGTCGCGGGGTGTACGTGCCTGTGCCCCCGGGCGAGGTCCGGGGGCACAGGCTTCGGTCCGCCGGCTGTGGGCCGTCAGCGCCCGTAGCGGATCAGGGCGCGGACCATGCGGCAGGTCGTGTCGGACGGCGGATGGATGCCGATGCGCTCGGCAGTCGTGCGTATCTTGTCGTTGTCTGCGCTCGACGGGTAATAGACGCCCGTGTCGAGCAGGGCGATCGCCAGGCGCATGGCCTTCAGGCGGCGGTTGTGCGAGATGTACCACTCGCGGGGCCGGCCCGCGGGGAGCGGCTTCTTCTGCAGGGGCTTGTGGAGCGGCTTGGTCGTGACTGCGGCAACGGCCATGGGCAACCTCCTGGCACGGTCGTGGAACCCTCACGAACTACCCCTATTTTACGGCCCACCACTGACAATCGCCCCTGGCCAGAAGGGTTTTCGCGGCCTCCCTCCCGTATCGTGGGCCCCATGGAGATCTGGATCAATCCCGCGTGTTCCAAGTGCCGCAGCGCGGTGCAGTTGCTCGATGCGGAGGGAGCCGAATACACCGTCCGCCGCTATCTGGAGGATGTGCCGTCGCCGGACGAGATCCGGGCCGTGCTCGACCGGCTCGGGCTGGAGCCGTGGGACATCACGCGGACGCAGGAAGCGGACGCGAAGGAGCTCGGGCTCAAGGAGTGGCCGCGCGAGGCCGGTTCGCGGGAGCGGTGGATCACGGCGCTCGCCGGGCACCCGAAGCTGATCCAGCGACCGATCATCACTGCGGAGGACGGCACGGCTGTCGTGGCGCGCACGGAGGAAGCGGTACGGGACGCCTTGGGGCGCTGATCCGGGCGGCGTCGCTCAGCACCCGGCCGACAGGAACTCCTCCATCCTGCGGTTGAGTTCGGCGGCGTCCGGGGCGTGCAGCGGCAGTGTGTGGTGCGTGGCGCCGGGGATCGTCGCCGTCCGCGCGTGCGGGAGCAGCCGGGCCGCGGCGGCTGCGACCGCTGCGATGTCGTGCGCCCTGCTGTTCTCGGCCAGCAGGAGCAGGGTCGGTACGTTCAGGGCGGCCAGCGCCTCGGGGGCGGGGCGGGGGCCGGTGACCGGCCGGGCGGACGGGAAGCCGGCAGCCGTGTCCCGCAGGTGCAGCCAGACCGGGTCGAGCGGTGCGCCGGAGGTCTCCCAGCTCATGAAGGCGCGGGTGCGGCGAGCGTTGGGGCGGAGCAGCATCGGCAGTGCGTGCAGCAGATAGCCGGGGCGGTATCCGGCGAAGCACCGGGTCGGATCCACAAGAATGAGCTTCCGGATACGGTCGGGTGCGTGCAGTGCGTGGTGGAGCGCGATCCAGGCTCCGTACGAATGGCCGCAGAGTGCCGGCGATGCGATGTTCAGGGCGTCCAGCACTGCGTCCAGCCAGGCCGTCAGGTCCGGAACCGTACGGATCGGACGCTGCCCCACCACGCTGCGGCCCGGGTCGCCCATGAGGTCGACGGCGTGGACGCGGTGACTGCGGCCCAGGTGGGCGGCCTGGGCGTACCAGACGGTGGAGGTGGAGCCGCCGCCGGCCAGCAGCATCAGGGGCGGGGCGTCCTCGGGGCCGCAACTGTTGACACGGGTGGTGCCGTACGGGGTGAGGGCCTCGGAGTGGGTCGTTCCAGCAGGCCACTTGACCGCAAGGACCTCGTCGTAGGCGGCGAGGAACGCCTCGGTGGCGGCCACCGCGGATGATCCGGATGACGTAGGTGTCATGAGGTGCCTCCCAGATGGGTGCCCTTGGATATTATCTCGCTCAACGAGATAATAAAGGGAGGCGGACCGATGAGCGAGCAGAGTCCCGAAATGGAGATCGTCCATCTGCTGCGCAAGGTGAGTGTCGAATTCGGGCTGCGCCAGGCCGAGTTCGCGAGCCGCCACGGCATGCACCCCACCGACGTACGCGCCCTGATCTGCCTGCTCGACGCAGAACGGGCGGGCACGGACGCGACCGCCGGATGGCTCGGTGCGCAGCTCGGGCTCAACTCCGCGGGCACCACCGCCGTCATCGACCGACTGGAACGGCTCGGTCACCTCACCCGCACCCGCGACCCGCGCGACCGGCGGCGGGTGCTGATGACGGTGGACCCGCGGGCGGTCGAGCTGGGCCGGTCCTTCTTCGGGCCGCTGATCGACAACACGGTCGCGGTGCTGCGCGACTTCGACGAGAGCGAGACGGCTGCCGTGCGGCGCTTCCTGTCCGCCGCGCACCGGGCGGTCACCGCCATTCCCTGACCGGCAGGGCGGCGGCAGAGGGGCACGTCCGCGCGACGGCTGAAACGAACGCGCCTGTTACTCGTACGTAGGGACACACGCACCACATCCGGCCCGAGCACATCAGGTGTTCCGGCCGGGGACAGGAGCCCTACGTGTCACGCAAGAAGACCCTCAGCCGCAAGAAGAAGCTCGCCCTGCTGGTCGGGGCCGCCGCACTCGCCGGTGGGACAGCTGCCGTGGTGGCAGGAACCAGCCAGGCCGCGCAGTCACCACCGGCTGACCGGGCCTCGTCGGTCGTCTGCACCGGACTCACCACGGCGCTCGGCAACAACGAGCAGTTCATCGCCGGTCAGCGGGCCGATCCGGATGCCCAGTCGGCCGCGCGGATCGCCAACCGGGAAGCCGTGATCGCGGAGATCCGGCGCCAGCAGGCCGCCTCGGGGTGCGGTGAGGAGGCATCGGCGGTCGTGGATCCCGCCACGTCCGCAGCCGCTTCCACACCGGCATCCGCGCCCGCGGCCCCGGCGCCGCCGGGCGGAGGGGGGCAGACCACCGGTGAGGCCGTCTGTGCCGGATCGACCGTGACGCTGTCCGGCGAGGGAGGTGCCCCCGCCGCGTCCAGCAATCAGTTCCCGGTCGGCACCCAGCTCAAGGTGACCAATCTCGACAACAACAAGTCCACCACTGTGCAGGTCACTTCACCCTCCGGAAGCTGCGCCCTGCTGAACAACGCCGCGTTCGAGCAGGTGCGCGAACCGGGCAAGTTCCTGATCCGCCGCGCTCGCATCGAGCGCGTGGGTTGACGAGCCCGGGCCGGGCGGTGCCGTGCGGTACGAGACACGGCAACGCCCGGCACCCCTCGCGGTTCAGGAACGCGCGGCGGCCTCCGCCTCGGCCAGCAGCTCGGTCAGCCGCAGCCCGAACCGTACGTCGCAGGGGTGCGGCACCCCCGTACGTACCGCATCGAGCAGCGCATCCACCGCCGCGCGGAACGAACCCACCGCGTCGCCCCCGCCCGGCAGCGTGGCGACCCCTGCCTCGCCCCTGAACTCGACCTCCGTGCCCGCCGCTCCGAGGGGTGCGTCCAGCGCGAGCGTCACCGTGCTGGACGCACCGGAGGTGTGGCGGAGGATCAGATGGGTGGCGTCGGCGGGGCCGCGGGCGGCGGTCAGTTCCGTCACATCGCCGAGCACCGGGAGGAGGACCGACAGCGCGTGCGGCCCGACGTCCCACAGGCCTCCCTTGTCACGGCGCCACGGCGAGGCCGCGTACTCGCTCTCCGCTCCGGGGGCGTACAGCGCGCCGATCCACTGGGCGCGGGCGGTGAACCAGCCGCCCCGCGCGGCCTGCTCGGCGATCCATGCCGCGGTCGGCTGGGCGAACCGCATCGTGCAGAAGACGACGGACGCGACCTGCGCCCGGTCGGCTGCCTCGGCGACCTCGCGGGCCCCGGCCACCGTCGTCGCGACCGGCTTGTCCATCAGCAGGTGGCATCCGGCGGCCGCGGCGCGGGCGGCGAGCGGGGCCTGGATGTCCGGCGGCAGGGCGAACGCGACGGCGTCACTCGCGGCGAGGAGTTCGTCGACGCCCGCGTCACCGGTGTACGCCTTGGTGCCGTGGGCGGCGGCGAGCGCGTTCGCCGCCTCGGGTCGGCGCCCCCACACACCGCTGAGTACGACGCCGGGGTGGGAGGCGAGGGCGGGTGCCTGGGTGTTCCGGGCCCAGGGGCCCGTACCGAGAAGGCCGATACGCAGAGGGGCAGCGGGTGGTGTCGTCATGGGTACCAGTCTGCCCGGTCCGCATATCGGGTGGCGGCGTACGACGGTCCGCGGTTACGTTGGCGGAGCCGGCCGCGGGACTCCGGCTGCGACTTCCGGGACTTGCCTATGAAGCAGTGATTTCGCTGATCGCGCCCCCATTCCCCGGCCGGCTTCCGCATATCCGCACCCGGCGGCGGAACGTCACGGGGGGAAGAGGATGACCGACACGGACACGTACGCCGACCTCGTCGCCGCCGAGGACGTGCTCCTCTTCGTCAATGCGGCGATCACCGGGACCGGACAGCGCGAGTTCCACTCGGAGGCGTACCAGCAGCAGCTCTCGCTGGACTTCCTGCACGAGTACGTACGGGTCAACTACCGCAAGGTGTACGCCGCTTCGCTGGCCCTCGACATCAATGACCACAACGCCGTCCGTATCGTGCGGGGACTGCTGGAGACCGCCGCCGAGGCGACCGCTGAGGAGAAGCGCACCGAGGGCCGGCTGATCGCGGCCCGATTGGCGAAGCTTCCTCCGCAGCGCGTCTACCGGCTGTTCCGGGCGCTGCGTGACGCCAAGGTCAACAACCGGCGCACCCGCGCGATCATGCGTGACTGGCTGGCGTGTCGGCCGGATCTGGCCCACGACGCGGTGAAGTACCGCAGTGGGCTGAAGACCACCGCCCGGCATGTCCACCTCCCCCTCGACGACGGGACCTCCGAGGCACCGCGCGAGCTCGGCGACTTCCTGTTCCGGCCCGGGCGGGCTCCGCGCTACCGGCATCGGCTGCTCGACGCCTGGCGCCGCGCCCATTATGAGCAGGGGGCCGTCGACGAGCTGCCGTTCAGCGTCGCCGAGGGCTTCGCGGCGCAACACGGGATGAGGCGAGACGCGTTCCTGGAACGGATGGTGCCGCGCATGACGCGGCTGGAGCGGTTGCGCACCCAGGAGCAGCGGACCACGGACAGCGGAACGCTGCCCGCCGGGGTCGATCCGGCCGCGATGCCACTGACCCGGCTCGCCCTGTACGTCCTGACGTTCGACTTCGAGCGCCGCAGCATCCACCGCGCGGGGCTGACCCGGGCGCTCCGTACCGCTGCCCGCCGCGCCGCCGGTCCGCATGCCGGGAGCTGGGGCCGGGTCGCCGCCGTGCTGGACGACAGTTACTCGTCGTCCGGGTCCGGCGAGAAGCGGCGTCGTCCGCTGGCCGTGGCGCTGGCCTGCCACTTTCTGCTGGAGGCGCTGGCCGCGCCCGGTGCGTACACCCCGCTGTGGACCTCGGGCGGCAACGATCCGCTTCTGGTACGGCCCTGGGGCCCCACCCCGCTGGGCACCCGGATTCTGGACGCACTGGAGCACGGGCCGGACCGGCTGGTCATCGTGTCGGACGGCTGGGACAACGCGCCGGCCGGGCTTGCGGGCGAGGTGCTGCGGGTGTGGCGGGCCAGGATCGATCCGCACCGGCGCACTGCTGCGGTCCATCTGAACCCCGTATACGAAGCCGACGGTTTCGACGTGCGCCGGCTGGCGCCGAGCGTGCCGACCGCCGGCATCCGCGACGCCGAGGATCTGCCCGCGCTGGTGGAGATCGCGCAGTTCGCGGAGGGGCGTACGGGGCCGGCGGCACTGCACGCCTATCTGGACCGTCAGGTCGCACGATTCGTGAACAGCGGTGGGACGGACGGACAAGGAGGGCGAGAGCGGTGAACAGGCTCGAACTGACCGGACTCACTGTCCGGCCCGCCCAGGTGTGGGGCGGTATCCGGCTGGTACCGCTGGTGCGCGCGGCGCCCGTCGAGGGGCTTCGGCTGCATCAGGAGGTCTACCGGGGCTTCGGTACCGACCCCGGCCCGGGCTCCGGTAGCAGCGTCGTCGACGTCGGACCACGGTCGCACTACACCTCGTACATCCCGCACGGTCTGGTCGCGGACTGGTCGGGCTCACGGGCCGAGCCGGACCGTGCGGGGGCGCGGAGTGCCGCGTACGGTACGCAGCTCGCCGACAGCGGCCCCGTCCCGCCCCGGACCGTGACGCTGCCGCGCCACCGGCACCACCGCATGGCCAAGCGTCAGCCCGGCGACCGGCTGCGCTTCCTGCCGCTCCATCTCGCCCTGGAGGGCTATCTCGCGCTGCACTTCGGCGGCCCTTCCGTCGCCTGGGAGGAGTGGTCGCGGCAGGCGCTGCGCGAGGGGCTCTCGCCGCGCGCCGAGGACGCGTACATGGGGTGGTCCGTGCGCGGGCTCGACGACGCGCTGCGGGTCTTCGAGATCCATCCCGGCCAGTGCGGGGTGATGGTGTACGCGGCCGACGCGCTCGCCGCCGCCTTCGTTCTGCCGCGCCCGGACGACTACCGGCTTCTGCACGCCTCGCTCGTCCAGGATCTGTACGGCGAACTGGTCCACCAGTACGCGCTCTACGGCGGTCCGGTGCCGGAGTTCGGTGCGCGGATCCGCGACAGCGGGCAGCTGCGGACGCTCGCCGGTCTGCGGGCGGCCGCGCAGGCGCAGGAGCGGGAGTGGAGCGAGGCGCACGACGCGCTGTTCGCGCGCGAACTGCTGGACACCTCGTACGCCTTCGACCGGGTCCACCGGATGGGGCCGTTCACTCTCTGGCGGTTCCTGCCGCCGTTCGTACGGAACCGGGGCGGACAGCACATCGGTGAGACGATCACCGACCACAAGGGGCAGGTCGCCTACCTGAAGACGTTCCGGCTGTCCGACGCACAGGTGCGCCGCGGACATCTGCTGCACACACTCGCCGATGCCGACTGGCAACTCGCGGCGGCTGCGGCGGCACTGGGCACCACCACGGACGAGCTGGTACGACGGATCCGCGCGGCCGGTTTCGAGGCGCTCCTCAAGGCCCGCGCATAGCCTCCTCAACGCCCGCGTATAACGCAGGAAACCTCGGTAACACGGGGTTCACACTCGGGCAACGGACGGGAAATCGCGTCTTGCGAAGCTGCGATGCAGAGACCTGGACCGCAGACCGCAGCATCGCAGCACCCGCAAAGGATGGCTTCCGTGACGTTCAAGGCTGAGTACATCTGGATCGATGGCACCGAGCCGACCGCCAAGCTTCGTTCGAAGACGAAGATCATGGCAGGGGATGCCTCCCAGGGCGTCGCGGAGCTGCCCATCTGGGGCTTCGACGGATCCAGCACCAACCAGGCCGAGGGTCACGCCTCCGACCGCGTACTGAAGCCGGTCTTCTCCTGTCCGGACCCGATCCGCGGCGGCAACGACGTGCTCGTGCTGTGCGAGGTCTTCAACATCGACATGACGCCGCACGAGTCCAACACGCGTGCGGCCCTGCGGCCGGTCGCCGAGCAGTTCGCCGGCCAGGAGCCGATCTTCGGCATCGAGCAGGAGTACACCTTCTTCGACGGCCACCGGCCGCTCGGCTTCCCCGAGGGCGGCTTTCCGGCCGCGCAGGGCGGCTACTACTGCGGTGTCGGCGCCGACGAGATCTTCGGCCGCGAGATCGTCGAGAAGCACCTCGAGAACTGCCTGACGGCGGGGCTGGGCATCTCCGGCATCAACGCCGAGGTCATGCCCGGCCAGTGGGAGTTCCAGGTGGGCCCGCTCTCCCCGCTGGAGGTCTCCGACCAGCTGTGGGTCGCCCGCTGGCTGCTCTACCGCACCGCCGAGGACTTCAACGTCTCCGCGACCCTGGACCCGAAGCCGGTCAAGGGCGACTGGAACGGTGCGGGCGCGCACACCAACTTCTCGACCAAGGCGATGCGCGAGGGCTACGACGCCATCATCACCGCGTGCGAGTCGCTGGGCGAGGGCTCGAAGCCGCTGGACCACGTCAAGAACTACGGCGCCGGCATCGACGACCGCCTGACCGGTCTGCACGAGACCGCCCCGTGGAACGAGTACAGCTACGGCGTCTCCAACCGCGGCGCCTCGGTCCGTATCCCGTGGCAGGTCGAGCAGGACCAGAAGGGTTACATCGAGGACCGTCGCCCGAACGCCAACGTCGACCCGTACGTCGTCACGCGGCTGATCGTCGACACCTGCTGCACGGCGCTGGAGAAGGCCGACCAGATCTGATCCGCATCTGATTCCGTACGAAGGGGCACCTGCCGGAAACGGTGGATGCCCCTTCGGCGTACCCGGCCCCCACCGGGAACATCTCGCCTGCTGCCGAGACGGTCCGGACAGCACGAGGGGCGGCCCACGAAGTGAGGTGCGAGGTGAGGAACGCAAGGCAAAGGGTCCGTATCGACGGGTGAGAGACCTGCAGCGGCGCCGCCTTGTCTGGTCTAATAGGGGCATGGCCAGCTTCCAGTACATTGCGCCGGGTCGCAGCGACCTCGAGCCGTTCTGGCCTTCTCGTCAGCACCACGACTTCGACCGGGTGTGTTGTCGCGTGAGGAACGCGCAGGCCCTCTAAAGCCGCTCACCCCGGTCTTCGGTCCGCGCGCACGACGCAAGTCCGTCCCTCGACGACTCCTTCGCGCGAAAGAGCTGACCCTCATGGCGAACACTCGCACCTTCTCCGCCGCAACCGCTGTCACCGCAGCACCGTCGGCGACCGCTGCGGCCCCACCCTCCGCCCGCTCCGTCTCCCCCAACCGCCACCGGCTGCGCGCCGTCGACCCCGACGAGGTCGTCCAGCTGGCCGATGTGGCCGACTTCCTCCCGCCGGGCGCCACCTGGCTGCCCGCACCGCAGCACACCCTTCCGGCGCTGCCGGGCCAACCGCCGATGATCGGCTACCTGGTGCTCGTACCGGCCGATCAGCAGCCCGCCGTCGCCGCGGCCGCCGCCCAGCGGATCGTGCCGCAGCCGGTGGCGACGCCGGCCTCGGCCGGTCCGGTGCGCATCGACACGGTGCAGCGCACCGCGGTGGTGGACGGGAACACGCTCGACCTCACGTTCCTCGAGTTCGAGCTGCTCGCCCATCTCGTGGCGCACCCGCACCGGGTGCACACCCGCGACCAGTTGGTGACGACCGTCTGGGGCTACGGGCATGTGGGCGACGGACGCACCGTCGACGTCCACATCGCCCGGCTGCGCCGCAAGCTGGGCGTCGAGCACCGCCGGTCGATCCAGACGGTGCGACGCGTCGGTTACAAGTACGCCCCCTGACCGGGGACGCACGCGACAAGCCCTGGCCGACCGGTCGTACCCGGTGGGCCAGGGCTTCTTCCTAGGGGCGTCAGCCGTGGATCCCAGGTCCGGCAGGAACCGGCTCGGCCACCGCGCCCGCCGCCTCCGCCTCACCGTGGTCCGGACTCGGCAGCCTGGAGAGTCCGCGCGGGGTCCGCCAGTTCCGCTCGCCGAGCAGCGCCATGACGGAGGGCAACAGGACCATCCGTACGATCGTGGCGTCCAGCAGCACCGCAACGGCGAGGCCGACGCCCATCTGCTGCATGTCCTGCATGGACAGCGTCCCGAAGACCGCGAACACCGCCACCATGATCACGGCCGCACCGGTCACCGCTCCCGCCGTCCGCCGGATGCCCGTGTCGATGGCCGCCCGGGTGTCCAGACCGCTCTGCCGGGCCTCGCGGATCCGGGAGACCACGAACACGTGGTAGTCCATCGAGAGGCCGAAGAGCACCACCAGGACGAACAACGGCATCCATGCCTCGATCGCCCCTACCCCCTCCGAGCCGATCAGCGAAGCGCCCCAGCCGTGCTGGAAGACGGCGACCATCACTCCGTATGCGGCGCCCACGGAGAGCAGATTGAGGAGGATCGACGTCACCGCGATGACGTACGAGCGGAAGCAGAACAGCATCAGCAGGAAGGTCACCGCCGTGATGAACGCGAAGACGGGGACGATGCCGCGCTTCAGCTGATCGTTGAAGTCGACGGACCCCGCCAGCTCCCCGGTGACGTATGCCTGCGCACCCGTCCCGTCGAAGGCGGCGGGCACCCGCTTGTCGCGCAGCTCGGCCAGGCCGGCCTTGCCGTCCGGCAGCGGAACCTCGATCTCCGCGACGTTCTGCGCCCGGTGCACGGTCACCTTGTCGGGGCCGAACTCGGCCAGTGCCTTGCGCAGTTCGGGCGAGTCGATATCGTCCGCCTCGATCACGAGGAGGGCGGGGGCGGGGCCGCCCGGGAACGTCTCCTCGATGTTCCGGTACGCCACGGAGAGCTCCGAGTCCGAGCCGAACTGCTTCTCCAGGCCGAGCGACTCGGTCTTCATGCCGAGGGCGGGCGCGGCCAGGGCCAGCAGGACGACGACCGAGGAGATGGCAAAGACCTTGGGCCGGGCCAGGACGGGCCCGAGGATCGTGCCTGCGAAGGAGCCACTGGCCCGCGCGCCCCGCCGGGAGCGCCGGTTCAGCAGCGGCACCCGCCCCGCGTCGATCCGGTCCCCGAGCCAGGACAGCAGCGCGGGAAGCACGGTCACCGAGCCGAGCACGGCGATGAGGACGACGGTGATCGTGGCCAGGGCGAAGCCCTTGAACAGCATCAGTCCGGACAGGAACATGCCCGCCATCGCGACCATGACGGTGAGTCCGGAGACCAGCACGGCCCGGCCGCTGGTCGCCGCCGCGATCCGCAGCGCCGTTTCGGCGTCGCGCCCCGCGGCCCGCTCGTCGCGCTCGCGCCGCAGGTAGAAGAGGCAGTAGTCGACGCCGACGGCGAAGCCCATCAGGAACATCACGGAGTACGTGGTCTGGAAGAGGTGCAGTTGGTGGCTGGCCAGCGACAGCAGACCGAAGGCGGCCATGCAGGCGGTGAGTGCGAGCCCGACCGGCAGCAGGGCCGCGACCACGGCGCCGAAGGCGACCAGCAGGATGCCCAGGGCCAGGGGTACGGCGGTGAACTCGGCCTTCTTGAAGTCCTCGGAGAGCAGGTCACCGAGCCACTTCCCGGCGCTGGCCTCGCCGAACTGATGGATCGTGATGTCCGGCCGCCTCTCCCGGACCCCGGACACGGCGTCGAGCACCGGCTGCACCCGGTCGGCGGATGTCGCCGCGTCCCCCTTCATGTCAAAGGTGATCAGGGCGTCCTTGCCGTCCTTGGAGGGGATCGGCGCCGCGAGGTTCCGGACCTCGCCGGTCCGCTCCACGGCGGCGGAGACCTCACGGGCCGCGTCCTGCCAGTCGCCCGCCTTCGCGGCGGACACCATGACCAGTTCCCCCGCGGGATGGGCGAGGCCGGCGTCGTCGAGGATCTGCTCGGCCCGCGCCGAGTCGCCCGTGGCGTTCTCGGCGTCGGTCATCTCGACCATGCCGGATGCCCCGCCGATGCCCGTGGCGAGCACGACGAAGAGCAGCCAGCCGAGGATGGCCGTCCTGCGATGGTGTGCGCTCCACACGCCGATGCGTGCCGCGAGATTGCGCCTCATGGCGTTTCGCCCCCAGAAGTTGACGTCGAATGAGTCGCTCATCAACCTAGGAACAGGGTGCATGCCGCCCCAGCCGCCGGAACCCCCTCTCCCCGAGGCGTAGGGCGAGGGCTCGATGGTGGTGCTGGCTACACCCCTCCCGGGTGGCGAAACGGCTGACGTCACGCCTGACCGCCGGGTGAGACTGTCCTCGGACCGCGGCCTGCCATGAGGGGCCCGGCGAGGGGAGAGGGACCATCATGAACGCGATGCAGAGCCGGACAAGGTCCGCGCTACTGGCCGCCGGGCGCGGGATCGTACTGTCGATCGCCAGTCTCGCCGGGTCGATCACCCTGTTCGTCCTGGCGGTGCTCTCGATCGCCTTCATTCCGCTGGGTCTGGGCCTGTTCACCACCCCGCAGGTGCTGGACGCGGTCCGCAGGCACGCCAACCAGCGCCGGCTGCTGGCGGCGACCTGGTCGGACGTCCGCATCCCGGTCCCCTACCGGCCCTTCCCGAAGGATCTGCGCGGCGGGCTCACGGGGCAGGTGGAGCGGACGACGCTGATGCTGAAGGATCCGGCGACCTGGCGGGACATCCAGTGGCTGCTGGTCGACATGACGGCCGGCTACTTCGTGTCGGTCCTCGCCTCGGCGCTGCTGCTCTATCCGGTGGAGGGGTTCGTCCTGGCGGCGGGCCTGTGGCGGGTCTTCACCGACGACCGGTACTGGTACGCGTTCGTGCCGGTCGACAGCCAGGCGACGGCGCTGGCCGCCGCAGCGCTCGGTGTGATGTTCTTCCTGACGGGTCTGAAGGTCAGCAGTCCGCTGTTGCGGCTGCACTTCGTGATCGCCCGCTCGCTGCTGGCACCCACCCATGAGCAGGAGCTGGCCCGGCGGATCGACCGGCTCACCGAGACCCGGCACGAGGCCGTGGACACCGCCGCCTCCGAACTGCGCAGGATCGAGCGCGATCTGCACGACGGCGCGCAGGCCCGGCTGGTCGCCATGGGTATGAACCTGGGCACGATCGAGGCGCTGATCGAGAAGGACCCGGCGCAGGCCAAGAAGCTTCTCGCGATGGCCCGCGAGTCCTCGGCGGAAGCCCTCACCGAGCTGCGCGATCTCGTACGGGGCATCCACCCGCCGGTCCTGGCCGAACGCGGACTCGGGGACGCCGTCAAGGCGTTGGCGCTGCGACTGCCCATCGCGGCCGAGGTCGAGGTCGAGCTGGCCGGCCGCGCCGAGGCGCCGGTCGAGTCGGCCGCGTACTTCGCGGTCAGCGAGACCCTGACGAACGCCGCCAAGCACTCGGGGGCGGACCGTCTCTGGGTGGACATCCACCACGCCGACTCGATGCTGCGGATCTCCGTCACGGACAACGGGAGGGGCGGCGCGACGATCGGACCGGGCTCGGGACTGAGCGGAATCGAACGCCGACTCGGTACATTCGACGGCATCATGGCCGTCAGCAGCCCCGCGGGCGGTCCCACCATGGTGACCATGGAGATCCCTTGCGAGTTGTCCTAGCCGAAGATCTCTTCCTGCTGCGTGACGGTCTGGTCCGGATGCTGCAGGCGTACGACTTCGAGATCGCGGCAGCCGTCGAGACCGGGCCGGAACTGACCAGGGCACTCGCCGAGTTGGAGCCGGACGTCGCCGTGGTCGACGTCCGGCTCCCGCCGTCCCACACGGACGAGGGCCTGCAGTGCGCACTGGCGGCCAGAAGGGCCCGGCCGGGGCTGCCGGTGCTCGTGCTCTCGCAGCATGTGGAGCAGTTGTACGCCCGCGAGCTGCTGGCGGACGGCAACGGGGCCATCGGATATCTGCTCAAGGACCGGGTATTCGACGCCGACCAGTTCATCGACGCGGTACGCAGGGTCGCGGCCGGCGGCACGGCGATGGACCCGCAGGTCATCTCGCAGCTGCTGTCGCGACGGGCGCAGGACAAGCCGATGGGCGGGCTGACGCCGCGCGAGCTGGAGGTCATGGAGCTGATGGCTCAGGGCCGTTCGAACGCGGCGATCGCCTCGAAGATGGTGATCACGGAGCGGGCGGTGGCCAAGCACACCTCGAATATCTTCGGGAAGCTCGGCCTGCCGCCGTCCGACGACGACAACCGCCGCGTTCTTGCGGTGCTGGCCTATCTCGACCGGGGGTGAGCCCCTACCCCCGGCCGGCGGCTCATCCGGTCGAACTCAGGTGCAGCGTGGTCGCCCCGAGGTGGGGTGTGGCCCGGGACTCCAGGACCTTGACCCGTACCGCCGTCGCGGTGACGGGTGAGGCGAGCGGCAGGATACGCCGGTTGCCGATCGTGGTGCCCTCGGCGATCCGCTGCCAGCTGCCGTCGATCCTGGCCTCCACGGCGAACTTCTCGACCCGCTGCCCGTGCCGGATGTCCTCGCGGACGGCGACCCGGTCGAAGGTGTACGGCCCCGGAGCCTGCGTGCGTCGCACATCGGTGCCGTAGGTGCTGCGCACCGCCTTGCCGAAGGCGGTCAGTGACGCGACGTCCGCATCGGCGATCCGGCCGTCCCGGTCGGGCGGCACGTTCAGCAGCAGTGCGGCGTTCCGGCCGACGCTCTTCTCGTACAGATTCATCAACTGCGCTGCAGTCTTGGGCTGTTGTTCCGGGTGGTAGAACCATCCGGGCCGGATGGAGACGTCCGCCTCGGCCGGGTACCACTGCAGGTACTTGGTCGTCGGGTCGAGGATCCTGGCGCGGGAGCCGATGTCGGCGTCGGTCGAGTCGTTGGGCAGACTGCCGAGCCCGGTCCACGGGTCGGTGGCGTGTGGGGTGACGCTCCACTCGGTCTCACGGGCGGTGCCGCCCTCGTTGCCGACCCAGCGCACGCCCTGCGGGCCCTGGAAGACGACGGTGTTCGGCGACAACGCCTTGACCATGTCGAACCACTGCTTGACGTTGTACTTCTGGGTGATGCCGGAGCCGGACCAGGGGTTGGCGCCGTCCAGCCAGAGCTCCTCGATCGGCCCGTACTGGGTGAAGATTTCGTACAGCTGGTTGAGGTAGTACGCGTCGTAGTCGTCGGCCATCACCGTGAAGGTGGGGAGCTTGTGACGCTTGACCGCAGCGGCGCGGTCGTCGCCGTGCACGAGGGTGGGGATGGTGCGCTCGGTGACGGCACTGCCGTTGCCGAACCTGCCCTCGCCCGCGGGTGCCCGGTCGCCGTCCTCCAACGCCATCTGTTCGGGCAGGCTCAGCGGCTTGCCCTCCGTCTGCTTCTTGCGGATCGACTCGACCCACTGGGCATGCCAGGCGTGCGGGAGTTCGGCGCCGTCGGAGGGCGAGAGATAGAGGCCGACCTTCAGGCCCGCCTTACGGGCGGCCTTCACGTAGGCGCCGACGACATCGGGGCTGCCGGGGCTGAGTTCGACGGAGTGGTCGGTGTAGCGGGACGGGTACAGGACGAACCCGTCGTGGTGCTTGGCGGTGAGCATGACCTGCTCGGCACCGGCCGCCTTGTAGGCGCGCATCCACTGGTCGACGTCGATGCTCTTCGGGGCGAAGAGCTTCTCGTCCTCGGTACCCGATCCCCATTCGCGGCCCGTGAAGGTGTTCATGCCGAAGTGGGTGAAGGCGGTGACTTCCCGCTGCTGCCACGCGAGTTGGCCGGAGGTGGGGACAATGTTCGCGGCCTTCTCGATGATCCGCTCGGGGCTGTCGCAGGACTCGACGGCCATCTGTGAAGCGGGCTTCACGGGCGCGGCGCACGGGGTGCCCGGTGGTGCGGCGGCCCGGTGTCCGGGCTGCTGCCCGGCCGCCGGCGCGGCTTGCTGAGCGGTGGCCTGCACGGGAACGAGCGCGGCCGCGGCAGCCAGTGCGAGCGCACTGAGCACGCGGGTACGTCGTGCCATGGTTCCCTCCCATTCTCGACCTCATTGGTCGGATCTCTTGAGTGTCGACGTGCGCATGCTGCCGCACGATGAGGCCAGCGGGAAGGGCGCCTACGAAATACGTCCCATCTATTGCCAGAACATCCGGGGAGCGCCTCAACCGTCTGCTCGACGGCTTCCTGAAGATCAGCGCGATCTTCGAGTCGGCCACCCTGGACCAACTCTCCCGCGAGACCCTGATCATGACGGTCGCCACCCGCAACGACTGTCACATCTGCCTGGCCATGCACACCGCCAAACTCATCACGATCGGCGCGGACGCCGACCTGATCGCCGCGCTGCGCGAGGAGAAGCCGCTGTCGCTCCCGGACGAACGGCTTGAAGCGGTAAGGCAGTTCACCCTTGCCGTCGTCGCGACGGCGGGCACGGTCGACGACGAGGCACTGCAGGGCTTCCTGGCACACGGGTACACCCCGCAGAACACCCTCGAAGTGGTCCTCGGTATCGGCGCCTACACGATGTCGACACCGGCCAACCGGATGGTCGATGCACCCATGGACCCACAGCTCGCCCCGTTCACTCCCGCCCCCATGTGACCCGTTTTGCGAATGGAGATTTCTACGAACTTCCCCTTTCACTGAACACCCCCCGAACCACACCCGTATGGAACGTCACGCTTCTCCCTCGAAGCATGAGGAGTTCCATGGGACGCACATCACGCAAACGTTCGACGCTGGCCAACCGGGCGATTGTCGCCTCGGCCGCATTGATTCTGGGTGGAGGTGGCTTGATCGCGGTCAATGTCTACGCTTCGGCGGGAGAAGGGGCGTCCGGCTCGCCTCCCGGCCGCACGTGGAATACGGGCACCCAGATGTCCACCATCGACTGCCCCGACGTGGGTAACGAACTTCCCGATGTGCCCGACGAGGCGCGCTGGGAGGTCGACCGCGAACTGGCCGCCATGGATACCCAGATCACCGATGCCTACCAGCAATTCGCGGATCGGAAGGACGAGATCTCCCGTGATCCCAACCTTGCCGAGAATGCCGTACTGGGTCCGCTGAAGGCCGAGCGGACGGCGAGTATCGACCGCATCGCCACCGCCGTCGAGCGCAACGCGGACCGCCCGCAAGGACTGGACGGGCTGGCTCCGTGCAGCCTGCGCGCCGACGACAGCAACCATGACGGTGGTGGCTACGGGGCCGGCGACAGTCAGGGCCAGGACGCCGGCCAGGACGCCGGCCAGGGCAATGATCAGGGTGCCGACCAGGGCCAAGGCGGCGATCAGGGTGCCGACCAGGGCCAGGGCGACGATCAGGGTCAGGGCCAGGACGGTGGACAGGACGGCGACAACGGTCAGGAGCAGCAGGGCAACGGCCCCGAGGCGTCAGACTTCGTCGACATCCAGTCCGTGCAGCCGAATGTCGACAGGCCACGCCAACGCCGCGGTGCCTCGCGCGGTACGTTCACCACCGACTGCGGGCGTAACGAGAACGGCAAATTCAACCCGGACAATGTCATCGTCGCGCCCGGCGTGAGCAACGGCGCTCACCATATGCACGATTACGTCGGCAATCAGGCCAACGACGCCTTCGCCAGCGACGACGATCTGGCCAATGGCGATACCAGTTGCCGGAACCAGGGTGACAGGTCCACTTACTACTGGCCTGTCCTGCGTCTGCAGAACGGGACGGCGGAGAACGACGCGGACGCGGACGGCGGTGGCAAGGACCAGAACATCGGAGAGATCCAGACTCCGTCCCAGGTCACGCTGAAATTCGTCGGCAATCCCACCGGGAAGGTCACGGCGATGCCGCGCTTCCTGCGGATCATCACCGGGGATGCCAAGGCATTCACCAACGGCGACGCCAACGCCAATGCCTCATGGAGCTGCACCGGATTCGAGAACCGGCAGCTCAAGGACAAATACCCGATCTGCCCGGACGGCAGCCAGGTGGTCCGCTCGTTCGCATTCCAGAGCTGCTGGGACGGGCAGAACACCGACTCCGCCAATCACCGCACCCATGTCGCCTTCGCCCAGGACAACGGTCGGTGCCCGAACGGCTTCAGAGCCATTCCGCAGCTGGTCCAGCGCATCGTGTACGACGTGCCGCCGGGCCCCGGCTTCGCCGTCGACTCCTTCCCGGAGCAGCTGCACAAGCCCGTCACCGATCACGGTGACTTCATCAACGTCTTCGACGACAACCTGATGAAGAAGGTGGTGAGCTGCATCAACGGCGGGCGCAAGTGCCGCTGATTCCCCCTCTGCAGCACCCCACCCCCTCCAACCTGCGCGGTCAGCTCCCGTGGTGACCGGAGTGCCCTCCCTCGCTCCCCCCACTGCCACTACTCCCCGAGTGGTGCGGCGAGGCGGTCTCCACCGTCCCCCCGAGCCGGCCGCGCAGCGCTGCGACCACGTTCGGCTCGCCGACGGCGACCCACTTCCGGCCGACGAGGTACGAGCCGCCGTAGTCGTTGGCCTCGTTGATCCACTCGCGCTGCCCGCGGTCGGTGGCGAAGGTGGCCAGCACATAACGTCCGTCGTCCGTCGTGCAGTTGGCCTGGCGCAGTTCCTGCGCGTCGGTCTGGATGTTCGGCTTGCACTGCGCCTTCGTGGCCAGCTGCTCCAGGCTGCCGGTCGCGGTCGGCGGGACGTCCGGCTTGTCGTCGCCGTTCCCGCCGGCCGAACAGGCCGTGAGAAGGGCCAGGCTCGCGAGGGCGGCCGCGGCCGCCCGGATCCCGAGCCTGCCGGCCTTGAACCCACCGGCCCCGGAACCACGTCCTCGTCGCATCTCCAACTGCGTCACCATCCGGCCATCGTGCCCCTTCGCTCCCATCGGCGCGGCCGAACGGCCGGATCGGACAGCAGCGGCCGTACGCCGGAGTGACCATCGCACGATTCGCTCGTTCTGCTGAACGTGCGCCCACTGCCAGAAGTACCTTCCGCCGCCGCCCCGGTGGATGGCGAGCAGGTCGATGTGGAGCAGGCCGAAGCGGCGCTCGTCGAGCACTATCCGCGGCTGGTCCGGCTCGGCTATCTCGTACTGCCGCCCTCCCTCGGCCGCAACCGCCGCGTGCTGACCGCCCACTCACTCGCCCAGCGGTCCCTGCCGCTGGGACGCCGGACGGCGTTCGCCGCCGGGGACGGCATCCCGCTCCCCCGCCGGCCCGTCGGTGCGACCGGGGTCGACCCGGGGTATGCGCTCATCCGGCAACGGGTACTGCGTACCGCCCTGCAGGCGGGCCTCCCCCTGCGCCGGCCGGCGTGGCCGCGACGGGCCCAACTGCCGCCGCTGCTGCCGCTGGTCTGGGGTCTGCGACTGTTCCCGCACTCCGGCGGCGCGGACGAACTCGCCCTGGACCAGGCACTGTCGGCGCTGTCCGGACCGGCGCGCGCGGCGCACGTCCTGCGCGGCCTGGAGGGTCTCGCGGACGGCGAGGTACGGCGGGTGCTCGCCGCCGCCGGAGTGGCGGACCCGCAGGCGGCGCTGATGGAGGCCGACACGGTGGCGGCGCCGTACGCGCTGCTGGCCTCCACGGAGTTCGACCCCTGTTCCCTTCAGGCCCGCCCGCCGGATCTGCTGCGCCGCCGCCAGCACGCGAAGGCTGCGCTGGCGGCGGTCGCCGCACTGCTGGTGTGCGGGGCGCTGCTGGGTCTGCCCGGCAACGGCTGGGGCCGGGACCAGACGTCCGCGCCCCTGTACGCCCGTAACCCTGCGGCCGAACAGGCCCTGAAACCTGCGGCGTTGCGACGTGTGGCGCCGGCTTTCTGGCAGCGCTCGCCCCGTACCGACTTCACCGCCTGGCCCACCCGCGGGGACCGCACCGACGACGCCCGACTGCTGCGGCGCGCACTCTCCGTCTGGGCGCGTCCCGGCACAGCGGTGCGGTCGTCGACGACGCCGGGCACGCCGGTCGGGCCACCGATGGGCTCCCCGCAGCTGCTGTACGCCGGCGAGGTGGGGACGGCCTCCGTCGTGCTGTTCTACGACGGGCTGCGCATCGTGCGGTACGCGGAGGCACGCAACGCCGATCCGGCGCAGGGCGCGGCGCTCGACTTCGCGCGGGTCGACAGCGCGGACGCGACCTCCGCCGACGCCCTGATCGTGAGCCGTGGGCCCCGCACGGTCCGCTATCTGACCGCGCCCTGGGTACGCAGGGTGTCCGTACGGAATCTGCTCGCTCCCGCCCGGGCCGCACGGGCGCTGCACCGCGACCGCAACGGCGTCACGGATGCCCTGCCGAGCCCGGCAACTGCCACGCGCTGCCGCTCCTGGCCCGCCGTCGAGATGCACGCCGGTACCTCGACCCGGCTGCTGACGGACCTCGGCGAACTCGCCCCGGCCCGGCTGACCTCGGGGTCGCCGTCGGCGCCGCACGACGTGTCCGGGCGGGCGGAGCGGGAGAGCTGGGCGCGGACCGCCTGTCTGCTGACGGCGGTCCGGTCGCGCGGCGTACGGTCGGTGAACTCCTGGCCGTACGCCCGGCAGTGGCTGCCCGAGGGCAACGGCTACGCGCAGTGGCTGTGCACCCGGGCGGAGACCTGGCGGGGCACGGGGAGCAGGGTTCTCGCCCAGTTCCAGGCCTCGTCGACGTTGCCCGCCGCTGGCGGTGTGGTGTCGCCGGGAGCCGTCGCGGCGCGCGCCGAGGATTCACCGGCCTGCGGGGCGCGGGATCCGCGGGTGCTGGCGGGTGTGCTGTGGAAGTCGCGTGGCGGCCGGTGGTACGTACTGGCGGCGGGCAGCGAGGAGTTCGCGTCGCTGACGACGTCCGGCGGGGTGGGGGGCCGGGCGCAGGGGCATCTGCTCGCGGTACCGGCACAGGCGGGCGACCGGGCGCAGCTGAGCGGACTGCTGGCGAACGGGAGCCGGGTCGGCGCCCTGCGCTGACCATGCCGCCGTGCCCTTCCCGTGCTGCACGCCGTGATCCTCTGCTCGGCCGAATGGCGCGCGGCGGCGGACCGTCCGGCGCGCCCGCAGAGCGGGGCGCGCAGTCGCCGCCGCACGGGCGCACCCCCGATACCTCGGCGAGAACCAGCAGGTGGGGCGGGGTGCCGAAGGGCGGATGGCGACGGACACGGGAGGGGACGGGGGAGGCGAACGGAGGTCCACGGATTGCCTACAGGACCCGGTTCCACTACCGGCTGCATTGCAGCAGATCGGGTGTCTTGGAGCGCGTGGCGCGGTCGTTATCGGTCGTCGGGGGGCGACGGTTGCGAGGTCAAATCCGAGCAGGCGCTTCGCCGCCTGCTGCGACAGGAGATTTCCATGCATGTTCCACGCTTCGCTGCCGCCGTCTGTGTGGCCGCCGTCGTCGTGCTGGGTGGTGCCGGCGCAGCTCAGGCCGCCGCCCCCAGCGCTGTCGGCGTTGCCCACTCCGTGCAGGTCAAGGACGGTCGGCACGGGGATGGCGACCGTCGGGACGACGGACGCTGGGGCCACAACCGCTGGGACGACGGACGCTGGGGCCACAACCGCCGTGACCACGGACGCTGGGGCCACGACCGCCGTGACCACGGACGCTGGGGCCACGACAACCGCAACCACGGACGCTGGGGCCACGACCGCTGGGGCCACAACCACCGCTGATCCGATCCGAACCGCAGTTTGAACCGGGCCCGTGGCGCCCTCCACCGAGGAGGACCGCCACGGGCCCGACGCGTACGCGTCGGCTTCGGCCGAACCGCCGACCGGGCACGGTCCGGGGCGAACTACCGGCAGCCGCTGGGACGAACGCAACGGACAACGCCCTCCGTCACCCACCGGTCCGCGCCTGCAGGAATTCGCTGCACGCCCCTGTTCCCCCCGCGTACCCGTCAGTACATTGACAACATGTCTAACACGCAGCCAGCGGCGGTCGCGTCGGAGCGAACCGAGCTGAAGGCCCGCAAGGTCTCGTTCGCCTGGGAGAAGACTCCCCTCCACTGGGTGCCGGGCGACCCCTTCAGCACGCACACGATGAATGTGCTCCATCTGCTGCTCCCGGCCGGGGAGCGCTGGTTCATCCACGTGTACCGGCAGGTGCTTCCGTACATCCATGACGAGCAGCTGCGACGCGACGTGATCGGGTTCATCGGCCAGGAGGCCGTGCACTCCCAGGCCCACGACGACGTGCTCCCCCACCTCAAGAAGCTCGGGCTCGACCCGACCCCGTACACCGCACAGGTCGACTGGTTCTTCGAGAAGCTGCTCGGCGACCGGACGCTGCCGCCGGGGCGCGCCCGCAGGTGGTGGCTGATGGAGCGGGTGGCGATCATCGCGGCGATCGAGCACTACACGGCGTTTCTCGGCGACTGGATCCTGAACTCCGAGGCCCTGGACCGCAAGGGGGCCGACCCCACCATGCTGGACCTGCTGCGCTGGCACGGCGCGGAGGAGGTCGAACACCGCTCGGTGGCCTTCGAGGTCTTCATGCATGTCGACGGCGGCTACCGGCGCCGGGTGCGCACCTGGGGGCTGGCCTTCTCCGCCCTGGTCTTCCTCTGGCAGCGCGGTGTCCGCTTCTTCATGGAGAACGACCCCAGTCTGCTGGACGGCAAGGCGTCGTTCAAGGCGTTCTACGACAGCGGCAAGCGCGGCACCCTGCCCTCCACGCCTGCCCTGCTGCGCTCCATCCCGCGCTATCTGAGCCACTCCTACCACCCCTCCCAGGAGGGCAGTACGGCGCAGGCCGTCGACTATCTCGCCCACTCGCCCGCGGCCCTGGCAGCCGAGGCCCGTACGACGGGAACCCACTGACCCATGGCCCTGCCCCGCCTGCGCACCGTCGTCCTCGTGGCCGGCGCCGCGCTGCTCGCCAAGCGCGCCCTGCACCGGCGCATCGAGAAGTCCCCGCTGTGGCCACTGCCGGCCCTGGAGGAACCGGTCTCGGGTCACTCCGGCCGCCGCTCCACCACCACCCGCCGCCTGCTGATCACCGAGCGGACCACGCCCGCGGACGGCGTGGTCCAACTCCGCCTGGAGGGCCCGGACCTCCCCGCCTGGCAGCCCGGCGCCCACCTGGACCTCGTCCTCCCCTCGGGCCTGGTGCGTCAGTACTCGCTCTGTGGCGACCCGGCCGCGCCCGACACGTACACGGTCGCGACCCGCCTGGCCGAGGACGGCCGCGGCGGTTCGCGTGAGGTCCACGCCCAGCTGCACGAGGGCGTGGAGATCGAGATCCGCGGCCCCCGCAACCGCTTCCCGCTCATCACCGGAGCCCCCGCGTACGTCTTCGTCGCGGGCGGCATCGGCATCACCCCGATCCTCCCGATGCTGCGGGCGGTTGCCGCCTCCGGCACCGACTGGCGGCTGCTCTACGGAGGCCGTACGCGCGCCTCGATGCCGTTCCTGGACGAGATCGAGAAGCTCGGCGCGGAAGGCAACCGCGTCACGGTCGTACCGGAGGACGAATCCGGCCACCCGGACGCAGCGGCAGCCCTCACAGGCCTCGCGCCCGGCACGGCGGTCTATTGCTGCGGCCCGGAACCCCTGATGGACGCGGTCACGGCCGCACTTCCCACGGACTGCACCCTGCACCTGGAACGCTTCACGGCGGCGGCCACGTCACCGGCCGGCTCCGGCGACTTCGAGGTGGAACTGCACCGCGCCGGCCGTACGGTCCGGGTCGCGGCCGGCCAGTCGATCCTGGCAGCGGTCCGCGAGGAACTTCCGTATGTCTCGTACTCCTGCGAACAGGGCTTCTGCGGAACGTGCCAACAGCGCGTCCTGGAGGGCGAGATAGATCACCGCGACGAACTCCTGACGGACTCGGAACGCGACGACTCGATGCTGATCTGCGTGTCGCGGTGCCGGGGGGAACGGCTGGTGCTGGATCTGTAGGCCGGCGCGGGCGCAGGCCGCCCGGACACCGCCGAGCCCCCTTCCCGGCCCGGTCGGTACGCTGGTGGCATGACGACCGGGGTGCGGCGCAGGATGGGCGTCGATGAGCGCAGGCAGCAGCTGATCGGTGTCGCGCTGGAGTTGTTCAGCCACCGCGCCCCCGACGAGGTGTCCATCGACGAGATCGCCGCGGCGGCCGGAATCTCCCGACCGCTCGTCTACCACTACTTCCCGGGGAAGCAGAGCCTGTACGAGGCGGCGCTGCGTCGGGCGGCCGACGAGTTGGCCGGGCGGTTCATGGAACCGCATGAAGGGCCCCTGGGGGCACGGCTGTTGCGGGTCATGAGCCGGTTCTTCGACTTCGTGGACGAGCACGGGCCCGGGTTCTCCGCGCTGATGCGGGGCGGGCCCGCGGTCGGGTCGTCGACGGCGAACGCGATGATCGACGGGGTACGGCAGGCGGCGTACGAGCAGATCCTCGTCCACCTGGGGGTGGAGGAGCCCCCGGCACGGCTGGAGTTGGTCGTGCGGTCGTGGGTGTCGCTCGCCGAGTCGACGGCGTTGATCTGGCTGGACGGGCGGCGGATTCCCCGCGCGGAGCTGGAGATGCAGCTGGTGCACGACTTCGCGGCGCTGGCCGCGGTGAGTGCGGCGTACGACACGGAGATGGCGGGAATCATGCTGCGGGTCCTCGCTGAGGAGCCGGTCGACGGGCCGTTCGGAGATCTACTGACGCGGCTCTCCGCCTTGTCGCCCGCCGTGCCGGCTGTGCCCTCGCAGCGGTTGTCCTGACGACGGTACGGGTCAGCGCTTGCGGTAGGACGGGTCCAGGTCGCGGGTCTCGGCCGAGGCGTGGACCGTGAGGCCGTCGGTGGGCTTGATGTGTGCGGTCAGCAGCTCCAGTACGGACTCGGTGAGCTGTGCCTTGATCTCGCCGGAGCGGCCGGGCAGCAGGCCGATCGAGATGTGCAGGATGGCGTCACCGGTGACGGCGTCGGCCACGACGGACTCGTCGACCCGGCGGAAGCGGGTCTTGCAGGCGGCAATCTTCGTGGTGACCGTCTCGGCGACCAGCGGGTGCAGGGCTTGTGCGAAGCCGCGGCGGTCGAAGGCGTCGTCGAGTTCGGCGGAGTAGTCGACGGTGATCTGCGGCATCAAGCGCTCCAGGGTGCGGTACGGGCCGTTGTCGGATCTCACCCTTACGGTGATCAGCACGACCGCACAAGGGGATTCGCCCCGGCCGTGATCTGCGTGACAGCCCTTAGCCGAGCAGTTCGCTCTGGAGCGCCGCGGCGAGGCCCACTTCCGCGTTCTCGGCCCGGCCCTGCTCGAAGGCGCGCTGGTAGGCGGCGTCGCCGATCGCCGCGCGGGCCTGACGTTCGCAGGTCTCGCGGACCGGGCCGAGCTCGGGGGTGCCGCGCAACGGGTGGCCGACCATGCGCCAGTACGACTGTCCGGTGCCGTACACCCGGGCGGCGCGGGCGCCCGCGCCCGTGGCGGCGATCGCCGCGGCAAGGACGTCCAGGCCGAGGGCGATCCCGAAGCGGTCGCGGAGCCGGTGCTTGCCGACGAGCATCGACCGGGCGTGCGCCGCGGACGCCTCGGGGCGTCCCTGCAGCAGGGCGATCAGCGCCAGTTGGTAGTCGGCGTACGACAGGGTCCAGCATTCGTCCTGTGCTTCGCAGGCCGACCTCAGGGCTGTGGCCGCCTCCGCGGCCTCGTCGAGCCGGCCGAGGCCGGTCAGTGCGAAGACGGTGATCAGGTGGCAGCGCAGCCGGTACGCCGAGTCGACGGGGGTGGTGCCCTCGGTGATCCGCAGTACGCGGGCGACTTCGCGAAGGCTGGTTTCGGGGTGGCCTGTCAGCAGGTCGGTGAGGCCGCGCAGGTAGGCGGCGGCGAGGATGCCCTCGTCTGTTCCGTCGTGGGCCGCCGCGCCGGAACATTCGCAGCCGAGGCGCCGGGCGGTCGGGTAGTCGCCCTGGAGCAAGGCGCAGACGCCGAGCACCCACAGCAGGCGGGTGCGGTGCGGGCCCTCGGAGGGTCCGGCGTCGAGGGCCCGCTGGGCGTACTTGCGGGTCTCGGGCAGGTGGCCGCAGCAGCACCAGAAGAAGCCGATCCGGCCCGCCATCTCCTGGGCGGCGGCGCCGTCGTGGACGAGCAGGTGCTCGAGTGCGGCGCACAGGTCGGCGTGTGTCTCGGCGATGCGGTGGTACCAGAAGATCTGGTGGTGGCCGGTCCAGCCGGCGTGGGCGCTACGGGCCAGGCCGAGGAAGCAGGCGGCATGCCGGTCGGCGGCGGCGCGTTCCTCGCCGAGCTCGGCGAGCCACATCCGGCCGTACTCACGGATGGTGTCGAGCATCCGGTGCCGCCCCCCGTCCCGTTTGACGACGGACTTGGCGACCAGTCCTCTCAGCGCGGTGTCCACGCCGTCCTCGGTGAGCGGTTCTTCGGCGCACACCTCACGGGCAGCCGCTTCGTCGAAGTCGCCCCGCAGGACGGTCAGCCGGGCCCAGAGCAGCCGTTCCAGCGGGGTGCAGAGTTCGTGGCTCCAGCCGATCGTGGTGCGCAGGGTGCGGTGGCGCGGCGGCCACAGGGAGGAGTCGGTGAGTACGTCGAAGCGGGAGCCGATCCGTGCGGCGACCTGCTCGACGGTGTGCCGGCCGACTCCTCCGGCAGCCAGTTCGATGGCGAGCGGAATGCCTTCGAGGCGGCGGCAGATCTCGGCGGAGGCCTCGGCGTCCCCGGGTGCGTCGAAGGTGACGTCGGGGTCCGCGGCACGGGCCCGGTCCTGGAAGAGAGTGAGTGCGTCGGCCGCCCCTTCGACCGGCAGCGGTGCCACCTCGATGAGTTGCTCGCCCTTGATGTCGAGGGGCTGTCTGCTGGTGGCGAGCACGGTGAGGCCGGGCGACGTGGTGAGGATCTCCCCGAGCAGATGGCCGCAGGAGGGGCGCAGATGTTCGCAGGAGTCGAGGATGAGCAACAGCTGTTTGTCGGTGAGCCATTCGCACAGGGCGTCGATGGGCATGCGCAGGGTGTGGTCCGAGAGCCCGACGGCGTCGGACACGGTCGCGACGAGCGGCCCGTCGCCCTGGAGCGGGGAGAGATCCGCCCACCAGACTCCGTCGCGATGGACGGGTGCGGCCTGCCGGGCGGCGCGGACCGCGAGTCTGGTCTTGCCGACGCCGCCGGCGCCGACGAGTGTGGTCAGCCGGCAAGTACCAAGCGTGTGTTCGAGCCGGGCGAGTTCCGCCGTGCGTCCGACGAAGCTCGTCGTCTCCTCGGGAATGTTTCCCACCATGGTCACCGTCACTGTCACTGTCCGGCACGCGGCACGATCCAAACCTGCTCCGCCGGTGGAGTGCCGGGACGCCCTGCTCCTTCTGCCCGGACGGCCGGGGCGGGCTGAACCGGCCCGCCGGCCCGTACGACGCGGGCATACGCCCAACGCCTGTGTGTACGGGACAGCGGGCCGTGACCGGTCCATGTGGTGGGAGGGGCGCGCCCGGGAGCGTGGGATGTGGCTCACTCCCCGGCGGTTGCCCTCAACGTAGTCCTGTCCGGATCACCTCAGGGAGAACACGGCCACCGTGCGTCCCGGGACGGTGAAGCTTCCCGAACTCCTCTCGTACGAGGCCTTCTTGACAGTAGAATCCGCCCCCGCGGCCTGGACGGGGTGCAGGGCGTAGTCCTTCCCGGCCAGCTCCGCGATCTGCTGGTGCTCGGTGCCGGGGGTCGCGTTGAGGGCGATCACCAGTTTTCCGAGCCGCATCGTGATCACGCCGGGCGTCTCGTCCTTCCCGGAGAGCGGGAACGACAGGGTGGACTGCACCTGCTCCGTGGTGGAGAGGTCGAACTCCTTCTCCGTCGTGCGGATGGTGAGCAGGTCCTGGTACGCGGCGGACGCACCGTTGATCTGCGCGCAACCGGGGCTGAGCACGGCGGAGGTCAGCAGCGGCTTGGCATAGGACCACTTGGACTCGTTGTCGGCTGCCGGGGGAAGTCCGCGGCCGAAGCCGTTGCCGTCCCGGCAGTCCCAGTGCAGTGCGTTGAACCAGTCGCCGCTGTCGAACGAGTTGCGGTCCAGGGACTTGGAGCGCAGCAGGTCCGATCCCGCCTGGGAGAGCGACGGCCCCTGCGAGAGAGCGGCGGTCGCCATCGCCAGGACCTGCATCCTGGCCCGGTCGGCAGCCGAGGTGGCCGTCGGCAGCTTGAAGGCGAGCGCATCGTACAGCGACTCGTTGTCGTGGGCGTCGGCGTAGGCGAGGGCGTCGCCGGGGACCGCCGCGTATCCGGCGGGGGCCCCGTTGTAGTCGACACCCGAGCCCTTGACCGTACGGCCCGAGGAGTCGGTGAAGGTGTAGTCGGCGAGGTTGCCGGTCAGGCCCACCTTGATCAGGTCCTGGTAGTGGAGCAGCCGGGCCTTCTGTTCGGCGCGGGTGCCGTTGGCGGTCGAGGTGTTGGGGTCGGTGTAGAGGCCGCTGGCGAAGCCCTGGACGCCGGGGTCCTCATCGAACGGGCCGCCGCCGCGGACGGCGTCGCGGGCCCGGTCGGAGAAGGTGGCGACGCCGGTGCCGGCCATGTTCTTCTGGGTGGCCTGGACGAAACGGGCGTCATCGGCGATCTCACCGAAGTTCCAGCCCTCCCCGTACAGGATGATCTTCTTCCCGTCGACGCCGTCCTTGGCCACGGTCAGCGTGTCGAGTGCCTTGCGGACGGCGAGGATGTTCGCCTTCGGGTGGTGGCCCATCAGGTCGAAGCGGAAGCCGTCGACCTTGTACTCCTTGGCCCAGGTGACGATCGAGTCCACGACGAGTTTGCCCATCATGGTGTTCTCGGGCGCGGTGTTGGCGCAGCAGGTGGAGGTGGCGACGGTGCCGTCGTCCAGGAGCCGCTGGTAGTAGCCGGGAACGATCCGGTCGAGGACGGACTTGTCGTCCTGGCCGGAGGCGACGGTGTGGTTGTAGACGACGTCCATGACGGTCCGCAGTCCGGCACCGTTCAGCCCCTGCACCATCTGCCGGAACTCGACGGTACGCCGGGTGCCGTCGGGGTCGGAGGCGTACGAGCCCTCGGGAACCGTGTAGTGCAGCGGGTCGTAGCCCCAGTTGAACCCGTCGTTCGCGGCGGCCTTCGCCACGCACGCCTGCTGCTCCTCGGAGTCGGGGGCGTACACGGACAGGTCGCAGGCCGGCTTCTGCTGGGCCGACTTCTTCTCGGGGATGGTGCCGATGTCGAAGGCGGGCAGCAGATGGACGTAGCTCGTGCCGGAGTCGGCGAGCTCCTTGAGGTGCTTCATCCCGTCCGAGCGGGTGTCGGTGAAGGCGAGATACTCGCCCGGGTGCTCGGACGTGGGGTCCGCGATCGAGAAGTCGCGGATCTGCAGCTCCTGGATCTGGGCGTCCCGCAGCGGGACGGCGGCCGGCTTCTTCAGTCCGGTCCAGCCCTTCGGCGCGAGTGCCGGGGCGTCGAGGTCGACGACGAGGCTGCGGGCGGAGTCGGTGGTCAGGGCGGTGGAGTACGGGTCGGTGACCTTGTTGGTGACGATCTTCTGGACGGTGGGCGCCCACACCTTCACCACGTAGCGGTACGGCTTGCCGGTCCACTGCGCGGTGCCGGTGACGGACCAGACACCGGTGCGGTCGTCGCGCCGCATCGGGATGTTCTTCCCGTCGAGTTCCAGGGCGACGGTCTGCGCGGTGGGAGCCCAGACGGAGAGGGTGGGACGGCCGTGGCCGAAGACCGGGCCGAGCGCCGCGGTGCTCGCGCTCCTCCCGTACAGGTCGTCGAGCACACCTGCGCTCTGTACGCCGGTGGCGGCGAGCAGAGCGCCGTTGGCGGCGCGCTGGGTGGCGATCAGCTGGCCGCGCAGCGCCTCGCGGACCCTGTCCCGGTCACGCGGGTCGACGGTGAACGCCGGGTAGTCCTTGAGGTGCGGGTACTTCGCCTTCTGGGCGTCGGTCAGCGCGGACGGGGTGAGCCGCAGCCACCGGCCCTCGTCGGAGAGCGCCCCGTCGACGACGGAGATCCCGCCGTCCTTCGCGTAGACGAGCTGCTGGCTGGTGGCGTCGGTGGCCTTCACCTTCCACACGACGGTGTCGGAGTCGATCCACTGTGCCTCGGCCTTGGTGAGGTCGGGGGTGGGCACACCGCCGGTCTGCGGCAGCAGATAGCCGGGCTGTCCGGCGATCATCCACACCTCGTGGTCGTACGTGGCGATGTCGAGCGACTGGTCGCTGGGGAGGTCCTTCTCGTCGCCCTTGTGAAGGATGTAGCTGAGCGAGGTGGCGCCGTCGGTGAGCGGCACCTCGAAGGTGACGCCGTAGGCGTCCTTCTTCACCGGCTGGAGCGGCTTGGCCCAGTCCGTGGGTTCCTTGGCGCCGGTCCAGGTGTGCAGTCCCCAGCCGTCGTAGTCGCCGTCGGCCCGGTGGTAGTGCAGGACGGCCTTCGTCCTGTCCTGCGCCGGGTAGGCGCCCTCGGGGGCCTCGTCGGCCTGGCCGTCCTTGCCCTGCTCGATCCAGACCTGCCCGGTCCTCGCGAGGTCGAGGGTGCGCTGCGGCCCGTCGGCTGTGCCGTCCTTCTCGACGGTGTACGGGACGGAGGACACGCCCTCGTCGAGCTTGATCCAGGCGAACGCACCGTAGGCGTCGCGTCCGGTGAAATCGGCGGACCTGTCGCCCGACTCGATGTGCCAGCCGTCGTAGTCGCCGTCCGCGCGCTTGTAGTGGACGACGGCGTAGTCGCGCTCGACGGCGACGGGCTTCCCTTCCGCCGGGGCCTGTCCCGCGGTCGTCGAGGCGAGGGCGCTCGCGGTCCGCCCGGGACGGTCGACGACAACGGCCTTGTAGCGCAGCGGTGTTCCCGCCGCCACCTTGCTGTCCAGGTGCTGGGTGACCTTGTACGGGGCGTGGTCGGCGGAGCCGAGGGTGGCCCATGTGCCGTTGCCGGTCTGGGCGGCGAAGACGACCCGGTTGAGCGATCCTCCGTCGACGTCCGCGGAGATCTCCACGGTGCCGGTGGCTCCGGCGGCGGGTGCCGTCAGTGTGATCGAGGGCTTGGCGGCCGGGGCGCCCAGGGGCTTCTCGGCGCGCAGCACGATGCCTGCGAGGGCGGGCACGGTGACAGTGATCTTCTTGTCGGAGCCGCTGCGGACCGTACCGGAACCGCCGTACAGCGTACGGAAGTTCATGGCGGCCGACGCGGTGGGCAGCTCGACGGTCTTCGCAGCGGTGCCGTTGTTGGTGGCGACGATGTACTCGTTCGACCGCTCGGGGTCCGTACGGGAGAAGGCGTGGACGGAACCTTCCGCGTACCGCTCGGTCTGGACGCCGTCGCGCAGGGCCGGGTTCTTCCTGGTCAGTTCGGAGAGCTCGGCGATGTTCCGGTACAGCGGGTGGCCGGTGTCGTACGCGTCGGAGGCGTGAGTACGGTCGGTGCCCAGCTGGTCGTCGTCGAGGTAGTCGGCGGTCTGCGAGGCGAACATGGTCTGGCGGGCGTCCTTGTCGCCGCCCGCGCCGGTGAAGCCCTGCTCGTCGCCGTAGTAGACGACGGGGTTGCCGCGGCTGAGGAACATCACCTCGTTGGCGAGGCGGGCCCGGTCGACCAGCTCGGCGTCGTCGGCCTTCGGGTTGTCCTGCTTCAGGAACGCGCCGATGCGGCCCATGTCGTGGTTGCCGAGGAAGGTCACCTGCTCATAGGCGTTGGCCTTGTCGGTGGTGTACCGGTAGTCGTCGCCGAAGACGGCGGCGAGCTTCGCGGCCGGGGCGCCCTGCGAGGCGTACTGTCGGGCCGCCTCCTGGAACGGGAAGTCGAGTGTCGCGTCGAGCCGGCCCCGGGTGACGTACGGGGAGGTGAGGGCGGTGTCGGCGGAGTAGACCTCGCCGAACATGAAGAAGTCGTCGCGGCCGTGCCGGGCGGCGTAGGTGTCGAGGGCGGTGGCCCACTGGGTCCAGAAGTCCAGGTCGACATGTTTGACCGTGTCGATCCGGAACCCGTCGATATCGAAGTCGCGCACCCACTTCTCGTAGATCTTCTCCATGCCGGAGACGACCTCGGGGCGCTCGGTCCACAGGTCGTCGAGGCCGGAGAAGTCTCCGTACGTGGTGGACTCTCCGGCGTAGGTCGAGTCGCCGCGGTTGTGGTACATCGTGGGGTCGTTGAGCCAGGCCGGGACCTTCTCCCCGGTGTTCTTCGGCGTGTACGGGAAGGAGTCCGCGTCGACCTTCGCCAGGCCCTTGCTGTCGTCGAACGGGCGGCCGTCCCGGTCGAGGTACGGGTAGGCGCCCTTCGGCTTGTACCCGTACTTCTTCTCGGCGTAGTCGACGGTGTCCGCGGTGTGGTTGGTGATGACGTCGAAGAAGACCTTCATGCCCTTGCCGTGGGCCTTGTCGATCAGTTTCGACAGGTCGGCGTTGGTGCCGAAGTGCGGGTCGACCTGGGTGAAATCGGTGATCCAGTAGCCGTGGTAACCGGCCGATGCGTCCTTGCCGGTGCCCTGCACGGGGCGGTTCTTGAAGATCGGGGCGAGCCAGATGGCGGTGGTGCCGAGGCCCTTGATGTAGTCGAGCCTGTCCGTCAGGCCCTTGAGATCGCCGCCCTGGTAGAACCCCTTGTCCGTGGGGTCGTAGCCGGTCTCCAACCGTGAACCGGTGAGCCCGCCGCGGTCGTTGGAGGTGTCTCCGTTCGCGAACCGGTCGGGCATGACGAAGTAGAACTGCTCACGGGTCAGATCGTGCCGGGCGGACTGGGCGGCGAGCGCCGCGTCCGACGGCGGGCCCGGGGGCCTCGGCGCAGCGGAGGTGGCTGCCGCCGGGACGACGGGTATGAGCGCCGCGCACAGAGCGGCGACGGCTCCCCGCCTGAGGGTGGTACGGGACACGGGTGAGGTCTCCTTGATCGGTGTTGCAGGGGTTCTCGGAGTGGACGGACAAGTGGGGTGGGCCGGGGGGCGGGGGTCCACCAGGGCGTCTCCTCGGACGCCGCAGACTCCCCCACACCGCAGGGAAGCCGTGCCCTTACTGCGTCGTCCTGCGGGGATCGCCCTGGTACACCCCCGCCCCGGGCACCCGGGGGCCTCCGGCGCTGGACGCCCACCGGTCGGCGGCGGTGCGCCGGGAGGGGACGTATCGGGGCGATCCCCGCAGGGTGACGCAGTAAGTGGTCGGTTCGCGCACGGTGTCGGGGAGTCTGCGGCACCCGAGGAGACGCCCCGATGCGGCACCGGACCCCGGTTCAGCCCCCGGACCGGGGCGACGTGGTCAGCCGCCCCGGTCCGGGGAGGACCTCAGCTTCGCCAGACGTCGCTCGTCAGCGTCACCTTGCCCGACGACGGGACCGTCGCCGTGCGGTTGGCGCCGCTCTCCCACGTGACGGCGCCGCTCGCGTCCTTGCGGACGTACTTGTACTCGAACGACGTACCGGCGGGCATGCTCACGTCCAGCTTCCAGACCGGGTACGTGGCCGGGTCGAGCTTGAGCGCGCTGCCCGTGTTCCAGTTGCCGAGCGCGGACTGGTTCCCGGTGACGTAGATGTTCTGGCCGAGCTGAGTGGTCGCGTCGACACCGAAGGAGGCTCCGGAGGTACCCGCACCGGGCTCGGTGGTGCCACTGCCGGTGCAGGTACGCGCGTTCACCTGCAGTGCCACGGCGGTGTTCGCGCCGAGCGTCGCGGTGAACTGTCCCGAGCCGTTGACGGTCACCCCGTTGCCGGACTGGATGTCGCAGTAGTCACCGGCGGGCAGCGACGTCTGGAACGTGCGGGTGAGCGACGAGCCCTCGTGGTTGATGGCGACGTACGCCTTCGAGCCTCGGCCGAACCCGATCTGGTCGCCGCCGTTGTCCCACCAGTCGGTGACGGCCTCGCCGCGCGCGGTGTTGCGGAAGCCGACCATGGAGGAGATCTGCGGCCAGGCGTGCTGGCACTTCCAGCCGTCGCTGTAACAGGCGTTCACCGTGCCGCCGTTGGGCGGACCCGCGTCCTTGTCCGACCACTCGTAGCCGGAGTGGACGTCGGGCGAGCCGTACGGCCAGGCCAGCATGAAGACGTTGGCGAGGGTGTAGTTGGCGCCGTCCTTGTAGTTCAGGGTGTCGCCGCCGCGCTCTGTGTCGTGGTTGTCGACGAAGACCCCGGCCTTCGCGGACGGCATGAAGCCCCAGCCCTCGCCGAAGTTCTTCAGTTCGGCGAGGTT
The DNA here is from genome assembly GCF_036248255.1 of Streptomyces sp. NBC_01717. Taxonomy (NCBI): domain Bacteria; kingdom Bacillati; phylum Actinomycetota; class Actinomycetes; order Kitasatosporales; family Streptomycetaceae; genus Streptomyces; species Streptomyces sp. NBC_01717. The sequence continues at coordinate 6,611,266 of NZ_CP109178.1, read as the reverse complement.
CTCGTTGTTGAAGACCTGCTTGAGGCTGCGGGCGTAGCGGAACTCCTGGACGTCCCCGGTGCCGGCGTACTCGTCGGGTGAGACGGCTTCGCCCGCCCCGTAGATCGCCTCCTGCTTCCAGTAGACGCCGGGGTCGGTCAGCCGCGACTTGATGTTGGCGAGGTCGCTCGCGGGCATGTGCTTGGCGGCGTCGATGCGGAAGCCGTCGACGCCGAGCGAGCGCAGGTCGTTGAGGTATCCGGCGATCTTGCCGCGGACGTAGTCCTCACCGGTGTCGAGGTCGGCGAGCCCGACGAGTTCGCAGTTCTGGACGTTGGCCCGGTCCTGGTAGTTGCTGATCTGTGCGGTGCAGTCGTCCATGTCGAACGAGGAGTACAGGCCGGGGTAGTTGTACTTCGTGTACGAGGAGCCGCCGGTGCCGGTGCCCGAACCGGACGACATGTGGTTGATGACGGAGTCGGCGACGACCTTGACGCCCGCGCTGTGACACGTGCTGACCATGGCGGCGAAGGCGGCCCGGTCGCCGAGCCGTCCGGCGATCTTGTAGCTGACCGGCTGGTACGAGGTCCACCACTGGCTCCCCTGGATGTGTTCCTGGGGCGGCGAGACCTGGACGTAGCCGTAGCCGGCCGGACCGAGGGAGTCCGTGCAGGCCTTGGCGACGGAGTCGAATTTCCACTCGAACATCACGGCGGTGACGTCCTTGTTGCCGGGTGCGGACGCCTGGGCGGGGGTGGCGGTGGGGACGAGGGCGGCGGCGCCGGCTATCAGGGCGAGCGCTGCAGACAGGGGTCTGCGTGCCATGTCTTTCCTCCTGCGGTGGGGGAAATGCGGGGATGACGGTGCAGCCTCACGTGGCAACGCGTCCTGCCCTCAAGGCTCCTGAAGGTTCTTGCTGCAAGAATGCAAAGCTTGCCGCGGAGCTGACCGTACGAGCCCGCCCCATCCGGGTCAACCCCCTGGACACGACCCGCTCACATCCACGAAATCTTGCATTTTTCTTCCTGCAAGGACTTACGCAAAATGTTGCGGCACTGTTAAGTTCATCCCGACTCCGGCCCGGTCGGCCGGGGGCCCCGGCACCCCAGGGGCCCCACGCGCCCGGCCGGCCGGGCCGGTCACGGCAAGAGAGGCACCCGGAGTCACTCACTCCCCGCCGGCCCTGTCCAGGGCCGACTCCTGGTGCCTCTCCTGTGCGTGCCGCTGTCTGCCCGGTCAGGCCGTCACGCGGGACGGACCGCGGCGGTGGACCCCCGTACCACCAGCTCCGGCTGGAACACGTACTCCGTGCGCTGCACGGGGCTGCCGCCGATCTCCTCCAGCAGCGCGCCGACCGCGGCCGCCGCCATCGCCTGTACGGGCTGCCGCACCGTCGTCAGCGGCGGATCGGTGAACGCGATGAGCTGCGAGTCGTCGAAGCCGACCACCGACACGTCGCGCGGCACGTCGAGCCCGCGGTCCCGGGCGGCACGCACCACGCCCAGGGCCATCAGGTCACTGCCGCAGACGATGCCCGTGCACCCCTGGTCGAGCAGCGCCCCGGCCGCGACCTGGCCGCCCTCGACGCTGAACAACGTGGAGCAGACGAGGAGTTCCGCCTCGGCTCGGGTCAGGCCCAGCAGCTTGACGGCGGCGTCGACGAAGCCGTCCCGTTTGCGGCGGGACGGCACATAGCGCTGCGGTCCGATGGCCAGGCCGACCCTGCGGTGGCCGAGTTCGGCGAGATGTCCGACGGCCATCCGCACGGCGGCGGAGTCGTCGGGCGAGACGAAGGGGGCGCTGATCCGCTCGTTGTAGCCGTTGATCAGGACGAACGGCACGCCTCGGTCGGTGAGTGCGGCGTACCGGGAAGGGTCGGCCGACAGGTCGGCGTGCAGCCCGGAGAGGAAGACGATGCCGCCGACGCCGCGTTCGACGAGCTGCTCGACGAGCTCGTCCTCGGTCGCGCCGCCGGGCAGTTGGGTGCAGAGCACCGGGGTGTAGCCGTGCCCGGCCAGGACCTGCTCGACGGACTGCGCGAACGCCGGGAAGATCGGGTTGGTGAGCTCAGGGGTCACCAGTCCGATCAGCCCGGCGCTGCGCTGCCGCAGCCGTACAGGACGCTCGTAGCCCAGGATGTCGAGCGCCGCGAGCACCCGCTGACGCGTGGTGTCGGCGACGCCCGGCTTGCCGTTCAGGACCCGGCTGACGGTCGCCTCGCTGACCGAGGCCTGACCGGCGATGTCCGAGAGCCTCAGCGCACCGCCGGTCCTGGGCAGGGGGACGGTCACACCGTCCACCACACCGTGGTGTCCGCGGGCAGCTCGATCTCGGCGCCGTCGGTGACGACAGGGCTGCTGGACAGCAGCACCTGGCCGCGGACCGGGATGCGAACCGGCCGGCCGGTCGTGTTGACGGTGCAGACGAAGCCGGGACGGGCGAAGGCCAGCAGCCCTTCGGGGGCGTCCAGCCACTCCACGGCGGTCCCGGCGCCGAGCCCCGGGTGCACCCGGCGGGCGGCGAGCGCGGCCCGGTACAGCTCCAGTGTCGAGCCCGCCGTGCCGGTCTGGGCCTCGATGCTCAGTTCACCCCAGCTGTCGGGCTGGGGCAGCCAGCTGCCGCCGTCGCCGAAGCCGTAGGAGCTGCCGTCGCGGGTCCACGGGATCGGCACCCGGCAGCCGTCGCGGAAGCCGTCCTGCCCGTCGGCGCGGAAGAACGACGGGTCCTGGCGGGCCTCGTCGGGCAGGTCGGTGACGTCGGGCAGGCCGAGTTCCTCGCCCTGGTAGACGTACGCGGAGCCGGGCAGCGCCAGCATCAGCAGGCTGGCGGCACGGGCCCGGCGCAGGCCCATCTCGCGGTCGCCCGCGGTGCGGATCTGGGTGCCGAGGCCGGGCGGGTTGGCGAACCGGGTGGCGTGCCGGGTGACGTCGTGGTTGGAGAGCACCCAGGTGGTGGGGGCGCCGACCGGGCGCATCGCGTCGAGCGAGACGTCGATGACCTTGCGCAGCTCGGCCGCGTCCCAGTCGGTGGACAGGTACTGGAAGTTGAACGCCTGGTGCATCTCGTCGTGGCGCACATAGTTGGCGGTGCGCTCGACGGTCGGGGTCCAGGCCTCGGCGACGGCGATGCGGTCGCCGGGGTACTCGTCGAGGATGGTGCGCCAGGAGCGATAGATCTCGTGCACCCCGTCCTGGTCGAAGAACGGCATGACATCGTTTCCGAGCAGCTTGAGCTGGTCGTGGGCGCCGAGGTCGGGCAGGCCCTCGGCCTTGACCAGGCCGTGGGCGACATCGACGCGGAAGCCGTCGACGCCCATGTCGAGCCAGAACCGCAGAATCGAGCGGAACTCGTCGGCGACGGCCGGGTGTTCCCAGTTGAAGTCGGGCTGCTCGGGCGCGAACAGGTGGAGGTACCAGTCGCCGGGCGTGCCGTCCGGATCGGTGGTCCGGGTCCAGGCGGGGCCGCCGAAGATGGACTCCCAGTCGTTGGGCGGCAGTTCGCCGTCCGTGCCCTTGCCCGGGCGGAAGTGGTAGCGCTCGCGCAGTGCGGAGCCGGGGCCCTCGGCGAGGGCGCGCTTGAACCACTCGTGCTGGTCGGAGGAGTGGTTGGGCACCAGGTCGACAATGATCCGCAGGCCGAGGTCGTGGGCGTCCCGGATCAGTGCGTCGGCGTCCAGCAGCGTGCCGAACATCGGGTCGATGGCGCGGTAGTCGGAGACGTCGTAGCCCGCGTCGGCCTGCGGCGACGCGTAGAACGGGCTGAGCCAGACCGCGTCGACGCCGAGGTTCTTGAGGTACGGAAGTCTGTCCCGTACGCCTGCGAGATCGCCCATGCCGTCGCCGTTGCCGTCGGCGAAGCTCCGCGGATAGACCTGGTAGATCACCGCGTCCTGCCACCAGCCGGTGCGGTGGCCCGGAGCAGCGTCGGACGTGCCGGTGGAGGGGGCAGCGAGGTGCTGGGTCATGTCGTCCCTGAGGTGTCTGGGTGGGGAGCGGCGCCGGGACCGGGTCGGGGATCCGGCGCCGCCGTTCCTTGGTGCGTGCGGGTCGTGCTGCTGGGTGCGTCAGCCCTTGACGGCCCCGGCGGACATGCCGGTCACCAGGTGTCGCTGGGCGAAGAGGAAGACCAGGGCCGCGGGTATCGCGATGAGCACGGACGCGGCGGTCATCGGCCCCCACTGGGCTCCGTACTGGTTGACGAACTTCTGCAGCCCGCCCGCGAGCGTGAGGTTCTCGTCGCCGACCATGAAGGCGGAGGCGTACGCGACCTCGCCCCAGGCGGTGATGAAGGAGTAGAACGCGGTGACGGCGAGGCCGGGCTTGGCGAGCGGCAGGATCAGCCGCCAGAACGTGCCGAACGGGGTGAGGCCGTCGACCTGCCCGGACTCGTCGATCTCGCGCGGGATGGTGTCGAAGAAGCCCTTCATCATCCAGGCGCAGAACGGCACCGCGATGGTGAGGTACGTGATGACGAGGCCGGCGGGCTGGTTGAGCAGGCCCAGGCTCGACATGATGTTGTAGATCGGCACGATGAGGACGGCGACCGGGAACATCTGGGTGATCAGCAGCGTCCACATCAGCCCGCGCTTGCCGGGGAACCGGAACCGGCTGACGGCGTAGCCGGTGGTGGCGGAGACGAAGACGCCGAGGACGGTGGTGAGCCCGGCGATGATCAACGAGTTGCCGAACCAGGTCAGGAACTCGGTGTCCTTGATCAGGTCGGTGTAGTTCTCGAAGGTCGTGTCCTTGAAGAAGTCCGTCGTCGTCGCGTACGTGGCGGGCTTCAGCGAGGTCAGCAGGACCCACAGCACGGGGAACACGGCGATCACGGACGCCACGATCAGCGTGAGGTGCAGTCCGACGGAGGCGAGCGGCGAGCGCTCTCCGCGCAGCCGGACCTTGCGGGCCGAGTGGCGCGCGGCGGGGGCGACGCGGCGTGCGGTGGGTGCGGGTGCGGGTGCGGTGGTCACCAGTTATCTCCCTGCGTGCGGAGGACTCGCCGGTAGACCGCGGCGAAGAGCATCAGGAGGACGAGGATCAGCACGCCCCAGGTGGAGGACTGCGCGAAGTCGCGCGGGCTGATCTCGAAGGAGAACTTGTACGCCTGGGTGACCAGGATCTGAGTGGCCTCGCCCGGTCCGCCGCGGGTCAGCAGGAAGATCACCGGGAACATGTTGAACGTCCAGATGGTCGACAGCAGGATCACGGTGGTGGAGACCGGCCGGAGCCCCGGCAGGGTGATGTGGCGGAACCGCTGCCAGGCGGTGGCACCGTCCATCTCGGCGGCCTCGTACTGCTCGCTGGGGATGGACTGCAGACCGCCGAGCAGGGCGACCATCATGAACGGCACGCCGAGCCACACATTGACGGCGATGACGGAGAACTTCGCCCAGGTGGGGTCGTTGAGCCACGGAATGCCGTCGATGCCGGCACCGGAGAGGATCTTGTTGAGCAGCCCGCGGTCCTCGTTGTAGAGGAAGCGCCAGGCGAAGACGGAGACGAAGCCGGGGATGGCCCAGGGCAGGATCAGCGCCATCCGGTAGGCGGAGCGGCCGGCGATCCGGCGGTTGAGGATGTTCGCCAGGGCCATGCCGAGGACGAACGTGACGCTCACGCAGGAGACCGTCCACACCAGGGTCCACCCGAGCGTGCCGAGGAACTGGTTGCCCGTGAGCGCGTCGGCGTAGTTGTCCAGGCCGACGAACTTGTACGTCGCGGGCATGTGGTTGACGCCGATGGACCGTTCGACGTTGCGCTCATTGGCGTCGGTCAGCGACAGGTAGATGCCGCGGACCAGCGGGTAGCCGATGATCACGCCGATCACGACGACCACCGGGGCGACCATCGTCCAGGCGTACCAGTGGGTCGACAGAGTCCGCCGGAACCTGCTCGGTGGTGGGGTACCAGTACCGCGGCTCCGGCCGCGGGCGACATTGTCGCCCGCGGCCGTCGCCACCGACTGGCTGGTGTGGACAGCCATCAGTCGGCCTGCCTTTCTCTGGCTACTTCCAGCCCTTGAGGAGCTTGCGGTAGGAGTCACCGGTGGCCTTGGCGGCCTTCTCCGGCGTGGTCTGGCCGGTCAGGACCTTGGTGTACTCGGTGACGAGCGGGGCGAAGAGGCTGCCGGTCTCCGGGATCCAGGGGCGCTCGACGGCGGTCTCGACGACCGGCTTGAAGAAGCCGACGATCTCGTTGTCGACGACGGCTTCCTCCGAGTAGGCGGAGGTACGGGTCGGCAGGAGGTTCAGCTCCTTGGTGACCTGGGCCTGGGTCTTCGTGGACGTCATGTAGTCGACGAAGGCGTAGGAGGCGTCGAGGTTCTTGGAGCCCGCGTAGACGGCCAGGTTGTGACCACCCTGCGGGGCGCCCTGCGCGGCGGAGCCGGCCGGGACCGGGGCGACGCCCAGGTTGGCCTTGTCCTTGAACTCCGTGCCGGCGTAGGTGTCGGCGACGGCCCACGGGCCGTTGATGATCATGGCGACCTTGCCGTCCTTGAAGGACGACTGCATGTTCTCCCAGCCGTCCGTCGCGTCGGTCTTGGCCGCACCGGAGTCGACGAGGTCCTTGACGACCTTCATCGCCTTGACGCCCTCGGGGTTGTCGACGGTGACGGACTTGGTGGACGCGTCGACGAGGTCGCCGCCCTCGCCGTACAGGAAGGACAGGAACCAGTACGCGTCGTCGCCGCGCAGGTACAGGCCGGTCTTGCCGGTCTTTTCCTTGATCTTCTTGGAGACGGTCTTCAGCTGGTCGACGGTGGTGGGAACCTCGACGCCGGCCTCCTTGAAGATCTTCTTGTTGTAGAAGATGCCCATGGAGTCGATGACCTGCGGCACCGCGTACGTCTTGCCGTTGTACTTGGTGGAGGCGGCGGCCTGCTTGAGGAAGTCGTCCGCCTTCTGCAGGGCGGGGGTGCCGTCCAGCGGGGCGAGGTAGCCGAGGTCCGCGAACTCGGGGGTCCAGGCGACCTCGGAGCGGATCACGTCGGGAGCGCCGGAGCCGGACTGGGCAGCGTTCTTGAACTTGTTCTGCGCCTCACCGAAGGGCACGTTGACGTACTTGACGTCGACCTTCGGGTGCTGCTTCTCGAAGTCTTCGGCAATCTTCTTGAAGACCTTGTCCTCGCTGCCCACGGTGGAGGTGTCCCACCAGGTAACGGTCCCGGAGAGCTCGCCGGAGCTCTTGCTCGAGCCGTCGGACTTGTCATCGCTGCCGCAGGCGGTCGCCGCAAGCGCCAGGGCCGCGACCAGGGCGGTGGCCGTTATGCCACGTCGCATCTGAACTCCTTCAACTGCCGTACCGCTCCATCGCGGCGCCGGGTCGACGAGGAACGTAACAAGGATGAAAGATGGCCGAAAGAGTTTGCGGAAGATTTCTGCAAGCTTCGACGATCGTTACATTCGCGTGTCCTCACGGTTGCCGTCAAGCCTCTTGACGGGAGTGCCTCATCCCTGGCAGCAGGAGGGGCCGGTCGTGACTTCGCAGTGCGACGATCCGACCGCAGCCTGCAGCCCGGCTTCGCAAGACCTTGCAAGATGTTGCGGCGGCACCGCAGATCGGCCTGCGGCGGTACGTACCGCCCCGCACACCGTCGGTCACCGCCACTCCGCGGACAGCACCGCAGTCGCCCGATTCCCGCGCATGGTGGGCAATCCGACACGCGCCCGGTACAGTCCACTCCCATGACCGCACGGCTTGCCGATATCGCAACTCAGGCGGGGGTCAGCGAAGCTACGGTCAGCCGTGTACTGAACGGCAAGCCAGGTGTTGCTGCAGCCACCCGCGAATCAGTCCTCGCGGCGCTCGACGTCCTCGGCTACGAACGGCCGGTACGGCTGCGCAGGCGCAGTGCGGGACTGGTCGGTCTGATCACGCCCGAGCTGGAGAACCCCATCTTCCCGGCACTCGCCCAGGTCATCGGCCAGGCGCTGACGCGGCAGGGCTACACACCGGTGCTGGCGACGCAGACCCCCGGCGGTTCCACCGAGGACGAACTCACCGAGATGCTCGTCGACCGTGGCGTCTCCGGCATCATCTTCGTCTCCGGGCTGCACGCCGACACATCGGCCGATATGCAGCGGTATGAGCAACTGCGCGCCCAGGGTGTGCCCTTCGTGCTGGTCAACGGCTTCTCACCGAAGGTGCAGGCGCCCTTCATCTCGCCCGACGACCGGGCGGCGATGCGGCTCGCGGTGACTCATCTGGTCTCGCTCGGCCATCAGCGCATCGGCCTCGCGGTCGGCCCCAAGCGTTTCGTTCCGGTGCTCCGCAAGATCGAGGGGTTCCGCTCCACCGTGCAGGAGCAGTTGAACCTCACCTCGGACGAGGTGGAGCCGCTGATCCAGCACTCGCTGTTCACACTGGAGGGCGGCCAGGCTGCCGCCTCGGCGCTGATAGAGCGCGGGTGCACGGCGGTGGTGTGCGCGAGCGACATGATGGCGCTGGGTGCGATCCGGGCCGCGCGTCGGCTGTCGATGGAGGTGCCGCGCGACCTGTCGGTCGTCGGCTACGACGATTCGCCGCTCATAGCGTTCACCGATCCGCCGCTGACCACGATCCGTCAGCCGGTGACGGCGATGGGCCAGGCCGCCGTGCGCACCCTGCTCGAAGAGATCGGCGGCACACCGGCGCCGCACAGCGAGTTCGTCTTCATGCCGGAGTTGGTCGTCCGCGGTTCGACGGCCGCGGGGCCCGGCCCCGATCCGGCCTCTGCTTCCGGGACGGAATCAGGGTCGCACGCCCGCCTGTAAGGGCATGATGTGCAACCGGAACCCGACCGGAGGATGATCGGGAAGAGGACGCAACTGAAAGAATCGACGCCTATGGGTGAAGTGAGCGTGCAGTCACAGGAAGGCCGACCGGCGGCCACCCCGTCACCCATCGCGGACGAGGCGGCTCCCGGCACGCAGCGGGACGACAGGCCGGCATGGTTGCGTTCGCTGCGGTCCCCCCGTCGGCCGCGCATCTATTTCGAGGTCCTGCTGATCGCGGTGAGTTACTGGGTCTACTCACTGGTGCGCAACGCCGTCCCCGAGCAGAAGGCCGCGGCACTCAGCAACGCCGACTGGCTCTGGTCGCTGGAGAAGTACCTGGGCATCGCCGTCGAGCAGTCGGTCAACCACGCGGTGAACTCCGTGACATGGCTGATCGTCTCGATGAACTACTACTACGCGACACTGCACTTCGTCGTCACCATCGGTGTGCTGATGTGGCTGTTCCGTCGCCATCCCGGCCGTTACGCGGCGGCGCGCCTGGTGCTGTTCGCGACCACGGGCGTCGCGCTGCTCGGGTACTACCTGTATCCGCTGGCGCCACCGCGCCTGATGAACGGCGGCCACTTCATCGACACCGTGCTGGTGCACCACACCTGGGGTTCGATGGCCTCGGGCAACTTCAAGAACATGTCGAACCAGTACGCGGCGATGCCGTCGATGCATATCGGCTGGTCGCTTTGGTGCGGCCTGACCATCTACGCGCTGGCGTCGGCGCCCTGGGCACGCATCGCGGGCCTGCTGTACCCGGCGACCACACTGATCGTGATCGTGTCGACCGCCAACCACTTCTGGCTCGACGCGGTGGGCGGCATGACCTGCCTTGCGTTCGGCTACGCGGTGTCGTTCGCCTGGTACGGATCGCTGCCGCACCACCTTCAGAAGCGGGTCACGCGCCCTGCCGGGGCCAGACTCTCGGCGCTCGGCCCGGGCGCGCCGATCAGGGTCGGGCAGCCGGCCGCGGAGGCACCAGCGCGCCGGTAACCGGCTACTTCCTCGGCCGCCGGACCGGCCGGCATGGCCGACGGCCCTTGGATTCGTCGCCTGACGTGGTTCACCGACGCCCTCACGCCCCGTAGAACCGCTCCTCCACCACCGCCCGCGCCCGCCGGGTGATCCGCCGGTAGTCGTCGAGCATGTCACCGACATGACCCGGTTCGTATCCGAGATAGCGCCCCACGGCCGTCAGCTCGCGCGGGCCGGACGGGAAGGTGTCCCCGGGACGGCCGCGAACCAGCATCACCGCGTTGCGGACCCGGGTCGCCAGCACCCAGGCCTCGTCCAGGGTCTGCGCGTCCTCACCCGGGATCAGTCCGGCCGCACACGCGGCTGCCAGCGCCTCGCGGGTGCGGGTCGTGCGCAGGCCCGGTTCCATCCAGCCGTGCTGCATCTGCATCAGCTGGACCGTCCACTCGACGTCGCTCAGCCCGCCACGCCCCAGTTTCGTGTGGAGCGTCGGGTCGGCGCCGCGCGGCATCCGTTCGGACTCCATCCGGGCCTTGAGGCGGCGGATTTCGCGGACCGCGTCCTCCCCCAGCCCTTCCATCGGGTAGCGCAGCGGGGCGATCAGCTCGATGAATTCGTTGCCGAGGTCCGCGTCGCCCGCCATCGGTTCGGCGCGCAGCAGGGCCTGGCTCTCCCAGACCAGCGACCACCGCCGGTAGTACGCCTCGTACGACTTCAGCGTCCGTACCAGCGGGCCGCTCTTGCCCTCCGGCCGCAGATCCGCGTCGATCATCAGCGGCGGATCGGCGGTGGGCAGCTGCAGCAGCCTGCGCATCTCGCCGACGACGGTGTTGGCGGCCCGGGCGGCCTCCTGTTCGTCGACGCCCTCGCGCGGCGCGTGCACGAACAGGACGTCGGCGTCGGAGCCGTAACCGAGCTCGTGGCCGCCGAACCGGCCCATGCCGATGACCGCGAACCGGGTCGGGAGGGTGTCGCCCCACTGTTCGCGTACGGCGGCACGCAGCGCACCCGCGAGCGTGACGGCGTTCAGGTCGGTGACCGCGTTGCCGACCCGGTCGACGAGTGCGCCGGGGTCGGGTTCGGCGGGGTTCTCCTCCGTGCCGTACGAGCCGATGAGGTCCGCGGCGGTCGTACGGAACAGTTCGCGTCGCCGCACCCCGCGGACCACCGCGACCGCGGACTCGGCGCCGTCCGCCCGCCCCACCGCGGCGAGCACCTCCTGCTCCAGATGGGCGTGGCTGCGCGGCTTCAGCCCCTGCGGGTCGCCGAGGATCGCCACCGCCTCGGGGGCCCGCAGCAGCAGATCGGGGGCGAGCCGGCCGGCCGACAGGACGCGGGCGAGATTCTCCGCGGCCGCGCCCTCGTCGCGCAGCAGCCGCAGGTACCAGGGAGTCTTGCCGAGCGCGTCGGACACCTTGCGGAAGCCGAGCAGCCCGGCGTCCGGGTCGGCGGAGTCCGCGAACCAGCCGAGCAGCACCGGCAGCAGGGTGCGCTGGATGGCGGCCTTGCGGGAAACCCCGGAGGACAGCGCCTCCAGGTGCCGGAGCGCGGCGGCCGGATCGGCGTACCCGAGGGCTTCGAGCCGGTGCCCGGCAGCCTTCGCGCTGAGCCGGGTCTCGCCGGGCGCGAGCTGGGCGACGGCGTCCAGCAGCGGCCGGTAGAACAGCTTCTCGTGCAGCCGTCGCACCACGGACGCGTGCCGCTTCCACTCCTGGTTGAGCTCGGTGAGGGGGTCCGTACGCATCCCGAGGGAGCGCCCGAGCCGGCGCAGATCCGCCTCGTCCTCGGGGACGAGGTGGGTGCGGCGCAGCCGGTACAGCTGGATGCGGTGCTCCATGGCGCGCAGGAATCGGTACGCGTCGTCGAGCTGCGCGGCGTCCACCCGCCCGACGTATCCGCCCTCGGCGAGCGCCCGCAGGGCCTCCAGGGTCGAGCCGCTGTGCAGGGAGGCGTCGCTGCGGCCGTGCACGAGCTGGAGCAGCTGCACGGCGAACTCGACGTCCCGCAGTCCACCCGGTCCCAGCTTGATCTCCCGGTCGACACGGTCGGCGGGGATGTTGTCGACGACGCGGCGGCGCATCTTCTGTACGTCACCGACGAAGTTCTCCCGGTCCGCGGCCTGCCACACCAGCGGCGAGACGGCGTCGACGTACTCCGCGCCCAGCTCGGGGTCGCCGGCCACCGGCCGGGCCTTGAGCAGCGCCTGGAACTCCCACGTCTTGGCCCAGCGCTGGTAGTACGCGAGATGGGAGGACAGTGTCCGTACGAGCGGCCCGTTGCGGCCCTCCGGGCGCAGGTTGGCGTCGACCGGCCAGATGGTGCCCTCGACGGTCGTGTCCGAACAGATCCGCATCATGTGCGCCGCCAGTCGGGTGGCGCCCTGCACGGCCTTGCTCTCCTCGGCGCCGTCGAACGGTTCCGCCACGAAGATCACGTCGACGTCGGAGACGTAGTTCAGTTCGTGGCCGCCGCACTTGCCCATCGCGATGACCGCGAGGCGGCACACGGCGGCGTCCTCGGGGGCGGCCGTGCGGGCGATGGCGAGCGCCGCGCGCAGCGTCGCGGTCGCCAGGTCGGCGAGTTCGGCGGCGGTCTGGGCGACATCCGTCGTACCGCACACATCGCGGGCCGCTATGGCCAGCAGGCACCGTCGGTAGGCGACGCGCAGCGAATCCGGATCGCCGGCCTGGGCGAGCTCGTGCTCGAACTCGGCCACTCCGGGGTGCAGATCGGTGGCCTCGTACGTGACGAGCGCGTGCCAGTCGCGGGGGTGGCGCGCCAGATGGTCGCCGAGCGCCTCGGACGCCCCGAGCACCCCGAGCAACCGGTCCCGCAGCGGCTTGGCGGTGATGAGGGTGTCCAGCAGGACCCGTCGCTCGTCGGCGTCCACGGCCTCCACCAGCCGGACGAGCCCCCTCAGCGCCAGATCGGGGTCGGCGGTCGCCCCGAGCGCGTCGAGCAGGACCGAGTCGGTACGAACGGTCGACAGAGCCGGCAGGTCCAGCAGCCGCTCGGCGGCGGACGGGTCGGTGAAACCGTGCCGCAGCAGTCTGGTGAACGTACTGCTTCTGCGCCCCGGCACCGTCGTCATTCCGCGCTCTCCTGCTCGCCGCCCGATCACTTTCCAGCTTTCCGAGCCTAGCCCCGCACCGATGAATTCGGAGCGTGTGCGCGGTCCACACTTCGCAGGCACGATCGCTTTCAGGACTCGCTCAGGAGGAGGTCACCGTGTCCGGACACCAGCCCATCGCCGAGCTGCACCCCGGCTACAGCGACAAGGACGCGACGGCCCGACCGTGGTCGGAGGCGGTTGCCGTGCTGACGCGGGCGGAGGTGTTCTGGCTGTCCACGGTCCGCCCGGACGGCCGCCCGCATGTCACGCCGCTGATCGGGCTCTGGTCGGACGACGCCCTGCACTTCTGCACGGGCCCGGCCGAGCGCAAGGCACGGAATCTGGCGACGAACCCGGAAGTCGTGGTGACGACCGGCACCAGCACGCTGCACCAGGGCTTCGACGTGGTGGTCGAGGGCCGGGCGGACCGGGTGACGGACGAGGCGCGGCTGACCCGGCTGGCCGAACTCTGGGAGGCGAAGTACGGCGCGGACTGGCACTTCGAGGTCCGCGCGGGCGCGTTCGCCAACGCTGCGGGGGGCCGCGCGGAGGTGTTCGAGGTGGTCCCGCGCACGGTCTTCGGCTTCGGCAAGGGCGAACCGTACAGCCAGACGCGCTGGCGCCTCGGCTGAACGGTGTCCAGCGCGGTGTGCCGGGGCCCGTACCACCGCCGTCCCCCGCGAACCCTGCCGACGCGGCTCCGCACCGCGGCTGAGCGGGGGCCGCTCGGCCGCCCCGGGGCGGGCTACCTGCCGTCCCCGGTACCCGGCCTGGTGCCGATGACGACGGTCGCGTACAGCTCGTCGGAAGTGACCACCCGCGCCATCAGCCCGCTCCGGGCGACGGCCTCCTCGGCCCGTGCCGCCTGCCGTTCGCTCGTCTCGACCAGCAGATGTCCGCCCGGCGCCAGCCACTGAGGAGCTTCGGCGGTCACTCTGCGCAGCACATCGAGCCCGTCGCCTCCACCGTCGAGCGCCACCCTCGGTTCATGCACCCGGGCCTCCGCGGGCAGGAGTTCGACGTCTTCGCTGGGGACGTACGGCACATTGGCGAGCAGAATCCCGACCCGGCCGCGCAGCGAGGCGGGCAGCGGTTCGAAGAGGTCGCCCTCGTACACCTCACCCGCACCGGCGACATTGCGGCGCGCGCACCGCACCGCGGCGGGTTCGACATCGCTGGAGTGCAGCTCGACCCGGTCCAGGGCGGCGGCGAGCGCGGCGCCCAGCGCACCTGAACCGCAGCACAGATCGACGACGACGGCGGGTCCGTCCGCAGGACGGTTGAGGCCGACGGCCTGGTCGACGAGGAATTCGGTACGGCGCCGGGGGACGAAGACACCGGGGTCCACCGCGATCCGCAGACCGTGGAACTCGGCCCAGCCGAGGACGTGTTCGAGGGGCAGTCCGGCTGCCCGACGGTCCACCATGGCGGCGAGTTCGGCCGGGTCCCCGGCCGTGGAGAGGATCAACTCCGCCTCGTCCTCGGCGAATACACAGCCGGCGGCGCGAAGTCTGGTGACGATGACGGAGTGAGGGAGCGGTGCTGAGGAAAGCGACATGGAGCGGAGCCTTTCGGAAAGCCGATGGGTGCTCCGCGGTCCGCCTATGCCGGTCCGGCCACGCAATCGCGAGAGGTGAGCACCCAGCCTGATACAGCGGTAATGGGTCTCACCTCCTCGGTACGTCCCCGTGCTGGGGTCGGCAACACTACCGGAATCGCGTCGCGGTGCCTGCCACGGGCCGGACGCGTGGACGGCCGGTCACGAGCGGCGGTCGCCGCCGCCGTCGAGGAACCGGTTGTGGACCGCCGCCGAGGTGTTGTTCGCACGGGTGTGCCGGATCGCATCGCGGGCCTGCCGCTCGATCTCCAGCCCGTCAAAGTTCTCGGTCCTGCGCCGCGCCTTCAGCTGCAGCTTGACGACGAGCGCGACGATCAGCGCCAGCAGCCCACCGAGCAGCACCAACACGCTCGTCATGAAACCCCCCGTGTCCGGGCCCACTCCCCGGCCCTGGCCACATTGTCGCCCGCAGGACACACCTCGTCCAGAGTCCCGGGCCCACAGACGGCCCAGGGCGAGCGAGACGGCTTCGGGCCGACGGCACGAAGACCGTCGGCCCGAAGCCCACCTACGTTTTCGAAGCAATGCTTAGCCACGGCCCAGGTCATGATGGCCGAGCACACGAGCAACGGGTGCCGCTGGATCCACCACGGGCTCATCGTCCACCGATGTCAGTTCCAGCTCCTCGTCAGGCCGCAGCGCGCTTGTTGTGATCGCTCGGGCACTTCACGTTGACCGTCTGGGTCTGGGTCTGAGTCTGCGTCTGGGTCTGGGTCTGGGTGATGGTGTCGCTGACGGCGATGGAGCCTTGGTCCTGGAAGGTGGTGGGGCCACCCGTGGCGACGCGGAAGGTACTCGCAACGGTCTTCCTGGCCAACGAGGGCGAGACACCCACGGTCAGGGTGATAGGCATGTATGCCTGCCGAGGTCCCAGAACATCGGAGCGGGTGCAATTCAGGCTGGGTGACGTCTTGCAGCTCCAGCCACTTCCGCCGACAGCGAGTGCGGTCATGCCCGCGGGCAGGGTACCGGTGACCTTGGTCGCGGTCCCGTCGGTCGCGCCGGGCCCGGCGTTGCCGACAGTGATGGTGTAGGTCCCCGTCCCACCTGCGACGAACGCCTGCTGGTGGGACTCGGCGATGGTCAGCGAGGGCCCGGTATCGGCATGGGCAGGCGCAACGAGCACGGTCGACAACCCGGCCGCCATCACAACTGGAAACGAAGCGACCAGTAGCCGTCGTCGGGAATTTTGCATCATATTGTCTCCTTGAGGAGCTGTCGGCCATCCCCTGCCACTGCATTCCCGGGCGGTTCGGACACGGGATCCGAGCCGCCGCAGCGGAGATGGCAAGGTGCGGGAACCGCAGGCCGGAATCCGGCAACCTGGGGCGCAAGTACATATACCTTTTAGAAATACCGCGCACTGCTCGCATTGGCCGTACACGCTTCCCGAGCACCCGACCAGCCCATCTCGTTACGGCAACCAGAGCACTGGCGCATGGGTCCGTACGGCCGATACGGCCTTGACTCAGCGACTTCGGGCGGGACCACTTCGGGACCACCCGCCTTGCGCTCCATGGTCTGCGCGCACGCTTTGGCCCGGGGCACATGAGCGTGCTGCAAAGCCACCGCCGGTTGCAGCTGCATTCTTGGTCTTTCTCCAGGGAGAAGACTTTCGAGGCGCGGCCCTTATCCCAGTTTTGACTGGGACCGCGAGTATCCCTCTGCGCCGATTCCTGTTCGTCGAGACAATTTCGAAGAAAAATTGCCGCATCGCCTGCGTACCCACCAAGGGACAACCCTTGGTGAAAGTCGGCTTGGACAGCATGTGCGAAGCCGCCGATTCAGCACCCGACGGGCCACCGACGGCCCCTACAGCACCGGCAGCAGTGCCTTCAGCTCGAAGGGCCGTGACCTCGCTGCGGTACTCCTCCCACTCCTGCTTCTTGTTGCGCAGGAAGCGGGCAGGCGTCCATGGCCACGCATCCTTCATCGCCGATAGGTGATGCCGAGGTTGACTCCGCGGCGAGACGGCAAGAACGACTGGACGGCCTCACATCCCGCCCAGTGTCGGCGACGGCTCAGAACAGCGGGGCCGTCCACGAGTGTCCGCCGGACAGCTCGCGCGCCTGGTCACAGGGTCTGCGCGACTTCGGCGGACGCCAGCGGACTGCCCCGGAATGAGCAGCGATTGAGACCACGACCTCTTCGTCCCGAATAAGGTCAAGGCGAGATCCAGACCATGGCGCGTGGACGCCGCGAGGCGCGCCGGGCGGCCGGGGCGAGGCCCCGCCACCGCGTGGGTGCTACGGGGCCGGGGTGATGCCCATGCGGCTCAGCCAGTCGGCCAGGTGCGCGTTCACCAGGTCGGGGCGTTCGAGCTGGAGCCAGTGGCCGGCCGGGACGCGCGCCTCCGTGAGGTCGGAGCAGTACGCGCGCATGGGTTCGGCGAGGCGCGTCGTCACGACGTCGGCCGTGGCGTCGTAATCGGCGCCCAGGAAGAGGACGGGAAGGTCCAGCCGGCCGCCGTTGACCGCCTGCCGGGCGTACACGGCGTTGGCCTCGTGGTTGAGGTAGTAGGCGGTGGGTCCCGCGAAGCCGTTGCGCGCCAGCGACTCGGTGAGGACCTCGGCGTCCTCCTCGGTGAGGACGGCCGTGTCCAGCGGGAGGTCGGGGGCGCGGTCGGCCCCGCCGAACCAGCCGCCGTCCCGCCGTAGCGTGGCAAGCGGGGAGACCCGCGTGCCCGGCGTGATCGGGTCGCCGCGCCGGTACAGCGCCCTGACGCTGCTGCCCGGGTCGGCGTCCAGCACCGCCGTGGCCCGCTCGGGATGCTCCTCGTAGTAGGCCATGTAGTCGAACTGCGCCATGGGATAGGTGACTTCGGGGTACAGGTCGCGGTTGACCAGCGGCAGCAGCGCCCCAAGGCCCAGTTCCAGGCTGCGGTAGGGAACGGCCAGGCCGGCCACCGCCGCTGTGTGGTCGGGGTGGTGGCTGGCGAGGTTCCAGACGGTTGGGCTTCCCCAGTCGTGGCCGATCCAGACCGCCCGCTCGCGCCCGAGGTGGTCGAGCAGTTCGAGCATGTCGTGGACGACGTTCTCCTGGCGGTAAGCGTCCGGGGAGCCGTACACGGTGGAGTGGCCGTAGCCCCGGAGGTCGGGTGCCACGACCCGGTAGCCCAGGGCGGCGAAGTGCGTCAGCTGCTTCCGCCACGTGGCGGCGAGGGCGGGCCAACCGTGCGCGAACAGCAGCAGCGGCCCCCCGGCCGGGCCGGCCGCGAGGTAGGACGTGGTGTGCGACGGGGTGGTGAGGGTGTGTGCGGTCATGGCGGGACGGGACATTTCGATGTGCCTCCGGCGGTGAGGGCGCGCGAGGTCAGCGCGCCGCGGACTGGTCGGGTGCGGTGGACCGGTCGGATGCGGCCGGTCCGTGCGGTTCGCCGCCGGCCGCCGGTGTGTCGGCGGGGCGTCGAGAGGGTGTCATGCCGAAGGCGGCCAGCGCGCCGAGGATCGCCGAGCCCGAGATGATCCACCACCCGGACGCGTAGACGGCACGGACGTCGGAAGCCGTGGCTGTGCCGAGGACGGCGACCAGCACGGCGACGCCGAGAGCGGTGCCCATCTGCCGACTCATGTCGACCACCGCGGACCCGGTCGCGGCCTGGTGCGGCGGCAGGTCGGCCGTGGCCGCGGCGAGGATGGTGAGCAGGGCGAGCCGTGGCCCGGGATTCCGGCACGCGGGCGAGGAGCCTCCAAGCGGGCTGAGGCGTGCTGGCTGCCGATCGCGCCGGGGCTGACACCGCACGGGCTGCGCCACACTCACAAGACCCTCATGAGAGAAGTGGGAGCCCCGCCGAAGCTCATGGCCGAACGCATGGGCCACGAGGACGGCTCAGTGCAGTGCCGTCCCTGGTGGATCAGCGCGTGGCGTCAGATGCGGTGCTGAGCGTCGAAACGCTCGCCTGACTGCCGTAACCCGGCGCGCGCAGCGAATCTTCGCCCGCAAAGCTGTTGGGCGTACGTGCTCCATCCGTCCTGTCGGGGAGACAAAGAAGGTTTTCCTGTGCGTCTGCATCGAATAGCGCTGTGGGTCACGGAACATCAAGGCCCTCTCCACCTACCTCGGGCACTCTGACCCCGGCTTCACGCTCCGGACGTACACGCACCTGATGCCGAGTAGCGAGGGGCGCACCCGGAAGGCCGTGGACAGCATGTACGACGCCACCGCTTCCGCGCCTGACGGCCCAGAGACGGCCCAGAGCGTTTGAACGGACTCCGGGCCAGAGGCACACTGCCTCCGGCCCGGATCGTCACTGCGTCGCCGCGATGCGGCTGACCTGCGGTTACAGCACCGGCAGCAGTGCCTTCAGCTCGAAGGCCGTGACCTCGCTGCGGTACTCCTCCCACTCCTGCTTCTTGTTGCGGAGGAAGAAGTCGAAGACGTGCTCACCGAGCGTCTCGGCGACCAGTTCGCTCTTCTCCATCAGCGAGATCGCCTCGCCCAGGTTCTGCGGCAGCGGCTCGATGCCCATCGCGCGGCGCTCGGCGTCGGACAGCGCCCAGACGTCGTCGTCGGCGCCGGCCGGGAGTTCGTACCCCTCCTCGATGCCCTTGAGGCCCGCGGCGAGCAGTACCGCGTAGGTCAGGTAGGGGTTGGCGCCGGAGTCGATGGAGCGGACCTCGACGCGGGCCGAACCGGTCTTGCCGGGCTTGTACATCGGGACGCGGATCAGGGCGGAGCGGTTGTTGTGGCCCCAGCAGATGTACGAGGGGGCCTCACCGCCGGCGCCCGCTGCGCGGGCCGAGCCGCCCCAGATGCGCTTGTACGAGTTGACCCACTGGTTCGTCACGGCGGAGATCTCCGCGGCGTGCTTGAGCAGGCCCGCGATGAAGGAACGGCCGACCTTGGACAGCTGGTACTCGGCGCCCGACTCGTAGAACGCGTTGCGGTCACCCTCGAAGAGGGAGAGGTGGGTGTGCATACCGGAGCCGGGGAACTCCGAGAACGGCTTCGGCATGAAGGTCGCCTGCACGCCCTGCTCCAGCGCGACCTGCTTCATGACCAGACGGAAAGTCATGATGTTGTCGGCGGTGGAGAGCGCGTCCGCGTACCGCAGGTCGATCTCCTGCTGGCCGGGAGCGCCCTCGTGGTGGCTGAACTCGACCGAGATGCCCATGGATTCGAGCATGGTGATCGCCTGGCGGCGGAAGTCCATGCCGACGTTCTGCGGGGTGTGGTCGAAGTAGCCGGAGCTGTCGGCGGGGGTGGGCCGGCTGCCGTCGACCGGCTTGTTCTTGAGCAGGAAGAACTCGATCTCCGGGTGGGTGTAGAAGGTGAAGCCCAGGTCGGAGGTCTTGGCGAGGATGCGCTTGAGGACGTAGCGCGGGTCGGCGAAGGACGGCGAGCCGTCGGGCATCAGGATGTCGCAGAACATCCGCGCGGTGCCGGGGGCCTCCGCACGCCAGGGCAGGATCTGGAAGGTACCGGGGTCCGGCTTGGCGATCATGTCGGACTCGTAGACCCGGGCGAAGCCCTCGATGGCCGATCCGTCGAAGCCGATGCCCTCGTCAAATGCCTGTTCGAGCTCGGCGGGCGCCACGGCAACGGACTTGAGGTAGCCGAGCACATCGGTGAACCACAGGCGCACGAAGCGGATGTCGCGCTCCTCGAGTGTCCTGAGGACGAATTCCTGCTGCTTGTCCATAGCCACATCCTTGCAGTTCAGACGGTCTGTGCACCACCGCCCGGGGTAGGGGACAGACTCCAGTATCACGACCCGGGATTTCACCCAGATTACGCACTCGACGTGACATGGAGCACTCGGCCACCCACTACGATCTGCGCCCATGGATCCCGAGGGGCGGAGCGGCTTCGCAACTGCCCCGCGTGTACCCGTTTCCTGACCTGTTCCTGCCCCCTCCCCTTCGCAGAAGGACCTGACGACATGAGCTTCGACCGCAGGACCCGCATAGAGCAGATGCGCAACGCCGACCGGGCGCGCGACCGCCGCAACCGTGTCCTGGTCATAGGGCTGAGCATCGTCGTCGTCGCAGGTCTGGTCGGCTTCGGTACGTCCGTGCTGCTGGACAAGTCCGAGGCCGCGGAGAAGAAGCAGGCGGCCGCGGCGCAGGACGCGAAGGCGGCCGCGACGGACAAGGAGAAGCTGGCGTCCGAGCCGATCAAGGGGCTGAAGACGTGGGACGCGAAGAAGCTGACCCGTAACCACGTCACCACGACGGTGACGTACCCGATGAAGCCTCCGGTCGGGGGTGACCACAGCCCCGTTTGGATGAATTGCGACGGCGAGGTATACGAAAAGGCGATCCCCGATATGAACGCCGTGCACTCGCTGGAGCACGGTTCGGTGTGGGTGACGTACACGGACAAGGCGTCGGCCGCCGACGTCGCCGCGCTCGCGGAGCGGGTCGGGAAGACGCCGTACACGCTGATGAGTCCGTATCAGGACCAGGCCGGCACGATCACGCTGAGCGCCTGGGGCAACCAGGTCACCGTGGACAGTGCCGCCGACCGACGGGTGGACCAGTTCTTCGCCAAGTTCGTGCAGGGCGCACAGACACCTGAGCCGGGTGCCGCGTGCACGGGCGGGCTGGGAGCCCAGTGACCGCTGCGCAGGATACCCGCCGCACCCAGTGGGCGGCGGGTTCCGCCGTCGCGCTCGCGCTGCTCTTCGCGGGCGTGGCGACGGTCGCCGCGGCACGGGGCGACGCGGCGGACGGGAAGCAGCCGCAAGCCGCCTCGGCGGCGGTCCGGGCGCCTGCCACCGATTCTGCCGACGCCGGTTTCGCGCGCGACATGGCGGTCCACCATCAGCAGGCCGTGGAGATGTCCTTCATCGTGCGTGACCGTACGCAGGACGAGGAGATACGCCGCTTCGCGTACGACATCGCCAACACGCAGGCCAACCAGCGTGGCATGCTGCTCGGCTGGCTGGATCTGTGGGAGCTGCCGAAGGTGGCGGTCGCCGGGCAGGAGCCGATGGCGTGGATGGCGGCCCACGATGAGCACGGTGGGCGCAGCGGAGGCGACGGCCACGACATGGCCGGTATGGATGGCATGGCCGGCATGGGTGACATGACGGCCGGGTCGGGCAGCGGGTTCACGGCGCACGACGGGGCTCTGATGCCCGGCATGGCCACCCGGACCGAGCTCGACCGGCTGAGGAAGGCCGACGGCAAGCAGGCCGAGATCCTCTACCTCCAGCTGATGACCGACCACCACAAGGGCGGCGTCGCCATGGCGCGGGGCTGCGCCGAGCTCTGCACGGTGGGAGCGGAGAGACGGCTCGCCCAGGGCATGGTCGAGGCCCAGCAGTCCGAGCTGGACGCGATGGCGCAGATGCTGGCGGCGCGCGGGGCCGAGCCCAGGTAGTCACCGGTCCCCCGGCGCCCGTGGCGCCGGGGGATGCGCCCGAACGGGTGACAGCGGTCGCGTAACCCGAACGGCCGCATGACGATGGATTTCTCGGGGTCGCAACGGCATGCCCACCGGCACCAGGAGGAATCCCCATGACCACCGCCAAGGACATCATGCACACCGGGGCCCAGTGGATCCCGGCGCACGAAACGCTCGACCGGGCCGCCCAGCTGATGCGCGAGCACCACGTCGGTGCCCTGCCCATCTCGGCCAGCGGCGAGCAGGACCGGATGATCGGCATACTCACGGACCGTGACATCGTGCTCGACTGCGTGGCAGTTGGCCACGATCCGTCGAAGGTGACGGCCGGCGATCTCGCTCACGGCACGCCTCGCTGGATCGACGCCGACGCCGGCGTGGACCAGGTTCTGGAGGAAATGCAGAGCAATCGCATCCGCCGGCTTCCGGTGGTCGAGAACAAGAAGCTGATCGGCATGATCAGCGAGGCGGATCTGGCACAGCACCTCTCCGAGGACCAGATCGCGCTCTGGGTCGAGAAGGTGTACGCCACCAGCTGATCGACCGGCGGCCCGGCGCCCGGGACGACGGGGGGTCGGGCCGCCGTGCGGGGTATACCCGGCGGGGGTAGTGTGCTCGACATGGGCCCGAAGTGGAGTGCGACGTACGGACAGTTGTTGCTGTTCGCTGCGCTGCTGTTCGGGATTTTCACCATGCATACCGTCGGTCATCCGACGGAACACCACGGCCGGAACGCCGTGGTGACGATGGACAGCGGGCCTCACGGGGTTCACGGGGCAGGCTCTGCGGCTGAACTTTCGCCCGGGCACGCCTCCGTCCTGCCCGCGACGACGGGCGAGGGCATGGCCCCCATAGGGGTCTGTGTCGCGGTGCTGGGCACCTGGGGTGTCACCCTGCTGGCCGTCTGGCTGATGGCGCTGCGGCCAGCGGATCATCTCCTCCGGACCGCCGGGGCGCCGCTGTCGCGCTTCCTGTGGCCCCCTTCCTCACCCGCAATGACTGCGCACGGCAGGTCGTCGGTGCTGCGGATATAAGGAGCGGCGCGCTCCGCATCCCTCCCCAGCACCCCGACGACACCATGAGGTGTAGCCAGTCATGCGCACTCAGCACACTCGACGCGCCGTGCTCGGCGCCGGAATCGCCCTGGCCGGAACGGGAGTCCTGGCCGCCTGCTCCAGTGGCAAGGACGTGGACAAGCCCGTCG
Organism: Streptomyces sp. NBC_01717; assembly: GCF_036248255.1. Taxonomy (NCBI): domain Bacteria; kingdom Bacillati; phylum Actinomycetota; class Actinomycetes; order Kitasatosporales; family Streptomycetaceae; genus Streptomyces; species Streptomyces sp. NBC_01717. The sequence goes on along the minus strand of NZ_CP109178.1, from coordinate 6,588,267 downwards.
CGAACCCCGGCGGTATGAACCACGACGACATGACCCGGAAGCCGTCGTCCCCGGTGAAGAGCCACGGTGAGTACGTTTCGCCCAACGGCGAGGAGGTCGCGGCCGTCGAGGCCAAGCGGGGCTCCGGTCCCGTACGGAAGTTCCACCTCACCGCCACTTCGGCCCGCCTCGATCTGGGCGGCGGTCTCACCGTCCCCTCGTGGGCGTACGGGGACCGGCTGCCCGGCAAGGAGATCCGGATCACCGCGGGTGACACTCTGGCAGTCACTCTCGCCAACCACCTGCCGACGCCGACCACCCTGCACTGGCACGGACTCCACGTACGCAACGACATGGACGGCGTTCCCGGCCTGACACAGCCGGGCGTCAAGGCGGGCGCGGAGTTCGCGTACCGCTTCGCGGTGCGACAGACGGGTACGTACTGGTTCCATCCGCACGTGGGCGTGCAGCAGGACCGTGGCCTGTACGCCCCGCTGATCGTCGAGGACCCCAAGGAGCCCCTGTCGTACGACAAGGAGTGGGTCGTCATGCTCGACGACTGGGTCGACGGGGTGGAGGGTTCCACACCGGACGCGGTGCTCAAAGAGCTCTCCCACGGCATGGCCGACATGGAGGGGATGGATCACGGGTCCTCCGGGTCCGATGACAAGCCCGGTTCCGGGTCCGGTCCCTCACGGGTGCTGATGGGCGCCAGGAGCGAACTGCTCCGCGGCGCAGCCAGTGATGTCGCCTACCCGCACTACCTGATCAACGGCCGCATCCCGAAGGACCCGACCACATTCACCGCGAAGCCCGGCGACCGGATCCGGGTGCGCATCATCAACGCGGGCGGCGACACCCCCTTCCGCGTCGCGCTCGGCGGCCACCGGATGACCATCACGCACGCGGACGGCTTCCCGGTCCGGCACACCACGACGGACGCACTGCTGCTGGGCATGGGCGAGCGGTACGACGTGCTGGTCACCGCCGGGGACGGGGTGTTCCCGCTGACGGCGGTCGCCGAGGGGAGGAACATGTCGGCACTGGCCCTGCTCCGTACCGGCGGTGGCGCGGCGCCGAAAGCCTCCGTATGGCCGAAGGAGCTGAACGGGCAGCTGGTGTCGGCCTCCGAGCTGAAGGCACACACGTCCGTGGCACTGGCCGCCCGGGAGCCCGACCGGACGATCCGGATCAAGCTGACCGGCAACATGAGGTCGTTCGACTGGGGCTTCGACCACAGGAAGTACGACCCCGACTGGCGCCATCCGGTCAAGGCGGGCGAGCGGGTCCGGCTGGAGTTCTACAACATCACGGAGATGTGGCATCCGATCCACCTGCACGGGCACACGTTCGCCCTCGCGGGATCTGCGGGACCGCGTTCGGTGCTCGACAGGGCTCCCGGGGCGCGCAAGGACACGGCGGTCGTCCTGCCCAACAGCTCGGTGGCCGTGGAGTTCGACGCGGACAACCCGGGGCTGTGGATGCTCCACTGCCACAACGTCTACCACTCGAACGCGAACATGATGACGGTACTCGGCTACCGCCGCTGACCCGGCCCTGGCGGGCCACGGCTGCGGTGGAGCGGCCCGCCAGCACATCGCGTCAGAAAGACGATTAGACTGAGCCGCGTGCCTCAACTACGCCTCGCACTGAACCAGATCGACTCGACCGTCGGTGACCTCGCCGGCAACGCCGAGGCGATCGTCCACTGGACCCGGCACTCCGCCGAACAGGGCGCCCACCTGGTGGCGTTCCCCGAGATGGTGCTGACCGGTTACCCCGTCGAGGACCTGGCCCTGCGGCCGTCCTTCGTCGAGGCGTCGCGGGGCGCGCTGCGGGCGCTCGCCGCCCGTCTCGACGCGGAGGGCTTCGGAGAGCTGCCGGTCGTGGTCGGATATCTCGACCGTTCCGAGAAGGCCCAGCCGCGCTACGGCCAGCCCGCCGGGGCGCCGCAGAACGCCGCCGCGGTGCTGCACCGCGGCCAGGTCGCCCTGAGCTTCGCCAAGCACCACCTGCCCAACTACGGCGTCTTCGACGAGTTCCGGTACTTCGTGCCGGGCGACTCGATGCCCGTCGTGCGGGTCCACGGTGTCGATGTGGCGCTCGCGATCTGCGAGGACCTCTGGCAGGACGGCGGCCGTGTGCCGGCCGCCCGGGCCGCCGGGGCCGGGCTGCTGCTGTCCATCAATGCCTCGCCGTACGAGCGGGACAAGGACGACACCCGGCTGGCCCTGGTCCGCAAGCGGGCCCAGGAGGCCGGCTGCACCACCGCCTATCTGGCGATGATCGGCGGCCAGGACGAGCTGGTCTTCGACGGCGACTCGATCGTCGTCGACAAGGACGGCGAGGTGATCGCCCGGGCCCCGCAGTTCGCCGAGGGAAGCGTCGTTCTCGACCTGGACCTGCCGGCCGCCGCGCCCGAGGCGCCGTCCGGGGTGGTCAACGACGGTCTGCGGATCGACCATACGGTCCTCTCCGACAAGCCCGTCCCGGCGTACGAGGCGGAGCTGACCGGCGGCTACGCGGAGCGGCTCGACGACGACGAGGAGCTGTACTCGGCACTCGTCGTGGGGTTGCGCGCGTACGCCGCGAAGAACGGTTTCAGCAGTGTGCTGATCGGGCTCTCCGGCGGGATCGACTCGGCGCTCGTCGCCGCCATCGCGTGCGACGCGCTGGGTGCGCAGAACGTGTACGGGATCTCGATGCCGTCGAAGTACTCCTCGGACCACTCCAAGGGCGACGCGGCGGAACTGGCGCGGCGCACCGGGCTGAACTTCCGCACCGTGCCGATCGAGCCGATGTTCGACGCGTACATGGAGTCGTTGGGGCTCACCGGTCTGGCCGAGGAGAACCTGCAGTCACGCCTGCGCGGCACGATGCTGATGGCCGTCTCCAACCAGGAGGGCCAGATCGTCCTGGCGCCGGGCAACAAGTCGGAGCTGGCGGTCGGCTACTCGACGCTGTACGGGGACTCCGTGGGCGCGTACGGGCCGATCAAGGACGTCTACAAGACGTCGATCTTCCGCCTGGCGAAGTGGCGCAACCGGGCCGCGGAGGAACGCGGCCAGACGCCGCCGATCCCGGAGGCCTCCATCACCAAGCCGCCCAGCGCCGAGCTGCGGCCGGACCAGGTCGACACGGACTCACTGCCCGACTACGACGTACTGGACCGGATCCTGGAGATGTACGTCGACCGGGACCTGGGGCTGGACACGATCGTGGCAGCCGGGTTCGACGAGGCGCTGGTGACGAAGACGCTGCGGCTGGTGGACACGGCGGAGTACAAGCGGCGGCAGTACCCGCCGGGTACGAAGATCTCTGCCAAGGGGTTCGGCAAGGACCGGCGGCTGCCGATCACGAATCGGTGGCGCGAGTCGGCGTGAACGGGGCGGGGCGGGCCGGTTTCGATGAGAGCCGGGCCGTCCCGGCAGCTGTTTCGTCCCCAAGCCCCTGCCCCGAAGGGCATGGGGCCACGGCTTGATCCCGGCCGAGCGCCGCCCTCAGGCCACGTCCGCGTGGTTCCCTTCCCGCGCACCCCGCGTACCGGCGCCCGTCACCACCCGGGACTCGCCCCGCCCGCCACGGTCCAGCACGCCCGCGGTGACCGCCACTGCCAGGCCCGCCACCGTCAGGACCGCGCCCACCAGCGCCGGGGACGTCCAGCCCCAGCCCGCCGCGATCGCCGCGCCGCCCAGCCAGGCGCCCCCCGCGTTGGCGAGGTTGAACGCCGAGTGGTTGGAGGCGGAGGCCAGCGTCGGGGCGTCCTTCGCCTTCTTCATGACGAGCATCTGCAGCGGCGTCGTGGTCATGAACCCGACCCCGCCGAGCAGGACGACCATCACCAGCGCCGCCCACTTCACCTGCACGGCGAACGGGAAGACCACCAGGACCACCGCAAGTGCGGTCAGGGAGCCGTACAGCGTGGGCCGCAGCGCGCGGTCCGTCAGGGGTCCGGCGGCGAGTGCGCCGAGTGTCATGCCGATACCGAACAGCGCGAGCACCAGCGTCACCGAGGACTCGCCGAAGCCCATCGCCTCGGTCGTCATGGCCGACAGGTACGAGTAGACGGCGAAGACCCCGGCGAAGCCGAGGACGGCCGTGAGCAGGCCGAGCAGCACCTGCCGGTTGCCGAGGGCGCGCAGTTCGCGGCCGAGGCCCTGCTGCGCGTCGACCGGTATGTGCGGAACGAGCCGGGCGAGCGCGGCCATCGAGCAGAGCCCGATCACGCCGACGACCAGGAAGGTCGCGCGCCAGCCGAGGTGCTGGCCGAGCAGTGTGGCCGCCGGTACACCGACGATGTTGGCGACGGTGAGGCCGAGGAACATCGTCGCTACGGCCCTCGCCTGCCGCCCCTCGCCGACCAGCCGCGCGGCGACGACCGCGCCGACGCCGAAGAACGCGCCGTGCGGCAGCCCGGCGAGGAACCGGCCGGCGACCAGCCAGCCGAAGCCGGGGGCGAACGCGGAGGCGAGGTTGCCGAGGGTGAACAGCGCCATCAGCAGCAGGAGCATCCGCTTGCGCGGGACCCGGGAGCCGACGGCGGTGAGCAGTGGGGCGCCGAGGACGACGCCGAGCGCGTACGCCGATACGAGATAGCCCGCGGTGGGCACGGATGTGCCCAGGTCGTCCGCGACCTCGGGCAGCAGGCCCATCATCACGAACTCCGTGGTGCCGATGCCAAAGGCGCTTATGGCCAGCGCTAGAAGAGCCAGTGGCATGAGGAGAGACCTTTCCGCAGGGGATCCCGGCCCGCCGGCTCTCTCGCCGGCAGGTCCTTGTTCCCGATTGGAACAAATACTCTCAGACGGTTTGTGCCACGAGGTGAACGGACCGTTTCGTCAGAGTGCGACGCGGGCGGCGATCGGCAGGTGGTCACTGTCCGTCGCCGGAAGCGTCCATGACGACATCGGCTCGACGCCCTTGACCATGATCTGGTCGATCCGGGCCATCGGGAACGCCGCCGGCCAGCTGAAGCCGAAGCCGTCTCCTGCCGCGCCCTGGGTGGACCGCATCTGGGAGGTGACCGCGTTCAGCGAGCGGTCGTTCATGGTGCCGTTGAGGTCGCCGAGCAGGATCACCCTGTCGAGCTGTTCGTCGGCGATCGCCTCACCGAGCGCGTCCGCGCTGTCGTCCCGCTGACTGGCGGTGAATCCGGCGTTCAGCTTGACCCGTACGGACGGCATGTGGGCCACATAGACCGCGACCTCGCCCTCGGGTGTCGTCACTGTGGAACGCATCGCCCGGGTCCAGCCCATCCTGATGTCGACGGGCCTGGTGCCGCTCATCGGGTACTTGCTCCACAGGCCGACCGTCCCCTCGACCGAGTGGTACGGATAGCGGGCGGCGAGCGCCGACTCGTACGCCGGAACCTGGCCGGGCGGCAGCTCCTGCAGGGCGATCACGTCCGCGCCGGAGCCCGCGACCTGCCGGGCGGTGCCCGCCGGGTCGGGGTTGTCCGCGTTGACGTTGTGGGTGGCGACGGTGAGGTCGCCACCGCTGCCCGACTTGTCGGTGAGCAGCCCGCCGAAGATGTTGAGCCAGACCACGACCGGCAGCAGCAGGGCGATCAGCGCGGTCGCGGAGCGGCGCACCAGCCCCAGGACCAGCAGCAGGGGAATGAACAGGCCGAACCACGGCAGGAACGTCTCGGAGAGGCTGCCCAGGTTGCCGATGGTGTTCGGGATCTCCGCGTGGAAGATCATCACGAAGGTCAGCAGGACCGCGCAGACGGCGAGGACGATGCCGCGCCGCCACATGCCCTTGCCCTCGGTCCATCTGTCGCGCAGGCCCTGGAACCGGGATCCGGTGCGCTGCGGTTCCGCGCTGCCGTTCTCGGTGTCCGCCCTGTACGCCTGCACCATCGCGCTGTCCTCACTGCCTTGCCGTGCACATCGCCGCGCCCCTGACCCTAGGGGATGAGCGATGTCTTTCCTGCCGTCGACGACGGCTGTACTGCCACGAGGACGAAGGACGTGGACCGGCGGGTTCCGGCCGGAAGGGCTCTGCGGGGCCTTGTGACAGAACGCGCACACTCGGACGGATCCGGGCGAGTCAGCCGTGGCCTGCGCTTTTACCGGATGTGGCGGGGGCCCGTGCGGGTTCGGGGACAACGGCGGGCCGTGGCGCAAGGCCCTCCACCAGAGCCCCGATGATGCGGTCGGCGAGATCCTCCGGCAGTGGCGCATCGGGCCGGTGAATGGTCCGTACCAGCATGGGGCCGACGAACAGATCGTCCATCAGCTCCACGTCCAGGTCCGCCCGGAGCTCCCCCGCGTCGACCGCCCGCTGTACGGCGGCCCGCATCGCGACGCGGCGGGGTTCGATCACCGTGGAGTGGTACTCGGTCCACAGCTTGGGGTGGCTCTTCATCTGCACGAAGACGTTGTGCAGGAAGACCGAGGAGCGCTGGGCGAGTCCGCGTCTGCGCAGCGACTCCAGCATCAGCCGCAGATCGGTGAGCCCGGCGGTGCCGGAGACGGTCGGTTCCGGGGGTTCGATGTCGCGCAGTACGTCGACGAAGAGCTCTTCCTTGCCGCTCCAGCGCCGGTAGATGGTGGCCTTGCCGACCTTCGCGGTCCGGGCGATGCGCTCGATGGACAGGCCGGCCAGCGGTTCACCGGCCTCCAGCAGTTCGACGACGGCGTCCAGGATGGCCCGTTCGGCAGCCACGCTGCGCGGTCGGCCGCGCCGCGGCTCCAGCTCCTCGTCCTGCATCTGCACGTGGTTCCACCTCTCGCCGCACCCGTCCGCCTCCCCCACCCCGATTCTCGCCGACGCGGGCGGTGTCCCGCTCGACGCGCCGGGCACCCGGGAGTGTCCTGGGTGCCCGGGGCGGCCGTTCTCAGCTGTCGGCGGCCGTGGTCGTCATCGGTCCGCCCGCGGGCACAGTGCGCTCACCCTCGCCCTCGCCCTCGCCGGACGGCTGCTCGGCGGCGGGCGGCCTGCCCGGCAGGAACAGGCCGACCACCAGCGCGCCGATCAGCGCGACGGAGGCCGAACCGACGGCGGTGACGTGCATGGCGCCGAGGAACGCGTCGTTCGCCGCGGCGACCAGCGGGCGGCCCGCCGGGCCGAGCTTGTCGGCGATGCCGAGCGTCGCTTCGATCGACTCCCCCGCCGCGTCCCTGGCCGGGGCCGGCAGCGTACCGAGGTGGCCCTCGATGTCACCGCGGTAGACGGTGGACAGCACCGAGCCCAGGACGGCGATCCCGAGCGCCCCGCCGACCTGCCGGAAGGTGTTGTTGATGGCCGAGCCGGAGCCGGCCTTCTCGCGCGGCAGCGCCTGCATCACGGCGACGGTGACGGGCGGCATGACGTGCGCCATGCCGGTGCCCTGGACGAAGAAGACCACGCACAGCACCCAGACGGGCGTATCGGCGTCGAACAGTGTGAAGGCCAGCAGTCCGGCCGCGACCAGCAGCATCCCGGCCGTACACACCGCACGGGCGCCGAACCGCTGGACGACCAGCCGGGCGCGCGGCGCGAAGATCATCTGCGCGGCGGCCAGCGGCACGATCAGCAGCCCGGACTGCAGGGCGGTGTAGCCGCGCACACTCTGCAGGTAGAAGGCGGAGAAGAAGGTCACCCCCATCAGCGCGAAGAAGACCAGCGCCACGGCGGCGACAGCGGCGGAGAACGCCCCGTTCCTGAAGTACGAGACATCGATGGCCGGGTGACTGCTGCGCTTCTCGTGCCAGACGAAGCCGGCCAGGACGACCAGGCCGCCGATGATCGACAGAAGCACGACGGGGTCGGCGAAGTCGGCGAGTTCGCCGCCGCGGATGATGCCGAACACCAGCAGGACCAGGCCGACGATGGAGAGTACGACACCGAGGGGGTCGATCCGGCCCGGCTTCGGATCCCTGGAGTCCGGCACCAGCACCACCATCGCGATCAGCGCGACGATCACCACGGGCACGTTGACCAGGAAGATCGAGCCCCACCAGAAGTGTTCGAGCAGCAGTCCGCCGGTGATCGGGCCGATGGCGATGGCCAGGCCGACGCTGCCCGCCCAGATGCCGATCGCCTTGGGCTGCTCGTCGCGCTCGAAGACGTTCATCAGGATGGCGAGGGTGGCGGGCATCACGAACGCGGCGCCGAAGCCCATCACGGCGCGCCAGGTGATGAGTTCGCCGGGCGAGCCGGACATCGCGGCGAGGGCCGAGCCGATACCGAACAGCAGGATGCCGAAGAGCAGGACCTTCTTGCGTCCGATGCGGTCGCCGAGGAGACCGGCGGTGAAGAGCAGTCCGGCGAAGACGAGCGTGTAGGAGTTGATCGCCCACTCCAGCTCGCTCTGGGTGGCTCCGAGCCCGGTGGGCGCCGGGGATGCGATGGTCTTGACCGCGACGTTCAGGATCGAGTTGTCCAGCACCACGATGAGCAGGCTGAACATCAGAACGACGAGGATCGCCCAGCGGCGACGGTGGATCGCTTCGGGAACTTGGGACGCGGCCGCGGGAGGGCCGGACGGTATCGACATGACAGGGAGCCTAGCCCTTTTTCGATACGAGACCGTCTCGTATTGGAAAGTCTTTGCCGAGAGGGCCCACTTCCCGAGGACGGCCCGGGATGCCACCATGGAACCGGTCCGGGGACGCCGTCAGGGCGCCTCGAGATGACGAAGGAGCCGTTGGCAATGACGCTTCAGGCTGCGCAGAACCAGCCCGCAACCCCCGCAGGGGCCCCCACCGACAGCAGCAAGGCGCTGTACGGAGGCAAGAGCACCCGCCGCATCACCGTCCATGACATCGCCGCCGCCACCGAGCGTGGCGAGAAGTGGCCCATGCTGACCGCCTACGACGCGATGACCGCATCCGTCTTCGACGAGGCCGGCATCCCGGTCATGCTCGTCGGCGACTCCATGGGCAACTGTCATCTCGGCTACGAGACCACCGTGCCCGTCACGATGGACGAGATCGCCATCCTCTCCGCCGCGGTCGTACGGGGCACCAAGCGCGCCCTCATCGTCGGCGACCTGCCCTTCGGGGCGTACCAGGAAGGGCCCGTCCAGGCCCTGCGCAACGCCACCCGGCTGGTCAAGGAGGCCGGCGTGGGTGCGGTGAAGCTGGAGGGCGGCGAGCGTTCGCTCGCGCAGACCGACCTGCTGGTGTCGGCCGGCATCCCGGTCATGTCGCACCTCGGGCTGACCCCGCAGTCCGTGAACACCATGGGCTACCGGGTGCAGGGCCGCAGCGACGAGGCGGCGCACCGACTGATCCGGGACGCCAAGGCGGCACAGGACGCGGGGGCGTTCGCCGTCGTCCTGGAGCTCGTACCGGCCGAGGTGGCCGCCGAGATCACCCGCAGTCTGCAGATCCCGACCGTCGGCATCGGCGCCGGTCCGGACACCGACGCCCAGGTGCTGGTCTACACCGACATGGTCGGGCTGACCGGCGGCAAGGTGCCGCGCTTCACCAAGCAGTACGCGAACATGCGCAAGGTCCTCGGCGACGCGGCGAAGGAGTTCGCGGACGAGGTCGTCGGCGGCACGTTCCCGGCGCCGGAACACACCTTCCACTAGGGCCCGTCCCCTCCGGGGATCACTGACCACTGCCCGCACCACGACAGCCCGCCGACTTCCCCCATCGGCGGGCTGTCGGCGCCTATCGGTGGCCTGCAGGTGCGACCGCGGGCCCCCTGTCGGCAGAATGTCGGTGGACTGTCGGTGGCGGATGTTCCCATGGTGGGCATGACGCGAATCGACAAGAACCCCAGGACCGGCGGCAACGCCGTCGAGGTGCGGGGGCTGGTCAAGCACTACGGCGAGACCAAGGCACTGGACGGCGTGGACCTCGACGTGCGCGAGGGCACCGTCCTCGGTGTGCTCGGCCCCAACGGCGCCGGCAAGACCACCCTCGTACGCTGCCTCTCCACCCTCGTCGTGCCGGACGCCGGCCACGCCACCGTCGCGGGCTACGACGTGGTGAAGCAGCCCCGGCAGCTGCGCCGCATCATCGGCCTGACCGGCCAGTACGCCTCGGTCGACGAGAAGCTCTCCGGCTGGGAGAACCTCTACATGATCGGGCGCCTCCTCGATCTGCCCCGCAAGACCGCGCGGACCCGCGCCGACGAGCTGCTGGAGCGGTTCTCGCTCACCGAAGCCGCCAAGCGGCCCGCGATGAACTACTCCGGCGGCATGCGGCGCCGTCTCGACCTGGCCGCCTCGATGATCGGCAGCCCGGCCGTGCTGTACCTGGACGAGCCGACGACGGGGCTCGACCCCCGGACCCGCAACGAGGTCTGGGACGAGGTGCAGCGGATGGTCGCGGAGGGGGCGACCGTGCTGCTCACCACCCAGTACATGGAAGAGGCCGAGCAGCTCGCCAAGGAGCTCACCGTCATCGACAAGGGCCGGATCATCGCCAACGGCGCGGTCGACGAGCTCAAGGCGAAGGTCGGCGGCCGCACCCTGCAGATCCGGCCCACGGACCCGGCCCAGCTGCCCGCCATGGTCCAGGCGCTCGCGGAGGCCGGTCTCGACGGGATCGCCGGTTCGCAGGCCGTCCCGGACGAGGGAATGCTGTACGTACCGATCCTCAGCGACGACCAACTGACCGCTGTCATCGGCCTGTTCGCTGCCCGGGGTCTCTCCATCGCGCACATCGCCACCGCGCTGCCCAGCCTGGACGAGGTGTTCCTCGCCATCACCGGTGAGAAGACCTCACCGTCCGTGACCGACACGATCCCCGAGGAGGTCGCGGCATGAGCACGGCGACTCTGACCCCCGACGCTCCGACCGGCTCCGCCCCGGCGAAGGTCCTCCACGACGAGGGCCGGATCGGGCTGCGCAGCAATCTGCGGCACATCGGCGCGCTGGTGCGGCGCAATCTGCTCCAGATCAAGCAGGACCCGGAGTCGATGTTCGACGCGCTCCTGATGCCGGTCGTCTTCACGCTGCTGTTCGTGTACGTCTTCGGCGGCTCCGTCGGCGCGAGCCTGGGCGGGGACCGGCAGACGTACATCAACTACGTGATCCCCGGGCTGATGGCGATGATGGGCATGAACATCGCCATGGCGGTCGGCACCGGTGTCAATGACGACTTCCGCAAGGGCGTCATGGACCGGTTCCGGACGATGCCGATCGCCCGTTCCTCGGTCCTCATCGCGAAGATCGTGGTCGAGCTCGGCCGGATGATGGTCGCCACGGTGATCCTGCTGGGCATGGGCTTCCTGATCGGCATGCAGCTCAAGACCTCGGTGTTCGGTCTGCTCGCGGCCGTCGGTCTCTCGGCGGCGTTCGGCGTCGCCATCATGTGGATCTTCATGCTGCTGGGGCTGTCCCTGAAGACGCCCCAGGCAGTTCAGGGAATGGGGTTCCTGGTGATGATGCCCCTGCAGTTCGGTTCCTCGATCTTCGCGCCGCCGACGACGATGCCCGGCTGGCTCCGGTCGTTCACGGACTACAACCCGCTGTCCAATCTCGCGGACGCGGCGCGTGGGCTGATGCTCGGCGGTCCGGTGGCGCACTCGGTGTGGCTGACGCTCGGCTGGGCCGCGGCCATCACCCTGGTGACGGCGCCGCTCGCGGTCTCCAAGTTCCGCAAGAAGACCTGACGGCCGCTCCGGTTCATTCCCGGAACGCCTCCGTCAAGGCGATGGCCTCATCCAGTGCGAGGCCATCGCCTTCGGCGTACGCGGCCTCGTAACCGGCGTCGCCGAGAACGGCGCGGGCCGCCGCCTCCGCCTCGGCGTAGTTCCTCCGCTCTATCGTCGTCGGCACGTGGCCGTTCGGCAGCAGACCACTGCCCGCGCCCAGCAGCCGGGCAGCGAGGGCCGCCCGGCGCTCGCCGCCGAGCCCGGCCAGGGCCCGCGCGAGGGTGACGAGGTTGATGACGGACATCTGGGGCGCCACCATCTGCGACAGTGGGTCCCCGGACCGCTCCAGCCCCTGCAGGCTCCGGGCCAGGGCGTCGGCGTACAGCCCCTCCTGGTTGTCCAGCCAGGCCTCCCCGCCCAGCACGAACCCTTCGAAGATCGCCAGGGTCTCGGATCTGAACTCCTCGCGCAGCAGGGCGTACTGTTCGCGCGCCTCGGCGAGGCGGCCGGCGCTGCCCAGAAGCATGGCGAGGAAGAGACGCGCGAAGGGCATCGCCTCGTGTCCCGCCGCCCGCCCCTCGGCGAGCACCTCGCGCAGGATCGCCTCGCCCTCAGCGCTGCGGCCCAGTTCGGCGAGCACGGAGGCGTACCGGGTACGGAGCACCGCCACCTGGGACTGGGCACCGAGCCGCTCGGCGTAGCCGATGGCGGCCTGGTAGTCGTCGGCCGCGCGGGTGTAATCGCCCCGCCGCTCGTTGGCCTCCCCGCGGGAGGAGAGCGACTCGGCGGCGCCCCAGTCGTCACCGAGCCGACTGAAGATCTTCAGGCTCTCGTCGGCGTCCACGCGGGCCTCGCCGGACCAGTCGGGGCGGTTGGCCAGCACATTGGCGCGCATCTGGAGCGCTGCGGCGAGCTCCCACTCGTAGCCCAGCTCTCGGGAGGCACGGACCGTCTCGTTCAGCAGTTCGCGCAGGTCCTCGACACCCCCGGTGAGCATGACCGCGAAGAACCAGAGCGACGCCGGGGCACGGCAGGTCTGCGGCTGGCCCGCCCGGTAGGTAGAGGCGATGACGCGCAGCCGCTCCATGCTCTTCTCGCTGGTCCACTCGTCCAACGCATGGTCCATGCTGACCAGTTGGATCAGTGCGATCCCGCGCCGCGCCTCCTGGAGCAGCTCCGGACCCATCGGCGGCGGCGCGTCGGTGCAGCGTTCCCGGATCGAGGGGGCGGGCCGGGCCGGCGGGGCGAAGGGGTCCGGGCCCAGCGCGGCGGCCGCGTCGGCCCAGTGCAGGGCGTCGGCGCGCAGATCGCGCATCTGCCAGTACCAGGCGAGCGAGAGCACCAGGCAGACCACCTCCTGCTCGTCGCGGGCGGCGACGGCGTGGCGCAGGGCGGTGCGCAGATTCTCGTACTCCCGCTGAAGGAGGTCGATGGCGGCCCGCTGCCCGGCGCCGCGCAGCAGGGGGTCGGTGGTACGGGCCAGCTCCCGGAAGTACACCAGGTGGCGCTGCTCGACGTTGGCCCGCTCCCCGGACTCGTCGAGCCGCTCGGCGGCGTACTCGCCGACGGTCTCCAGCAGCCGGTAGCGCATTTCACCGCCGTCGGCGGGCGCGGCGACGACGAGGGACTTGTCGACGAGCGAGCCGAGCACCCCGGCGACCTCGCGCGCGTCCTGCGGCCGGTCGGCGCAGACCGCCTCGGCCGCGGCCAGCGTGCAGCCACCCGCGAAGACGGACAGGCGGCGCAGGACGGCGCGTTCGGGAGCGTCGAGGAGGTCCCAGGACCAGTCGACAACGGCACGCAGGGTCTGCTGGCGCGGCAGAACGGTACGGCTGCCGCTGGTCAGCAGGCGGAACCGGTCGTCGAGCCGGTCCGCGATCTGGCGCGGGCTGAGCATCCGCAGCCGGGCGGCGGCGAGTTCGATGGCGAGCGGCAGCCCGTCGAGCCGGCGGCAGATCTCGGCGGCGGCCGCCGCGGTCTCGTCGTCCGTGTCGATCCGGAAGCCCGGCTTCGCGGCGGCACCGCGGTCGGCGAGCAGGCGCAGCGCCATCGGGTCGGGCAGCGGGTCGACGGGGCGGACGAACTCGCCCGGTACGCCGAGGGGTTCACGGCTGGTCGCCAGGACGGTGAGGTCCGGGCAGTGGACGAGCAGATGGTCGGCGAGCGCCGCGGCGGCCGCGATGACGTGCTCGCAGTTGTCGAGGAGGAGCAGCATCCGGCGCCGGGAGCAGTGCTCGGTGAGCCGGACGAGCGGATCGCCGGCGCCCCGCTCGGCGGCCCGCAGCTCCTCGGCGCCGGCGCCGCGCAGCACGGTCTCGCGCGCGCCGAGCGCGGTCAGTACCGCTTCGGGCACGGCCTCGGGGTCGTCCACAGGGGCGAGCTCGGCAAGCCAGACGCCGTCCGGCCAGGAGAGCCCGGCGGACTCGGCGGCCTCCTGGGAGAGCCGGGTCTTGCCCGCGCCCCCGGGCCCGAGAAGGGTGACGAGCCGGGCCTGCGCGAGGTCGTCCCGAAGCGCCTCGATATCGGCCTCGCGCCCGACAAAGCTGGTGAGCCTGGCGCGCAGGTTGCCGTGGTGGGCGGCGGGTGCGTACGGGGCGGGGGGGCCGTCGTGGGCGGGGGCAGCGGCGGGCGCGGGGGTACGGGCCGGCCAGGGGGCACGGTTCGGCACGGCAGTCGGGTCCGCCAGCGGCGACCGGTTCGGCGCAGGCGCGTGGTGCGGCGCGGCGGCCGGACGCAGTCCGGGCGTCCGATCGAGCCCGGACGTGCGGCCCGGCGCGGGCGCCCGGCCTTGTCCGGCCGCTCGGTTCGACGGCGCCCGCGCCGGTTCCTGGCGAAGCAACTCCGCGTGCAGAGACCGCAGTTCGGGGCCCGGGTCCGTGCCGAGGCGGTCGGCGAGTACGGTGCGTACCTCCTCGTACGCCGCCAATGCCTGCGCCGTACGTCCGGCGTCCCGCAGCGCCCGCAGGCGCAGCGCCTGGAGCGGTTCGTCTATCGGGTGGTCGGCGCAGAGCGCGACCAGTTCCGGCAGGACCTCGTCGGCGCGGCCCAGCGCCAGCGCCGCGGCGAGCCGGGTGCGCCGGGCGTCCAGTCGGCGGGCCGTCCAGCGGGCGGCGACGGCGCCGCGGTCGGGCAGATCGGCGAGGACCGGGCCCCGCCACAGGGCGAGCGCATCGTCGAGGACGGTGACGGCCTCGGCCGGATCGCCCGCGTCCAGGGCCCGCACCCCCTCCCCCGTGAGCCGGTCGAAGCGGTGCAGGTCGACCGCGTCGGGATCGGCGGCAAGCCGGTAGCCGCTCTCGGCGGAGGCGATGGCCTCATGGCCGAGAACCCGCCGGAGCCGGCCGACGAGCGCCTGCAGGGCACCCACCGCGTCGGCGGGCGGCTCGCCGTCCCACACCTCGTCGACGAGCACCGCGGCCGGGACCACACGGCCGGGGCTCAGCGCGAGAACGGTCAGCAGGGCGCGCAGCCGCGCCCCACCGATGGCGACGGTCGTGCCGTCGTCGTGGAGTGCCTGCGTGGTGCCGAGGATGCTGTAGCGCACGCCCCTATTCTCCGTGACCGGAATCGGGAATCGGACAGACGCCCGGCAGCAGCGGTCTGTTCCGGCCCTCGTCGTCGCCCAACGGTTTTCCGGTATCGCTCGTCATGTATCCACCCTGTCCGGAACCACCACCCGGATGCGAGTCGTTTCCGCCGTGTCGCCTGTACGGTCGGGACTCGTCCTGCCCGTGACGCGCTCCACCTTCTGCCGCCGAGCCACTTGGAGTCCGCTGATGACCACCGCAGTTGCCCGCAGCGACCGGCGGATCAGTCCCATCTTCCTCGGGATCGCCGCCGTCATGGCGGTCTCCGGCTGGGCGGTGTGGACGGACTTCGCCGAGCCGCCGGGGCTTGCGATCTTCCTCTTCGTCACGGCGGCCTGGGTCGTCTCGCTCTGTCTGCACGAGTACGCGCACGCGCGCACCGCACTGCACAGCGGGGACATCTCGATCGGGGCGAAGGGCTATCTGACGCTGAACCCCCTCAAATACACCCATGCGCTGCTGAGCATCGTGCTGCCGGTGCTGTTCGTGATCCTGGGCGGTATCGGGCTGCCCGGTGGCGCGGTCTTCATCGAGCGGGGCCGGATCAGCGGCCGCTGGAAGCACAGCCTGATCTCGGCGGCTGGCCCCCTGACGAACGTACTGTTCGCGGTCGTCTGCACGGCGCCGTTCTGGCTGCACGCGCTGGACGGTGTCCCGTTGGGGTTCCGGTACGCGCTGGCGTTCCTGGCGCTGCTCCAGGTCACCGCGTCGATCCTGAACTTCCTACCGGTCCCGGGGCTGGACGGGTACGGGGTGATCGAGCCATGGCTGTCGCACCGGATCCGCCGCCAGGTCGAGCCGTTCGCCGTGTTCGGCCTGTTCGCGGTGTTCGGGCTGTTGTGGATCCCCGAGGTGAACACCGTCTTCTTCGATGCGATCCACGGCCTGTTGCAGTCGCTGGGCGTCAGCGAGTTCGACACGTACTGCGGCTTCGACGCCTACCAGTTCTGGCAGCAGTCGAATCCGTCCTGCGTCGCCGGTTAGAGGTGTCCGGCGGCGGTCTCCGCGCGGTGCTTGCGCAGGTAGTACCACGCCATGTTGGAGGAGAGTCCGGCCAGCAGCACCCAGATGATCCCGAGCCAGGTGCCCTGGACGAAGGAGATCACGGCCGCACCGACGGCCAGGACGCAGACGGCGAGGGCGTAGAGAGCGAGGCGGGGCATGGGGGGCGGCTCCTGTCCGGGATGGCGCGTGGTCCCGTCCAGTGTCCCTCATGCCCCGTTCCGCTCTCCGCAGGGTTCGGCCGTGGGCGCCCCGGGGCTCAGACGTCCGTGGTGCGCAGCCCGGCGTGCGCCTTGTAGCGGCGGTTGACCGAGATCAGGTTGGCGACCAGCGACTCGACCTGGTGGGCGTTGCGCAGCCGGCCCGCGAAGATGCCGCGCATGCCGGGGATCCGGCCGGCGAGCGCCTGCACGAGATCGGTGTCGGCGCGGGCCTCGCCCAGCACCAGCACATCCGTGTCGATCTCCTCGATCGCCTCGTCCTGGAGCAGCACCGCCGAGAGGTGGTGGAAGGCCGCGGTGACCCGGGACTCGGGCAGCAGGGCGGCGGCCTGCTCGGCGGCGCTGCCCTCCTCGGGCTTCAGGGCGTACGCGCCCTGCTTGTCGAAGCCGAGCGGGTTGACACAGTCGATGACGAGCTTCCCGGCGAGCTCGTCGCGCAGCGACTCCAGGGTCTTGGCGTGGCCGTCCCACGGCACGGCGACGATCACGACGTCGCTGCGGCGGGCGCACTCGGCGTTGTCGGCGCCCTCGACGCCGAGGCCCAGCTCGGCGGCGGCGGTCCGGGCGCGGTCGGCGGCGCGGGAGCCGATGATCACCTTCTGCCCGGCGCGCGCGAGCCGGTAGGCGAGACCGCGGCCCTGCGGGCCGGTGCCGCCGAGCACGCCGACGGTCAGCCCGGATACGTCGGGAAGGTCCCAGGGGTCCTTGGCGGGGGGCTTGGGCGCGCTGCCGCTGTCATTCGTAGTCATGGGCCCGACACTACTGCGCGCCATGGAGGGGAACGCAGCGTGTCAGCCCTGCGACATCCGTCACTGCGCCTGCGCCCGTTCGGCTGGTTCGGTGCCGTTCGCCGGTGCGGGGGACGGGTCCTGCGGCATGATGCCGGGCCATGGATGCCGTACGCGTCGCCCTGCTCCGTGAAGTGCTCGCCGGGACCGAGTGGCCGGCGGCGGCCCGCCGGTTCGCGGGGGCCCTCCGGTCGTCCGTCGTTCCGCACGGCGGCGGGCTGCTGCTGGTGGGTACGGCGGCGTACGAGCCGTGGCACCTGGCGGCCCATCTGGTCGACGAGTCCACCTGGTCCGGGCTGCCGGAGCTGACGCCCACGCTGGTCCGGCACCGGGTGGAGCCGGGCGATCCGGCGCATCTGGCCGTCGGTCTGGGCCGGATCGAGGCGGCCGGGCGGGGCGAGACGCTGTTCCTGGTGGCTCCGGAGCGGCCCGGGGACGGGCTGCTGGAGCGGGTGCACGACGCGCGCCGGGCGGGGGCGACGGTGCTGTCGCTGGACAACGGCGATCCGGAGGTGCGGGGACTCGCCCATGAGACCCTCGCGGTGACCTGCCGAGACGATGTGGACCTGGACACCGTGCAGCATCTGGTGAGCGCGGCGGCCGGGGAGAACAGCGTTCCCGCACCACGCGGCCGCCATCGCTTCCGGGACCGGCTGTCCCGGCTCGCCGACCAGCTGACCGCGCCGCCGCCCGCGCGCTGGTGACGAGGACGAGGCCGGCGCAGCCCCCGGTAAAACCGGTTGCAGAGGGCACGTACGGCGCCGGACCATGACCCCTCGTGACCTCTGCCACCGCCCTGCCCGCCAGGCTCTCCGCACTCCTGCCCGATCTCTCGCCCTGGCGTTCCTCGGCCGACTTCCGGCTGCTGTGGGTCCAGGGCCTGGTCACCTATTTCGGCAGCTTCATGGCGCTGATCGCGCTGCCGCTCCAGATCAAGGAGCTCACCGGTTCGCCGCTCGCCGTCGGCGCGATGGGTGCGGTGGAGCTGGTGCCGCTGGTTGTCTTCGGTCTGTACGGCGGGGCGCTCGCCGACTCCGCGGACCGCCGCAAGGTGATCCTGGGCACCGAGGCGGGGCTGGGGCTGCTCGCGCTCGTCCTCCTGGTGAATGCCGCGATGCCCGACCCGATGCTCTGGCCGCTCTATCTCGTCGCGGGCGGCGTCTCCGCGCTCGCCGGGCTCCAGCGGCCCGCGCTGGACTCCCTGATCGCCCGGATCGTGCCGCACGACCAGCTCACCGCGGCCGCCGCGCTGAACTCGCTGCGCTGGCAGTTCGGCGCGATCACCGGCCCGGCGGTGGCGGGTCTGGTGGTGGCCTATGCGGGGCACGCCACGGCGTACACGGTCACCGTGGTCACGTTCACCGTCTCCGTGCTCCTCTGTCTGCGGCTTGCGCCCGCGCCGCCCGCCGAGCACGCACGGAAGCCGTCGCTGCGGGGCATCGCCGAGGGGGCGAGGTACGCCTGGAGCCGGCCGGTGCTGCTGGGGACGTACGCGATCGACCTGGCGGCGATGTTCTTCGCCTTCCCTAACACGATCTTCCCGTTCCTGGCGGACGAGCTGGACGCCGAATGGTCACTGGGGTTGATGTACGCGGCGGGGTCGGTCGGCTCGCTGGTGCTTGGCCTGACCAGCGGCTGGACGTCACGGGTGCGGCGGCACGGGCTGTTCGTGGTGTTCGGGGCGGCGGCCTGGGGGCTGGCTATCGCGGCGGCCGGGTGGTTCAGCAATGTGTGGCTGGTGCTGGTCTGCCTGGCGGTGGCGGGCGCGGGCGACATGCTCAGCGGTCTGGGCCGCTCCACGATCTGGAACCAGACCATCCCGGAGGAGTTGCGCGGCCGGCTGGCGGGCATCGAGGTGCTTTCGTACAGCGTGGGACCGCAGCTGGGCCAGGTACGGGCGGGCGCGATGGCGGGCTGGACGGGCACGCGGACCGCGATCTGGACGGGCGGGGTTGCGTGCGTGGCCTCGGTCGCGCTGCTGGCTGCGGCGCTGCCGAAGCTCCTCACGTACGACTCCGAGACGGACGCGGACGCGGTGCGGCGCCGGCAGTCCAGCCCCTCCGGTGTGTGAGGAGCAGGGTCCGGGGCCGGAGCCCCGGGGCAGCTGCCGGACGGGCCGGAACCCTACGCGTCGGCCTCCGGAGGCGTGGCGTTGTCGTGCCACTTGGGGTCGGTCTCCCACTCCAGATTCCGCTCCTTCGCCGTGTCCATCGCGTGCTGCGCCTCCTCACGGGTGGCGTAGGGGCCGAACCGGTCCTTCGCGGGGCACTCAGGGCCTTCCTCGACCTTCTGGTGCACCAGGCAGTAGTACCACTCGCCCGGCTTGCCGACCGTGCGCTTCTTGAACAGGGCCATCATCGGCTCCTTTCCTCTGAGCCATGCTGCCCCAAGCTCGCTGGTTAGACTCGCTGACATGTCTGGCCAGTCGCTGCTCGCACCAGGGGAGATCACTCCCATCCGTTCCGTACCGGGAAATATCCGGCGCCCCGAGTACGTGGGCAAGCCGGCTCCTGCGCCGTACACCGGCCCGGAAATCCAGGACGCCGACACCGTCGAGCGCATGCGCGTCGCCGGCCGGATCGCCGCACAGGCGATGGCCGAGGCCGCGAAGCACATCGCTCCGGGCGTCACGACGGACGAACTCGACCGCGTCGCCCACGAGTTCATGTGCGATCACGGCGCATATCCGTCGACACTCGGCTACCGCGGCTTCCCCAAGTCGCTCTGCTCGTCGCTCAACGAGGTCATCTGCCACGGCATCCCGGACTCCACGGTGCTGCGCGACGGCGACATCGTGAACCTCGACGTCACCGCGTACATCAACGGTGTGCACGGCGACAACAACGCCACCTATCTCTGCGGTGCCGTGGACGAGGAGTCCCGGCTGCTCGTGGAGCGCACCGAGGAGTCCCTGAACCGCGCCATCAAGGCGGTCCGCCCCGGGCGCCAGATCAATGTGATCGGGCGGGTCATCGAGTCGTACGCCAAGCGCTTCGGGTACGGCGTGGTCCGGGACTTCACCGGGCACGGGATCAATTCGTCGTTCCACTCCGGTCTGATCATTCCGCACTACGACAGCCCGCACGCGACCACCGTGATGCAGCCCGGCATGACATTCACCATCGAGCCGATGCTGACGCTCGGGACGCACCAGTACGACATGTGGGACGACGGCTGGACCGTGGTGACGAAGGACCGCAAGCGCACCGCCCAGTTCGAGCACACGCTGGTGGTGACGGAGACGGGCGCCGAGATCCTGACCCTTCCCTGACCTTTCGTACGAGATCTGCAACCCCGGCGAACGGGCGGAACCGGGCGTATCGTTTTACCGACGGACCGTCGGGAAGCTGTTGACTTAGGTAAGCCTAAGTTGGAGGATCGGAGATGTCGACAGTGGCTGCCGAGCGCAGTTGCTGTCGGCTTTTCCGTCTTCTTCCGGACTTCCCTCCCTCCTCGGTCCCCGGAGGCCCGCCTTGGACGCAACAGCCGCCACCACGCCCTTCTCGACACTGATCCGCACGGCGTCGCACGAGCAGCACACCGAGGCGGAGACCTCGACCTTCATGAGCGACCTGCTGGGCGGGCGGCTCGGAGTGGTTGCGTACACGCGCTACACCGAGCAACTGTGGTTCGTCTACCGGGCGCTGGAGGAAGGCGCGGAGGCGCTGCGCACCGACCCGGTCGCCGGTCCGTTCATACAGCCGGAGCTGATGCGCACCGCGGAGCTGGAACGCGATCTGGCGCATCTTCGCGGTGCGGACTGGCGCAGGGGCCTGGAGCCACTGCCCGCGACGGCCGCGTACGCCGACCGGGTCACCGAGTGCGCGCACACCTGGTCCGCCGGATACGTCGCGCACCACTACACCCGCTATCTCGGGGATCTCTCCGGCGGCCAGATCATCCGCGACAGGGCGGAGAAGACCTGGGGCTTCGCGCGCAAGGGCGACGGTGTCCGGTTCTATGTCTTCGAGGAGATAGCCAACCCCGCCTTGTTCAAGCGGGGTTACCGCGAGCTGCTGGACGCGGTGGACGCGGACGAGCTGGAGAAGAAGCGGATCGTCGACGAGTGCCGGCGCGCGTTCGCGCTGAACACGGCGGTGTTCCGGGAGCTGGGCGAGGCGTTCCCCCGCAGCGCGTAGGGCCCCGGCGGTGCGGGGGGCGGGGTGACCGGGGGGTTCCGACGGTGGGCCCGGTCACCCGTGCCGCTTCGTCCTCGATCGCCGGCCGGACGGGCTCGAAGCCGCCCGTCCGACGTCACAGCGCCGGTGACAGGCTTGCACCCGCCAGCAGGACGCGCCCCCCGATTTCCACCGTGCCGTCCGGCGCGGGTGCGGTGAGGATCTGGGAGCCGCGCCCTTGCCTGATGTTGAGGGCCCGGCCCAGTTGCGCGCTGAGCAGCAGCGCCGCCGCACCCGTCGCCTCGTCCTCGACGATCCGGTCGTCCCGCCGTGGGAAGGCCCGCGCCCTCACCCGTCCCGCCGCCTCGTCCTCCCACGCCCATACGTACAGCCAGCCCTCCCCCGGGGGCGGCCCGGTCAGTGCCTCGACCTCTGCGACGGATGCGTACTGCTCCAGCGTGCGCGGCGGCACCCACTCGGGGCGGGCCGCGATCCAGCTGAACTCGCCGTCCTGACGGGTGTAGATGTCGCCGACCGGCAGTTCCAGGATCTCCAGGTCGAGCAGCCAGGCTGCGCCCACGAGCGGATGCCCGGCGAACGGCAGGCGGAGTCCCGGCGTGTAGATGTCGACGTGCCCGCGCTCGGGATCGTCGACGAACACGGTCTCACTGAAACCGAGCTTCTCGGCGAGCGCCTGCCGGGACGCCTCGTCGGGGTACGTGCGCCCGTCGCGTACGACCCCGAGGGCGTTGCCGTGCCGTCCGTCCGGGCCGCAGAACACGTGCAGTACGTCGATGCCTGCGGGTACGTCGTAGTCACTCACGTGCGCATTCAAGCACCGTGCGGCCCGGGGGTGCCGCAGGAGCGGATCGGGCGGTACGGCGGCGGGGCCGCGGTGACGACTCGGGTACCGAGGCGCCCCTCGTTCGCACCACCAGGCGGCGCTTGACCATCCCTTGACCCGCCCATGGGGCACCCATGGGCTGTCCGTGATCGCCCTGTTCTCCGGCGCCGCAGGTGAGAGCTGAATCACTGTACGGGTGGGTACCGGTGAGGTAAGCCTCGGTTAAGTTAGGTCCGCCTCACCCGCCCCTTTCCGGCCCTGTTCATCCTCTTCAGCCTTTGTGGAGCCCGTATGCGAGCCGTTCGATTCTCCGTCGTCACCGCTGTCGCCACCGCGGCGGCTCTGACCGCCGTCACGGGCTGCGCCGAGAAGAGCGACGGCAAGGGTGACGGCGCGGTGAAGGTCACCGCGAAGGACGACTCCTGCGCGGTGACGAAGACGAAGCTCCCGGCCGGTCACATCGCACTCGCCGTGGAGAACAAGGGCTCCAAGGTCACCGAGGTCTACGTCCTCTTCCCGGACGACCGCATCGTCGCCGAGCGCGAGAACATCGGCCCCGGCACCAAGGCCACCATCACCGCCGAGGTCAAGGCCGGTTCGTACGACGTCGTCTGCAAGCCCGGCATGAAGGGCGCCGGCTTCCGGCAGAAGATCGAGGTCACCGGCGGCACCGCGGTCAAGCGCAGCCCCGAGATGGACAAGGCCGTCGCCGGCTACCGCACCTATGTGCAGGCGCAGGCCGACGAGACGCTGCCGAAGGTCAAGGTCTTCACGGACGCCGTCGCCGCGGGTGACATCGAGGCCGCGAAGAAGGCGTACGCCGACTCCCGCATCGGCTGGGAGCGCACCGAGCCGGTCGCCGAGTCGTTCGGTGACATCGACCCGAAGGTCGACGTCCGCGAGGACGGCCTGGAGGACGGCCAGAAGTGGACCGGCTGGCACCGCCTGGAGAAGGCGCTGTGGCAGGACAAGAAGCTCGGCGCCGAGGAGAAGGCCCTCGCCCCGGTCCTCTACAAGGACCTCGTCGACTGGCAGAAGCGGGTCGGCAAGGCGGAGATCACCCCGACCTCGATGGCCAACGGCGCCAAGGAGCTCCTCGACGAGGTCGCCACCGGCAAGGTCACCGGTGAGGAGGAGCGCTACAGCCACACCGACCTGATCGACTTCAAGGCCAATGTCGAGGGCGCGCAGAAGTCGTACGAGCTCCTGAAGCCGATCGCGTCGAAGAACGACGCGGCGCTGACCACCACCCTGGACAAGCAGTTCGCGGCGCTGAACACGCTGCTGGACAAGTACCGCGAGGACAAGAACTCCTACGAGTTCACCTCGTACGAGAAGGTCGGCAAGGCGGACCGCAAGGAGCTGTCGGACGCCGTCAACGCGCTGGCCGAGCCGCTGTCGCAGCTCGCCGCCGCAGTGACGAAGTAACGGGCGGGGAGGCACCGGTCATGTCCGAGGAGAGCCAGAACACCACCGGGACGGACATCGCCGACGCGGGCGCCGCCGAGCCGGACGCCACCGGCGGCCGCGCCCCGTCGCGCCGTGCGCTGCTCGGCTGGGGCGGTGCCGGGCTGGCGCTCGGCGCGGTCTCGGCCGGTGGCGCGGTCGCCGCGGTGCGCACGGAGAACGACGCCGTGCCGGCCGCGGACAGCGGCGCCGCGGTGCCGTTCCACGGTGTGCACCAGGCCGGTATCGCCACCGCCGTCCAGGACAGGCTGCACTTCGCCGCGTTCGACGTGACCACGAAGGACCGGGCCGAGCTGATCGCGCTGCTCAAGGAGTGGACGCGGGCGGCCGAGCGGATGACTGCAGGTCACGCGGTCGGCGACGGGGCGTACGGCGGTCTCGCCGAAGCACCGCCGGACGACACCGGCGAGGCGCTGGGACTCAAGCCCTCCCGGCTCACCCTGACCATCGGCTTCGGTCCCTCCCTGTTCGCCAAGGGGAGGTTCGGCCTTGAGGACCGGCGCCCGGAGGCGCTCGTCGATCTGCCGAAGTTCCCCGGCGACAATCTCGACGCGGCCCGCAGCGGCGGCGACCTGTGCGTCCAGGCCTGCGCGGACGACCCGCAGGTCGCGGTGCACGCCATCCGCAACCTCGCCAGGATCGGCATGGGCCGCACCGCGATCCGCTGGTCGCAGCTGGGCTTCGGCAAGACGTCGTCGACCACGCCCGACGCCCAGACCCCGCGCAACATGATGGGGTTCAAGGACGGCACCCGGAACATCTCCGGCACCGACACCGCGGCCCTCGACAAGCACGTGTGGGCCGGCGAGAAGGACGACGCCGGCTGGATGACCGGGGGTTCGTACCTGGTGGCCCGGCGCATCCGCATGCACATCGAGACCTGGGACCGGACCGGACTCCAGGAGCAGGAGGACGTCTTCGGCCGGGACAAGGGCGAGGGCGCCCCGGTCGGCAAGGCGAAGGAGCGCGACGAGCCGTTCCTGAAGGCGATGCTGCCGACCGCCCATGTGCGGCTCGCCCACCCGGACAGCAACGACGGTGCGAAGATCCTGCGCCGTGGCTACTCCTTCACGGACGGCACGGACGGCCTGGGCCGGCTCGACGCGGGGCTGTTCTTCCTGGCCTACCAGCGCGATGTCCGCAAGGCGTTCATTCCTCTGCAGCGCCGCCTCGCGGCGCACGACGCACTCAACGAGTACATCCAGCACGTGGGTTCGGCGCACTTCGCCGTCCCGCCGGGCGTCCGCTCCAAGGACGACTGGTGGGGCCGGGCGCTGTTCTCGTAACGGGACTCGAAGCGGAAAAAGGAGAACCGAAACGTGTTCAGCAACTTCCTGATCGGCCTGCGCGAAGGCCTCGAGGCCAGCCTGGTCGTCTGCATCCTCGTCGCCTATCTGGTGAAGACGGGCAACCGGAGCAAGCTGCTGCCGATCTGGCTCGGGGTCTCCATCGCGGTCGTCGTCAGCCTGGCGTTCGGCGCGGGTCTCGAATTCGGCTCGCAGGAGATGACGTTCAAGGCGCAGGAGGCGCTCGGCGGTTCGCTGTCGATCGTCTCGGTCGGCCTGGTCACCTGGATGGTGTTCTGGATGCGGCGCACCGCGCGGCATCTGAAGGCGGAGCTGCACGGCAAGCTCGACGCGGCTCTCGCGATGGGCACCGGCGCGCTGGTCGCCACGGCACTGCTCGCCGTCGGCCGGGAGGGGCTCGAGACCTCGTTGTTCGTCTGGCGTGCGGTGCATGCCGCGGACGACGGCTGGCATCCGATGATCGGCGCGCTGCTCGGGATCGCCACGGCCGTGGTGCTGGGCTGGCTGTTCTACCGCGGTGCGCTGAGGATCAACCTGGCGAAGTTCTTCACCTGGACCGGCGGCATGCTGGTGGTCGTCGCGGCGGGCGTGCTCGCATACGGCGTCCACGATCTGCAGGAGGCCGAGTTCCTCGGCGGTCTGCAGAACCGGGCGTTCGACATCAGCGCCACGATCCCGCCGGACAGCTGGTACGGAACGCTGCTGAAGGGCACCTTCAACTTCCAGCCCGATCCGACCGTTCTTCAGGTCACGGTGTGGGCGCTGTATCTGATCCCCACTCTCGCGCTGTTCCTCGCCCCGGTAGGGTTCGGACGGTCAGTGGGGGCGACGGATCAGAAGGCGCAGAAAGCAACGGATGAGAAGCCTGAGGCCGATTCGGCTGGCGACGGGGCTCGCGACAGCGATGGTGCTGAGCATGACGGCGAGCGGCTGCGTGACGGTGCACGGCGAGCTGGAAGTCGTACCGGCGGCGACGAAGTCTGAGGCCGCGAAGGCCCTTACGGACTTCACCACCGCGTACAACGCGGCGGACAAGGCCTACGACCCTGCGTTGGACGCGGACCGGGTCACCGGGGCGCTCGGTGCGATCAACCAGGCCGGTCTGCGAGCGCGGCAGAAGAACAACCCGGACGGCAACGCGAACCACCGGCCGCTGGAGCTGACCGACGCCACGTATCTCATCCCGAAGAAGGCCGGCTGGCCGCGCTGGTTCCTCGCGAACACCGACTCCAACCGCGACCAGGACAGCGGGAAGCAGGACACCAGCTGGCTGATCGCCTTCGTCCGGACCGGTCCCGACGCGGTCTGGAAGGCGTCGTATCTCGCGGTCGTGACGCCGTCCGAGCTGCCCGCGTTCGCGAAGGACACCGACGGGCGGGCCCGGCCGGTCACCGCGGACAGTGCGGAACTGTCCGTGGCGCCGAAGGACTTGAGCACGTCGTACACGCAGTACCTGCAGAAGGGCACGCCGGACGTGTTCGCCCCCGGGGTCGCCACCTCGGCCTGGCGGGTCGAGCGCAGGAACAGCCGGCGGGCGGGCTTCTCCTTCCAGTTCATCGACCAGCCGCTGGACGGCGGTACGTTCGGTCCGCTCGGCCTGGAGACGGAGGACGGCGGGGCGCTGGTCTTCTTCAGCAGCAAGCACTTCGAGCAACAGACCGCGGCGAAGGGACTGCGCCCGCCGGTCAACTCGGATGTGCAGGCGCTGCTGACCGGCGAGGTGAAGACCACCCTCACCAAGGAGCGGGTCTCCAGCCAGCTGGTGTACGTCCCGAAGAAGGGCGCCGGGAACCGCGCCAAGGTGATCGTGCTGAACCGGCTGCCGGGACTCACGGCGGCGAAGGGCTCCTAGGCGGGGTCCTGCGCTGCCGTGGGCGGCGTCCCGTTCTGCCGGGAGCCGCCCGTGGGTGCGGGGTTCGCGCTGCTCGTGGCGCAGGGCTCGTGGGCCCCGAATCCCGGGCTCGCCCGTTCTTCCGCCGCAGCGGATTTCAGCGGCTGAGCGGCCAGGCCACCGAGTCGTGGTCGAGATCGCTCTGGTCCGCCGTGTCGGCGTACTGCGCGCAGGCGTCGGTGAGCGTCTCCAGCAGCGTCAGCGGGTCCGGCAGCGGGTTCTCCGGGCCGCGGACCCAGTGCACGTCCAGCTCACCGGGGAGCATGGCGGGCGGCAGGAGTACATAGCTTCCGCGGCAGTGCCAGCGCATCCCCGGATGCTCGTCCATGGTCTCGGGATGGCAGTCCAGCTCGCAGGGCCACCACTCGTCCTCGTCCTCGGGGGTACCGCGGGTGGCGGTGAAGAAGAGCATCCGGTCGTCGCCGGAGACGGCCACCGGGCCGACGTCGATGTCCGCGGCGAGGAGCCGCTCCAGAGCCTGGTTGCCCGCGGTCAACGGCACGTCGAGAACGTCATGGATCATGCCGGTCGCGGTGATGAAGTTGGCCTGCGGCTGACTGCGGGCCCAGCGCTCGATCTGGGCACGGTCGGTGGTGGACTGCGTCTGCCAGGCGAACGAGATGGGGTGGCGGGCGGGGGTGGGACAGCCGATGCGTTCGCACGAACATCGGTAGCCGACCGGGTGGGCGGCGGGCGAGATGGGCATTCCGGCTTCGGCGACAGCCAGGAGCAGCGCCTCCCGGGCGGTGTCGTCGACCTCGCTGTGCTGCGATTTGGGTCGTCGGCGAAGCCATTGGGAAAACTTGCTCTCTGTGCCGCGAGAACGGCCGAAATCGGCGCCCATCAATCCCCTTACCTCAGCGTTGCCCCTGCCTATGGTCCCACCATCCTGCGCCTCGGGTGGCCAGAGTTCTCAAGCGGGGTGCCAGGACCGGCGCACTGAGCTGGGCACTATGCCGATAATTGGGCTGAAATGGCAGGTGTGGCTCAGGAAGTGTCCGTCGGTGCAGCGGGACGGGACGTAGCACCTCGACGCCTCTGCGTAGTCGTTACCGAGCCGCCCGTACAACCACCCGATCGGTTCACTGCGCGGTCGCCCCGGACGGCGCACCATGGGCTCACGCACAGACCCGTGCGAGCCCCGACTGTCCGCAGGCCACCCCTGCTGTCCGTGAGGAGCCCCCATTGCCTCGTGAAGCCACACCCTCATCGCTTCGTGAAGCGACCCCGCGCCGCTATCTGATGTGCGCCCCGACCCATTTCCAGGTCACGTACTCCATCAACCCGTGGATGGACCCGAGCAAGCCGGTCGATCTGCAGCTGGCCCAGGCCCAGTGGGAGGACCTGCGCGACCGCTACCGGGCGCTCGGCCACACCGTCGAGCTGCTCACCCCGCGTCCCGACCTGCCCGACATGGTCTTCGCCGCCAATGGCGCCACCGTCGTGGACGGCCGGGTGCTGGGTGCCCGGTTCGCTTACCAGGAGCGGTACCCCGAGGCCGAGGCGCACCGGGACTGGTTCCGGGACCACGGCTTCACCGAGATCCATGAGCCGGCCCACGTCAACGAGGGCGAGGGCGATTTCGCGGTCACCTCGTCGTACCTGCTGGCCGGGCGCGGCTTCCGGTCCAGTCCGCTCTCGCACGACGAGGCACAGGAGTTCTTCGGACGGCCGGTGATCGGGCTCGATCTGGTGGACCCGCGCTACTACCACCTGGACACGGCGCTGTGTGTGCTCGACGAGGCGGGCGACGAGATCATGTACTACCCGGGCGCCTTCTCGCCGGGCAGCCGCTCCGTGCTGAGGCGGCTCTTCCCCGACGCGTTGACGGCCGAGGAGGCGGACGCCGCGGCGCTCGGGCTGAACGCGGTCAGTGACGGCCTCCATGTGCTGGTGCCCCAGGGCGCCGCAGGCCTCTTCGACCCGCTGCGGGCGCGCGGTTTCGAACCGGTCCCGATGGACCTGAGCGAGCTGCTCAAGGGCGGCGGCAGCGTGAAGTGCTGCACCCAGGAGCTGCGCGGCCAGGTCTGATCCGGAAGAGAGAGGCTCTTCTAGGCATCGTCGACGGGGGGCGGCCAGGCGTCGCCCCACGCGGTGTCCCGGGCGGCCCGGTACAGCTCGCCGTGCCGCTTGGTGACCGTGGAGCGCTTCAGTGCCTCGTCGCGGGTGCAGAGGTCCAGCAGCACCTGTCCCTTGCGGATCTGCGGCCTGCGGGTGACCCGGGCGAGTACCGGCTCGGTGGCGAAGCGGGTCGCCACGACATAGCTGAACTTCTCGTCCTCGTACGGCAGCGATCCGCCCTTCACCTGCCGGTGCAGCGAGGAGCGGCTGACCCGGGCGGAGAAGTGGCACCAGTCGGTGCCCGGCTCGATGGGGCACGCCTCGCTGTGCGGGCACGGTGCGGCGACCGTCAGCCCGGCGGCGATCAGCCGGTCGCGGGCCTCGATGATGCGGGCGTATCCGTCGGGGGTACCGGGCTCGACGATCACGACGGCCTGTGCGACGGCCGCGGCCGTGTCGACGAGGGCGGTGCGGGCGGCCGCCGTCAGCTCCCCCAGCACGTAGCTGACGGTCACCAGGTCCGTGGGGTCGAGCTCCAGGCCCGCACCGATCCGGGCCCGCCGCCAGTCGGCGGTGCGCAGGGCCTCGACACCGGAGGCCCCGGCCAGTTCCCGGCCGAGGACGAGGGCGGGCTCGGCCCAGTCGAGGACGGTCGTCCGGTGCCCCTCCCAGGCCCCGGCAACGGCCCAGCTCGCCGCTCCGGTGCCGCCGCCGATGTCGGTGTGGGTGGCGGGTGCCCACTCCGGAGCGGCCTCGCGCAGCCCGGCGAGGGCGGACCGTACCGCTTCGAAGGTCGCGGGCATCCGGTACGCGGCGTACGCGGCGACGTCCGAGCGGTCGCGGAGCACCGGGGCATCGGTCGGGGTGGTCCCCCGGTAATTGGCGATGAGCCGGTCGACGGCCTGGGCGGCCTGCTTGGGCGGCAGTCCGTCGAGGAGTCCGGCCAGCGCCGCGCGCAGGGCTTCCGCGGTGGAGAGGGTGACGTTCACCGATAAATTGTAGGCGGACCCGACCGGCCGTTCTCCGGCCGTTCTCCGGCCGGTGCCCGTCCCGTCCGGCACACCGTCGCCCGCAGTCGACCCCTGCACCACGACCGTCGAGCTGAACTGCCGGGGCGCCTGGGCCAGTTGCTACGCTGATCGGCGCGAGGTCAGGAATGCTCACGTGAGGTCGGGAATGCTCATCAAGGGGACCATGCGACAGAAGATCGTGCGCCTGACTCTGGTCGCCGGGGTGCTGGTGCTTGCCCTGCTGCTTCTGCTGGCCACCTGCGGTGCCGGGGGGAACGGGAAGAAGGGCGAGGGGGGCAAGGGCGACGGCGGGCCGAAGAAGCCGGTCCGGACGGGTGCGGGCCCGGCGACACAGCTCACCGTTCCGCCCGCGTACACGACCCGGCGCGGCTGGGAGCTCATCAACACCTCACCCGACTACGCGATCTCCCGGACGACGGGACGCCTCGCCTATCTGCTGCGGGTCTCCGACACCCAGTACCGGCTGGAGACCATCGACTCGGAGACCGGGAAGGCCGGCTGGAAGGGCGCGAACTGGCGGCCGCCGGCCTCGAAGCACTTCCCTAAGCTGCTCCTGGTCACCAAGGACGACGTGGAGTACTTCGTCACGTGGGCGTACGGGAAGGTCGGTGTGAACGCGCTGACCCCGGCCGACACGATCGTCTCCCTCGATGTGTACAACGCGACGGACGGCTCCCGGCAGCGCATCGAGGTGCCGTGGAACTCCGCACCCACCGTCGACACCAGCGGACCCGGCATCCTGATCAGTGACGGCCGCACCAACAGCGTGCTGGTCGATCCGGCGAGCGGCCGGATCACGAAGATCGCCCCCACGGCGCTGAAGTACCCGAAGGGCTGCCCGTCCTGCAGGCAGCTCACCGAGGTGTTCGGACTGACCACGAAGGGCCTGCTGGTCAGCGGGGCACGGGAGTTCTGGGTGCAGGGCGGCTGGTTCAGCCGGAACGTCGCCCCGAAGGGCACCGACCGTTCCAGCGGGATCCCGACCACGGTGGCCCCCGGCTGGGTGCTGGCGAAGTGGCACCTCGCAAAGGGCCAGAAGCGGGCGACGACCCATGACCTGTGGGCGGTGCACGACGCGGAGACGGGGAAGCCGGTGGCCACGGTGGAGTGCCACAAGGTGGCGATCAAGCCTGGCCAGTATCCGCAGGCCGTCATGTCGCCCTCGCGGACGTACCTGGTGGCCGGGAACCTCGCCTTCGACCTGGAGACGAAGAAGGGGTTCTGTCTCGAGGCGACGGACGGCTCGAAGCCGCTGACCCTGGTCTCCGTGACGGACGAGGGCATCGCGTACGGCGCGACGCCCGGACGCAACGCGGCGGACGTGCTGGACGGCGGCGGCCGTCCGGTCCAGGTCGAGGTCACCAGTGGGGTGCCGGAGGCGCTGCCCACGAATGTGCGGCTGCCGGCCACGGAGGCCGCGGAGGGCGTCGGCGTGTTCCGGTGGACGGACGAGCTGGACCGGCTGCATCTGCTCGGCTACCCGCGCGCCGACCGCTAGGGTCCGCCGGGCGGATCCTGGCCGGGCACCCCCTGGGCCCGGGGATCCGTGCTCAAGCCCATGCGCCACCGCGCTGCCAGGGCCGGCACAGGCCCAGGAAGCACGCCATGGCGCCGACCGCGCACACCAGCTGGACGACCGCCATGGGTACGGCCGTCGCGTCCCCCGCGATCCCCACGAGCGGTGAGGCGATCGCCCCGATCAGGAACGACGACGTACCGAGCAGCGCCGAGGCCGAACCCGCGGCGTGCTTGGTACGCATCAGGGCCAGGGCGTTGGTGTTCGGCATCGCCAGCCCCATCGCCGACATCAGTACGAAGAGCCCGGCGGCGACCGGCACCAGACCGACGTCGCCGAAGGCCCCTGACGTCATCAGCAGCAGCGCGGTCGCGGCCAGCACGATGACCCCGAGCCCGAAGCCGAGCGCCTTGTCCAGGCTGATCCGGCCCACCAGTACCTTGCCGTTGATCTGACCGACGGTGATCAGGCCGATCGAGTTGATGCCGAAGAGCAGGCTGAAGGTCTGCGGCGAGGCACCGTAGATCTCCTGCACGACGAACGGCGAGGCGCTCACGTACGCGAAGAGGGCCGCGAAGGCGAGGCTGCCCGCGACCATGTAGCCGGTGAACGTGCGGTCGCCGAGGAGTCCGCGCATGGTGCGCAGCGCGTCGCCGACCCCGCCGGTGTGCCGTTCCTCGGGCGGCAGCGTCTCGTGCAGCCACTTCCAGACGACCAGGGTGAGCAGCACGCCGACGACCGTGAGGACGGCGAAGATGCCCCGCCAGTCGGTGAACCGCAGCACCTGTCCGCCGATCAGTGGCGCGACGACCGGTGCGACGCCGGAGATCAGCATCAGGGTGGAGAAGAACCGGGCCATCTCCACGCCGTCGTACATGTCACGGACCACGGCCCGGGCGATGACGATGCCGGCCGCACCGGCCAGTCCCTGCAGGAGCCGGAAGCCGATGAGGAGTTCCGTGGTGGGCGCGAAGACGCAGAGCGCGGTGGCGAGTACATAGACGACCATGCCGAGCAGGAGCGGCCGGCGCCGGCCCCAGCGGTCGCTCATCGGGCCGACGACGACCTGGCCGAGCGCCATGCCGCCGAGGCAGGCGGTGAGGGTGAGCTGGACGGTGGCGGCGGGGGCGTGGAGGGCGTCGGTGACCGCGGGGAGTGCCGGGAGGTACATGTCCATGGAGAGCGGCGGAAGTGCGGTGAGACCGCCGAGGACAAGGGTGACGAGGAGTCCGGTGCGCCGGGCCGCGGCGGTGGCGGTCGGACCGGTCGCGGCAGGGATGCCGGTCCGGTCGGTCGGTATGTGGGTGTGCTGGGCTCGGCTCACGCCACTCTCCGGCATTCTCATCTCCAAATAGTTGAATCCGCCCTCTATGCTCTCAGCTCAGCCGGAGTGGTCGAGACCTTTTTTGGGAGCAGGCATGAGCAGGACCGTGCGTTGGGGCGTGCTGGCTACGGGTGGCATCGCCGCGACCTTCACCGCTGACCTTCAGGCGGTGCCCGGCACGGAAGTGGTCGCCGTGGCCTCGCGCACGGACACGTCGGCCAAGGCGTTCGCCGAGCGGTTCGGGATACCCAAGGCGTACGGCAGCTGGGCCGAGCTCGCCGCGGACGACGAGGTCGACGTGGTGTACGTGGCCACCCCGCACTCCGCGCACCGTGAGGCCACCGCGCTCTGTCTGAAGGCCGGGAAGCACGTGCTGTGCGAGAAGGCGTTCACGCTCAACTCCCGGGAGGCGGAAGAACTCGTGGCGCTCGCCCGGGACCGTGGCCTCTTCCTGATGGAGGCGATGTGGACGTACTGCAACCCGGTCATCAGGCGGCTGACCGCGCTGATCGCCGACGGTGCCATCGGCGACATCCGCACCGTGCAGGCCGACTTCGGGCTCGCGGGCCCGTTCGACCCCGACCACCGGCTGCGGGACCGGGCGCTGGGCGGCGGTGCGCTGCTGGACCTGGGGGTGTACCCGGTGTCGTTCGCGCAGCTGCTGCTGGGTGAGCCGGACCGGATCCAGGCCGATGCGCTGCTCTCCCCGGAGGGCGTCGATCTGAACACCGGCATGCTGCTGGGCTGGGAATCGGGCGCCACGGCGCTGCTCAGCTGCTCGCTGGTCGCGGACACCCCGCAGACCGCCTCGATCACGGGCACCCGGGGCCGGATCGACTTCCCGCGCGGCTTCTTCTACCCGGAGCGGTTCGTACTGCACCGGCCGGGACACGACCCGGAGGAGTTCACCGCGGGGTCGTCGGGCGAGGGGCTCAGCGGTATGCAGTTCGAGCAGGCCGAGGTGGTACGGGCACTGCGGGCGGGCGAGACGGAGTCGCCGCTGGTGCCGCTGGACGGTTCGCTGGCGGTGATGCGGACGCTCGATGCGGTACGGGACCGCATCGGCGTCCGCTACCCCGTGGACGGCATCGGCTGAGCGGGACGGAGGCAGGGCTTCACGCAGGCGTGAGGCCCTGGTTGCCCACCTCCGTGACGAACGATCCGGCCGTCGCGACGGGCGCACCGGGCGTGGTGACGGCCGACACCGTGCGGAAGTCGGCGCGTGCCTGGTCCTGGCCCAGCGTGACGACCGCGTATCCGCGCCGTCCGTTGAAGAACTTCATGTGCGGGTTGGCCTGCATCTGGTTGTTCCAGCTGGCCGGCTTGTCGGAGCCGTCCTTGCCGCTCGCGATCGACGTGGCGACGATCTCCGTGCCGAGTGTGCGCGACGACGGATCGTTGAAGTCCTTCTTCAGGTCGAAGCCGTAGCCGACGTGGACGTCGCCGGTCAGCACCATCAGGTTGTCGATCCCGGCGGCCTCCGCGCCCTTCAGGATCCGGTCGCGGGAGGCCGGGTAGCCGTCCCAGGAGTCCATGGACAGCTTGAAGGCGTCGGTCGGTACATCCCGCCGCTGGGCGAAGGTGACCTGCTGCGGTACGACGTTCCAGGTGGCCCGGGAGGCCTTCCACCCGTCGAGCAGCCAGCGCTCCTGGGTGGCACCGGTCAGGGTGCGCGACGGGTCCTCGGACTCCGGTCCCGGCTTCTGCCAGCCGTCCCCGTACGCCTGGTCGCTGCGGTACTGACGGGTGTCGAGGATGTCGAACTGGGCGAGCCGGCCGAACTGCAGGCGCCGGTAGAGCCTCATGTCGGGGCCGGTCGGCCGCTGCGGGGTGCGCAGCGGCTGGTTCTCCCAGTACGCGCGGTACGCGGCGGCGCGCCGCAGCAGGAACTCCTCCGGCGGGACGTCGTTCTCCGGGGTGTCGCCCGCGTAGTTGTTCTCGGTCTCGTGGTCGTCCCAGGTGACGACGAAGGGGTGCGCGGCGTGCGCGGCGCGCAGATCCGGGTCGGACTTGTAGAGGGCGTACCGCAGGCGGTAGTCCTCCAGGGTGACCGTCTCCCGGTTGAAGTGGGCGGGGAGTGTGCGGTCCGTGTAGTTGCGGGCTCCGCCGGTCGCGGTCACGGCGTACTCGTAGAGGTAGTCGCCGAGGTGGAAGACGACGTCGACGTCCTCCTGCGCGAGGTGGCCGTACGCGGTGAAGTAGCCGTCGTGGTACGCCTGGCAGGAGACGGCGGCGAGGGACAGCGCGCTGTTGCGGGCGTGCCGGGCGGGAGCGGTGCGGGTCCGGCCGACCTGGCTGACCCACTTCCCGGCGCGGAAGCGGTAGTAGAGGACGCGGTCGGCGTCGAGGCCCTTGATCTCGACGTGGACGCTGTGGTCGAACTCCGGGTGAGCGGTGGCGGTGCCGCGCCGGACGATCCGGGTGAAGCGCTCGTCGCGGGCGAGCTCCCAGCGCACCTGGACGCGGGCGTTCGGCAGTCCGCTGTCCGGTTCGTACGGGCGGGGCGCGAGTCTCGTCCACAGCAGGACCGAGTCGGGCAGCGGGTCACCGGAGGCGACGCCGAGAGTGAACGGGTCCTCGCTGATCTTCCTGGCGTCCAGCTCGGCGGCGCTCGCGGCGCCCGCGGCCGGCAGGTTGACCGAGAAAGCAAGCGCGGCGGCGGCACCGGTGACTGTGAGGAAGCGGCGGCGGCCGACGTGGCGTGCGGCGTCGCGCATCTCCTGCTGGTGCGATGAGTACGTCATCTGTCCCTCCCCTGACTGGCGGTGTACGCGTGGAAGTCCACCGGTCCCGCACATCGAGTGGCTGTCGTGGTGGCGTCGCGCAGGCATCGCGCTGATGAGGAGTGCGGCGGGATCGCCCCTCGGGGGACGAATTGCGCTGGGGTACCGCGGACACGGAGGTACGCAGACAGAGAGGTACGCAGTCGCAGGAACATGATCATCGTCAAGCGGTCCCGGCGGCGCTGGAATCGCCGAAGAATGATCAAGAAATGATTCCGCCGAACCCGAACCGGCCGCCCGCCGGGGACCTTTGACCCGGGAGGCGTACGCTGCGGCACCATGAGCAACAAACTGTTGAACTCCGATGCGAAAACGGCCGTCGTCACGGGCGCGGGCTCCGGGATCGGCCGTGCGGTGGCTCTCGCCCTGACCGGCGCCGGCTGGTCGGTGGCGCTCGCGGGGCGCCGCCCCGAACCCCTTGCCGAGACCGCGGAACTGGCCGGGGAGAAGGCCAGGGTGATCACCGTCCCCGCCGACGTCTCCCGCCCCGAGGACGTGACCGCGCTGTTCTCCTCCGTACGGGAGTGGATCGGCCGGGTCGACCTGCTGTTCAACAACGCGGGCACGTTCGGCCCGCGCTCCGTCCCGGTGGAGGACCTGTCGTACGACGACTGGCGCACCGTGGTCGAGGTGAACCTGACGGGGGCGTTCCTGTGCGCGCAGGCGGCGTACCGGCAGATGAAGGAGCAGGACCCGCAGGGCGGCCGGATCATCAACAACGGCTCGATCTCCGCCCATGCGCCGCGCCCTCACTCGGTGGCCTACACGGCGACCAAGCACGCCATGACGGGGCTGACGAAGTCGCTGTCGCTGGACGGGCGCCCGTACCGGATCGCCTGCGGCCAGATCGACATCGGCAACGCGGCGACCGAGATGACCGAGCGGATGCAGAGGGGCACCCTTCAGGCCAATGGCGAACTGGCCGTGGAGCCGGTGATGGCGGCGGACGACGTGGCTCGGACGGTGCTGCACATGGCGGAGCTGCCGCTGGAGGCGAATGTGCAGTTCGCGACGGTCCTGGCGACGACGATGCCGTATGTGGGCCGCGGCTGACTGCCGACGCGTATCGAACGCTGGGCCGCATCCGACCGCTTTCGGCACCACCCGGACGGGCGGGTGTGCGCTGCCACCCACCTGCACCCGCTCCTGCTGGGACGAAGGCGGGTGACGGCATCGAGAACTGCCACTGGGCCGGCGCCCCGGCCGCGGTTCGCGGTGCCGGCCGTCCCGGCCGGGAATGCCCTGAACCGCAGCGGGGTTGACCTGCGTCATGACTCAGATTTCAGGCACCGAGGTCCTGCGCTACACCGCGTTCTCCGCCGACCCGGAGGGCGGCAACCCGGCGGGTGTCGTCCTCGACGCATCCGGTCTCGACGACGCGGCGATGCTCGCCGTCGCGGCCGAGCTCGGCTACAGCGAGTCGGCGTTCCTGACCGGGCCGGGCGAATCGGGCGGATCGACCGGTCGTGGTTACACGATCCGCTACTTCAGCCCGAAGGCGGAAGTCCCGTTCTGCGGCCACGCAACCGTTGCCACGGCCATCGCCCTCGCCGAGCGCAACGGCCTCGGCGATCTGGTCTTCACCACGCAGGCGGGCACCGTCCCGGTCACCGTCGCCCAGGAGGGCGCCGAGCTCCGCGCCACCCTCACGAGCGTGGAGCCCCACGTCACGGATGTCGCTCCGGACGACCTGGCCGAGGCGCTGGCCGCCCTGGACTGGCCGGCCGCCGACCTGGACCCGACGCTGCCGCCCCGTATCGCCTATGCGGGCGCCCGCCACCTGGTGCTGGCCGCAGCAAGCCGCGAGCGGCTGGCCGACCTGGACTACGACTTCGCGCGCCTCGAAGCGCTGATGCACCGACTCGAGCTGACGACGGTTCAGCTGGTGTGGCGCGAGTCGCCGACCGTCTTCCACGTCCGCGACCCGTTCCCGGTCGGCGGTGTGGTCGAGGACCCGGCGACGGGCGCGGCGGCCGCCGCCTTCGGGGCATACCTGCGCGAGCAGGCCCTCGTCCCGGACGCCGCGGTTGTCACCCTCCACCAGGGCGAGGACATGGGCCGTCCCGGCACGCTCACCGTCGAACTGCGGGCGGGCGACGCACGGGTGAGGGTGAGCGGGACGGGGACGCGGATCCCGGCGGAGTGACGTACCGCCCCAGGAACTGCCGGTACCAAGGGGCGTGCCGGGCGAAGGTGGCGGCGAAGCCTGCGTCCGGCTCGCAGTCGACGTCCTGCCAGACCCGCTCGTCGGCGAACCAGTGGTCCACCGCGAGCATGTCGAGATGGTGCAGGGCGTAGGGGTCTCCAGCCGTCCGGGTACGGGCAGTGTCGACACCGATGCCCGTACCCGCCCAGGGCAGCCCGAGTTCGTCGATGACCGTCGACAGCAGTTCCGAACAGGCCACCGGCTCCGGATGGTTGACGTGGTAGACGCCTGTCGGCTCCTTCGGGGAGAGCGCCGCGCCGAGCAGCGCTCTGCCCAGCGTCTCGGCGTCGATGAGCGAGTGCCGCGCCTCGCACCCGGTCAGTCCTGCCCTCAACTTCCCCAGCAGGGCGACGAGTCCGGGCACCGCCCAGCGGTCCCCGGCGCCGTGCACGATGTGCGGACGCAGTACGGCGCCGCCCGCCGCGAGGACGTGCTGCTCGGCGGCGGCACGGGTCCGGCTGGTGGCCGAGGCGGGGGCCGGCGCCACCCGGCCCGGCATCAACTCCGTGAACGGGCCGCGCCCGTAGACGGATGCGGTGCTCAGGTGGACGATCCGGGCGACGCCGCTGCGGACGGCCTCCTCGACCAGGGCGCGGGTGCCGTGGTCGTTGACGGTCGTGGCCGTCCCCGCGTCGCCGCCGATCTGCGAGGCGCAGTGGATCACGGCGTCGATACCGTCGCAACTGCTGTGCAGGGACGCAGGATCGGCAAGATCACCGAACACGGTCTCGACGCGGGCCCCGATGCCGGTCACGAAGTCGCGACCACCGTCGAACGCCGTCCGGTGCGTCATCAGGCGCAGGCGGGCCCCGGGGACCCGGCGCGCGGCCGCCACGACATGGCTGCCGATGAATCCGGTCGCTCCGGTGATGAGGATGCGCGGCGCCGTCACGACCGTATGCCCTGCGCCTCTTCGGTGCGGTCCGGCGAGTCGAGCGTGCTGGTGAAGACCGGTTCGCCGTCCTGGGTGGCCCGGACATGCACCCTGGTCGTCGACCGGGTGTCCGCCGGGACGATCCAGGCCTCGATCCAGCAGGGGCGGTCGAGCTCGACGTAGCGGAGGAAGGCGGCCTCCAGCGACACCGGCAGGAAGTCGCGCCCAGGGCGGACGGCATTGGCGGCCTGCCGGGCCGCCTCCAGCAACAGGACTCCCGGCACATGGTCGTTGGGCCGGCCGAAGAGGGTCGGATGTCCCGTGTCGAGCCGCAGCCGCCAGAGACCCTGACGCGGAGTCGGCGCCAGCACGACGTCGCGCTCCGAGGCCCGGCCCGCCTCGCGCGGTGCGACGGACGGAAGGAGGGGTACGGGTATGCCCATCCCGGCGCGGCGGTCTCCCCGCAGCCGCTCGTACACCTTGGCCGACGTGCAGCTGATCCGGCCGCCGCCGGTTGCGATCCGGCTGCCGCTGCGATGCAGGAGCAGTTCCAGGCTCATGGAGCCGAGCCCCCGGCCCCGCCGCTTGATCCGGGAGCACGAGACGTCCACGGTGATGTCCCAGGATCCGTCGGGGTGGTCCAGGTGCTCGGGGCGCGCGCCCAGGGCGAGGCGTTCGGGCGAGGAGATGTATCCCAGCTCCCACATCACGAACTGATCCCCAACCGGAACGTCGAATTCCGCGTGAGCGAGGAGCATCGTCGTCTGCCGCATGGTTTCCGCGATCAGCAGTGGGTCCTGGTAGCGGCCCGTCACGGGGGCGAAGAAGCGGTGCGCACGCGGCCAGCGGGCCGACACCGAGAACTGGGTGTCGGTCTGTCTGGTCCAGCCGGTCGGGAAGACGTCCTCGGGATCGGACCGGTGGACCAACTGCCGTGGAAATGCCGCCTGTCTGCCTTTGAGTGGCACCGAAGCGGTGCGTGAGACGAGCAGAACCATGAAGTTCCCCCCCAGAGGATCCATGCAGGAGGCCGATCACCCCCCGCAGTAAGATACTGACAGCCCGGTTTTCCTTTCCAGCCAGAACCCTGTGGCGCTGACCACGCCACGACTAGAGAGACACGTAGCTGATGGCACAGCAGGCGCGCGCGATCCAGACTCGACGGTCGATCCTGGTGGCGGCCGCCGCCGTTTTCGACGAGCGCGGCTACAGCAGCGCCACCATCAGCGAGATCCTCGCGCGGGCAGGGGTGACCAAGGGCGCGCTGTACTTCCACTTCAACTCGAAGGAAGAGCTGGCGCTCGGCGTGATGGACCTCCAGCTGGACATCGTTCCGCTGCCGCCTCAGCTGACGAAACTCCAGGAACTCGTCGACCAGGGGATGTTGCTCGCCCACCAGCTCCGAAATGAACCGCTGGTGCGGGCCAGTGTCGGACTGGCGATGGACCAGGGGGTCGAGGGCCTCGACCGGGGCACCCCGTTCCGGGCCTGGATAGATCGGCTCGAACATCTGCTGAGCGCGGCGAAGAACCAGGGCGAGCTCCTGCCGCACGTCCAGCCGGGCGAGACCGCGGAGCTGCTGGCGGGCGCCTTCTCCGGCGTGCAGGTGATGTCCCAGGTCCTGTGCAACCGCGAGGACTTGGGGCACCGGATCTCCGTCCTGCTGCACTACATCCTGCCGAGTATTTCGACGCCCGCCGTGCTGGCCACCCTCGACATGGCCGAGGACCGCGGCGAACGGCTGTACGCCTCTCTCGAGTCCGTACCGGGCCAGGCCGCCGCCACCGGCTGACCATCCGGAACTGGCCCGTCCGGCCCGGAACCGTACCGGACGGTCGTCCATGACGGCCGACGGCAGAGCCGGTGGAACGGTCCCGGCACCGACCTCACAGGGCCGATCGGGCGTAATCGATGTGAACGGTCCGATGATTCGGGGCGGCGGCGGAAGTCTTGGTTGCGACCGCACGAATCGAGAAGGTGGACCCATGACGACCGACCTGCACGGGATTCTGGACGCGCACGTCAGCAAGGGGCCGGTGCCGGGCGCGGTGGGCCTGGTGGTCAAGGGCGACCGCACCGAGGTGCAGGCGGCCGGCTCGGCCGACGTCGAGGGCACAGCCCCGATGGCCAGGAACTCCATCTTCCGCATCGCCTCGATGACCAAGCCGATCGTCGCCGCCGCGGTCATGATGCTGGTCGAGGAGGGCCGGATCGCGCTGGACGAACCCGTCGGTCGATGGCTGCCGGAACTGGCTTCGCCGAAGGTGCTCCGCACCCCGTCCGGTCCGCTCGACGACGTGGTCCCCGCGACCCGTCCCATCACCGTTTTCGACCTGCTCACCTTCCGCGCCGGGTACGGCTTCCCGTCCGACTTCGCGCTTCCGGGAGTCGCCCCGCTTTTCAGCGAGTTGAAGCAGGGACCGGAGCCGGCGGACGTCCCGGCGCCGGACGAATGGATGGCGAAGCTGTCCCGTATCCCGCTGCTGAACCAGCCGGGCGAAGCCTGGTTGTACAACACCTGCTCGGACATCCAGGGTGTGCTGATCGCCAGGGTCTCGGGCCGTTCGCTGCCTGAGTTCCTGGACGAGCGGCTGTTCGAGCCACTGGGCATGGTGGACACCGGTTTCGCGGTGCCGGCCGCGAAGCTCGACCGCTTCACCAGCCTCTATCGCATCGATCCGAACGGCGATCCCCAGCTGGTGGACGCCCCCGGCGGCCAGTGGAGCAGCATGCCCGCGTTCCCGTCCGGCGCGGGCGGGCTGGTCTCGACCCTCGACGACTGGCTGGCCTTCGCCCGCATGATGCTCGCCGACGGGACGTTCGACGGCCGCCGGCTGCTGTCACCCGCATCGGTGCGCCGGATGACCACCGACCATCTGACCCCGGCCCAGCGCGAGGCCAGTGGACTGTTCATCGAGGGGCAGGGGTGGGGCTTCGGCGGCTCGGTCGATATCGGGACGGCCGAGCCGTGGAACGTAGCGGGCCGCTACGGCTGGATCGGCGGCACCGGCACGACGGGACACCTCGTCCCGTCCACCGGAACGGTCATGATCATGCTCAGCCAGTTGGAGATGACGGGGCCCAAGCCGCCCGCGCTGATGCGGGACTTCTGGCAGTACGCGGCGGACGCCTGAGGCCGCCGGCCGCGTGCGTCGCCCGGACGGACCGGGCGCCGGCGTTTCGCGGCGACGAATGCCCGACGCCACGCCCGGCTCCCGACGGCCCGACGTCATGTACCGGACACCGGTCAACCCGCCGTGACAGGGCGGCAGCCGGAACCTGAACACCAAGCGACTACGATCACGGGCACCGCAGCGAGCCCAGGAGTGCTGACCTTGTCCGAACCACGCATCGGCGTATCCATCGTGACCATGGGCGACCGCCCGCAGCAGGTCGAAGCCCTGTTGGCCTCGATCGCCATACAGGGCGTCCTGCCGACCCGCCTGGTCATCGTGGGCAACGGCACCTCGCTGCCGGACTTCACCGCCGTCCCCGGCCTGTCCGGCCTGGCCGGCGGTGTGACCACGATCGAGCTCGACGAGAACCTCGGCTGCCCCGGCGGCCGTAACGTCGCCATCCGCCGACTCGCGGAACTCGGCGACGTGGACGTCGTCGTCGAGCTGGACGACGACGGGCTCCTCGTCGACAGCGGTGTGCTGCGCAAGGTCCAGGAGATGTACGCCGCCGACCCGAAGCTCGGCATCGTCGGCTTCCGCATCGCCGACGAGCACGGCGAGACGCAGCGCCGCCATGTCCCCCGGCTGCGCTCCACCGACCCGATGCGCCGCGGCCCGGTCACGGCGTTCCTCGGCGGTGGTCACGCCCTCTCCATGAGGATGCTTGCCGAAACCGGCCCGTGGCCCGCGGAGTTCTTCTTCACGCACGAGGAGACGGACCTGTCCTGGCGGGCCCTCGATGCGGGCTGGAAGATCCTGTACGAACCCGACCTGCTGCTCCAGCACCCCAAGACGTCCCCGGCCAGGCACTCGGTCTACTACCGGATGACGGCCCGCAACCGGGTCTGGCTGGCCCGCCGTAACCTGCCTCTCCCCCTGGTCCCGGCCTACCTGGGCATCTGGACCCTCCTCACCGTGGCCCGCACCCGCTCGGCCGCGGGCCTGCGCGCCTGGGCCGGCGGCTTCGCCGAAGGCGTCCGCACCCCGTGCGGCCGACGGCAGCCGATGCGGTGGCGCACGGTGTGGCGCATGACGATGCTGGGGCGGCCGCCGGTCATCTGATGTGCGCCGCGGGCCCGCCCCCTCCCCGTGGGGGCGAAGCCTTCCGGCACGTAGGCGCGGGCGCCGGACCGGCTACGAGTTGCTCGCCGGAATCCCCACGCCGGTGGCGCACTCGCGGCCGGCGGGCGCTCTCATGCGAATCCCTGCCAGGAGGCCGCGGGGGCGGTCGAAACCTGCCACTGGTCGAGGATGCCGTCCCAGTCGTGCATCGGCGCGGAGCCGAAAGTGGTGGATGAGGACTGCTGGTCCCATACCGCTTCCTGGTGCGGCGGGCGAGGCTGGCTGGGGTAGTACCACTGCCGGGGCTGGGGCATGGCGGGCGCCTCCGCGCCGTCGACGCGGCGATGCCGGCCGGAACGGTCCAGCGACGGCGAGGCATGTGTGAGGCGGCCCTGTGCCTCCAGGTACCGGGTGCGTGCGACGAGGCGGGGGAGATCGAGACCGAGCTCGCTTGCCAGCACGGCAAGGTCGGTCCCGGTGCTCCACGCTCCGACCAGGACCGCGTCCACGGCTGTCGACGACGCCGTCACGTGGACCGGTTCGTCAACGACTGGAGCATGAGGGGGACTTGGAGGTGCGGCCGGAGCCTCGTGGGAGACATGTCTTTCCTCCGGTTCCGGGTACGGCGGGCATCCGTCCGGGTCTTCGGGAGGGGGCTTGTACGCATCGGCAGCGTGATGGTCCAGGAGCGCCTTGGCGATGGCCCGGGCGTCGTCCTTGCCCACGGTGCGGCGGGCCAGCCGTACTTCGCGTTCATGGAGGCCGAGGAGTTCCGCGACGGTCCCGTCGCTGCCCAGCGTCACCGCGAACGCGGCCAGCGTCCGCATGCGGTCCGCATTTCGTTCGTCAAGGTCCCCCTGCGCACGGCGTACATCCTCGTCATTCCCGAAATAGGCCCGCGCCAGTACGGCATGGCGCTCCCACATCTCCCTCGGTTCCATGCCTGGAGCAACGTCTCTGTTACGGATTTGAAGCGATATTCGATCTAAAGGCATCAAGAAAGGTGAAACGCCATCTAATCATTCTGTGCTGCGCTCTAGTTACCCATATGGGTGCTGATCGTTACCACCGTCATGAACGCACCCACATCCGCCACCGCTACCGGCAGAGGCACCGCGACATCCGTTCCGCACCCTTCGCAGGCCCCCCGCGCATCTCATGCCCGGCCGCGTCCGCGGCCCCAGCTGGATGCGCCGCACGGAGCACGCACCTCACGGGGGCAGCTTGCCGGCGCGTTCGTGGCGGGTCAGACGTACACCGACGCGGCGAGCGAGACACCGCTGTACGCCGAACTGGTCGCAAGCTGGACCGCAAGCTCCGCTACGGTACCCGGCATCCCTGACTCCGAATGGCAACGCCTGACTTCCTACCAGTCCTTCCTCCGTGAGGTCGAGTCGGTCCTCAGAGACCTTCGCCCCCACCGCGCCCCCGACATGCTGCGCAGATGAAGTGTGATGCGGCGAGACGCCCGTCGCTCCCGCCGCCGCGACACGGAAGCGGCAACAGGAGCGACGGAACTGGTGGCGCAAGGGGTGGCGGGCAGGGTCAGGGGGCGGTGCCCCAGGTGAGGGTGGAGCCCACGTAGACACCGATCTTCGACGCGTCGGCGTAGGCCGTGTTGGTGGTGCGGCTGTAGTCGTCGGCCTCGTTGAAGTTCGACCAGTCGCTCTTGTTCAGGCGCAGTTGGATCTCCCCGGTGGACGCTCCCGCCGCCAGGCTGCCGCTGCCGAAGCCGACCTCCAGGTAGTGGCTGGCCCCGGCAGCCGAACTGCCGGAGGCCGTCACGCCGGTGGTCACACCGCCGCAGCCCAGCACCGCGTAGTCGCAAGCGGTACCGAAGGTGCTCGCGCCGGCCTCGGGG
Source organism: Streptomyces sp. NBC_01717 (assembly GCF_036248255.1). Taxonomy (NCBI): domain Bacteria; kingdom Bacillati; phylum Actinomycetota; class Actinomycetes; order Kitasatosporales; family Streptomycetaceae; genus Streptomyces; species Streptomyces sp. NBC_01717. The sequence goes on along the minus strand of NZ_CP109178.1, from coordinate 6,543,631 downwards.
GTGAACCAGTAGCGCACCTTCACCGTGGACAGGTTGACCGCGGTGCTCCCGGTGTTGACCAGTTGCAGGCCCATCCGGATCTGGTTGTCGGTGGCCGAGGAGTCGCTGTTCCTGTACTGGACCTTGAGGGTGCCGGTGCCGGTTCCGCCGCCCGCGGACGTGGTCGCCGAGACGGCGGCGGAGGCCGCCGAGACGTTCCCGGCCGCGTCCCGGGCCTTGACCGTGTAGCTGTACGCCGTCGAGGCGGTGAGCCCCGTGTCGGTGAACGAGGTCGTGGCCGAGGAGCCCACCTGCACCCCTGCGCGGTACACGTCGTAGGCGGTCACTCCGGTGTTGTCGGTCGAGGCCGACCAGGACAGCGAGACGCTGCCGCTCGTCTTCCCCGTGACCGTCAGGCCGGTCGGTGCGGAGGGCGCCTGGGTGTCGTCGTCACTGCCGCCGCCGTCGAGGGGCGGGTACGCGTTACGTACCAACTCCTGGAACTGGGCCGAGAACCAGTGGCCCGCCAGCGGCGAGCCGGACAGCGCGCCGGTCAGGTTGTTGCCGTTGCGCCCGTTGCCCGTGTACGTCGGGTCGCACATCCGGTCGAAGCCCTTGCCCTCGTCGTTCTCGATGGGCTGGCTGTTGCCGTCCGACTCACCCGGGGGCTTGGCCCAGACGTAGGCGTCGATGCCGGCCGCGGGGGCCGACTTCGGCCGCTCGCCGATGCCCGCACCCTTCTGGTTGCACCAGTTCCCCGCGTGGATGCGCCGGTCGATGCGTCCACCGTTGACATAGTCGTCCACATTGGTCGTCGGTCCCGCGCCGGAGGGCCGGGCGCTGCCGCCCCAGCCGTTGCGGGCGGTGTCGATGAGCATGCCGATCCCGGAATCGAAGCCGCCGCGGCTGACCAGGAGCGAGCGCAGTCCCTGGGCGTAGGTCAGCTCGTCCACGTACTGGTTCCAGTCGACCCACTTCGACTGACGCACGGTCGTACCGTTCACCGAGTCGGTGACCTTGACGTACGGCTCCTGGAGGGCGGAGTAGTTCGCCGTGTTCACGATGAAACCGTGGACATCGGCGACGGTCGCACCCTCACTGGTGGCGGCCTTCTTGAACTCGTCGACCGCCGGGGCGAGGTTGGTGTCCCAGCCGAGCCACCCGTGGTGCGCCGCGTCGATGTAGTTGTAGACGTTGGGAATGGCCGCCAGGGTGTGCAGGGCGTAGCCGACGCCCTTCTCGTAGTTGCCGTTCGCCTTCATCACCGCGCACGCCTCGGTGGCACCGGCCTCGCCGCCGGCGTTGGTGACGATGTTGGGCAGCGAGTCCGGTTCGATGACGGCGACGATCCGCAGGCTCGCGTAGGCCGGGTCGTCGAGGACGTCGGCGATGGGATTGATGTACTCGGTCTTGTACCGGTCGAGTTCGGTGGGACCGAGCTCACCGTTGGAGGCCAGCGCGGCGCAGTCACGTCCAGGCAGGTCGTAGATGACGACCTGGAAGAGGTTCGCGCCCTGATCGAGCGCCTCGTCGAGGTGCTCGCGCAGGCTCATCGCGTCGCCCGCGCCCTCGATGGCCGCGATGCGGTCCATCCAGACGAACGAAGGCTCGTCGGCGATGACGCTGCCGCCCGGCTCCGCGGCGGCCTTGGCGGACCACTGCGGGTTCACATACGCCTTGGCGCCGACGTACGGGTTGTCGACGCCGGCCGCGGCGGAGGCCGGGGTGGGGACGGCCACGGCCAGGGCCGCTCCGATCGCCAGCGCGGAGAGCGCGGCGAACTTTCTGCGTATCCCGTGCAGCGTGGAACTTCGTGATCTCATTGCGGCTCCGTATTCCTTTCGTACATACGCCTCCGGGCACTCCCCGGGGGCGGGTTCAGGGGTTGTTCCGGGGGCTCCGCGGTACTTGCGGCTCGGTGTCCCTTTCTCGTCAGGGGAGCTTGGGAGGACGTTCCTGGGCAGGTGCGTGGTCGGGACGGTGCCCCGATGACGGGAGGAGCGGGGTGGGCATCCCGCCATCGGGAGTGCGCGGTTGTGCTGTGCGTGACCGGTGGAGGCTCAGGGGGCGGTGCCCCAGGCGAGCGTTCCGTCGACGTACACGGCCACCTTCGAGGCGTCGGCATAGGCGGTGTTGGTCGCCCTGCTGTAGTCGTCGGCCTCGTTGAAGTTCGACCAGTCGGTCTTGTTGAGCCGCAGCTGGATCTCACCGGTCGAGGCGCCCGCGGCCAGGCCGCCGCTGCCGAAGCCGACCTCCAGGTAGTGGTCGGCGCCCTGTCCGGCGCCGGCGGAGGACACCACGCGATGCGTCACACTGCCGCAGCCGATCGCGGCCCAGTCACAGTTGGTGCTGTACGTGGTGGCGCCGGACTCGCCGCTGAACCAGTAGCGGACGGTGACGTCCGACAGATCCACGGGTTGCGTGCCGGTGTTCACCAGCTGCAGGCCGGGCCTGATCTGGTTGTCCCCGGGGGCCGAGTCGTTGTTCCTGTACTGCGCCTTCAGCGTGCCGCTCCCGGTGCCGCCGCCCTGCCCGGTCGTCGCCGCGACCGCGGCGGAGGCCGCCGAAGTGTTCCCGGCGGCGTCCCGGGCCCTGACCGTGTAGCTGTACGCCGTCGAGGCGGTGAGCCCCGTGTCGGTGAATGACGTGATGGCCGTGGTGCCGGCCTTCACGCCATCCCGGTAGACGTCGTACGCCGTGACGCCGGTGTCATCCGTCGACGGTGTCCAGGACAAGGCGGCGGTGGTGCTGGTCGTCCCGGTGACCCGGGGGTTCGTCGGCGCCGACGGGGCGACGGTGTCGCCCCCGCCGCCGCTGTCCGCGCTCGCCGTGAAGGAGAAGCTCTTGGTGCCGAGGCCCTGGCCGCCCTGCCAGATCTCGAACCCGGCTTCGGCGTCGATCAGATAGTGCGCGGGATCGATCTGGCCGCGTGTGACGGCGTCGTCGATCAGGCTCTTCACATCGAGATCGGCGAACTCGGTGGCGCCCTGCTGCAGTACGTACGAGATGACCTTCCAGCCGGAGGCACCGGGCCCCGTCCAGACGTCCCACGCCTTGCCGTCGAGCTGCACCGTGCCGGTGCGGGACCCGATCGGCTGGGCTCCGCCGCGGTGGTTCATCCAGATCATCACCTCGGTCCCGTCCGGCTGGTCGTCGGTGACGGGAGTCGAGTTGAACCAGAGGTCCATCGAGACGTTGTACGCACCCGAGGCGACCTGGGTCGTGGACCAGGAGGTGCGGGTACCGGCGAGTTCGTCGACGCGCAGCGGCAGTCCGCTGTCCGTCGTGCACGCACCCCAGTGGCAGCCTTTGTAGCTGGACGGGTACGTGGCCGGGGCGCCGTTGGTCGGGAGGGCGAAGGACGACTCCGTGACGCTCCAGGCCCCGGTCTCCGGGTCGACGCTCACACACTGCCGGGCCGTGGAGTTCCACTCGTTCTGCTGGTAGATGTACTCGCCACCCTGGAGCTCGGTCGTCCCCCAGGCGGTGCAGTCGGTCACCGGGGCGGCCACGGCCGGAGCGGCGCCGGTGAGCATGGATGCGGCGGCGAGCAGCAGCGCCGCGGCGGTGGCGGCGAGGGGCGGGAACCAGCGGCTGCGGTGACGGGCCGCCGTGTTCGTGAGGAGTCCGCTCACGGTTCCACTCCCCAGGCGAGAGCCGAGCCCACATAGGCGGCGAGGCGGGGTGCGTCGGCGTACGCGGTGTTGGTGGCGCGGCTGTAGTCGTCGGCCTCGTTGAAGTTCGACCAGTCGGACTTGTTCAGTCGCAACTGGACCTCCCCGGTCGAGGCGCCCGCGGCCAGGCTGCCCGCGCCGCCGGTGAAACCGACCTCCAGGTAGTGGTCGGCACCGGTCTTCGGGCTGCTGACCGTCACCACCGTGTGGTTGATGTTCGACGATCCGAGTGCGGCGTAGTCGCAGTACGTGGAGAAGGTGCTCGCACCGGCCTCGGAGCTGAACCAGTACCGGACCTTGACCGTGGACAGATCGACCGGGGCGCTGCCCGTGTTGACGATCTGCAGTCCGAGCCGGATCTGGTTGTCGGTGGCCGACGAGTCGGTGTTCTTGTACTGGACCTTCACCGAGCCTGTTCCACCACCGCCCGATTTCGTGGTGGCGGACACGGCCGTGGAGAGCGCCGAGGTGTTGCCGCCCGCGTCGCGCGCCGCCACCGCGTAGCTGTACGCGGTGGCGGCGGCGAGGCCCTGGTCCGTGAACGCTCGCGTCGTCGCGCTGCCCGTGAGTACCCCGTTGCGGTACACGTCGTAGCCGGTGACGGCGACGTTGTCGGTCGATGCGGACCACGACAGCGACACGCTGCTGTTCGTCGTAGCGGTGACCGTCAGCCCGGTCGGCGCCGTCGGTGGTTCGGTGTCACCGCCGCCGTCCCCCTCCACCAGCAGTTCGGCGTAGATCGAGAAGGCGAGCGCGAGCGCCGCCTGGGCCCAGAACCGGTGGTACGTGAAGGTGGGTGCCGGTCCGCCGTCCAGGTAGGCCTGGACCTTCGGCCAGTCCGGGTCGTCCCGGTACCAGGACCGCATGCCGATGAAGGTGACGCCCGGTTCGACCGTGTCGCCGCCGGGCATCTCGCCCGACCACCCGTCGGGTACGAACACTTCGTCGTCGAACCGGTTGTAGTCGGCCCTGGTCTCCGGTACCGCGATGCCCTTGTCGTCGGCGTTCAGTGCCATCGCGTCGAGCAGGGCCTTGGCCAGGGCTCCGGCGGCCGCGTCGCCCGATTTGGCGGCGTAGTAGGTCAGTGTCTTGACGTATGCGGCGCCCACCCCGACATCGTTGGAGTAGTCCACGACCGAGACGTGCAGTCCCGAGTTGTTCCCGGGGGATGTGGGGTTCCAGGTGTCCGGCTTGCCCGTCCAGTTGAGGGTGGAGGGGAAGCGGTAGCTGCCGTCGGCGCCGACGGTGGTCTTCCCGGAGGCCCAGGCGACCCATTTGGACAGCACGGCCTTGGCGGTCGCGTTGCCGGTGACGTAGTAGTACGCGGCGACGCGCTCCATGCCCCACACCTGGAAGCCGAACCAGTTGTTGCTCGGCGGGTCGTGGTAGACCGGCTGCCAGTCGTACGCCATGCCGTAGAACGTCGGCGTGCCGGCCGGCGGGGTTCCGTACTTCCCGTCCCAGCTGTTGGTGCAGCCCCCGGCGAAAGCGCCCTCCGCGGACTGCAGCCACTGCAGGAACTCCAGCTGCCTGGTCAGACTCTTCGCCCAGTCGGTGCGCGCCGTCGCCGACTTGGGTGTCAGCGCCGGGACATTGGAAAGAGCCCATGCGGCGAGCGGGTTCTGGTAGCCCTGGTGGGAGGCGCCGTCACCGATGCGCCAGGCCCAGCCGCCGCCGCTGCCCGCGGCCGCGCCTCCCCAGGCGTAGTACCACGACAGCAGATAGTGCTGGGAGTCACGGCCGGACGCGGCCGGGCAGGAGTTGGGATCCGTGCAACTGCCGATCCGCTTGAAGTACTTGTCGAACATGGCATAGCGGAGGTAGTCGCCCATCTTGGCGGCCTTGGCCACCGACGCCGCGATCTCGCCCTCCTTGCCCTGGGCGGAGGCCCAGCGGTATGCCCAGTAGGCGGCCTGCACCGCGCGGGCGTCGGCGTCCGGGGCGTTGGTGTACTTCCACTGCTTGGCATAACTGGCGTCGTCGACGAACAGGTCGAGAAAGCCGTTGGGCCCGCCGTAGTTGAAGAGATCGGTGGTCGGCTGCGGGATGGTCTCCCACACCGATTCCTGTGCGCCGCGCTGGTAGGTGTTGATGAACGACGGTCCGGGTCCCGGTCCCGACTCGCCGCCGGTGCCCGGCTTGTTGCCGTAGCCGTAGGTGTTGTCCAGGTCCATCAGCCAGTGCATGCCGTAGACGTCCATCGTGCCGTACGACGAGGCCAGTTCCGTGGCGATGGGGTCCGAGCCGACCGGCACCGAACTGTTCAGGGCGGACGGGTAGTTGTCGGGCAGCGGCCATTCGGGCGCGTAGGTCGCCGGGGAGCTCGGGTTGTACGCGTCGGCGGTGGACTGATCGGCGTGCTGCGGGATGATCGTGCGCTCAGCGATCGCCCAGGCTTCGTTGAAGGGGCCCCAGTCCCCTGTCACCCGGCCGTACGCGGCCTCCAGCCACATCCAGAAACTGACGGCCTCGGAGGTCGTCTCGTGACCGTGGTCCGGCGCCTCGACCATCAGCGTCTCGGCCGAGTGGTACGGAAGGCCGTCCGGGCTGAAATAGCCGTTTCCCGCCGCCTTGATCTTGCCGTACTGGGTGAGGAACGCCTGGGTGTACGGGTCGTCGGCAGCCGCGGCACGGGCGCCCTCGCCCGTCGGGGTGGTGGGCTTGGCCACGGCGGTGCCCTGGGTCAGACCCATCGCGATCAGGCTGCCACTCAAGGCAGTACTGAATGTTCTACGTGATATCGACACAAATCCTCCGTTGGCGGGTGTCGTAGGGGGAGGGAGGGCTGTGCAGGTGGTGCGGATCGTCAGGGCTCGATGCCTCAGGCGAGTTCGCCGCCGATGTGGACCGCGACCTTCGGGGCGTCCGCGTAGGAGGACACGGTGGTGCGGCTGCAGTCGTCGGTCTCGTCGAAGTTCGACCAGTCGGCCCTGCTCAGCCGCAGCTGGATCTCACCGGTGGGGGCACCCGTCGCCGGACTGCCGCTGCCGAAGCCGACCTCCAGGTAGTGGTCGGCGCCGGCCTTCGGCGCACTCGCGGCGGCCACCCGGTGGGTGATGGTGGCGCAACCGAGTGGGGACCGGTCGCACCACGTGCCGTACGAGGACGCCCCGTTGTCGCGAGTTGCCCGGAGTGATCTGACCGAATTCGGAACCCAGGGTGGCGGCGTAGTCGGTGTCGGGAAGTTCGGGGTTGTCGGTGGCGGAGCCGAAGTACTTCCCCTGGGTGGCGGCCAGGTCGTGCAGGGTGCTCTGCTCGGCCACCGCGGCCGGCGCTCCCGCCAGGGATGCGGCGACTGCACATGCGGTGAGTGACAGGACCGGCAGCCCGCCGGGGCAGCCGTGCATGGAGCGCTTTACCAGACTCATGACATTCGCTTTCCTCGGCCGAGAACAGCCGGGGACATGGGTGCGCGACAGCGCCCATGCCTCCGGTTCACGTCTCGAAGGTGTGGGGAGCGGAGGGTAAGGAAGCGTGCAAGTCTTGATGGTGGGAGCGCTCCCAAAGTGGCGTGGTGATAGGCACCTGTCAAGTGTTGAATCACAACTGCCTTACGTACTCGTTAACTTGGACGCTCGCCGCCGGGCCCTTCACGGCACACAACAGCAGGTCCCGCCCGGGTCGGCGATCCGGAATCACCTGCGCCGCCACCGTGCGGCCGGCGACTGCCGCCTGCACCGCATTCCGACCGGACGATTCCCCTCTCCGGTGACCACCCACCCGGACCCGTGCGCCCCGCCCCGGAACGCCACTACCGGAACAGCTCCTTCCGGAGGTCGCCACCCGGCCCGGGACCGCGACAACCCACTGGCCGAAAATCGCCCGACGAAGACCACCGCGCACGCCGTCCGCACACCAACCGGAATGCGCCACCGGTCACCGGCCGCGCTCGAGCGAGATCGACGCCGGACAGCTTCGCTCACGTACAAGAGTTCGCGTGGAAGAATCCCGACGCGGTCAGCACTCGATCAGGCGCCGGGGTACAGGTCGGGGTGCACGGCCGGGTACTCCGCGGGCATCCTCGGCGCCGGGTTCACGACATGGGGAATGAGACGGTCACGGCACCGCCCCGGCTGATGGCCATGTGGGACAGCATCCTGCTGGCCTTCTCCGACCGCAGCCGTGTCATCCCACCGGACTACCGCACGCTCGTCATCCGCAGGAACGGAGACGCGCTGCCGACCCTGCTGGTCGACGGGTACGTCGCCGGCGTATGGCGTCCGGCCGAGGGAGGGGTCGAGGCGACCGCCTTCCACCACCTGCCGGACGGCGTCTGGGAGCAACTCGCCGCCGAGGCGCGGTCACTGACGGCCTTCCTCGCCGACCGCGAACCGGAGGTCTATCGCCGTTACGGCCACTGGTGGAGCAAGCTGCCGAGCGCGGAGGCTCGACTGCTCCCCGGAAAATGAGGCGGCGCCCCGTACATGCGGTCCGCCGGTCCCCCCATGGTCCGCGGCGGACATGGACGGACCGGGCGCAGGTGACCGGCACTGATGAGGGGGATGCAGCGGCGTGCTGTCGGCCGCCGCGATCGGTCCCGCCGGACGGCGGACCGGTACTCCTCCGGTGCGACCGTCAGACGCCCGCCGCTCGGGCCTCCTGATACACCTCGGCCGCCACGTCGACGAGTTCGGCGGCGTCACGCGTCGTCGCCTGGAAGTCCAGCAGGATCTCGGGCACGCCCGTTGCGGCATGTGCCACCAGGTCCTCGACGATCTGGGCCACACTGCCCCGGAAAGGCTGCCGGTCCGCGCCCTCGAACGGCTTGGCGCTGTACCTCGCGTTGGCGCGGACGCACACGCCGATCGGCCGGTCCCTGCCGCGCTCGGCAGCCACGTCCTGCACCTTCCGCCACTGTTCGGCCAGTGTCGTGGCGCCCATGGCGACGGGCATCCAGCCGTCCGCCCGGTCCACCAGGCGGCGGGTGGAGCGCGGGCTGTTGGCCGGCAGATAGACCGGGATGGGGCGAACGGGCTTGGGGCCGACCTCGGCCGGTGCGATGGTGGTCAGCTCGCCCCGGTACGAGACCGGGTCCGGGCCCCAGACGGCCGCGCAGACGTCCAGCAGTTCGTCCAGGACCGCGCCGCGCTTCTCGAAGGGGGCGACCGAGGCGGCCGCGTACTCGTCGAGTGACCAGCCGGTTCCGAGGCCCGCGACCACCCTGCCGCCGCTCGCGACGTCGAGCGAGGCGAGCGAACGGGCCAGCTGGAACGGTACGTGGAGCGGGGCGATCAGGACGCTGGTGCCGAGCCGGGCCCGGCCGGTGGCCGCGGCGGCCAGGGTGAGGGTGACCAGCGGGTCGGCGACGCTGCGGTACTCATCGGGCCACGGCAGCCCCGGTACGCCGTACAGCCCCTGGGTGGCCGGCTCGGGAAAGAGCACGCGCTCGAAGACCCACAGACTCTCGTACCCGGCGTCCTCCGCCGCGCGTGCCACCGTGGCCACGTCGCGGCCGATGTCGTACTGCTTCATCTGCGGAAGACCGAGACCGAGCGAGACCGGCATGCGTGCACTCCTTCACGAGGACGGCGAGGCAACTACCGTATGTCACCTTTCGATTGCCGGTGGTCAATGAGGCCGGCATCGGCGGCTGAAAGTGTGCGGCGCCGACCCGTGGCCGACAGGTGGCCTCGAGGCCTTCATGGCCGAAACCCGGACACCGTCGCCGATGGCCCCGCGCCCGGTGACAGCGTGCGCCGCCTCGCGCAGGTTGCCCCGGAGCGGTGTACGGGACGACTCTGGAGGAGGCATCGCCTGCGGCTCGGGAAACCCGGTATCAGGCTGTGCATCCGGAGACGACGGAGAGGCGCCGGCCCGTGGACGGTCGGGAACCCGTGGGGAAGCAGCCTGGCGCGAGCGGACACCGGGCTGTGCCACACACCGCGGACATGCAGCTGGAGGCGTGGTCGCCGACGGCCGAGGGGTGCATCGGCGAGGCGGTGCGCGCCATGGTGGAGGGCTTCGCCGACACGTCCGGGACCGCGGTTGTCGGCGAACGCGCGTACGTGGTCACGGCGGAGTCCGACGCGGATCTGCTGGTGTCCGTCCTGGAGGAGGTCGTCTACCGGATGGACGCCGACGGTGAGATCCCGCTCGATGTGGAGGTGGGGTCCATCCGGTCGGCGGGGGCCGGCCGGGGCGTATCGGTCCGCTTCCGGATGGCCGACGCCGGCACCGCCGTGCCGGTCGGTGCGGTGCCGAAGGCCGTTTCACTGCACGACCTGCACCTGCGGGGCGGCCCCGGCGGCTGGACCTGCCGGGTGACCCTCGACGTCTGAGTGCGGGACGGGGAAGGGACGGGATCATGGCGCTCACGGTGGCACTGGCAGGCGACACCATGCTCGGGCGCGGCGTCGCCGAGGAACTGCGCCGCTCGCCGACGCCGGGGACGCTGGTCTCCGCAGGGGTCAGGGAGGCGATCGCGGAGGCGGACCTGTTCGTGCTCAACCTGGAGTGCTGTGTCTCCGACCGAGGGCACCGCTGGCCCGACCCGCAGAAGGCCTTCTTCTTCCGCGCCCCCTCCGCCGCCGCGATGGTGCTGGCCGAACTGGGCGTGAACTGTGTGACGCTCGCCAACAACCACGCTCTGGACTACGGGTTCGACGCCATGGCTGATACCCGCACCCTGCTGGCCGGGGCGGGGGTGCACGTGGTCGGCGCCGGGGCGGACGCACGCGCGGCCCGGGAGTTCGCGGTGCTGGAGGCGGGCGGTGTGCGGCTTGCGGTGGTGGGCGTCACGGACCACCCGCAGGAGTACGCGGCCGGGGCGGACAGTCCCGGTGCGGCCTGGGCAGATCTTTACTCGGGGGTGCCCGACTGGCTGACGGAGTCGGTGGGCCGGGCCGCGGCGGCGGCGGATGTCGTGCTGGTCACTCCGCACTGGGGCCCCAACATGACCTCGCGGCCGCCGCGTCACGTCTCGGCCGCTGCCCCTGAGCTGCTGGCGGCGGGAGCGACGCTCGTCGCCGGGCACTCCGCCCATGTGTTCCACGGGATCGCCGACCGGATCCTGTACGACCTGGGCGACTTCGTCGACGACTACGCCGTGGACCCGGTCCTCCGCAACGACCTGGGGCTCCTCTTCCTGGTGACCCTGGACGGCCCGGATGCCGCGCACCTGGTTCCCGCCCGGGTGGAGGTGATGCCGCTGACCCTGGACTACTGCCACACCCGCCTGGCGCGCGGCGAGGACCGGGAGTGGATCCGTGAGCGGCTCACCGCCGCCTGCGCCGAGTTCGGCACCGCCGTCGCCGATCGGACCGGTCGGCTGACGGTCGACTGGAGGTGAGGACGTGGACATCGCACTGGTGGAGAAGGGCCCGTACCGCTTCCGTATCGAGCAGCGGGAGCCGATGCGGGTACCCGGGATGGTGTTCGCCTCACGGGCGCTGCTGCCACAGGCGGCCGGGGACAAGGCGCTGGAGCAGGTGGCGAACGTGGCCACGCTGCCCGGCATCGTCCGCGCCTCCTTCGCCATGCCCGACATCCACTGGGGCTACGGCTTCCCGATCGGCGGAGTGGCCGCCACCGACATCTCCCACGGCGGGGTGATCTCGCCCGGCGGCGTCGGGTTCGACATCTCGTGCGGCGTACGGCTGCTGGCCGCCGACATCGACCATGAGGCGCTCGGCCACGACCGGCTGCGGCGGCTGATGGACATCCTCGACGGCACCATCCCGCGCGGCATGGGGCGCGGCGGCCTGTGGAAGCTCTCGGGCGCCGGGGAGATCGACGAGCTGCTGGTCGGCGGCGCTCGGTACGCGGTCGAGCACGGGCACGGTGTGCCGCGCGACCTCGCGCGCTGCGAGGACTACGGCGTCCTGGACGGCGCGGCCCCGGGGCAGGTGAGCAGGCGCGCCGTCGAACGCGGCCTCCACCAGGTGGGAAGCCTCGGCTCGGGCAACCACTTCCTGGAGATCCAGGCCGTCGACCAGATCTTCGACACGGCCACCGCGGCGGCCTTCGGGCTGCGGGTGGGCCAGGTGTGCGTCATGATCCACTGCGGCTCACGCGGCCTGGGACATCAGGTGTGCACCGACCACGTCCGCTTGATGGACCAGGAACTGCACCGGCATCGCATCCAGGTCCCGGACCGGCAGCTGGCCTGCACGCCGGTGGAGTCGCCGCGGGGCCACGCCTACCTGGGGGCGATGGCGGCAGCCGCCAACTACGGCCGGGCCAACCGCCAGCTGCTGTCCGAAGCCGCCCGCCACGCCTTCGCGACGGCTGCGGGAGTCGGCCTGGAGCTGGTCTACGACATCTCGCACAACACGGCCAAACTCGAGACCCACGAAGTGGACGGTGTGGCACGTCCACTGTGCGTCCACCGCAAAGGCGCGACGCGGGCGCTGCCGCCCGGCGACCCGAGCCTGCCCGAGGACCTCGTCCGGGCGGGCCAGCCGGTACTGGTCCCCGGAACGATGGGCACCGCCTCGTACGTGATGGTCGGCCTGCCCGGAAACGAAGCCTTCCACTCCGCCTGCCACGGCGCCGGCCGGGTCTGGAGCCGCCATCACGCGCTGCGCATGGTCCGCGGGGAGCAGCTTCGCGGCGAGCTGGAGGCTCGGGGCATCGCCGTACGCCCGTCCTCGTGGCGTGGTCTCGCCGAGGAGGCGCCGGAGGCGTACAAGGATGTCGACGCGGTCACCGCGGTCACCGAGGGCGCCGGACTCGCCCGGCTGGTCGCCCGACTGGTGCCGCTGGGCGTCGTCAAAGGATGAGCCGGTACGGAGCGAGAGAGGCGCAGCTTCTCCGGGGCCGGGACGGCGGCCACGGTGGGCTCCGGCGGTGAAGTCGTCCGGCGCTCGCACCACGGCTGAACGCGAGTAGCGTGGAACGTAGGTGCAATGTTGTCGGGGAGTCCGGTCGTGAGCCGCGAGCGGTGACGACAGCTGGACGTCCTGGCCTGCGAACAATGTCGGGCGGAATGCCCACCTTCTCGAGGGAATCGAGCAGCGGCACGAAAACGCAGCAACCGTGGGAGCTGCGGGAGGAGCGGGGATGGCGGCCGCGGATGTCGTCGTGCACGCCGGACCGGTCCGGCTCGGCGGGGAGCTGACGGTCCCCGAAGGGGCCACAGGCATCGTGGTGTTCGCCCACGGCAGCGGCAGCAGTCGGCACAGCCCGCGCAACCGCTCCGTCTCGACCTCACTGAACACGGTCGGGCTGGCCACCCTGCTGTTCGACCTCCTCACGGCGGAGGAGGGACTGGACCGGGCCAACACCTTCGACACCGCCCTGCTGGCCGGCCGCCTGACCGGCGCCACCCGCTGGCTGCTCGACCGGCCCGAGACCCAGGGCCTCGCGGTCGGCTACTTCGGGGCCAGCACCGGTGCGGCGGCCGCGCTGTGGGCGGTGGCGGAGCCGGACTCCCCGGCCGTGGCGGTCGTCTCGCGTGGCGGCAGGCCCGATCTGGCCGGGCCACGGCTGCCGGCGGTGACCGCGCCCACGCTGCTCATCGTCGGAGGCGATGACGAGGTGGTGCTGGACCTCAACCGCCAGGCCCAGGCGCTGCTGCGCTGCGAGAACCGGCTCGCCGTGGTCCCCGGTGCCACTCACCTGTTCGAGGAGCCCGGTGCTCTCGGGAAGGTGGCGGAGCTGGCCGGAGAGTGGTTCGCCGGACACCTGGGTCATCGAGCAGGGCCGGAAGGCTGATCACCGGCTCGCCATCCGGCCGACGAGGCCATCGGTGATGCGGAACGAGGCCATCTATGCAACCCGCTTGTCTACGCGCATCATTGGGTTGCTTCGCTCGCACAACCATCCCCGGCCGCAACACGGGCATCCCCGCTTCACATGTGCGCGTCGACGGCCGGTCCAGTGTTTGTCATGCACTTGTCACTTCCTAGGAGGGGCAACACGATGGCTTGCGGATCAACCAGCCTGTGGGCCGGTGAAACCAGCTGGTTCTGCTGCGGCAACGCCTGGGGGCCATGCTCCAGTGCCGGCGGCGGCGCCTGCGGCAACTGCCAGTCCAGCGCACACCACGGCGCATGGCCCAATGCCTCACAGGCGTGCTGGAACATCACCCGGCCCGACCTCTGCGGCGAGAACATCCCCAGACGCGGCTGCGGCGCGGTGATGAACGTCAAGCACCAGTGCTCGGGCGCGACGGTGTGCATCACGATCACCGACTGCGGCCCGCGCACCAAGGACTGGTGCGGCGAGGCGACTTGCTGCAACGGCACCTGTCGCACCAACCGCGTCCTCGACCTGACGCCGGCCGCCTTCTCGGCGATCGGCAACCTGAGCTCGGGCAAGCTGCCGGTCTACATCTACGAGTGAGGAGGACCGACATGACCGTACGACACGACCGGGCCGACGGGATGCGCCGCCGGCGCTTCCTCACCAATGCCGCCCTGGGCGGCGCGACCATCATCGGCGCGACCGCGCTCGGCGGCCTCGACGCCGAGGCCGCCTTCGCCGCGGAACCCTCGCTCGACCCCGCGATAGCCAAGTCCACCTTCGTGGAGGGCCGCATCACGGGCATCACCGGCAGCATCCTGGAGGTGGCCGGATCCAATGGCGGCCACTCCCGGGTGCAGATGACCAACGTCACCAGCGTGTGGAAGGTGCGCGCCACCACAGCCGAAGTGATCGAGGTCGGCGACGGGCTCTACGCACGCGGCGTCAAGATGCCGGACGGCACCGTGGCCGCCGACGCGGTGTGGGTGAACATCGTGAATCTGGACACGCAGATCCGCGGCATCGCGAAGAACCGGCTGCACCTCGCCCACGGGCAGCACGAACTGGTCGGCCACGTCGCCCCGGACGCCAGCGCCTCCTACGCGGGCCGCGCGCTGACGTCCGACCTGTCCCGGCTGCGCATCGGGCAGAGCGCCCAGGTGCTCGGTGCCTGGCGGCCGTCCGACAACTCCGTGGACGTCGTCCGCATCTCCGTCGGGCACTGATACAGGCCCAAGGACACAGAGAGAGGTAGAGATGCTGTCACTGACAACGGGCCTCGCCCCGCTGGTCCTCGCGGGCCTGCTCGGGTGGACCGGTGCGGTCAAGGTGTTCAGCCGGGGCACCGCACAGCAGGCGCCGAAGACGGCGCTGGCCCGCATGCTGCGCAGCAGTGAGCGGGCCACGACGGTACTGCGTGCGACCGGCGCAGGTGAACTCCTGATCGCCGCGGGTCTGCTGGTCGTCCCGGCGAACCCGGTGCCGGGGGCGGCCGCCGCGGTCCTCGGGGCGGGGTTCCTCGGCTACCTCGGCTACGGCCGGGCCGTGGCACCGGAGTCCTCCTGCGGCTGCTCGGCAAGTGAGGACACCCCCATCACCTGGCGGGCGTTCGCGCGGGCGGCGGTCGTGCTCATCGGCGGGGCCACGGTGGCGGTGGCACAGGACACCTGGTGGCCGGCGGTCACCGAGCGGCCTGCCGGTGCCCTGGCCTTCCTGGCCGGGGCGGCGGCGGTTCTGGTCGCCCTCTCGGCCGACCTCGACCGGTGGTGGCTGCTGCCACTGCGCCGGACGAGGCTGCGTGTCTTCGGGCACCCGCTCCTCGGCACCGCCACCGACCAGGTGCCGGTCGCGGCGAGCGTCGAACTCCTGGAGAACTCCCTCGCCTGGCAGGCCGCCGCACCAGTGGTCCGGTCCGCCTTGCTGGACCACTGGGAGGACGACGGCTGGCGCATTCTCCAGTACTCGGGGGTGTACGGGGACCGGGAGAACGCGCGCCCGGTCGCGGTGGTGTTCGCACTCGACGCCACGGCGGGCCGCGACACCGGTGACGACCCGATCGTCCGTGTCAGTTATGTCGACGCGGACAGCGGGGAGGCGGTGGCCGTGGACGAACTGCGCGCGGCGCCGTCGCGGAGGATCCTGCCGATGGCGGGCTGACGCCCCGGCCGGCTCGCCGGCCCGCGCAGACCTCCGGAGCACAGCGCGGCGGCAGCGCCGGACCGAATGCCGGGTCCGGCGCTGCCTGCTCCGGGCTGCCCCCGGGTTGCCTTCGTCGAGAGGCCGATCCCTCACCAGCCGCCCGAGCTGATCTCGACGCGGGTGTTGAGGCCGCCCTTGCCGGTGCCCTTGTAGAAGTAGAGCTTCCCGGTGGCACCCGGTTCGGACTTGACGGCCATCAGGTCACCCGTACCGTCACCGGTGAAGTCGGCGCCTGCGTAGTCCGAGATGCCGTTCCAGCCACGGGAGCCGATCTCGGTGCGGGAGGGACCGGCGTCGATGGTGCCGTTGCCGTGGCCCTTGTAGAGGTAGAGCTTCCCGGTGGACTTCTCGGTGGCGACGATGTCGTCCCTGCCGTCCCTGTTCATGTCACCGGGACTGACGATCTTGTCCATGCCGTTCCAGCCGTAGGAGCCGATCTCCGTCCGGGAGGAGCCGCCGTCGATCGTGCCGTTGCCGTGGCCCCGGTAGAGGTAGAGCTTCCCGGTCGACTTCTCGACACCGCCGAGGTCATCCCTGCCGTCACCCGTGAAGTCACCGACGAAGATGTTGCTCATCCCGTTCCAGCCGCCGGAACCGATCTCCGTCCGGGAGGGGCCGCCGTCGATGGTGCCGTTGCCGTGGCCCTTGTAGAGGTAGAGCTTCCCGGTCGACTTCTCCGTGGCGACGATGTCGTCCCTGCCGTCCGAGTTGAAGTCACCGACGGCCAGATTCGCCATGCCGTTCCAGCCGCCCTTGCCGATCAGCAGCGGCGGCGACGTCAGATTGCCCGTGCCCGTACCGGGATACAGCCACAGGTTGCCCGTCGCCACCTGAACGGCCACCAGGTCCTTCCTGCCGTCCCCGTTGAAGTCACCGGCCGTCAGGTTTGTCATACCCGGGTCGCCCGTGGTCGCAGCGGCGCCGACGTCGACGTAGTTCCGGTCGATGTTGATCGTCGTCCCGCTGTACGACTCGGTGACATTGCCCGAGTACTGGTGAACACGCTGATGGTTGGCCCAGTACCCGGCCGGGATGTTCACGTCGGCGGTGTTGGCCACACCGTTCCAGTTGCCGACCCAGACCACGTCCGGACGTACCAGCGTCGTGGACGAGTAGACGGAGGCGAGGTCCTTGATGCCACTGGAGGAGGAGCTGTACACGCCTGACCGGTACCGCAGTTCGTGCAGACGGGCGGACCAGCCGGAGAGGTAGTTGAGGACGTTGGTGCGGTAGCCCGAGGAGTACGCCTCCATGTCGATGTAGAGCACCGTGCCGGGGACGAATCCGAGCGCTTGTGCCAGATCCACAGCCGCATCGGCGGCCGACCGGCCCTGGCTGGTCGCGCTCGACGACGAGATGCTCCCGGCTTGGAGGCCCGTGTAGATGGGGAGCAGATGCCAGCCACGGCTGCTCTGCTCGGCCACCCATGAAGCGGTGAGGTTCGGCTGGGAACAGGCCCTGCTCGGTCCGCCGATGTAGATGCCCACCCCTCTGTAGGGAGAGGAAGCCCAGTCCGCCATGGCGCCCGAGGAGGGTGCCGAGCAGGCATCGAAGGCTTTGCCGGTGTAGCCGGTGCTCGGGATGGCGGTAGGGGCTGCCGTGAAAGTCGGCGCCCGGGGCGTCGGAACCGTCTGCGGCTCGGCCGTGCTTCCGGTGGTGGCGGAGCCCAGGATCTCCTCGATCGCTGCCGTCGACGACCCGTAACTGACGGTCGCGTAGACGCCTGCGCCTTCGAAGGCCAGCCGTACTTCGCGGGAGTCCCCGGCCGGGAGGGTCCTGGGAGCGGGGGAGCCCGCCGGGACGTTCAGGGTGGGCACATCCTCTCGGGGCGCAGCTCCGGTGAACGGCTCCAGCACGATCGCTTCGGTCTTCGCGGCGACCAGGTGGGTGGGGCAGGACTGGCGGGCTCCCGGATGCCCCAGGTACACGGTGTGCTGATCGAGTCGTACGCAGGCGTTCGGTTCCTTCTCCAGGTCCACCAGCCTCCACCCGGCCGGGACGTCGATGGAGAGTCCCCCGTACTCGACGTGGGTCCGCGACTCCGCTGCCGTAGCGGTAGCGGAGTGCTGGAACATGGCGGTCAGTCCGATGGCGGCAATGAAGGCAGAAGCTGAACGGCGCAGATGTCGGATCTTCATTCTCTCTTCCCGGAGTTGGGCCGATGGGGCACGGCCGGCGCGGTCGGGGCGCGGGAGCGCACAGAGGCGGGGCAGGGCCGCAGTGAACTCGGACCCGCCTGGTGGGGCGCCACCAGCCGCCGATGCCGATTTCGATGCGGACGTTGAAGCCGCTGTGCCGTCGACCTTGTAGAGGTAGGGGTTTTCCGGTGGCGCCCGGCTGGAACTCGATCGGCTGCCAGGTCACCCGTACCGTCACCGGTGAAGTCACCGCCGGCGCAGTCCGAGATCCCGTTCCAGCCACCGGAACCGATCTCCCCAAGGGGGAACCGCCATCGATGGCGCCGACGCCATGACCCTTGTACAGGTAAAGCGTCCCGATCGACGTCCCGACACCGCCGAGGTGATCCCCACCGTCACCCGTGAAGTCGACGACGAAGGTGTGACGAAGGCGTATCGAGGTGGTGATGCGCCGACAGGGGAGAAGGACCTGGTCCGCCGTCAGCAGGACCTGGCAGCCACGAATCCGGCCGCCGCCGGCGCGATCATCACGCGTACGGAACGGCGCCCCGCACCAGGGGCACGACAACGACGCAGCGGCTGCTCGGGCGCGAGGCCGGTCACCCCCTCCGGAGATCCTCGCCAGGGACTGGTCACGCCCGCTCGGCGAGGAGGCGACGAGCCGCGAAAGGGCTTCCTGACCGCCTGTCAGGCAGGGTCCGGCGGCGGCCGAAGACGAGCAATCGAGGGGCTGGACGTGCGCCGTCCGTACGTGGCCGTGGGGGGCTGATCACGTCCTGCGGCTCGACAACGCCGACGGGAGTCTCGCCCGCGCACCGTTTCCGACGCCGCCCCTGGCCACGGAGCGGCTCAGCGCAGGCTGCCGCTCCGAGGCCGGCCCGGAAGGCCGCGCAGCCCGGCCCGGTCTGACGGCCCATCATTGCCCGGAAGAAACGCGTCCTGACTTACGGCAGTCAGAGACGGCAGACGAGTCGGCCTGTACGCCGGGTTCTGTCACCCGGTCGCCTCGCGGCGGCCGGGGAGACGGCCATCCATCTAGGGCCGGCATTGCTGTCGGCCTCGTGCGGTCTACCCGCGAACTCGGGCGGGCAGCCCTCGAGCGTTCGCGCAGGACCGTCTTACGACGGCCCCTCTTGACCTTGCTCCGGGTGGGGTTTACCTAGCCGCCTGAGTCACCTCAGGCGCTGGTGGTCTCTTACACCACCGTTTCACCCTTACCGAGGACCGAAGTCCCTGGCGGTCTGTTTTCTGTGGCACTGTCCCGCGGGTCACCCCGGGTGGCCGTTAGCCACCACCCTGCCCTGTGGAGCCCGGACGTTCCTCGGGAGGATCCGAAGATCCTCACGCGGCCGTCCGGCCGGCTCGTCTGCCGTGTCGACCATGCTACCCGGCGGAGCGGGGCCGGTCGGACGAGGCCCGACCGGCGGGCAGGTCAGAGGCGGACCGTGCCGAAGGCGGCGATGCCGGCCGACCAGGCTGCCGACAGATCGGCTCCTGGAGGGAAGCGGCCGTTGAGTTCCAGGACCACCATCCCGTGCGCGAAGGCCCAGGCGGCCCGGGCCCGCTCCTGGTCACCGCCCACGGCCCTGAAGAGCGGGGCCGCGGCACGTTGCTCCAGGCCCGGCGGGAGGGATGTCCGGTCCACGGGGTGCTCGGTGGTGAGGCGGTACAGATGGGGGTGGGCCATGGCGTAGGCGCGGTACGCGGTGGCGAGGGCCGGGAACGACCCGGGCGCCACGGACTCCGCCGCTTCCAGCGTCTCGGCCGTCTCCCGCAGCACCTCGCCGGCCAGGGCCGTCAGCACGGAGGACTTGTCCGGAAAGTGCTTGTAGAGGGACGGTGCCGTGATCCCGATGCTGTCGGCGAGCCGGCGCATGGTGAGGGCTTCCGGGCCTTCCGTCTCCAGGAGGGTGCGGGCGGCGGCGATGATCTGCCGGGCCCGGTCCGTCACGTGGCCCGTGACGCGGTCCGTCGTGGGGGCGGTGACACGTTCAGTCACGCTGGAAAGCCTTCCTTCGTACGGAGTCCGCCGGGGTGCGCCGGAAGTCCGTGGAGCCGTCGGAGCCCGTATCCGAAGGCGTGATCCTACGAGATGGGAGGGGCCGGCGCGGCAACCGGTCCGGGCGTGTCCGCCTTGCGGCCGCGTCAGGGTTCCCACGCTGCCGGGGTGCGGTCCAAGGGAGCGCCGAGGCCCTTGTTCCGGCCGCGCTCGCTGTGCAGGCCGTCGTCCTGCGGCGGCTGTGCGCCGCGGGGCCACGGGCCGCGCGCCGACGTCGTCGCGCTCACGCGGGGGCGAAGAGCACCTTCGCCGCACCCGGGTCCGCCTGGGTGAGGCGCACCCGGAACCGTTCGCCCAGCGGGAGCTTCGTCGTGCCGCCGTCGATCCGGGCGACGACGGCCGGGTGCTCGATGTGGACCGTGCCGATGGTGGGTTCCTGGTCCTGCACGTCGACCACGTACGCGTCGAAGACCTCGCCCACCTGGTCACTGAGGAGTGCCGCCTCGACCAGATCGACGCACTCGCGTTCCACCGTGTTGGCGCGGCGCGTTCCCTCGGCCATTTCCTTCGGGAGACCGGGGAGCGCGGCCATCACCCACTCGGGCGGTTCCCGGTCCGCGACCGCCGCCAGGCACAGTTCGGCCGCGTACCGGTCGACGAGGCGGCGCAGCGGCGCGGTGCAGTGCGTGTAGAGGTCGGCGACGGCGGCGTGGACGGCGGGGGTGGGAAGTTCGCCGTGGTCGAAGACCGTGTAGCCGGCGCCGCGCAGCAGGGTGGTGCACTCCTGGAGGAACGCGGCGTCGCTCGCCTTCTTCGGGTCGAGCGACCTGACCACCTGGGCGTACGGGACGTGGTGCGGCCAGTCGATGTGCAGGGCCTCGGCCGAGCGGCGCAGACGGGCGACGGCGCCGTCCGGGGCGACCGGGAGCGTACGCAGGATGCCGGTGCCCGCCTCGGTCATCAGATGGGCCGCGGC
Organism: Streptomyces sp. NBC_01717; assembly: GCF_036248255.1. Lineage (NCBI taxonomy): Bacteria > Bacillati > Actinomycetota > Actinomycetes > Kitasatosporales > Streptomycetaceae > Streptomyces > Streptomyces sp. NBC_01717. The sequence goes on along the minus strand of NZ_CP109178.1, from coordinate 6,522,982 downwards.
CATGCCGGTGAGGAGGGAGATCTGGGCGTTCCAGCCGTCGGCGGGCAGCGGGGCGCGGTACTCCAGGCCGTATGCGCCGTCACGCCGGACGATCTCCTGCTCGGGCACGTCGAGCGAGATCCCGCCGCGGGCGACCTCCTGCTCCTCGCGGAGCCGGCCGATGTCCCTCAGCAGGGCGAGGGGTTCCTCGGCGGTGCCCGCGTCGATCTGCCGCTGGACGCCCGCGTAGTCCAGCTTGGCCCGGCTGCGGACCAGGGCCCGGCGTACGTCGGTGGCGACCGCGCGGCCCTCCGTGTCGAGGTCGATCCGCCAGAGCAGGGCGGGGCGGATCTGCCCGGGGAGCAGGCTGGCGGCGCCCTCGGAGAGCACGGTGGGGTGCAGCGGCACCTTGCCGTCGGGGAAGTAGAGGGTCGTCACCCGGCGGTGGGCCTCGGTGTCGAGTGCGCCGCCGGGGCGGACGAAGGCGGCGGCGTCGGCGATGGCGTAGTGCACGCGGAAGCCGTGCGGGCGGCGTTCGAGGTGCATCGCCTGGTCGAGGTCGGTGGACGTGGGCGGATCGATGGTGAAGAAGGGCAGGTCGGTCGCATCCTGGTGTCCGGTCAGGACGAGGGACTTCGCCACCTGTGCCGCCTCGGCGAGGACCTCGGGCGGGAAGTCTGCGGGCAGTGCCAGCGAGGTGCGCAGATTGCGCAGGGCCGCCCGCAGCGGGGTGTCGGCTGCGCCGGTCATGTGGAGATGGCGGCGGGGCATGGACCGAGCGTATGGCGGGGCGGGGCGACCGGCATCCCGGGTGCCGGTCGTCCTGCGGACCCGGGGCGGGTGGTCCTGCGGACCGGGTGCCGGGCCCGGGCGGTCCGGGTGTCCCCGTACGCTGGCAGGCGGGGCCTTGGGCAGTTGTGGGGGCCGCTTTCCCTGTTCGTACGAAGGAGAACCGCCTTGCTCGTGCTGTTGCCGCCCTCCGAAGGAAAGGCCGCCTCGGGGCGCGGAGCACCCCTGAAGCCGGAGTCGCTGTCGCTGCCGGGGCTGGCCGTGGCGCGGGCCGCGGTCCTCGACGAACTGGTCGAGCTGTGCGTGGCGGACGAGGAGAAGGCCCGGGAGACGCTCGGCCTGAGCGAGGGCCTGCGCGGCGAGATCGCGAAGAACGTCGAGCTGCGGACGGCGGGGACGCGGCCCGCCGGGGAGATCTACACCGGGGTGCTGTACGACGCGCTGGACCTGGCGTCCCTGGACACGGCGGCCCGGCGGCGGGCCGGGAAGTCCCTGCTGGTCTTCTCCGGGCTGTGGGGCGCGGTGCGGGTGGGCGACCGGATTCCGTCGTACCGCTGCTCGATGGGGGTGAAGCTGCCGGGTCTCGGTGCACTGGGCGCGTACTGGCGTGCGCCGATGGCCGAGGTCATGCCGGAGGCGGCCGGGGACGGGCTGGTACTGGATCTGCGGTCGTCCGCGTACGCGGTGGCGTGGAAGCCGAAGGGTGCGGTGGCGGAACGCACGGCGAGTGTGCGGGTGCTGCACTCCCAGATGGTGGACGGGGTGGAGAAGCGGTCGGTGGTCAGCCACTTCAACAAGGCGACGAAGGGGCGGATGGTCCGCGACCTGCTGCAGTCGGGGGCCCGGCCGAAAGGGCCCGCGGAGCTGGTGGAGGCGTTGCGGGGGCTGGGGTACGTGGTGGAGGCGGAGGCTCCCGGGCGGCCGGGACGGCCGTGGGCACTCGATGTGGTCGTGACGGAGATCCACTGACCGAGGCGATTGCAACATGCGCAACGCGCGTTGCGTGCAGTGCGGTGGGCGCGGCAAGATGAGGCCATGACCTCCTCCTCCGTGCTGGACCTTGCCCCCGTTGTGCCCGTTGTCGTCCTGGAGGACGCCGCTGACGCGGTGCCGCTCGCCCGGGCCCTCGTCGCGGGCGGGCTCCCTGCCATCGAGGTGACGCTGCGGACGGCTGCTGCTCTGGATGCGATCGAGGCGATCGCGGCGGAGGTGCCGGGTGCGGTGGTGGGGGCGGGCACGGTGATCTCCGCGCGGAACGTCTCCGACACGGTGGCGGCCGGGGCGCGGTTCCTGGTCAGTCCGGGCTGGACGGATCCGCTGCTGGACGCGATGAAGGCGTCGGAGGTGCCGTTCCTGCCCGGGGTCTCGACGACGTCCGAGGTCGTGGCGCTGCTGGAGCGCGGGGTCAGCGAGATGAAGTTCTTCCCGGCGGAGGCGGCGGGCGGTACGGCGTACCTCAAGGCACTGTCCGCACCGCTCCCCCAGGCCCGGTTCTGCCCGACGGGCGGCATTACGCTCGCGTCGGCGCCGACGTACCTGGCGCTGCCGAACGTCGGCTGCGTGGGCGGCAGTTGGATGGTTCCTGGAGATGCGGTGGCGGCGAAGGACTGGGTACGGGTGGAGCGGCTGGCGGGCGAGGCTGCGGCACTGCGCGGCTGATTTCCCCGCGGGGGCTTCCGCTCCCTACCGCAGGTGCGACGTGTCGTTCAGCAGTCTCAGTGACGCGTTGCCGTCCGCGTAGTACGCCACCGCCGACAGCGACGCCGCCGAGAGTTCCATGCGGAACAGGGACTCCGGTGGGGCGCCCAGGGCCAACCGGGCCAGGGTCTTGATCGGGGTCACGTGGGTGACCAGGAGCACCGTGCGGCCCGCGTGGCGGGTGGTCAGGCGGTCCCTGGTGGCCGAGACCCGGCGGGCCACCTCGGCGAAGCTCTCTCCGCCGCCGGTGGGGGGCGTTCGCGTGGAGGCGAGCCAGGCGTCCAGGTCGGGGCCGTACCGTTCACGGACCTCGGCGAACGTCAGACCCTCCCAGGCCCCGAAGTCCGTCTCGCGCAGCCCCTCCTCGATCTGCACGGGCAGACCCAGGCGGGCACCCACCGTCGCCGCTGTTTCGCGGCAGCGGCGCAGCGGGGAGCTGATGATCTCCTGGATCGTGCCCCGGGCGGCGAGGGACTCCGCCACCCGTTCGGCCTGGTGGCGGCCGGCCGCCGAGAGTTCGGGGTCGCTGCCGCCGCTGCCCGAGAACCGCTTCTCGGGCGTGAGGGCCGTCTCGCCGTGCCGGAGCAGGACGAATGTGGCCGGCGCCCCGAGGTCGGCGGCGCCCCAGCCGACCTGCGGGGTGGCCGCGGTTTCCCCGCGGGTGGACATCGCCGCCCGTGCCTTCGCGGCGCCCGCCGCCGCGTCCCCGGGCGGACCGGAGACCGGGGGCAGGTCGAGGGCGGCCGTCGATGCCGACGGCTCCCACTGCCTGCCCCTCTTGCCCGCGTCCATCGCCTCGTTGGCGAGCCGGTCCGCGTGCTTGTTCTTCTCGCGCGGGATCCACTCGTACGTGACCGCGGACGCCGGCAGGATCCGCGCCGCCTCCGCCGCGAGCGGCTTCATGTCGGGGTGCTTGATCTTCCAGCGGCCCGACATCTGTTCCACTACCAGCTTGGAGTCCATCCGGACGCGCACCTGCAGCGCGCCCTCCGCCGACGCGTCCGGCACGAGTGCCTTCGCGGCCTTCAGGCCCGCGATGAGGCCCTTGTACTCGGCGACGTTGTTCGTCGCGACACCGATGTACTCGGCGGCTTCGGCGAGCGTCTCCCCTGTCACCGGGTCGATCACGACCGCGCCGTAACCGGCGGGCCCGGGGTTGCCCCGGGACCCGCCGTCGGCCTCGATGACGAACTGGCGGGGCTGCGTCATTACAGGCCCGACTCCGCCGTACGGACCAGGATGCGGTGGCAGTTCTCGCAGCGCAGCACCGTGTCCGGGGACGCGGCCTTCACGTCGTTGACCTCGGTGATGTTCAGCTCCAGCCGGCAGCCCTCGCAGCGGCGCTGGTAGAGGCGCGCGGCGCCGACCCCGCCCGACTGGGCGCGGAGCCGGTCGTACAGCTTGAGCAGGTCCGCCGGCACGGAGCCGGCGACGAGTTCGCGCTCCTTCGTGACGGTCGCGGTCTCGTCGTCGAGAGCCTGCGTCGCGGCGTCCCGGCGGGCCGTCGCGTCGTCGACCTTGGCCTGGACGGCCGAGACCCGTGCGGTGAGCTCGGTGACGCGCTCCTGCGCCGACTCGCGGCGCTCCATGACCTCGAGGACGACGTCCTCGAGGTCGCCCTGGCGCTTGGCCAGCGAGGCGATCTCGCGCTGGAGGCTCTCCAGGTCCTTCGGCGAGCTGACCGCGCCGGAGTCCAGCCGCTGCTGGTCGCGGACGGCGCGCTGGCGCACCAGGTCCACGTCCTGCTCCGCCTTGGTCTGCTCGCGGGCGGTGTCGCTCTCCTCGGTCTGCGACGCGACCAGCAGGTCACGCAGTTGTGCGAGGTCGGCCGTGAGCGACTCGATCTCGGCGTGCTCGGGGAGCGACTTGCGCTTGTGCGCAAGCTGCGACAGCCGTACGTCGAGGGCCTGGACGTCGAGAAGTCGGATCTGGTCGGCGGGCGCGGCGTTCAGTTGGGGGCTCCAGAAGAGTGGTGGGTGGTCCAGGGGTCGGTGACCTGCTTCGAGACATGGACCCGCAGGCCCCATCCGTGGCGGTCGGAAATCGCGTCGAGCTGCGCGGCGGCCTGCTCGCACCAGGGCCACTCGGTGGCCCAGTGCGCGGCGTCGATCAGGCCGATCGCGGACTGCTGAACGGCCTCGGAGGCCGGGTGGTGGCGCAGATCCGCGGTGAGGAAGGCGTCGACGCCCGCGGCACGCACCGCGTCGAAGAGACTGTCGCCGGAGCCGCCGCTCACCGCGACCGTACGGACGACGGCGTCCGGGTCGCCCGCCATGCGGATGCCCTGCGCGGTGGCGGGCAGCCGGGCGGCGGCGCGGGCGGCGAGGTCGCGGAGGGTCTCGGGGTGGTCCAGCTCGCAGATCCGGCCGAGGCCGCGATGGCCCTTGGGGTCGGTCGGGTCCGGTACGAGGGGTCCGGTGACGCGCAGGTCCAGGGCGCCGGCGAGGGCGTCGGAGACGCCGGGGTCGGCGGTGTCGGCGTTGGTGTGCGCGACGTGCAGGGCGATGTCGTGCTTGATGAGGGTGTGCACGACCCGGCCCTTGAAGGTGGTGGCGGCGACCGTCGTCGTACCCCGCAGATAGAGCGGGTGATGGGTGACGATCAGCTGGGCGCCGAGCTTGATCGCCTCGTCGGCGACCTCCTGGACGGGGTCGACGGCGAAGAGCACACGGTCGACCTCGGCGGCCGGGTTGTCGACGTCTCCGCAGACCGTGCCGACCGCGTCCCAACCTTCGGCCCGCTCGGGAGGCCAGAGGGCGTCGAGCGCGGCGAGGACTTCAGACAGACGGGGCACGGAGGAAAGGCTACCTTCCGTCCGTGCCCCGCCGCCCATGACTGCGATGACCTGTGAGGACTCACTGGACAACCGGCGACAGCCGGTCACGGATCCTTACACGCAGTTCGGCCCGGGCCGTTGTCCGGCCCGGGCCCTGCTGATCCGGTCCGCTACTTGACGAGGTCCGCGCGCAGGTCGTCGAGGACCAGGTTCGCCGCCGTGACACCGAGGCCGAGGTACCAGGTCTCGTCCGGGACGTCCTTCGCCCGGCCCTCCTTGACCGCCTTGAGGTTCTTCCACAGCGGGTTGGACTGGGCGGTGTCGCGCTTGGTCGCCTTCGGGTCGCCGTAGACGCCGGTGAAGATCCAGTCGGCGTCCGCCTCGTCGATCTTCTCCGGACTGATCTCGGCGGCGAGGTCGTTGATCTGCTGGTTCTTGGGCCGCGGCAGACCTGCGTCCTCAAGGATCGTGCCGATGAACGACGCCTTCGCGTAGAGGCGGATGCGGTCCGGCAGGTAGCGGACCATCGAGATGGTCGGCTTGTCGGGGCCGATGTCCTCGCCGAGCTTCGCGACCTTCTTCTCGTACGCGTCGAGCTCGCTCTTCGCCTTGGCGGTCTTGTCCAGCGCCGCGGCGTTGAGGAGGTAGTTCTCCTTCCAGGTGAAGCCCGGACGGATGGAGAACACGGTCGGCGCGATCTTGGAGAGCTGGTCGTACTTGTCGGCGGCGCGCAGCTGGCTGCCCAGGATCAGGTCCGGCTTCAGGCCCGCGATCGCCTCGAGGTTGAGGTTGTTGATCGTGCCGACGTTCTTCGGGTTGCCCGCGTCCTTCTTCAGGTACGAGGGGATGGCCGCGTCACCTTCGGAAGGGGCGTAGCCGACCGGCTTCACACCCAGCGAGACGACGTTGTCGAACTCGCCGACGTCCAGCACGACGACGCGCTTCGGCGCGGACTTGAGCTCGGTCGTGCCCATGGCGTGCGTGAGGGTCCGGGGGAACTGACCCGCCTTGGCGTCCGTCCCGTACGCGGCCGTCTTCTTGGCCGCGTCGGCGAAGTCCTTGCCGCCGGTCGCGACGGCTGCCTTCTTGTCGCTGCCGGCCCCGGACTCGGCCGAGTCGTCCGATGCCCCGCTGCCGCAGGCGGAGAGGGAGAGGGCGGCGGCCACTGCCAGGCCGACGGCGGCGGTGCTGCGGCGTCGTATGGACATCACGTACTCACTTGCTCCAGTTGAGGGAATAGGGCCCCACAGGAAACGCTTAGGGATGCCTAACCTTAGCTGCGGGCTTTACGGGGAGCACAACCGCCCCCACCCCCTCAGGTGAATCCGGGCATCACCACCCTTATGTGTGAAGTGACGGTTCTCGTGTTGTTCGGCAGGAAGTGCGAAAACTAGCTTCGGTTGCTGGAGGTGACGAGTCCATGACTGCCTGTGCCATCGAAGGTGACACCACCGGGGCCGCCGCGACGGTGAACCCCGTGCCGGGAGAAGCGGGAAAAGCGGGAGAAGCGGAAGGACCCGGGGGCCGGGAGGAGCCGGAGGAACCCGAGAGGCCGGAGGCAGCCCGGGGGCCGGAGGGCGTCTGGGTGCCGTACGAACCGGCGAAGTCCCACGGGGTCGTTGATCCGCTCGTGCCTGATGAGTCCGGTGAGCCGGGTGGTGGCGTCAGGGCCACCACAGGCGCGGCCGCGTTCACCATCGCCGCCGACGGTTCGTACGCCGCACGGCTCACGCTCTCCGGAGCGGTGGACGCCGCGGCCTGGTTCCCCGAGCGCTGGACGCTCGACGGGCATGAGCCGTACGCCGTGCCGCTTCCGCTCGGCCAGCCGGAGGAGCTCGACTCCGATGTGCTGCCGCTCGCCGACGGTCGCGTACTGATCCGGCGCCAGGTGGCGGACCGTCACACCTTCTCGCTGCTCTATCCGACCGGACCCGGCACCGGCGAACTGCCGCTCGGCGCCCTCGAGTGCGCGGACGGCGCGCGCCTGACTCTGCTGCCGCCCTCGCCGGACGGTGCGAGTGCGTACGCCCTTTCGGTCGGGGAACATTCCACCGCCGTCTGGCTGGTGGCGGGCGGCGCGTTCGGACCGGTTCATGTCGCGGACGTGCCGGGGCGGTGTTCCGGCGGGGTCTGGCTGGACCGGGCCGGGCGGCTGCTTGCTCTGGACCGGGAGCCCGTGGGCGGCGGTCCGGTGAAGGCGGTCGCCGTGGACCTGGGACGGGGCGGCGAGGTGACGCCGCTGCTGCAGATCGCGCCGGACAGCAACGACCGGCTGCTGCTCGCCGATGCGGACAGCGGGCTGCTGCTGATCCGCTCCGACGCGCCGGGCCACGACCGGCTCGGGTGGGGGGTGCTCGGCAGCTGTCTGCCGGTGCGCTTCCCCGAGTGCCTGCGTCCGGCGGATGTGGCGGTGACGCCGTTCGCCGTGCAGCCGGGGCAGATGCTGATGCCGGAGAGCTGTGCGGTGGCGCTGCGGATCGACGGTGCGGCCGGCAGCTGGGTCGGGGTGTGGCGGCCGACGGGACGCCGGCTGCATCAACTCGCCGCTCCCGAAGGGTGGCTGGCCGGGTCCGGGCTGTGGACCAGGGACGGTGTGCTCAAGCTTCCGTACGCGAACGGGGACGTGCCGTGCGGGGTGGCCCTGGTGGAGGCACCGGTGGACGAGGAACGCGGCGTCGGGCCGGCATGGGCGGCGGCCACGGAAAGCGGTATGCAACCGTCCGCGGCTGCCACGCCTCCTGCAGTGTGCAAGCCGGTTCCACTGGGGCAGGCGCCTCTCGTGGGGCGTACGGCTCCTGGTTAAGATTCCGGGCCTGGGGGCTACACAGCAAATCGGCGCGGTTGCCGACGGTGACCGCTTCGGGTGGCGGTGGCGCGATGGTCCCGGTGACACACACGTAAGCGATCACAACGGGGTGACTTCCCACATGTCTGAAGCCCGAACCGACACGACCCAGACGCGCCCGCCGGGGGCGGACGCCGAACGGGCCGAAGCCGGCGGCTCCGGAAAGCACCGAGGCGGTGTGTCGATGGACAGCACCGACGCGCAGCCGCACGGTCGCCACCGGCGCCCCTCCGAGGGGGGCCGCAGGGCGGCCTGACCGCATCGAAAACGACGAGGGAAGGAAGGGCCTCCACAGCACCCTCATGTGCTGCGGAGGCCCTTCCTCGTGCGCTGGCCCGGAAGCGTCAGTCCCGCTTGAGTCCCAGCACCTCCGCCGCCGCGAACGTCTCGTTCGCCGGGCGGTCCTCGTAGTACGGGGAGATCAGCTCGTCCAGCTCGTCGAACGAGAAGGTCTCCTTGGACGAGTCGAACTTCGCCGCCACCCTGGGGCGTTCCACGATCGCGACCATCCCGCCGTGCGCCACGAGCAGCTGTCCGTTGACCTTGGCGGCCGCCGGCGAGGCCAGATAGCCGACCAGGGGGGAGACATGCTCGGGGGCCAGCGCATCGAGCCGGCCGTCCGTCGGTTTCTCGAAGCCCGCGAAGACGTCCTCCGTCATGCGAGTGCGGGCCCGTGGGCAGATCGCGTTGGCCGTGACGCCGTACTTGGCGAGGGCCAGGGCGGTGGAGGTGGTGAGCCCGACGATGCCGCCCTTGGCCGCCGCGTAGTTCGGCTGACCCGCCGAGCCCGCGAGGAACGCCTCGGACGAGGTGTTGACGATCCGGCCGTAGACCGGGGAGCCGGACTCCTTGGATCGGGCGCGCCAGTGGGACGCGGCGAAGTGGGTGGTGTTGAAGTGGCCCTTGAGGTGGACCCGGATGACGGAGTCCCACTCGTCCTCGGTCATCGAGAAGACCATCCGGTCGCGCAGGATCCCCGCGTTGTTGACCAGGATGTCGAGCTTGCCGTACGCGCTGACGGCCAGTTCGACCAGGGCGCGGGCCTGCTCGTGGTCGGAGACGTCGCCGAGGTGGGCGACCGCGCGGCCGCCGGCCGCGCGGATCTCCTCGGCGACCTCCTCGGCGGGTGCCGCGGACGCCTCACCGGAGCCGTCGCGGCCCGGCTGCCCGTAGTCGTTGACGACGACGGACGCGCCGAGCCGGGCCAGTTCCAGCGCCTCGGCGCGCCCGAGCCCACGGCCCGCGCCGGTGACGACCGCGGACAGCCCGTCCAGGGGAAGGGTTTGTGACATCGGAACCTCGGAGTCCTCTCGGGGCACGGTGACTGACTGACAGTCAGAGTTCGATGCAGGTACGCAGCGCCTCGCCGGTCCTCATCTGGTCGAGGGCGTCATTGATCTCGGCGAGCTGCACCCGGTGGGTGATCATCGATTCGAGGTCGATCCGGCCCGCACGCCAGAGTGCGATGGCCCGTTCGTACGACCGGAGCACGTCCCCTCCGCCGTACATGGAGGGCAGGATCCGCTTCTCGTCGAAGAACAACTCGAACATGTTGACCTGGAAGTTGTCGTCCATCGCACCCGCGCCGACGATGCAGAGTGTGCCGCCGCGCCGGGTGTTCTCGTACGCCGTGCGGGCCGTGACCGACTTGCCGACGACCTCGAAGACGTAGTCGAAACCCTCACCGGCGGTGATCCGCTGCTTGGCGTCGGCGAGTCCGTCCGGTGCGACCGCCTCGGTCGCACCGAACCGCAGAGCCGCCTCGCGCCGGGACGCGACCGGGTCGACCGCGACGATCTGGGCGGCGCCCTGCACCCTGGCGCCCTGGATGGTGGAGATGCCGACACCGCCGCAGCCGATCACGGCCACCGACGAACCGGCCTCCACCTGCGCCGTGTTGATCGCGGCGCCGAGTCCGGTGGTGACTCCGCAGCCGATCAGCGCGGCGATCTCGAAGGGCACGTCGTCAGGGATCGGCACCGCGCAGCCCGCGTCGACGACGACCTCCTCGGTGAAGGTGCCGGTCCCGGCGAAGCCGAAGACATCGCCGCCGGGGCGCTTGAAGTTGGGCGTACCCGCATTCATGAAGCCGGCCAGACAGAGCTGCGTCTGGCCGCGCCTGCAGGCGGGACATGTCCCGCAGGCGGGCAGCCAGCAGACCAGCACCCGGTCCCCCGCGCTCAGCCCGGTCACACCGTCGCCGATGTCGATGACCTCGCCGGCCCCTTCGTGGCCGGGGATGAAGGGCGCGGGCTGCGGCAGCACGCCGCTCATCGCCGAGACGTCGGAGTGGCACAGTCCGGTGGCCCGGACTCGGAGCTTGACCTTGCCGGGGCCGAAGCCCACCGCCTCGACGTCGTCGAGGACTTCCAGTTTGTCCTGACCTATCTCGTGCAGTACGGCTGCGCGCATGGTGCGGCTCCCCTCACGTCGTGGCGTGTGTCGGTCCTTGGGCGATTCAGGAGTGTTCGACGAGCGTGTCGGCCAGGACCGGTGCCTCGTCCCGCTCGACGGCGGTAACGACGACCCGGACGCGGCCGTCCCCGGTCCACATCCGGATGCGGAGGGTCTCGCCGGGGAAGACCACCCCGGCGAATCGGGTGCGGTACGAGCGGATGCGGGCCACATCACCGCCGAGCAGCGTGTCGGCCACGGCCTTGAGCGTCATGCCGTAGGTGCACAGCCCGTGCAGGATGGGCCGGTCGAAGCCGGCCTTCCGGGCGAACTCGGGGTCGGCGTGCAGCGGGTTCCGGTCCCCGGAGAGCCGGTAGAGGAGCGCCTGGTCCTCACGGACCGGCCGTTCGACCGTGTGGTTCGGGACAGCGGCCATGTCGGCGCGCCGCCCGGACGGCCCGCGTTCGCCGCCGAAGCCTCCCTCGCCGCGGACGAAGATCTCGGCGTCGTTGGTCCACAGAGGGCCCTCGTCATCGGCAGCCTCGGTGCGCAGGACGAGGACGGCCGCCTTGCCCTTGTCGTACACCGCCGCGACCTTCGACGTCTGGACGGCCCTGCCCTCGGCCGGGATCGGCCGGTGCACCCTTACGGCCTGGCCGCCGTGGAGCACGGCGGCCAGGTCGACGTCGATCCCGGGCGAGGACAGCCCGCCGACGACGCCTGTGCCCGCACCCGCGACGGTGGCGAAGCTGGGCAGGACATGGAGCCGGGATTCGAGGGTGTAGCGAAGTTCGGCGGGGTCGGTGGCGGGGGCGCCCGCACCGAGTCCCAGGTGGTAGAGCTGGACGTCCTTGTGGTCCCAGGAGATCTCGGCGGTCCGGGGTTCGGCGGCGACCGCCTTTGCGGCATCAATGGGCATGGGAAAGCTGCTCCTTGATGGTGGGAAGACCTCGGCACGGCCGTCCGCACCGTCGGCCGCACCGAGGTCGTGCGGGGCCGGCCGGCGCGCTCGTTCTAGAACGCGTTCTAGCCGGTTGGCCCTATGTATAACGCAGCTCCCAGCAGTTGTGAAGACTGCTGACATTCCGTCAGAAGCCGTACCGGGCAACGCATGACGACGGGCCGGCGATGACATTTGTCATCCCGGAGTTCGTACATGCGCCTCTGCCGGGACTGCCACCCGACTCCGTAACGTCGGGGTCATGGAAAAGACAACGGGGAGCGGGCCCGCGGTGATCTTCACCGGGGCAGTCAAGACCTTCGGCCGGGCGGCACAGACCGTACGCGCCGTCGACGGGATCGACCTGACCGTCGAACGCGGCGAGACCGTCGCCCTGCTCGGCCGCAACGGTGCGGGCAAGTCCACCACCATCAGCCTTCTGCTCGGACTCGACGAGCCGGACTCCGGTGGCGTGCAGCTGCTCGGCCGGACCCCCGAGCAGGCGGTACGGGCCGGCCGGGTCGGCGCCATGCTCCAGGACGGGCAGCCCATCCCCCGGGTGACGGTCCGCGAACTGATCGCCTTCGTCGCCTCCACCTACCCGAGCCCGATGCCGGTCCCCGAATCGCTCGCCCTGGCGGGCGTCAGCGCGTACGCCGACCGGCGCGTCGACAAGCTCTCCGGCGGGCAGGTCCAGCGCGTCCGGTTCGCCGTCGCGCTGGCCGGCAACCCGGAACTGATCGTCCTGGACGAGCCGACCGCCGCCCTGGACGTCGAGGCCCGGCGGGCGTTCTGGGACGCCATGCGGGCCTACGCCCGGCGCGGCAACACGGTCCTCTTCTCCACCCACTATCTGGAGGAGGCCGACGAGAACGCCGACCGGATCGTCGTCATCGACCACGGCCGGATCGTGGCCGACGGCAGTGCCGAGCGGATCAAGGAGTCGGTCGGCGGCAGCCGCGTCTCCTTCGACCTGGCGGGAGGACCGACCGAGGGCCTGGAACTGCTGCCCGGCGTCAACGCCGTCGAGGTCCGCGGGGACCGTGCCCTGCTGCGTACGGACGACTCGGACGCCACGGTGATCGAGTTGGCCCGCCTCGGCCGGGTCCGCGATCTCCAGGTCTCCCGGCCCACGCTCGAAGACGCGTTCCTCTCGCTGACCACCCCAGCCACCATCTCGGAGAAGGAGACCGTCTGATGTTTCCCTACATCGTGCTCGAGATCCGCCGTACCCTGCGCGACGGATTCTTCATGATCTTCGGGATCGGGATGCCGGTGCTGATGTATCTGCTCTTCACCAACATCGGTGCCGGCGGCGACGACGCGGCCGAATGGAAGGTCATGTCCATGGTCGGCATGGCGGCGTACGGGGCACTGGGCGCAGCCATGTCCATCGGTACGGGCGTCGCGTCCGACAAGTCCCTCGGCTGGCTCCAGCAGTTGCGGATCACCCCGCTCGACCCGTCCCGGGTGGTCACCGGCCGCGCGATCAGCGGTTCGGTGACCGTGCTGCCCACCGTCCTGGCGGTGTTGCTCGCCGGGGCGCTGGTCAACGGCGTACGGCTGGAGGCCGGGCAGTGGATCTCCCTGACGCTGCTGCTGTGGATCGGCGCACTGCCGTTCACCCTGCTCGGCATCGGCAACGGCTACCGGCTCACCCCACAGGCCACCGGGGTGGTCAACGTGGCCGCGCTGATGGGCTTCGCGATCGTCGGTGGGTTGTGGTTCCCGCTCTCCCTGTTCCCGTCGTGGGTGCGCAGCATCGGCGCGTACACCCCCGCCCACCGGTTCGCCGACCTGGGCTGGGCGGCCACGGAGGGCCACGCGCCGTCCGTGGGGACGATCACCGTGCTCGCCGGATGGCTTCTGCTGTTCGGTGCGTACGCGGTCGTCTCGTACCGTCGGTCCGCGAGGACGGCGTGACGGGAGTCGGCATGGCCCGGAACGGATCAGGATCGTGGCGGGAACGGCGCCGGCGGCACCGCGAGGAGGGGCGCCCCGGGCCGCCCGGCCCGTACGCTCTGCTGCCCTGGCTGCTGATGGGCCTCGGCGCCTTCTCCAACCTCTTCCAGGGGGAGACGCCGAACCCCTGGATCGGTGGTCTCGGTCTGCTCACTTTCAACTCCCTCTACATCTCTGTGGTGTTCCGGGCGTTCGTCAAGGAGAAGCGCGAGAGCCCCGGGTCGTACTGGCTGCTCGCCGCGATGGCCGTGGTCACGTTCGGCCTGGCGATCGGCTACGGCGGCAGCTGGCTGCTGTTCTTCCCGCTGCTCTCGCTGGCCTGCGGCACCGTGCTGCGTCAGCGGCAGCTGTTGCTCGGCCTGCTGTGTCTGGCGGCCGTGGCCAGTCTCGTCGCCGTCTGGCGCGGGGACAACGTCTCGGAACCGTGGGCCATCGGATACGGCACCTTCATCTCCGGTGCGGTGACCGCCGCGATCCTCACCCTGTCGGAGACCGTGATGGAACTGCGCGCCACCCGGCAGGAACTGGCCCGGACAGCCGTGGAGAAGGAGCGGCTCCGGTTCTCCCGCGATCTGCACGACCTGCTGGGGCACACGCTCTCCGTGATCGTCGTCAAGTCGGAGGCCGCGCGCCGGCTGGCCCCGCGCGACATCGACGCGGCGCTGCTCCAGGTCGCCGACATCGAGTCCGTCGGCCGCCAGGCCCTCACCGAGATCCGGGAGGCCGTCACCGGCTACCGCGAGGGGAGTCTGGCCACCGAACTCGACCGGGCGAGGTCCGCGCTGACCGCCGCCGGGACCGAACCGCTGGTGCGCCGATCGGGACCGCCGCTCGCCCCGCAGGCCGAGGCACTGCTGGGCTGGGTGGTACGGGAGGCGGTGACCAACGTCGTACGCCACAGCGATGCGACCACCTGCTCGTTCATGGTCGACGGCACGACCGAGCGGGTCCGGCTGACCGTCACCGACGACGGCCGCGGGCAGGCCGCCGAGCCGCCCGCTCCGGGCATCGGCGGCACCGGTCTGAAGGGCCTCACCGAACGCCTCGCGGCGGCCGGCGGCTCGCTCACGGCGGGCCCCGGTCCGGACGGCGGCTTCGTGGTCACGGCGGAACTGCCGGTGGACGCGACGGACGCCGCGGACGGAGTGGATACCGCCGACTGCTCGGTCCCACCCCCTACGCTGGGCCGGTGAACGAGATGCCCCGGAATCACCGGCCCACCAAGGCCGTACGTGTGCTGCTCGCCGAGGATCAGGGCATGATGCGCGGCGCGCTCGCCCTGCTGCTGGGTCTGGAACCGGACATCGAGGTGGTGGCCCAGGTGGCCGCCGGGGACGAGATCGTGGACGCGGCGCTGATGTCCCGTCCCGATGTGGCACTCCTCGACATCGAACTCCCGGGCCGCAGCGGACTGGACGCCGCCGCCGATCTGCGCGAGGAGGTGCCGGACTGCCGGGTGCTGATCCTCACCACCTTCGGCCGGCCCGGCTATCTGCGCCGCGCGATGGAGGCCGGGGCAGCAGGCTTTCTGGTCAAGGACGGCCCGGTCGAGGAACTCGCGGAGGCGATCCGCCGGGTGCTGACCGGCGAGACCGTCGTCGACCCCGCCCTCGCCGCCGCGGCCCTGAGCGCGGGGCCCAGCCCGCTCACCGCGCGGGAACGGGACGCGCTGAACGCCTCGGTGGACGGGGCGACGGTCGCGGACATCGCGGCCAAGCTGCATCTGTCGGAGTCGACGGTGCGCAACTATCTGTCGTCCGCGATCGGGAAGACGGGGACCCGTAATCGCATGGAGGCGGTGCGGGCGGCACGGCAGCAGGGTTGGCTGTAGGCGGCCGGCGGCCGGCGGCTGCCGTGTCTCAGTCGCCGGACGTCCTCGACATGTCCGACGCGCTTGACGTGCCGGACGGGCTCGACGTCCGGGACGGGCTCGATGCACCCGACACGCTCGGGGTACCGGAACGCGGCGAGCGGTGACGCGGCAGCCACAGCGTCATCAGCAGCAGCCCGCCGAGCAGCACCGAGCCCGCCGTGCGGAACGCCAGCGCGAACCCCGCGGTGAGGTCCTCCGCCCCGGTTCCGCCCCCGGTGCGCGCCGCCGCGACGGTGGAGAGCACTGCGAGCCCCAGCGCACCGCCCATCGTGCGCGAGGTGTTGACCAGCCCGGAGACCAGCCCGGCGTCTCCGGACGCCGCGCCCGAGGTGGCGAGGGAGGCGAGCGGGGTGGACGCGAATCCCGCTCCGGCCATCATCAGGACGCCGGGCCCGCAGATCGACGTGAAGTACGAGCCGTCGGCGCCCATCGTGGACTGCCACCCGAAGCCCGCTGCGGTGACCGCCAGACCGATCAGGACAAGATTCTTCGCGCCGACCCGTGCCATCATCCGCGGCGCGAACGTCGAGCCGAGAACGACCGCCAACGAGGTGGGCAGCAGGGCGAATCCGGCCTGCATCGGCGTATAGCCCAGCACCGACTGTGCGTACACAGTCATGAAGTACCACATCGAGAAGGTCGCGGACCCCATCACGATCATCGCCACGTTCGCCGCCGCCACCGCCCGCGTGCCCAGCACCCGCAGCGGCATCAGCGGCGCCGCCGTCCGGGCTTCCACCAGGACGAAGAGCGCGAGCAGCGCGAGTCCGCCGAGCAGCGGCACCAGGGTGGCCGGTGCGGCCCAGCCCTCCTGCTCGGTCTGCACGATGCCGTAGGCGACGGCGGCCAGGCCCGCCGTGACGAGCACCGCGCCCAGCAGGTCGATACGGTGCCGCTCGCGCGCCCGGCTCTCGGCGAGCCAGGCGGCGCCGCCGATCAGGACGAGCACACCGAACGGCACGTTGATCAGCAGGACCCAGCGCCAGTTGAGGACGTCGGTGAGCACTCCGCCGACCATCCCGCCGGCCGCGCCGCCGCCCGCACCGACGGCCATCCAGGTGCCGATCGCCTTGGTCCGGGCGTGGCCTTCGGGGACGGCGGCGGTGAGAATGGTGAGGGTGGCGGGGGACAGCACGGCGGCGCCGAGCCCCTGCGCCGCGCGGGCGGCCAGCAGCTGCCAGCCCTCCTGCGCGAATCCACCGGCCAGCGAGGCCGCGGTGAACAGGCCGAGTCCGACCAGGAACATCCGCTTGCGGCCGTACAGGTCGGCGGCCCGCCCGCCGAGCAGCATGAAGCCGGCGAACGCGATCGCGTAGGCGTTGAGCACCCACTGCAGTTGTGCGGCGCTCAGCCCCAGGTCGGACCGCATGGACGGCAGCGCCACATTGACGACCGACACATCGAGGACGACGAGGAACTGGCCGACGCAGGCGGCGAGCACCACCGCCCAGGTCCGGGGTGTTCGCCGGTTCTGCACATGCGCGGGTGTCGTGACGTCTGCCATGGGCGTCATACTCGCAGGCGCCCTGCGCCCCGTACATCGGTATATGGTCGGGCCCCGCCTCCGACCAAGGACTGTCCCGTAATCCCTGATGGATCGGCGTGCGGCGTCAGATGGGGTGCATCACAAGGCGGAGGAACATCCTCATACCGGATGTATTCGGGTGTTCCGACAACGGAGGGGGTACCCCCGTGCCGTTGAGGCTACGGGGGAGAGGTGCCGTAGCTGTCGTCGTGCGCCCGCCGGGGATCACGGGACAGCCCTTAGCGACGGAGCAGCGTGACCACCGCCGCGCCGCCGAGCCCGATGTTGTGGGCGAGTCCGACCCGGGCATCGGCGACCTGCCGGGGGCCCGCCTCACCGCGCAGCTGCCAGGTGAGTTCGGCGGCCTGGGCGATGCCGGTGGCGCCGAGCGGGTGACCCTTGGAGATCAGCCCGCCGGACGGGTTGACGACCCAGCGGCCGCCGTAGGTGGTGGCTCCGGACTCGACGAGCTTGCCGGACTCGCCCTCGCCGCACAGGCCGAGCGCCTCGTAGGTCAGGAGTTCGTTGATGGAGAAGCAGTCGTGCAGCTCGATGACGTCGAGGTCCGCGGCCGAGAGCCCCGAGGTGTCGTACACCTGCTGGGCGGCGGCCCGGGACATGGGCGGGCCGACGGCGTCGATGCAGGTGCCGGAGGCGAACGACTCGCCGGTGTCGGTCGTCATGGCCTGGGCGACGATCTCGACGGCCCGGTCGCCCAGCCCGTGGCTCTCGACGAACCGTTCCGATACGACGACGGCGGCGGCCGCTCCGTCGGAGGTGGGCGAGCACTGGAGCTTGGTCAGCGGGCGGTGGATGGTCCGGGCGGCGAGGATCTCGTCGACCGTGTACGCGTCCTGGAACTGGGCGTACGGATTGTTCACCGAGTGCCGGTGGTTCTTGGCGCCGACCGCCGCGAGCTGCGCCTCGGTCGTCCCGTACCGGTCCATGTGTTCGCGGGCCGCGTTGCCGAAGATCTGGGCGGTGGGCGGGGACATCTCGAAGCCGTGGGCGGCGGCCATGATCCCGTAGTGCCGGGCAACGGGCGACGTCCGGAAGTCGGCGCCGCCGTCGGATCCGCCGCCGCCCAGTGCCCCGCGCGCCATCTTCTCGAATCCGAGCGCGAGCACGCAGTCGCCGATGCCGCCCTCGACGAACTGGCGGGCCATCATCAGCGCGGTGGAGCCGGTCGCACAGTTGTTGTTGACGTTGTAGACGGGTACGCCGGTCAGTCCGAGTTCGTACGCGGCGCGCTGACCGGCCGTGGAGGCCTGGAAGCAGTAGCCGACGGGGACCTGCTGCACCTGTTCGTAGCGGACCCCGGCGTCGGCGAGCGCCGCGCTCCCGGCCTCCCTCGCCATGTCCCAGTACTGCCAGTCACGCGTCTCGGGCTTCTCGAACTTCGTCATCCCGACACCGACGATGTAGGCCTTCATGGTCTTCCTCCCGGTCCGCTGCCACGCTTCGACTCGTCTGACGATGCGTCAGATAATGGCAGCGGGGTCCGGTCAGCGGAAGGCTGCGTGACCGGTGAGCGCCTGACCGAGAGCGAGGGTGTGCATCTCCGTGGTGCCCTCGTAGGTGAGGACGGACTCCAGGTTGTTCATGTGCCGGATCACCGGGTACTCCAGCGTCACGGGTCCCGTGGCAGGCCGAGGATGCGCTCGGCGACGACATTGAGCTGGACCTGGGTGGTGCCGCCCGCGATGGTCAGACAGCGGGACATCAGAAAGCCGTGCAGGGCCCGCGCCCCGGGGCCCTCGTCGGTCGCCCCGGCCGGTCCCAGAAGTTCCAGGGCGAGCTCGGCGACCTTCTGCTGGTGGGAGGTCTGGACGAGCTTGCGTACGGATGCCCCGGCGCCCGGTTCCAGGCCGGAGACCTGTTGCATGGTGGTCCGCAGCCCGATGCAGGCGAGCGCGTGCGCCTCGGCGGCGAGTGCGCCGATCCGCGCCCGGTGCGTGCCGTCGAGTTCGCCGGAGCGGGCGATCAGCGCTTCCAGGCCGGTGTCGAAGGTCATCTGGTCGGCCATGTGGACGCGTTCGTTGCCGAGGGTGTTGCGGGCGACCCGCCAGCCGTCGCCGACGTCGCCGACGACTGCGTCGGCGGGCAGCAGGACGTCGTCGAAGTACACCTCGTTGAAGAGGGAGTCGCCGGTCATCTCCTTCAGCGGGCGGATGTGGATGCCTGCGGTGTCCTTCATGTCGACGAGGAAGTAGCCGATCCCCTGGTGCTTGGGGGCGTCCGGGTCGGTCCTGGCGAGCAGGATGCCGTGGTCGGCCCATTGGGCGGCGCTCGTCCACACCTTCTGGCCGTTGATCCGCCAGCCGTCGGCGGTCCGCTCGGCCCTCGTCCGGAGCGAGGCGAGGTCCGAGCCGGCGCCGGGCTCGGAGAACAGCTGGCACCACAGGAGTTCGCCGCGCAGGGTGGGCAGGAGATAGCGGTCCTGCTGCTCCGGTGTCCCGTACGCGAGGAGCGACGGCACCACCCAGGTGGCGATTCCGAGGCCGCTCACCTTCACGCCCTGTTCCTTCAGCTCCTGTTGCACGGCCAGCTGTTGCACCGGTCCGGCGTCCAGTCCGTACGGGGCGGGCAGGTGCGGGGCGGCGTAGCCGGTCGGGGCGAGGGCGCGGCGGGCCGCCTCCGGGGCCAGGTTCCGGGCGGCGGCGATGGTTTCGCGCGCCTCGGCGCGGTGACGGGCGGCTTCGGCGGGGAGTTCCAGGGAGAGCTCGCGGCGAGCTCCGCCTTCGGCCAGCCGGGCGGCCCGCAGCCGGTGGGCGTCCCCGGCCCCGAGCAGCTGGCGCGCCACCACGGCCCGGCGCAGGTGGAGGTGGGCGTCGTGCTCCCAGGTGAAGCCGATACCGCCGAGGATCTGGATGCAGTCCTTGGCACAGCTGTAGGCGGCGTCGAGAGCGGTGCCCGCGGCGAGGGCGGCGACCAGTGCGCGTGCCTCCGGGGCCTCGTCCGCCGCGCGTGCGGCGTCCCACACCAGTGCGCGGGCCTGCTCGACGCGTACGAGCATGTCGGCGCAGAGGTGTTTGATGCCCTGGAACTGTCCGATGGGGCGGCCGAACTGTTCACGGACCTTGGCGTACGCGACGGCGGTGTCCAGCGCCCAGGCAGCGGTGCCGCATGCCTCGGCGGCGAACAGGACGGCGGCGAGGTCGCGGACGGTCCCGGAGCCGATGCGTACGGCACGGGCCGCGGGGACGAGTACGCCGCCGGCGCGGACCTCGGCGGTGGGCCGGGTCGGGTCGGCGCCGCGGTGCGGGCATACGGTCAGCCCTTCGGTAGCGGAGTCGACGGCGAACCAGCGGGTGCCGCCTGCCGCGGCGGCGGGGAGCAGAAGCAGGTCGGCCTCGGCGCCGGAGAGCACCGGGGCGACGCCGTCGAGGAGGTGGCCGCCCTCGCTGTCCACAGCGGTCAGGGTGCCTGGGCCGAGGGCGACGGCGCCGATGCGGGTGCCGTCCGCGAGGGCGCGTGCAAGATCACTCGCGCCTGCCCCGCCGAGCAGCGCCGAGGCGAGTACGGTCGCCAGGTAGGGGCCGGGGAGCGCGGCCCGCCCCGTCTCCTCCAGGACCACGGCGAGGTCGAGGAGTGCGCCGCCCCCTCCCCCGTACCCCTCGGGCAGATGGAGGGCGAGCAGACCCTGTTCCGCGAGCCCGTCCCAGTAACCGGGGCGCACGCCGGGCGCAGAAGGGGCGCTCGCATCGAGGAGTTTGCGGATCTCCTCCGGCGGCACGGTGCGCGCCAGCCACCCCCGTACGGACTGCGCCAGCTCCCTCTGTTCTTGGGTGATTGCGATGCCCATGTGCGGATCCTCGCCGGTCGCGGCCACTGGAACGGCGCAAGAGTAGAACACGTTCCAATCCGATGGAAGGTCGGACAACCGTACGCTTCCCGCCGAGTATCGCGTCGTGTCCCATTCGCCCGGCGTTCACAGGAATACGGCCGACATCCGGAAGTGTTCAACCTGCACGCACTTGGCGGTCACTGCTGCCCGCCGCCGGACCGCACTCCACCTCCACCCCCCTTCTTCCGCTGCCCGGAGGCCGCACGAATGCCACAAGCGACGCACGATCAGCACGCCGGGGAGCAGTCGCTCCCCGATCCGCGGACCCACCGTGCGGGTGGCGGTGTCGTCCCCGTTCTCGCCTTCGCGGGTATCACCGTCGCGGTCATGCAGACCCTGCTCGTCCCCGTCATCAAGGACCTGCCGGCCCTTCTCCACACCGATCCGTCCAACGCCACCTGGGTGATGACCGCGACCCTGCTCGCGGGGGCCGTCGCCACACCGATCATGGGCCGGCTCGGCGACCTCTACGGCAAGCGGAAGATGCTGCTCACCAGCCTCGCCGTCATGGTGATCGGCTCGCTGATCTGCGCCTTCACCGATCAACTCGTGGTCATGATCGCAGGGCGGGCGCTCCAGGGCTTCGCCATGGGCGCCATCCCGCTGGGCATCGGCATCATGCGCGACGAGCTGCCGCGCGAGAAGCTCGGCTCGGCGATGGCGCTGATGAGCTCATCGATCGGGGTGGGCGGCGGCCTCGCGCTGCCCGCCGCCGCACTGGTCGCCCAGCACGCCGACTGGCACACGCTGTTCTTCGGCGCGGCCGGCCTCGGGGTGCTGTCGATGGTGCTTACCGTCCTCGCCGTACCGGAGACCTCGCTGCGGGCGCCCGGCCGGTTCGATCTGCCCGGTGCGCTCGGGCTCTCGCTCGGCCTGGTCTGCCTGCTGCTGCCGATCACCAAGGGCAGCGACTGGGGCTGGACCTCGGCCACCACGCTCGGACTGATCGCCGCGTCCCTGCTGATCCTGGTGCTGTGGGGGCTCTTCGAGCTGCGCAGCCCGGCGCCGCTGGTCGATCTGCGGACCTCGGCCCGGCGCGAGGTACTGCTCACCAACCTCACCTCGGTGATGGTCGGCGTCGCGTTCTACGCGGTCTCGCTCGTCCTGCCGCAGCTGCTCCAGCTGCCGGCGTCGACCGGGTACGGACTCGGGCAGTCGATGGTCGTGGCGGGGCTGTGCGTGGCACCGCTCGGTCTGACCATGATGTTCGTCGCCCCGCTGTACGCCCGGCTGTCGGCCCGCCGCGGCCCCAAGGTGTCGCTGATGCTCGGCATGCTGATCATCGCGATCGGTTACGGGGCAGGGCTCGGTCTGATGAGTGCCGCCTGGCAGACCGTGATGATCGCGGTGGTGCTCGGGGCCGGTATCGGCCTCGCGTACTCCTCGCTGCCCGCGCTGATCATCGGGGCCGTCGACCCGTCGGAGACCGGCGCGGCCAACGGTCTGAACACTCTCATGCGGTCGATCGGTACGTCGGTGTCGAGCGCCGTGATCGGCATGGTGCTGGCCAACACCTCGGTGCGGATGGGTCCGGTGCAGGTGCCTTCGATGGAGGGGTTCCGGACCTCGTTCATGATCGCGACGGGTGCGGTGCTGATCGGCCTGGTACTGGCCGCTTTCCTGCCGTCGCAGCGCGACGCGCTGCGGCCGGTACTGCTGGCCAGCAGCACGGACGGGGCGGAGCCCGCCCAGGAGGCCTCGCGTCCCGTCGCCGGATCGGACGGCTTCCAGGGCAGGGTGCTGGATGCGGACGGCACACCGGTGGCCCGCGCCAACGTCACGCTGATCGACCGGATGGGGCGGCAGGCGGGACTCACCGTGACGGACGAAGCCGGCCGGTACTCCCTGGCCGCCCCGTCCACCGGCACCTTCGTCCTGGCCGGTTCCGCCACCGGATACGCGCCGCGCGCCTGCCCGGCGACGTACCCGGCGAACGGCCTGTCGGCCGAGGTCGACCTCGTGCTGACGGTCAGCGCACCGGAGCGTCGAACCGCGGTGCCGTCGTGAGCAGATGAGAGACGTCCGACCCCACCGGGAGTTCCCTCGGCTCGGCGCCGCGGGTGGACAGCCTGGCGGGGCGGGCGCCCTGCACCCGGGCCTGACGACCGTCGACCCGCAGCCCTCATGACCAGGCTCTGGCAGAGCTGCTGAGTCGATCCAGCAGCTCCGCCGGGGGCCGCCCCGACCCGAGCTCACCCCGCGTATGCCTCCGCCGAACTCCTTCCGGCGGAGGCATACGGCATTCCGTGCGAGCGCCGGACCGATCCCGGAAATCGTGCGGCAGCACCCCCACCGACACCGCCGACCAGGCCGTACGGCACCATAGGGCGCCGTTCGATCCCCGTACCGCCAGGAGGAACCCCGTGGCCGCCGAGCCCAAGCCCGAGATTCTCGCCGCCTTTCAGGCCGCCAAGGGGTTCATGCCGGTGGGTGAGGGGCTCGCCCTCCACGCGGCCGCCACCGACGCCGCCGCGCTCGGTCTGCCGCTGCTGGAGGTCGGGACGTACTGCGGCCGGTCCACGATCCTGCTCGCCGACGCCGCCCGGGCGGCCGGTGTGACGGCGCTCACCGTCGACCATCACCGTGGCAGCGAGGAGCAGCAGCCCGGCTGGGAGTACCACGACCCGACCGTCGTGGACCCGGAGGTCGGCCGGATGGACACACTGCCGACGTTCCGCCGCACCCTGCACGCGGCCGGGCTCGAGGACCATGTCGTGGCGCTCGTCGGCCGGTCCCCGCAGGTCGCGGCCGTCTGGGGCGGGAAGCTCGGCTTCGTCTTCATCGACGGCGGGCACACCGACGAGCATGCGAACGGTGACTACGAGGGCTGGGCGCCGCATCTCGCCGAGGGCGGGCTGCTCGTGATCCACGACGTGTTCCCCGATCCCGCGCACGGCGGCCAGGCCCCGTACCGGGTGTATCTGCGGGCACTGGAGTCCGGGGCGTTCAGCGAAGTATCGGTCACGGACTCGCTGCGCGTCCTGCGCCGTACGGGAACGGGGATCTGAGCCGCCCCGATAGCATCGCGGCGTGCCGTACGACGACAGCGTTTCCCCCACCCCGCACCGCCGGCCCCTGCTCGTCGCCGCTGCGCTCGCAGCCGTGTGCCTGAGTGCCGCGGGCTGCGGCGCGGGCGGGGACAGCGGCGAGGCGCAGGCCCGGCCCCGGCAGGGCAGCAGCGCCACCTCCGCCGCGCCGCCGTCGGTCTCGCCGTCCCGGAGCGCTCCGGCGCCGGACAGGACGTCCGCATCGCCGCCGTCCGCGTCGCCCTCGAAGACCTCGGGAGGCCGGGCGTCAGGGCCGCTGTCCGGGAAGACCGTCGTCATCGATCCCGGGCACAACCCGAACAACCATCTGCACACCCGCGAGATCAGCCGGCAGGTGGACATCGGCACCACGCACAAGGAGTGCGACACCACCGGCACGTCCACCAACTCCGGGTACGCGGAAGCCCAGTTCACGCTGGATGTGTCGCACCGGCTGCGTGCGCTGCTCCAGGCGCAGGGCGCGAAGGTGATCCTGACGTACGACAACGACCGCCCGTACGGGCCGTGCGTCGACGAGCGGGCCCGGATCGGCAACAACGCCGAGGCCGATGCGGTCGTCTCGGTGCACGCGGACGGTTCCGCGGTCGGTAACCGGGGGTTCCATGTGATCCTTCCCGCACTGGTGCGCGGCGGAGCCGCCGACACCTCGAAGATCGTGGATCCGTCGCGCGATCTCGGCACCCGTATCGCGGGGCTCTTCGTCCGCGCCACCGGAAGTGCGCCTTCCAATTACGTCGGCGGCAATACGGGGTTGGACACCCGCAGCGATCTGGGCGGGCTGAATTTGTCGACCGTGCCCAAGGTGTTCATCGAGTGCGGCAATATGCGTGATCCGAAGGACGCCGCTCTGCTCACCAGCGCGGGTTGGCGCCAGAAGGCCGCACAAGGCATTGCCGATGGCATCACTTCCTACTTCAACGGGTAAAGCAGAGGAGTTGTGCGGTAGTTGTGCGGGGGTATTACGGGGGATGACCGCGCAACGTCCGGGCCGGGACACAACCCGTCCGGGCAGACGATAGATTCATCCGTACGGTGGGGAGCCGCCTCCGAGCTTCGCGCCGTGCCCGCCGTACCGGCGGCAGCGACGACCGCCCCGACGAGACGACCGACTAAGGACCTTCACGTGAATATCCGCTCCCTCACTCGAGGCGATGGCGTGGTGATCGGCGCAGCGGTGGTGCTGTTCATCGCCTCTTTCCTCGACCTCGCCGGCATCGACTGCCCTGCGGGCCTCAACTGCTCCAGCTTCGACGCCCCGAATGCCTGGGACGCGCTCGGGGTCCTCATGAGCGTCTTCCTGGCCGGAATCATCGGTGCGGTGCTGGTGGTTGTGGGCCGCGCCATGCCGAGCCGCAAGGTTGTCGGCCTCGATCTCGGTCAATTCGGAGCCGCCTTCTGCGTCTTCGCGCTGTGGACGGCCTTCTGGACGACCATCGACGCCAGCGACGCGGGTACCGGCCTGATCCTCGGCCTGCTCGCGACCATCGTGCTCGCCGGCGGCGCGGTCGCGACGCCGCTCGTCCCGGCGCTCAAGGCTCCCCTGATGGGCGCCCCGCGTCCGCAGGCCGTGCAGTCGCCGTACGGTGGCCAGCCGCAGCCGGGCCAGGGTTACGGCTACCCCGGCGCCCAGCAGCAGCCGTACGGTGCCCAGCCGGGTCAGCCGCAGCCGTACGGTGCGCAGCCGCAGCCCGGTCAGCCCGATCCCGCCATGGCGCACGCGCCGCAGGCGCAGCAGGCCCCGCAGGGCGGCTCGGCGCCGGCCGGCGACTTCACGCCGTTCTGGTTCGCGGTGCCGGTGGCCCGTCCGCTGTACGGCGAGGACGGTTCGCCGAGCCCGATCGCCGAACTGGCGCCGGGCACCTGGTACCTCGCGGTGGAGCAGCGTGGTCCGGGCCTCATCGCCCAGACCCAGGACGGCCGTCGCGGTGTGCTTCAGGACACCACGGGCATTCAGCGCGGCTGACCGCAGCCACTTTCCACCGGCCCCTCGCCCCTTCCGGGCGGGGGGCCGCTGTCGTACCCTCCGTCCGTGCGGATCGAACTGACGCATCGTCATACATGGTCGGAGGGACCGTCATGCGGCTCGGACTCGCTCTCGGCTACTGGGGCCGCGGCCCGAACCCAGCCCATCTGGAGCTCGCCCGCGAGGCGGAGCGGCTGGGCTACGACTCGGTGTGGACGGCGGAGGCCTGGGGCTCCGACGCCTTCACCCCCCTGACCTGGATCGCCGCCCACACCTCTCGCATCCGGCTCGGCACCGGCATCGCGCAGATGGCGGCGCGTACCCCGACCGCGACCGCCATGCACGCACTGACTCTCGACCATCTCTCCGGCGGCCGGATGATGCTCGGGCTCGGGCTCTCCGGGCCGCAGGTGGTGGAGGGCTGGTACGGGCGCCCGTTCCCGAAGAGTCCACTGACCGCCACCCGCGAGTACGTCGAGATCATCCGGCAAGTGCTCAGGCGTGAGGCCCCTGTTGAACTGGCCGGACGCTTCCACTCGCATCCGTACACCGGTCCGGACGCGACCGGCCTCGGCAAGCCGCTGAAGCCGATCACCCATCCGCTGCGAGCCGGGCTGCCCGTGCTGCTGGGCGCGGAGGGGCCGAAGAACATCGCGCAGACGACGCGGATCGCGGACGGCTGGCTGCCGCTGTACTGGTCGCCGCAGCGCACCGATGTGTACGAGGCCTCGCTGGCCGGTCTCCCCGACGGCTTCATGATCGCGCCGATGGCCCGCGCGCACGTCTGTGACGACGTCGCGGAGGGGTTGCTGCCGGTGAAGGCGATGCTCGGTTTCTACATCGGAGGGATGGGTCATGCCGCCCGCAACTTCCATGCCGATCTGATGGCCCGGATGGGCTTCGGGGAGGAGGCGCGGCGGATCCAGCGGCTGTTCCTGGAGGGCCGCAAGGAGGAGGCGGTGCTGGCCGTGCCGGACGCGTTCGCCGACGAGATCTCGCTCGTCGGACCACGGAAACGGATCGCGGAGCGGCTGGAGTTGTGGCGCAAGGGCCCGGTGACCGACCTGCTGATCACGGCACCGGATCCCCACACGCTGCGCGTACTGGCAGACCTCAACAACGCCTGAGCGCCCGCCTCATGCGAACGTCGCCCGCTCCAGCCAGAAGTCCAGCAGCTCCCGCTCCCCCAGCACCTCGACGCGACCGCTGTCCACGCCCTCCCGCCGGTTGAACACCAGCATCAGATCGGTCAGCGTCCCGCGCACCGCGACCGTCGCCTTCTCGTGCGCCCGCCGCCAGGTGAACCCGTCGTCGCCGAACTCGATCAGCCACTCCGCCCCGGGCGTGTCCGTGGCATGCAGATGAAGGGACCTTCCGGCCCCCCGGAGCTCCACGGCCTCCCTGTCCCCCTCGGACTGCGCGAAGGCGACGATCTCCAGCCATTCGTCGATCGTGTCGGCCGCCAGCTCGGGCGCCACCGTGTAGTCGGCGTTCACCGTGACGGCCGCATCCGCGCGGTGGACGACCGTCTCGTGGGCCATGCGCCGCGCCCAGAATCCGGTGCTCCGGTCCCATGCCCAGGCCCAGACCGGCTGCCCGGCACCGG
Source organism: Streptomyces sp. NBC_01717 (assembly GCF_036248255.1). Classification (NCBI taxonomy): domain Bacteria; kingdom Bacillati; phylum Actinomycetota; class Actinomycetes; order Kitasatosporales; family Streptomycetaceae; genus Streptomyces; species Streptomyces sp. NBC_01717. Next base: position 6,495,738 of record NZ_CP109178.1, on the reverse strand, counting down.
CCTCGCGCAGGGCGGCGACGGTCTTCGCGGCCCCGTCAGCCAGCCACGCGTCGAGCACCGCGGGGTCGTCGCCGTCCGGCGTGAACTGCGGCACCCGCTCGTCCGGGACCGCCTCGGTCGCCCGGGTACGGACGATCTCGTAGACCCAGCGGTGGGCGCCACCGACGTGGACCGCGAGGTCGCGCAGCGTCCACTCGGGGCAGGTCGGAACCTTCGCACCGAGGTCCGCACCGCTGATCACGGCTCTCAGCCCATCGGTCTGACGGAGGATCTCTTCGCAGTAGTGGTCGTGTGCCAGAAGCGTCATGACGGCACCCTATTGCTCGTGTGACGCCTCCCCCATGCGGTTATCCACCGAGCTGGGAGGCGGACGGCACCTTGTCCTTCACCTCGGCGCCCGCACTCTTGCCGGCGTCCTTGATGTTGGTGATGACGTCCTCGAAGGCGCCGACATCCCCCGCGCCCGCCTGGCCGCTGCGCAGCTTGGTGCCCATCCCCTTGAGCGACTCGATGCCCGCCGTCAGCGGTGCGACCGCCTTCGACAGCAGCGGATCGCCCTTGGCGTTCTCCGCTGCCGCCTTGAGCCTGTTGTAGGCGAAGCCGCCCGCGAGCCCGGCCTTGACCAGCGCGAACGTCCGTCCGTCCGCACCCTTCTTGAACTTGCCCGCACGGTACGGCTTGATGATCCACTGGTAGGTCGCGCCCGCAGCGAGCCCGGCGTTGGCTACGAACCGCGTCTTGGCGAGCTTCTGCTTCTGCGCCGACGCCGTACCGCTCGGTGACGCGGAGGCGCTCGCGCCGGTGCCGGAGTCGTTGCCGCACGCCGTGGCGCTCACCAGTACGGTGCAGGACAACAGCAGCGCCACGAACAGACGGCGGAGCGGTACGGAACTGGGCACAGCGGGCCTCCCTGACGGGGCACATCAACGGCGAGTTCGGCGGTGGGTGCCGCAGTGCGGCACGCCCTGCCAGGCTCACCCGGGTCCGTGTGCCGCGCCACTCAGGGGGTGCCGACCGGGTTTCGGACCGCGGAAAACGGCAACCCGATATCCATGTCTCCTGGAATAGGCACGAGAAGCAGCACCGCCGCACGTGTCATAGCCGTGGTGGCCGATGTCATGGCCTTCATCATCGGCTTGTGGATCCTGATGTACCTGCTGGACGCGAACCGGGGCAACGACCTCGTGGCCTTCGTCAAGAACGCCGCCCGCTGGCTGGCCGGCTGGTCGTACGACCTGTTCACGTTCGACGAGGCCTGGGCGCGGGTCGTCTCCGGATACGGCCTCGCAGCCATCGTCTATCTTTTCATCGGACACGCGGTGGCGGGCCGGATCCGGCGTCCGTGACCCCACGGCCCGGCCGTTGGGCCCGCCCCTAGGGGGCGGCGCAGCAGTCCGGCTCCAGGCCCGTCGGCAGCCGTTCGCCGCCGAAGACCGCGACGGTCGCCTCGTCGCCCCCCAGGGCGGCCACGGCGAGCAGCAGCGATCCGGCGGTCCAGGTGGTGAGTTCCTCCGGCCAGAACGCCCGGTTGCCCTCGAAGACGTACCCCGTCCAGTACATGCCGCCCTCGGCGCGCAGATGCTGGATGGACTGGAGGATCTCCAGGGCCCGGTCGGACTCCCCCATCACCCAGAGGGCCAGGGCGAGTTCGCAGCTTTCGCCGCCCGTCACCCAAGGGTTGGGCAGCACGCAGCGCACCCCGAGGCCGGGGACGACGAAACGGTCCCAGGCTTCCTCCATCCGCTCCTTGGCGGCCGCTCCGGTGAGCGCGCCGCCGAGGACCGGGTAGTACCAGTCCATCGAGTAGCGGCTCTTGTCGAGGAAGCGTTCGGGGTGGCTGCGGATCGCGTGCGCGAGCGCGCCGGTCGCCAGCTCCCAGTCCGGCTGCGGCTCCTCGCGCTGCTCGGCGATGGCGAGTGCGCAGCGCAGTGCCTGGTGGATGGAGGAGCTGCCGGTCAGCAGTGCGTCGTCGACGGGGGTGCCGTCGGGTTCGCGCTTCCAGCCGATCTGGCCGCCGGGCTGCTGGAGCCGCAGGACGAATTCGACGGCCGCGTACACGGTCGGCCACATCCGGTCGATGAACCCGTCGTCGCCGGTGGCGAGGTAGTGGTGCCAGACGCCGACGGCCACGTACGCGCAGAAGTTGGACTCCAGGCCCCGGTCGGTCGGCCGGTCCGGGTCGCCGTCGTGGTAGGCGGCGTACCAGGAGCCGTCCTTGTTCTGGTGCCGGGCCAGCCACTCGTACGCGCGTTCCGCGGCGGCGTGCTCTCCCGCGGCGTCGAGGGCCATGGCGGCCTCGGTGTGGTCCCACGGGTCGAGGTGGTGGCCTCGGAACCAGGGCAGCGCACCGTCCTCGCGCTGGACGGCGAGCAGCGCGGCGACGGTCTCCGTCGCCTGCTCCGCGGTGAGCACTCCGGGCAGCACGAGGTGTTCGGTCTGCTCGGGAGTGGTCACGCCTCGGCCTTCGAAAGGTCATTCGCGGCAGCCGCAGCGGCCTTGGGCAGGTGCGGCTTGGTGGCGTACGCGACGAAGCTCTTGCCGACGACCGGGTTGAGCAGCTGCTCGGCGACCCGGGTGACGGCGGGCTTCTTCATGATGTCCCAGACCAGCAGCTTGTGGTACGCACGGACCGGCAGCGCTGCGTCCTTGCCGTCGCGGCCGACTCCGAATGCGCACTTGAGCCACCAGTACGGGGAGTGCAGCGCGTGCGCGTGGTGGGTGCCGTACGGCTTGAGGCCGGCGCCGCGGATCTTGCCGAGGAGCTCGTCGGCCCTGTAGATGCGGATGTGGCCGCCCTCGACCTCGTGGTACGCGTCGGAGAGCGTCCAGCAGACCTTCTCGGGGCCGTACCGCGGCACGGTGATCGCGATCCTGCCGCCCGGCTTGAGGACCCGGACCATCTCCGCGAGCACGCCCTTGTCGTCGGGGATGTGCTCCATCACCTCGGAGATGATGACGACGTCGAAGGACTCGTCGGGGAACGGCAGGTTGAGCGCGTCGCCCTCCATCGCGGTGGCGGTGGCGCCCGCGGGGGCCTCTCCGGCCTCCTTCATCGCCGCGAACCACTTCGCGACCTCGCGGATCTCCTCGCCGTTCCGGTCGAGTGCCACGACCTGGGCGCCGCGCCGGTAGCACTCGAAGGCGTGGCGTCCGGCGCCGCAGCCCAGGTCGAGCACTCGGTCGCCTGCGGCGAGCGGGAAGCGGGTGAAGTCCACGGTCAGCACAAGTGCCTGCTTTCGCGGTCGAGGGGTTCAGGGGGCGGGGACAGCGGGGGCGGGCTGCGGGGTCACCGTCGGCCGCCGGGTTGCGTGGTGACGGCGCGGGCTGCGATCGCCTGCCGGTAGAGCTCCGCGGTGCCGATGGCCGCCTGCTTCCAGGTGAACCGGGCCAGCACCCGGGCGCGGCCCGCGGCGCCGAGCCGGGCCCGCAGTTCCGGGTCGCCGAGCAGCCGGGCGAGCGCGGCGGCCAGGGCCCCGGCGTCGGCGGGCCGCACGGCCAGACAGGTCTCGCCGTCCGGACCCGCGACCTCGGGGATCGCCCCGCCGGTGGTCGCGACGAGCGGGGTGCCGGTGGCCATGGCCTCGGCGGCGGGCAGCGAGAACCCTTCGTACAGCGAGGGGACGCAGGCGACCTCGGCGCTGCGCACCAGGTCGACGAGTTCGGCGTCGCTGATGCCCTTGACGAACCGGACGGCGTCCTGGAGTCCGTACCGCTCGATGGCGTGCGCGACGGGTCCGTCCTCGGCCCGCTTGCCGACGACCACGAGGTGCGCCTGTGGGTTCTCGGTACGGAGTTTGGCGAGCGCCTCGACGAGGTGGACAAGGCCCTTCAGCGGGACGTCGGCGCTGGAGGTGGTGACGATCCGGCCGGGCACCTCGGCGACCGACGGGTCGGGCGACCACAGGTCGGTGTCCGCGCCGATGTGCACGACATGGATCCGGTCCTGCCCCACGCCGAGATGGTCGACGATCTCCTGCTTGGAGGAGCCGGAGACGGTGAGCACCGACGGCAGCCGGCGTGCCACCCGCTTCTGCATGCGGGTGAAGGCGTACCAGCGGCGTACGGAGGCGCGGCGGCGACGGCTGCCGGCGGCGTCCAGCTCCAGCTGCCGGTCGACGGTGATGGGGTGGTGGATGGTGGTGACGAGCGGGGCACCGAGGTCCGCCAACAGCCCGTACCCGAGGGTCTGGTTGTCGTGGATGACGTCGAACTGGCCGCGACGGGCGGCGAGATGGCGGCGGGCACGCAGGCTGAAGGTGAGCGGTTCCGGGAAGCCGCCGGTCCACATGGTGGCGACCTCGGCGGCGTCGATCCAGTCCCGGTACTCGCCGCGCTTCGGGGTGCGGAACGGGTCGGGCTGGCGGTAGAGGTCCAGGCTCGGCAACTCGGTGAGCGGGACGCCCTCGTCGAGCACAGGATAGGGCTGGGCGCCGATCACTTCGACGCTGTGGCCAAGGCGGGCGAGCTCGCGACCGAGATGGCGTACGTAGACACCCTGGCCGCCGCAGAAGGGGTTGCCCTTGTAGGTGAGGAGTGCGATGCGCAACGGTCGCCCGCCGACGGCGGCGGCCGACGTGTCACTGCCCGTGCGGGGGCCCGTCTCTATGGCCTCAGCGGTCACACTCGGCCCCCTTCTCACTGCGTGTTCGCCGGAGCGTAACCGCTCACGCTAATCTAGAACAAGTTTCAGACTGGATCGTTCAATGAGCTACGAATCTACCGGCAGGTAGCGTCGGCGCAACGGCCGGATCAGGTGATTCGCGCCACGACCGGCACCCTGGCATGCTGTGCGCCGCCGGGAGCCCACGCGCCTCCTCCGGTTGCGGACAGAAGCCATGGATGGGGACACATGACAGCGGAAGCCAAGCCGGCATCGCCGCCCCTGACGGAACGGCAGGAGGCCCGCCGCCGCCGCATCCTGCACGCCAGCGCCCAGCTCGCCAGCAGGGGCGGGTTCGAGGCGGTGCAGATGCGCGAGGTGGCGGAGGCCGCCGGGGTCGCCCTGGGCACGCTGTACCGGTACTTCCCGTCCAAGATCCATCTGCTGGTCGCCACCATGCAGGACCAGCTCCAGCACATGCACGGGACGCTGCGCAAACGGCCTCCGGCCGGGGACGACGCGGCCCAGCGGGTCGCCGACACACTGATGCGGGCGTTCCGCGCGCTGCAGCGCGAACCGCATCTGGCGGACGCGATGGTGCGGGCGCTGACCTTCGCGGACCGCAGCGTGAGCCCCGAGGTGGACACCGTCTCGCGGCTCACGACGGCGATCATCCTGGACTCGATGGGGCTGGAGCACCCGACGCCCGAGCAGCTCTCCGCGGTCCGGGTCATCGAGCACACCTGGCACTCGGCGCTGATCACCTGGCTGTCGGGACGGGCGTCGATCGCCCAGGTGAAGATAGACATCGAGACGGTGTGCCGGCTGATCGACGTGACGGCACCCCCGGAAGCGTCCTAAGGGCTGTCCCCGCAGCCCTGTCCGAAAGGGTCGCAGATCTCTCCTAGCATGGTCATGACCAGCAAAGAAGGAGAGGAAGACATGGCTGACACATCAGGTGCGGCAGGCGGCACGGCGAACACGGGGGACGCGTCGAGGTTCGCCCCCGGCATTCAGCCCGCGTACGGCCACGCGTACCCCGGGAACGCCCCGCTGCCCAGCGGCAAGGCGACGGCGTCCATGGTGCTCGGCATCCTCGGGCTGCTGCTCATACCGATCGTGCTGCCGATCATCGCGCTGTGCCTCGGCGTCTCGGCGCGGCGCATGGCGGACCGCGGCGAAGGGGGCGGCCACGGCCAGGCGACCGCCGGAATGGTGATGGGGATCGTCGGCTGCGTGTTCGCGGGCACGGGATTCGTCATGGCCACGGTCCAGGCGATCTGGTACTGACGGGCCAAGGCCGGGTCATGTCCCCGTAGGTGACGGGGTGTTGACGGGGCCGGGGCCGGGGCCGCCCCCCTTCACCCCCGGCCCCGGGCCATGTGCGGCCCGCACATGCGCACCGCCTCAGGTGGGGCGTCCTGCACCATGTCGACGGCGCCACGGTGTTCATACGGTTCGGCGACATCACAGGAATCCCGCCGAGGAGCCGGTCACCATGCGTCGCAGAGCCACAGGCACCGTCCACCACCGCAGATCCCTCTCCGCCGTCGTCACCCTGGCCGCCGCAGGACTCCTGCTGGTCGGCTGCACCGCCGCCGGGAAGGCGGGTGAGGCGGACTCCGCGTCCGGCAAGGGCGCGAAGGCCCAGACCGTCAAGGTGGGGCTGGTCTACTCCCGGACCGGGCTGCTCGCCGACTACGGGAAGCAGTACCGCGACGGGTTCATGGCAGGCCTGGACTACGCGACGAACGGCACCGGCAAGGTCGCCGGGCACCGCATCGAGGTCACCGAGCAGGACGACGCGGGCGACCCGGGCAAGGCGGTCTCCGCCGCGAAGAACCTGATCGGCAAGGGCTACAAGGTGCTCGCCGGGACCACGGACTCCGGGGTCGCCCTGCAGATGGCGCCGCTCGCCGCGCAGAACAAGGTCCTGTACGTCAGCGGGCCCGCCGCGACCGACGCCGTGACCGGGATCAACGACTACACGTTCCGCTCCGGCCGGCAGTCCTACCAGGACATCCTCACCGCCGGGACGATGCTCGGCGAGGCCGAGGGCAAGAAGGTCACCGTGCTGGCCCAGGACTCCACCTTCGGCCAGGCCAACGTCGCCGCGGTGAAGGCCGTCCTCGGTGGCAAGGGCGCGAAGGTCGGCTCCGTGCTGGCCCCGCCGAGCGCCACGGACCTGACCCCGTTCGCCCGGCAGGTGAAGGCCGCCGGACCGGATCTGGTCTTCGTGGCCTGGGCGGGTTCCACCGCCCCCGCGCTGTGGACCGCGCTGGACCAGCAGGGTGTGCTGGGTGCGTCCAAGGTCGTCACCGGGCTGGCCGGCACGGCCTCGTACCCGATCTTCGGCGCCGCCGGTTCCAAGGTCTCGTTCCTGGCGCACTACTTCCCCGGTGCGGGCGGCGGCAACGCCGTGGAGAAGTCGATGCTGGACTCGGTGGCCAAGGCGGGCGGCACCCCTGACCTGTTCACCCCCGACGGCTTCACCGCCGCGCAGATGATCGTGCACGCGGTGGAGGAGGGCAGCGCCACCGATCCCGCCGCCATGGCGAAGGCCCTGGAGGGCTGGACCTTCGACGGGGTGAAGGGCAAGGAGCAGGTGCGAGCCGAGGACCACGCCCTGATTCAGCCGATGTTCGTGGCCAAGCTGACCGGCAAGGGTGCCACCGCCGAGCCGAAACTGGTGACCACCGAGCCGATGGACAAGGTGGCGCCGCCCGCGAAGCCCTCGGCGGGCTGACCGATGGCCGCACCGGGCATCACGACGGAACACGGGAGCGGGGCGCGGAGCACCGCTCCCGTGCTCCGGCTGACCGGCCTCGGCTGGGGCGTCGGAGGGGCGACCATCGTCGAGGACATCACGCTGGACGTCCGCGAGGGCGAGTTCCTCGCCTTCATCGGCCCCAACGGGGCGGGCAAGACCTCACTGTTCAACCTGATCAGCGGGTTGACCACGGCCACGTCGGGCACCATCGCGCTGGACGGCACGGACATGACCGGCCGGCCCGCGCACGCCCGGGCCCGGCGCGGGATCGGCCGGACGTTCCAGACGTCCAGCCTCTGGCCGGGGATGAGCGTCGCCGACCACGTCCGGCTGGCCGCGCAGGCCGCCCGGGGCGGTTCGTACCGCGTGTGGCGGCGCGCTTCCCCGTACACCGACGACGTACACGGCGTACTGGAGCGCACCGGGCTCGGCCACCGCGCCGGGGCCCTGGCGTCCGAGCTGTCGCACGGCGAGAAACGGAAGCTGGAGCTGGCGGTGCTGCTGGTGGGAGAGCCGCGGCTGATGCTGCTCGACGAGCCGATGGCCGGGGTGAGCGCGGAGGAGGTCCCTGCGCTCACCGAACTGATCCGCGCCCTGCACCGGGACGAGGGCCGCACCGTCCTCATGGTCGAGCACCACATGGACGTCCTGCTGGGGCTGGCCGACCGGCTCGCCGTGATGCACCACGGCCGGCTGCTGGCGCTGGACACCCCCGAGGCCGTGACCGCCGACCCGACCGTGCAGCAGGCATACCTCGGGGAGGGGCTGTGACGACCGGAACACTTCTCGCCGTACGGGACCTGCGGGTCCTCATCGGCGGCCGGCACATCCTGCACGGGGTGGACCTGGACGTCGCCCGGCACGGGGTGACCGCGCTCCTCGGCCGGAACGGCGCCGGGAAGACCACGACCGTCCGCGGCATCCTCGGCCTCGTTCCGCGCACCGGCAGCGTCCGGCTCGACGGCGAGGAGACCGTGGCGCTGCCCACCCACACGCTGGTCCGGCGGGGCATCGGCTACGCCCCCGAGGACCGCGGCGTCTTCGCCGGGCTGACCGTGGCGGAGAACCTGCGGCTGGCCGAGCGGCGCGGGGCGGGCGAGCCGGCGTACCCGCTCGTCCATGAACTCTTCCCCGAACTGAAGCTCCGTGAGCGGCAGTTGGCCGGGACACTGTCCGGCGGTCAGCAGCAGATGGTGGCCATCGGCCGCACCCTGCTCAACGGCAACCGGCTGATCATCGCCGACGAACCCACCAAGGGACTGGCGCCCAAGGTGGTCACCGAGGTCGCCGAGGTGCTCGAGCGGGCCGCCGAGGCGGTGCCGGTGCTGCTCGTGGAACAGAACCTCGCCGTCGTACGGCGCCTGGCCACCCACTGCACCGTGCTCGCCGACGGCCGAACCGCCCACCAGGGCCCGGCCGGTGAGCTGCTGGGCGACGCGGAGGCGGCACGCCGGCTGCTGGGCGTGGGGCGCGGCCCGGCCACCGAAGCACCTTCCGTGGAGGCGGATTCCTGATGTCCACCGTCGTTCTGCTCGCCATGACCGGACTCGGTCTGGGAGCGCTCTACTTCCTGATCGCCTCCGGGCTCTCGCTGATCTTCGGCTTGATGGACGTGCTCAACTTCGCGCACGGCGCGCTGCTCTCCATCGGCGCGTACGGCACCTGGTGGGCGGCGTCCGGGAACCTGCCGGGTGCGGGCCCCGGCGGCGCGGGCTTCGTCCTCGCGGTCCTCTTCGGTACGGCGGTGGGCACGGTCGCCGCCGTGGTCCTGGAGCTCGCCGTCGTCCGCCCGCTGTACACCCGGCCGCGCGAGCAGGTGCTCGCCACGGTCGGGGTGGGGCTCGCCGTCCCGGCGCTGCTGTCGGGCATCTGGGGCTCGGACGCCCTGCGCTTCCCCGGGCCGGAGGCACTGTCCGGCACGTTCTCCCTGCTGGGCGCGGAAGTTCCGGTCAACCGCCTGGTGCTGATCGCGGCCGCGGTCGTGGTGCTGGTCGCGCTGCGGCTCTTCCTCGGGCGTACCCGGCACGGACTGGTCGTACGGGCGGGGGTCGAGGACCGGGCGATGGTTACCGCGCTCGGCATCGACGTACGGAAGGCGTTCACCCTCGTCTTCGCGATCGGCGGCTCGGCCGCCGCGCTCGGCGGGGCGCTCGGCGGGCTGTACTTCGGCTCGGTCGATCCCCGGCAGGGCACCTCGCTGCTGATCTTCGCGTTCGTCGTGGTGGTCACCGGCGGCATGGGTTCGGTGACCGGCGCCGCCGCGGCGTCCGTCGTGATCGGCCTGGTCCAGCAGTTCGCCAACTACTACACCGCAGCGGGGCTCGGCGACCTGGCCGTCGTCGTCCTGCTCGCCGCGCTGCTGCTCGTACGGCCGCGCGGACTGACGGGGAGGCTCGCGTGAGCACCGTGACCGGGACACCCGACCGCACGAGCGGGACACCGGCGGCGCCGTCCGGCGCACCGGCCGGCGCCGACACGGCCCGGCTGCTGCGCTGGTGGCCGGCCGCCGTGCTGGTGGTGCTGATCGTCGCGCCGTACAGCGCACTGCCGCTGCCGGGCCTGCTCGACGGCCCCGTCGGAAGTGCGGGAAGCCTGCAACTCCTTGCCACCTGCCTGCTGTTCGGGGCCCTGGCCACCGGCTACGACCTGCTGCTCGGCCGTACCGGGCTGCTCTCCTTCGGCCATGCGCTGTACTTCGCCGCGGGCAGCTACGCCACCAACACGATCATGCTGGAGGCAGGTCTGCCGTTCGCCGTCTCGGCCCTGGTCGGCGTCTGCTTCGGGATCGCGCTCGCTCTGGTGCTGGGGTCGGTGAGCCTGCGGGTCACCGGTATCGGCTTCTCCATGGTGACGCTGGCCTTCGCCCAGGCGGGCTCGATCCTGGTCTCCCGCAACCCCGGTGGCTTCACCGGCGGCGAGGAGGGCCGGGCCGCACCCGCCGAGCTGCTGCCGTCCGGGCTCGTGGGCATCGAGCACACGGCCAACCTGTACTGGGTCGCGCTCGGCTATCTGGTGCTCACCCTGGCCGTCGTCCACTGGGCGGTCCGCTCCCCGACCGGGCGGGTCTGGGAGGGCATCAAGGAGAACGAGCGCCGGGTGGAGGTGCTGGGGCTGAGGCCGTACGGGTTCAAGCTGACGGCCTTCGTCCTGGCCGGTGCGCTGGCGGCGCTCGGCGGACTCGTCCATCTGCTGCTCACCGGCGGCTCCACACCCCAGACGACGACCTCGGACTTCACACTGTCGCTGCTGGTGATGGTGGTGCTGGGCGGTTCGGGTACCCGCTGGGGGCCGATGGTCGGCGGCATCCTGTACACGTGGGCCGATCACCGGCTCGGCGATCTCGCCGGCTCGGGTGCGGTCGCCGACCTGCCCGCGGTGCTGCGGGTGCCGCTCTCCCAGCCGCTGTTCCTGCTCGGTGTGCTGTTCGTGGCCGTGGTACATCTGCTGCCGGGCGGGCTGGCACGGCTGCCTTCCCGGCTGGGCTCCGCACTCCGTGCACCAAGAGGCGCAACCAGAGCGGGCGCAGCAGCCCGGAAGGAGAACCCGCACTCATGACCCCGTACGAAGAGATACGTGTCCCGGTCACCGGGGGCCAGTTGGCGGCGCTGCGCTGGCCGGCCGGGGAGCCCGGTGCGCCGGTGGTCGTGGCCCTGCACGGCATCACGGCCAACGCGCTCTCCTGGGGCACGGTGGCCCGGATGCTGGCCGGACGGGTCACGCTGATCGCCCCTGATCTGCGCGGCCGGGGGGCGAGCGCCGGGCTGCCCGGCCCGTACGGGATCGCGGCACACGCCGATGACGTCGCCGCGCTGACCGAGGGGCTCGGCCTGGACCGGGTGGTGCTGGCCGGTCACTCGATGGGCGCGTTCGTGGCGGCCCTGGCCGCCGTACGGCATCCGGACCGCTTCGGTCCGCTGCTGCTCGTCGACGGCGGGGTCGGCTTCCCGGCCCCCACCCATCTGTCCCCGGACGAACTCATGACGGCGGTGATCGGCCCGGCCATGGACCGGCTGTCGATGACGTTCGCCGACCGCGTCGCCTACCGGGCGTTCTGGCAGGCGCACCCCGCGTTCGCCGGGGACGCCTGGTCACCGGAGGTCGATGCGTACATCCAGCGCGACCTGACGGGCGAGGAGCCGGCGATGCACTCCACCTGCCGGATCGAGGCGGTACGCACGGACGGGATCGGCCTCTTCGACGACGAAGTGCTCTCGGCCGTACGGAAGTTGCCGGTACCGGCGACGCTGCTGTGGGCGGCGCGCGGCCTGATGGACGAGGAGCAGGGGCTGTACGACGAGAAGCGACTGGCTGCGGCCGGCCTCGGGGACACGCGGGTGGAGCCGGTGGCGGCGCCGGACGTCAACCACTACACGGTGCTCACGGGTGGCGCGGGCGCGCAGGAGATCGCCACACGCCTGGTGGCACTGGCGAACACACCCGTCCCGGACAACGCCTGAGGACGCCCTCGGGCCCTCCCGGACACAACCCGGCCCGTCCGGCGCTCGAGGACATCTTTCGGGCCCGTCCGGCGCTCGAGGACAGAGCGGCGACAACCGGCCACCCCGGTTCACGCCCGCTCCTGGCCCCCCGCCAACAGATGCAGCCGCAGCGCCAGCTGGAGCTCCAGCGCCCGGTCCGGCTCGTTCCAGTCCCGCCCCAGCAGGACCTGGATCCGCTCCAACCGTTGCACCACCGTATTGACGTGGACGTGAAGCTCGTCCTTGGCGCGAATGAGGCTGCCACCGGCACCGAAGTACGCGCTCAGCGTGCGCACCAGATGGGTGCCACGCTGGGCGTCGTACCGCAGCAGCGGCCCCAGCGTCGCGTCGACGAAACCGTCGACGTCCTGCGCGTTGCCCAGCACCACGCCGAGGAAGCCGAGTTCGTCGACGCAGGCACCCTCACCCGTACGCCCCAGCACCCGCATCGCGCGCAGGCAGCGGGCGGCCTCCCGGTGGGCGGCGGCCAGCTCGCGCGGGCCGCGGGCCGGCCCGGTGGCGGCGACGGTGACGGGGGCCTGGACGAGCTGGCCGAGCTGGGCCGCCGCCGCCCGCGCCGCGTCACCGGCCCCCGCTTCCTCGTCGTCGCACGCGACCAACAGCACCACCGTGCCCGCGTGTTCGGCGCTCACCCCGTGGATGTCCCCGCCGAACAGGTAGCGCAGAGCGGCGGCACACAGCTTCTCCCGGGCGCCCGCCTCGGCCACCAGCAGCAGATGCGGGCGGTCCAGGTCGATGCCGAGGCGGCGGCCGCGCTCGGCGAGACCGGCCGGGTCGCGTTCCGCGTCGGTCAGCAGGTCGGTGATCAGCTCGCCGCGTATCCGGTTCTCGGTCTCGGCGACCGTGCGCCGCAGCAGGAGGAGGAGGCCGGTGACCACGGCAGCGCGTTCGAAGAGCCGCCGGTCGGAGTCGTCGAGCCGTCGGCGCTGGTGCAGAACCAGTTGGGCCAGGAGTTCCTGCCCGGCCAGTACGGCGCAGATCCACCGGCCGTCGCGGTGCACGGCGCGCGCTCCGGTGCGGGACTCCTCGGCCGTCTCGGCCAGCCATCCGGCGTCCATGCTGTCGGCGGCGAGGCCGGCGCCGTCGGGCCGGACGGCCGCCAGCGGGCGCCCGCCCGGGTCGTGAATGGTGAGCGGGGAGTCCAGCAGCCCCGCGACGGCCGTCGCGACGTCCTTGACGTCACCGCCGCGCAGCACCAGGTCGGTCAGCCGGTCGTGCGCCTCCTCGGCCCGCTGCATGGCGGCCGAGTGCTCCCGTACCGCAGCGTTGGCCTCGGCCAGTTCGGCGTTGGCGCCGGCGAGTTCGTCGAGGGCCGCGCGGGTGTCGGCGAGGGCGCGGGCGGTGTCGATCGCGATTGCGGCGTGTGCGGCGAGCGAGCAGAGCAGAGCGACCTCGTCGGGGCTGAAGACGCGCGGCGCGCGATCGGCGGCGAAGAGGACTCCGATGACCTTCCCCGTACCGCCGCGGCTGGAGCCGAGGAGCAGGGGCACACCCAGAATGGCGACGAGCCCCTCGTCCAGGACCCCGGCGTTGATGTTGCGGGTGTGGCGGAAGCGGTTGTCGGTGCGGTAGTCGGGGGTCGCGTACGGGCTCGCGGTCTGCGCGACCAGACCGCCGAGCCCGTCGCCGAGCTCCAGCCGCAGCCGCTGGAAGAGGACCGACACCGAACCGTCGGTGACCCGCATGTAGGTGTCCCCTGCCTCCTCGTCGGGGAGGGTGAGATACGCCGTGTCCGTTCCGAGCAGCATTCTGGCCCGCCGGACGATCGCCTTCAGTACGTCGTCCAGATCGCGGGAGGCCGCCAGATCGCCCGCGGTGTCGAAGAGCGCGGTGAGCTGGAGTTCGCGGCGCCGGTGCTGGCGCAGGGCGCCCCTGATCCGCAGCGCGGTGGCGGTGGCCCGCTCCACCTCGGCGAGGTCGCCCGCGGGCACACCGGCGGCCCGCGCCTCGGAGGAGACGGCGCCCAGTGCCTCGGCGGGAGCGTCCTCGGTCAGCAGGTCGAGGAGGCGACGCAGGTGGGGCGCGGCGGAGGGGGGCGGTGCAGACATGGCGGCCATCGTTCGTCGGGGATTCGATGTGTACCTGGAGAGTGTCAGTGAGCGGTCCAGCCGCCGTCCATCGCGAGCGAGGTGCCGGTGATGTGACCGGTGTGCGGTCCGCACAGCCACAGCACCGCCTCGGCGACCTCCCGGGGTTCGATGAGGCGCTTGATGGCGCTGCGTTCCAGCATCACCTTGCCCACCACTTCCTCCTCCGAGATGCCGTGCGTACGGGCCTGGTCGGCGATCTGGTTCTCGACGAGCGGCGTGCGCACGTAGCCGGGATTGACGCAGTTGCTGGTCACCCCGTGCGGTGCTGCTTCGAGAGCGACCACCTTGCTGAGTCCTTCCAGTGCGTGCTTCGCCGATACGTACGCCGATTTGTAGGGGCTGGCGCGCAGCCCGTGGACGGACGAGATGTTGACGACGCGCCCCCAGCCGCGTTCGTACATGCCGGGCAGGGTGCGGCGCAAGATGCGGAACGGTGCTTCCACCATGACGCGGTGGATCAGCGCGAACCGGTCCGGTGGGAACTCATGCACGGGAGCGACGTGCTGCAGCCCCGCGTTGTTGACCACCAGGTCCGCGTCGTCCGGCAGCGTGTCCACCGCCTCGGGTACGGACAGGTCGACCACCCAGGCCGTTCCGCCGATCCGCTCCGCCAGGCTCTTGGCCGCGTCGGCGGCCTTGTCCACCACGTACACGTGGGCGCCCGCGGCGGCGAGGGCCTCGGCGCAGGCCTGCCCGATGCCGCTCGCCGCTCCGGTCACCAGGGCGGTGCGCCCGGCCAGGAACGGATCTGCGGGCGGCGGCGACGGAGCGGCGGCGCGGGGCGGGGGAACGGTGAGCGGCGCGGGCCCGTGGACCGGGCTCTGGGGAGTCTCCATGGTCGTCACCGTAAGGAGGTCGAAGCCCACGTCACACGGGGTCGGTGCACACACCGTCGTACGTCGCCATGGTGGCGGCGTACATGGTGCGGGTGGTCAGCGGGCGGCGTCCAGTGTCGCCCGCTGCTCCGTCGTCAGCTCCAGGTCCATCGCCGCCAGGCTCTCGTCCAGCTGCGCCACCGACGAGGCGCCGACCAGCGGGACGACAGGGACCTCGCCGCCGATGAGCCAGGCCAGGACCACCTGGTTGACGGTCGCCCCGGTCTCCTCGGCCACCGTCCGCAGTGCCGCCTGCCGCGCCCGGGCGCCCGGGTGGTCGAACTCCGGGCCGAGCGGCTTGTCCGCCCGGACGTAGGCCCCGGCCAGCAGTGGCGAGTAGGCGACCGGTACGAGGGCGGGTTCGGCCCGCAGGTAGCTGAGGAGATCCCCGGCGGCCACGCCCTCCTGGCCGTCCGGTGAGCGCAGGCTCGGCAGGTCCGTGCGCTGCCGCAGATAGGTGTGGTGGTACTGGAGGACCTCGTACCCCGGCAGTCCGGCGGCCTCGGCAAGGGCCCGGGCCCGCTCCACCTGCCACGCCCAGTGGTTGCTCACGCCCAGCAGTCCCACGGTCCCTTCGGTCACCAGCTCTCCGAACGCCTCGACGGTGTCCCGCATCGGCACGCCGTGGTCCTGGACGTGCGCGTAGAGCAGGTCCAGCCTCTCGACGCCGAGGTGTTCCCGGCTCCGCTCCGCGGACTCCCGGATCACCTTCGGCGAGAGTCCCTCGATGTCGCGGGTGAAGCCGGTGGCGGGAGTGTTCGGCCGGGCACCGAGTTTGGTGGCGATGACGATCTCGTCGCCGACGCCACGGCTCCGGCGCCAGCGGCCGAGCAGCTGCTCGCTCTCCCCGCCCTGACTGCCGTCGACCCAGAACGCGTAGTTGTTCGACGTGTCGATGAAGGTGCCGCCGGCCTCGGCGTACCGGTCGAGGACGGCGAACGAGGTCGCTTCGTCGGTGAGCGTGCCCATCAGCATCGCGCCGAGGCTGAGCACGCTCACCTTGCGGCGGGTCTTCGGGTCCGTGCCGATCGTGCGGTAGCGCATTTCTGTCTCCCTCTCAACAGCCCTGGCGGATAAGGGCGTTGCTGACCGGGAGTCTGCATCCTCGAGCGCACTCGATGTCAACCTCCGCTCCTCGCCGGTGCTCGCTGCGCAAGGGCGGCGCCGCACACAGCGGGGACCGAGGGATGTCAGCCCGCCCCATGGGCGGGGACGGCCCGGACTCGTAGGTTCCGGCAACAGTCCGCACGCCCGCACGTTCCGAACAGGGAGGCCCCCCGTGCGCCCATCGATCCTGCGACGCCTGCTACGGCGCGTCGCGTCCACGGCCGTCCTCGGCCTCGTCGCGGCGACGCTGAGCACCGTGGGCGCCACGCAGCCCGCCGCTGCCGCCGGCGGCCTGCAGCAGGTCACCGGCTTCGGCACGAACCCCGGCAACCTGCAGATGTACGAGTACGCCCCCGCCGATCTGCCCGCGGGCGCACCCCTGGTCATCGCCCTGCACGGCTGTACGCAGACGGCCAACGACTACTACACCAACTCGGGCTGGCCGAAATACGCCGACCTGTGGAAGTTCGCCGTGGTCTTCCCGCAGACCACGTCCGCCAACAACTCGCTCTCCTGCTTCGGCTGGTTCGATCCGGCCGAGGACACCCGGGGCAAGGGCGAGGCCGCCTCCATCGTGCAGATGGTGGAGCACGCGAAGCAGCAGTACGGCTCCGACGGGCGGCGGGTGTACGTCACCGGCCTGTCGGCGGGCGGCGGGATGACCGCAGACCTGCTGGCCGCGTACCCGGACGTGTTCGCGGGCGGTTCCGTGGCGTCCGGTCTGCCCGCGCAGTGCGCCACCAGCCAGGCCGCCGCCTCCGGCTGCCAGACGGGCCCGCAGAAGCTGACCCCCGCCCAGTGGGGCGCCAAGGTCCGCGCCGGCTTCCCCGGCTACACCGGCCCGTGGCCTCGGGTCGCCATCTGGCAGGGCACGTCCGACTACACGGTCTACCCGGCCAACGCCACCGCGCTGCGTGACCAGTGGACCGATGTGTGGGGTATCGGCCAGACCCCGTCGAGCACCGACACCCTTCCCGGCAACACCACCCGCAGCGTCTACAACGACGCCTCCGGGAAGCCCGCGGTGGAGACGTACTCCATCTCCGGCATGGGCCACGGCCTGGCCGTCTCCCCCGGCTCGGGGACCGATCGGTGCGGGTCCACGGCCGCGTACTTCCTGAACTCGATCTGCTCGTCGTACTACACCGGTGTCTTCTGGGGGCTGGACCAGGGCACACCCGGCGGCGGCGAGAACCCGCTCCCGGCCCCGTCCGGTCTGACGGTCACCGGTGTCACGGGCACCAGTGCCGTGCTGTCCTGGAGCGCAGTGACGGGAGCCTCCTCGTACGCCGTCTACCGCAACGGCACCGAGGTCGGCCGGCCCACGTCGACGGCGTTCACCGACACGGGGCTGTCCGCCGGGACTGCGTACCGCTACACGGTGGCGGCCGTCGACGGATCGGGCGCGGCCGGTACCGTCTCGGCCGCGGTGACGGCGACCACGACCGGCGGGACGGGTGGCGGCGCCTGTTACACGGCGACCAACTACGCCCAGGTGGCGGCGGGCAGGGCGCACACCACGGGCGGCTATGTGTACGCCAACGGGTCCGAGCAGAACATGGGGCTGTACAACGTGTTCGTCACGCACACCCTGCGGGAGTCACCGGCGGGCTACTTCGTGATCGCCGACACCGGCTGCACCGCGTAGTCCCCGTCCGTCGACGGTGCGGCCCGACGGTCCCGCGTCGGGCCGCACCTCGCGCTCACGTTCCCGCGGGGCAGAGGCCTCAGTCCTCCGGCGGGAACACCACCTCGCCCGAGTCGAGCAGCGTCAGCGTGATCGCCTCGACGGGACACCCCTCCGCCGCCGCGAGCACCTGCTCGTTGGCGTCGGTCTCCGGGGCGTCCGGATGCGACTGCCGGGCGGAGTCCAGCCGGAAGCCGTCCGGGGCGTGGTTCACGCACATCCCGGAGCCGATGCAGACGCTCCGGTCGACCTCCACCTGCCAGCGGTCCCCCATCACGCCTCCTGCGGTCCGGGCTGCGCGGGCTGGTACCCGGCGGGCAGATGGATCATCTTGTGCTCGAAGTACTCGCCGTACCCCTCGGGGCCGAACTCCCGTCCCAGGCCGGAGTTCTTGTAGCCGCCGAACGGGCCGAGCATGTCGAGACTGAACGTGTTGACGCTGTACGTGCCGGTCCTGACCCGGCGTGCGATGTCGATGCCACGTTCGGTGTCGGCGGTCCAGACACTGCCGCTGAGCCCGTACTCCGAGTCGTTGGCGATCTTCACCGCCTCCGCCTCGTCGCCGTACGGCAGCAGGCAGATGACCGGGCCGAAGATCTCCTCGCGGGCGATGCGCATGGAGTTGTCGACGGATCCGAAGAGGGTCGGCTCGACGTACCAGCCACGCTCCTGGGAGGCCGGACGGCCGCCGCCCGTAAGGATCTTGGCACCTTCCTCCTGGCCGATCCGGATGTAGTCGAGGGAGCGCTGCTGCTGACGCCGCGCGACCAGCGGGCCGAGCTCGGTGGCGGGGTCGAGCGGGTCGCCGACCTTCAGCGCGCCCGCCGCGGCGGCGAACGCCTCGGCGATCTCGTCGTAGCGGGAGTGCGGGACGAGAATGCGGGTCTGGGCGACACACGCCTGGCCGTTGATCATCCAGGCGAACGGGACGATGCCCGCGACGGCCGCGTCGAGATCGGCGTCCGGGAGGATGACGGCGGCGGACTTTCCGCCCAGCTCCAGGGTGACCCGGGTGAGGTTGCGCGAAGCGACCTCCATGACCCGGCGGCCGGCCGCGACGGAGCCGGTGAACGACACCTTGTCGATGCCCGGATGCCCGACCAGGTACTCACTCACCTCGCGGTCCGCCGGGAGGATCGACAGCACGCCCTCGGGGAGCCCGGCCTCGGCGGCGATCTCGGCCAGGATGTAGGCGTCCAGGGGCGATTCGGGCGAGACCTTGAGGACGGCCGTGCAGCCGGACAGCAGCGCGGGCGCGAGTTTGGCGGCGGCGGTGAACTGCGGGACGTTCCACGGCACGACGGCCGCGACGACGCCGACCGGCTCCCGGCGCACCAGCAGCGGCCCGAGGACGCCGTCGCGCCGTTCCTCGTACGGGAAGGTACGGGCGACGGTGATCGCCGCGTCCCACACCATCATCGCGGCGAGTGCCTGCACCATCACACTGGAGCTGTACGGGGTTCCGTTCTCGGAGCTGATGACGCGGGCGATCTCCTCGTACCGCACGGCGAACGCGTCCTTGATCCGGGTGATCACCTCGATCCGCTCGTCGAGGGACGCCCGCGGCCAGGGCCCTTCGTCGAAGGCCCGGCGGGCGGCGTCGACAGCCCGGTCCACGTCCCCCTCGCAGGCGTGCGGCACCCGGCCGATGACCTGCTCGGTGTGGGGCGATATCACCTCGATGACGTCCTGGCCGAGCGGATCGACCAACTCCCCGCCGATGAACAGTTTTCCGTGTTCGACAAGCTCGGTCATGGCTGCTGCCTCCCGCGACCCGGCACGTACCGACTCCGCACCTGACTCCATACCTGACTCCGTGTCAGAACTGATACCAGTTCCAGTTCCAGGAGTCCACGGATCCGACGGCGATCGACCTCGGACGAATAGTCGACCAGGGCTACTACTGGAACGAGTTCTCGTTACAGTGGTTGCGGCGCAGCACGGCCGCATGCCGGGACGAGAGATGGGGATCTCATGACACAGGTGACCGAGCACGGCGGCGGCGTGTGGTCCATCAAGGTCCCCATCCCGGACAACCCGCTCGGCCACACCCTGGTTCACGTCCTTGACACCGGCCGCGGCCCGGTCCTGATCGACACCGGCTGGGACGACCCGGAGGCCTGGGACACCCTGGTCGCGGGCCTCACCGCCATCGGAGTCGGCATCACCGACATCCATGGCGTGGTCATCACCCACCACCACCCCGACCACCACGGCCTGTCCGGCCAGGTCCGCGAATCATCCGGGGCCTGGATCGCGATGCACGCCGCGGACACCGCGATCGTGCGCCGCACCCGCGAGTCCGAACCGGGCACCTGGCTGGCCTACCTGGCGGCGAAACTCACCGCGGTCGGCGCCCCCGAGGACCACCTCGCCCCACTGCGCGCCGCCCGCGCCACCGGCCGGATGCGCACCCTGCCCGGCCTTCGCGCCGCCCTCCCGGACCGCGAGATCGTCCCCGGCGAGCTGCTCGACCTGGCGGGCCGCCGGCTCCGCGCGGTCTGGACGCCGGGCCACACCCCCGGCCATGTCTGCCTGCATCTGGAGGAGGACCACCCGGCGAACCTGCCCGGCCGCGGCCGGCTCTTCTCCGGCGACCATCTGCTGCCCGGGATCAGTCCGCACATCGGGCTGTACGAGGACCCGGACGACGCGACGGCCACCGACCCACTGGGCGACTACCTCGACTCGCTGGAGCGCATCGGCCGGCTGGGCGTCGCCGAGGTGCTGCCCGCCCACCAGCACGCGTTCCCGGACGCGGCCCGGCGCGTACAGGAACTCCTCGACCACCACGAGGAGCGGCTGACCGGCCTGCTCGCGCTGCTCGCCACCCCGCTCACGCCGTGGCAGCTGGCCGAGCGGATGGAGTGGAACCGGCCGTGGGAACAGATCCCGCACGGCTCACGGAACATTGCGGTCTCGGAGGCCGAGGCCCACGTCCGCCGACTGGTGAAGCTGGGGCGCGCGGAGGCGATGACAGGGAGCGATCCGGTGACGTACATCGCGGTGTGAGGGGGTTCGCCGACGATCCCCTCCAACACCGAGCCGCTCCTCCGCCTGAACGACGAAGCCCGCGACAAGGCCACCATGGCCACGGTTCGCGATGAGGCACCGGCCGTCATCAGGGGCTGACCTCCTCTCCCACCGCTCCGACCCGGCCCGACCCGGCCCGACCTCACGGGTGACGTACGTCGCTGTTCCGGGCGCCCCTCCGCCCGAAGCGGCGGGCTAGGCCCCGGTAGAGTGTGGGCGTCGTCATCATGCCCGTTCAGGGGGAAGCCGGTGCGAATCCGGCACTGACCACGCAACCGTGAGCCGCTGACACAGCGGTGAGTCGGAATGCCCTGTCCGCGGTCGTGACCGGCTCGCGTCACCGGAACCCCGGTGACCGGCACCGTCGAGGCATACGGGGCCGGAGCCTGGTGCCTGAGTGTGCCTGTGCCCGGTTCCCACCGCAGGAGAGGCCCAGCCCACCATGACCGTTCGCCGCACCGCAGCAACGCTCGCCGCCACCGCCACCGTGCTCTGTGCGGCCGCTGCCCCGGCCGCGGTGGCGGCGCCGTCTCCGTCGCCCACCCCGTCCGTCGCGCTGCCGTCCGGGCTGTACGGCACCAAGGACCCGACGTACGACGGGGTCTGGAGGCAGTCGCTGGCCTTCATCGCCCAGCGGCTCGAAGGGGTCACCCCCGCGGCCGCGTCCGTCGACTGGCTGGTCGCCCAGCAGTGTGACAGCGGCGCCTACGCCTCGTACCG
Organism: Streptomyces sp. NBC_01717; assembly: GCF_036248255.1. NCBI lineage: Bacteria > Bacillati > Actinomycetota > Actinomycetes > Kitasatosporales > Streptomycetaceae > Streptomyces > Streptomyces sp. NBC_01717. Next base: position 6,474,357 of record NZ_CP109178.1, on the reverse strand, counting down.
CGCGGATGTCAGCAAACCGTGCGACGCGAAGACCATGACGGACACCAACGCCACAGCCGCCGCGGTCCAGGCGCTCGCCGAGGTCGGCGGGCACGGCGATGCCGTCGACAACGGGGTCGCCTGGCTGAAGTCCGTTCAGAACGAGGACGGCGGCTGGGGTTACAACCCGGGCTCGCCCAGCGACGCCAACTCCACCTCGATCGTGATCGGCGCCCTGGCCAAGCGGGGCCAGCGGCTCGGCGATGTGACGACCGAGGGCGGCAAAACGCCGTACGACGCGCTGCTCGAGCTGGCGATCCCGTGCGGCGGCAAGGACGGCGGCGCGTTCGCGTACCAGCCCGACAAGGGCGGCAAGCTCGCCGCCAACGCGGACGCCACCGCGGCCGGTGTGCTCGGTTCCATGGGCAAGGGGCTGGCCGCCTGGAACAATTCCGCGTCCGAGGACAAGGCGCCCACCTGCCACAAGGGCGCCGTCGTCAAGCCCGAGCAGGCCGCCCAGAACGGTGCGCACTATCTCGCGGGTGCCCTCGCGAAGACCGGCCACCTGAACCAGCCGCCGATGCCGGGCGCCACCGACACCACCGAGCAGCCCGACTTCGGCAACACCGCGGACGCGGTCGTCGCCCTGGCCGCCGCGGGCCACCAGGACAAGGCGGCCGGCGCGCTCGGCTGGCTGAAGAAGCACGCCGCGCCCTGGGCGGCCGAGAACGGCCCGGCCGCCTACGCCCAGTTGGTCGTGGCCGCGCACACGACCGGCGCCGATGCCCGCGACTTCGGCGGTGTCGACCTGGTCGAGCGGCTGAGCGCGACCGGGCCGAAGCCGGCCGCCGTCCACACACCCTCGCCGGCCACCAGCGACTACGCGGCGCAGGACGGCACGAGCGACGACGCCGGTCTCGGCGTGTGGTGGCTCGTCGGTATCGGTCTCGCCGCCGGTGCCGGTGTCGGCTTCCTCATCAGCAGCCGCCGGAAGACCCCGCAGCTGTGAACCGAGCGGGGAATCGATCCGGGTGGCCGACGGCGGGCGCCCTGCTGCTCGTTCTCGGCGCCGTCCTGACCGTGCTCGGCGCGGGCACCGCCCACGCGGCCGGCTACCGCTACTGGTCGTTCTGGGAGGGCAAGGGGACGGGCTGGGCGTATGCCACCCAGGGCCCGTCGCTGGTCCGGCCCGACGACGGTGCGGTGCAGGGCTTCCGGTTCTCGGTCAGCGAGGACTCCCAGGACTCGGCGAAGCCACGCCGCGCCCCCGACTTCGCGGCGATCTGCGCGGACACCCCCGCCAAGGACGGCAGCAAGCGGGTCGCGCTCGTCATCGACCCCGGCACGGCGGCGGACGCCCCTGACGGGGAGACGCCGCCCGCGCCGCGTACCGCGTGCGCGCAGGTCGCCGAGGACGCGAGCGCCGCGGAGGCCCTCGCCTCCGTGGCCAAGCCGCTGCGCTACAGCAGCGAGGCACTGCTCTGCGCGATCTCCGGCTATCCGGCCTCGGGCTGCGGTGAGCAGGTCTCCGGCACCGGGCACGCCGACACCACGTCGCAGGAGCCCGCGAGCCCGTCCGCCTCGGCCCACCCGGGGAGCGGCAGCGGCGGTCCGTCCGCCGGGGTGCTCGCCGGTGTCGCCGCCGTCCTTCTGCTCGGCGTCGCCGCGGTCGTGCAGGCCCGCCGCCGCCGCGGATGACCGTCTCCGCCGGCACGGCCCGGCCGGGCCGTGCCCTGCGTGCCCCCGAGGCGACCCGCAGCAACGCCCTGCCCGCGGGGGCCTGGTGGCTGTGGGCGCTCGGGCTGGCCACCGCCGCCTCCCGGACCAGCAATCCACTGCTGCTCGGGCTGCTGGTGGGGGTGGCCGGTTACGTCGTGGCGGCGCGCCGGACGGATGCGCCGTGGGCCCGTTCGTACGGGGCGTTCATCAGGATCGGGCTGTTCGTCGTAGGCGTGCGGCTGCTGTTCTCCGTCTTTCTCGGCTCGCCGATCCCCGGTACGCACCCGGTGTTCACCCTGCCCGAAGTGCCGCTGCCCGACTGGGCGCAGGGCGTCAGGATCGGCGGCCGGGTCACCGCCGAACAGTTGCTCTTCGCGCTGTACGACGGGGCGAAGCTGGCCACCCTGCTGATCTGCATCGGGGCGGCGAACTCGCTCGCCAACCCGGCCCGGCTGCTGAAGTCGCTGCCGGGCGCCCTGTACGAGGCGGGCGTCGCGGTCGTCGTCGCGATGACGTTCGCACCGAACATGGTTGCCGATGTGGTGCGGCTGCGCACCGCACGGCGGCTGCGGGGCCGCCCCGCCGGTGGCATCAAGGCCGTCCTGCAGATCGGGCTGCCGGTGCTGGAGGGTGCGCTGGAGCGGTCGGTGGCGGTGGCGGCGTCGATGGACGCGCGCGGATACGGGCGCACGGCCCAGGTGCCGCGTGCCGTGCGGCACACCACGAACGTCCTCACGCTCGGCGGGCTGCTGGGGGTCTGCGCCGGCACGTACGGTCTGCTGGCCTCGCAGGGTGCGGTGTACGGGCTGCCGCTGCTGTTCGCCGGGCTCGTCGCCGCGATGGCCGGGCTCCGGCTCGGCGGTGCCCGCTCGGTCCGCACCCGCTACCGGCCCGACCGGTGGGGGGCGAGGGCCTGGCTGGTGGCCGGGTCGGGTGCGGTGGTCGCGGCGGCGATGATCTGGGCGGGCAGTGCCGACACGGAGGCGCTGCATCCCGGAGTGGTACCGCTGACGGCGCCGGTGTTCCCGCTGTGGCCCGCGGCGGCGGTGCTGATCGGGCTGTTGCCCGCGGTGGTGGCGCCCGCGCCACCCGTTGTGGCCGTCGCGAACTCCGAGGAGAGCCAGTGATCAGGTTCGAGCAGGTCTCGGTGCAGTACGAGGGGGCGGCGCGCCCGACCCTGTCCGGGGTCGATCTGACCGTCCCCGAGGGCGAGTTGGTGCTGCTCGTCGGCCCGTCGGGGGTCGGCAAGTCGACGCTGCTGGGCGCCGTCTCCGGTCTCGTACCGCACTTCACGGGCGGCACGCTGCGCGGCAGGGTGATGGTCGACGGCCGTGACACCCGTACCCACAAACCGCGCGAACTCGCCGATCTGGTCGGCACCGTGGGACAGGACCCGCTCTCCCACTTCGTCACCGACACCGTCGAGGACGAGCTGGCGTACGGCATGGAGTCGCTGGGACTCGCCCCCGACGTGATGCGGCGGCGGGTCGAGGAGACCCTCGACCTGCTGGGCCTCGCCGGACTGCGCGACCGGCCGATCGCCACACTCTCCGGCGGCCAGCAGCAGCGGGTCGCGATCGGCTCGGTGCTGACCCCGCACCCCAAGGTCCTGGTCCTCGACGAACCGACGTCCGCACTGGACCCGGCGGCGGCCGAGGAGGTCCTCGCGGTGCTCCAGCGGCTGGTGCACGATCTGGGCACGACGGTCCTGATGGCGGAGCACCGCCTGGAACGCGTCGTCCAGTACGCGGACCAGGTCGTCCTGCTGCCGTCGCCGGGTGCCGCACCTGTGATGGGCGCCCCCGCCGACATCATGGCCGTCTCCCCGGTCCACCCGCCGGTGGTGGCCCTGGGCCGGCTGGCGGGCTGGGTGCCGCTACCGCTTTCGGTACGCGACGCACGGCGCCGTGCGACGGATCTGCGGGAGCGGCTGGCCTCGGCCGAACCGCCGTCGCCCGCTCCGTCGGCGCCCGCCGCCCCGGCGCCGCTGCCCGCGGCCGCTCCCGTACGCCGCGGTCTGTTCGGGCGCCTGCGCACGCCCGCTCCCCGGTCCGCTCCCGAAGGTGTGGTGGAAGCGACCACCCGGGTCGAGGGCCTGGGGGTGCGGCGTGGGCGTGTCGAGGCGCTGCGTCGGGTGACGCTCTCCGTCACACCGGGCGAGACCGTCGCCCTGATGGGCCGCAACGGCGCGGGCAAGTCCACGCTGCTCGCCGCCCTCGTCGGCCTGGTCGGGCCCACGACCGGCACCGTCCTCGTCGGCGGCCGGGCCCCGCACCGCACACATCCACGCGACATGGTGCGCCGGGTCGGGCTCGTACCGCAGGAACCGCGCGATCTGCTGTACGCGGACACGGTCGCCGCCGAGTGCGCGGCGGCCGACGCCGACGCGGGCGCGGCGGCGGGCAGCTGCCGGGCCCTGGTCTCCGAGCTGCTTCCCGACGTACCGGACGACACCCACCCCCGCGATCTCTCCGAGGGGCAGCGCCTCGCCCTGGCGCTGGCCATCGTGCTGACCGCACGGCCCCCGCTCCTGCTGTTGGACGAGCCGACCCGCGGTCTGGACTACGCGGCGAAGGCCCGGCTGATACGTGTGCTGCGCGATTTGGCGGCCGAGGGCCATGCGATCGTCCTGGCCACGCACGACGTGGAGCTCGCTGCCGAGCTGGCCCACCGGGTGGTGATCCTCGCGGACGGGGAGGTCGTCGCGGACGGGCCGACCCGGCAGGTGGTGGTCTCGTCACCGGCGTTCGCGCCGCAGACCGCGAAGATCCTCGCCCCGCAGGAGTGGCTGACCGTGACGCAGGTGCGCGGGGCGCTGGAGGCAGGCGCATGAGCGACCGTCGAAGCCGTCCCGTACGACTGGGCCCCCGTGCGATCGCCGCACTCCTCCTCGTCAGCGCGATCGGCGTCGTCTCCATCGGCTGGCCGCTGCTCGCGGACGCGGATTCCGGTCTCGCCCACTCCCAGGACGCACCGTGGCTGTTTGCCGCACTGCTTCCGCTCCTGGTCGGTGTGGTCGTCGCCACCATCGCGGACTCCGGCCTGGACGCGAAGGCGGTGGCGATGCTGGGTGTGCTCGCCGCGGTCGGTGCCGCGCTGCGTCCGCTCGGCGCCGGTACCGCGGGCCTGGAGCCGATGTTCTTCCTGATGGTGCTGAGCGGCCGGGTGCTCGGCCCCGGCTTCGGCTTCGTGCTCGGCTCGGTGACGATGTTCGCGTCCGCCCTGCTCACCGGCGGGGTGGGCCCATGGATGCCGTTCCAGATGCTGTCGATGGGCTGGTTCACGATGGGCGCCGGCCTGCTGCCGGCCCCGGACCGGCTGCGCGGGCGGGCCGAGCTGCTGATGCTCGCGGCGTACGGCGGTGTGGCGGCGTTCGCGTACGGCACGGTGATGAACCTGTACGGCTGGACGATCGTGCCGGGCCTCGGATCGGGCATCTCGTTCCACCCCGGTGACCCGCTGCCCGAGAATCTGGTCCGTTTCTTCGCGTACTGCCTGGCCACCTCACTGGGCTGGGACCTGGGCCGGGCCGTGCTGACCATGGCACTGACCCTCACCATCGGCTCCACGCTGCTGAAGGCGCTGCGACGGGCCACGCGCCGCGCATCCTTCGAGGTCCAGGTCACATTCGACGGTCCCGAAGGCGTGAAGGCGCCCACAGGACCTTAGTCCTCCACTACCGTGAGTAGTAGGGTTTCCGGCCGCACATAGAACCCGCTTCACCCCCTCCGACCTGCTATAGAACCGTTTGGGGTGGTTGAGGACCTTTGGTCCCTGATGCGAGGCAAGGCCGTATCAGGGGTCATTGCCACGGTTGAACGCCGCGGCTAACACTGGTCACGTCGCCGAGCACCGCAAGCGTTCACCGGAACGGAACGCGGTCAACCAGCACCGGTCCCCGCACTGTTGGACCCGGTCCGCGACTCCCCCGTCCCCAACGGTTAGGTTCGCCTGTGTCGTTCGTCCGTAACTTCCTCGCCCAGCCCCGCACCGCTCGCCGCAAGGCCGTCGTCGCCGGAGCCGCCGCGGTCCTCGGCGCCACCGGTCTGGGCCTCGGCGTCACCCCGGCCATGGCCGCACCGGCGTCCGCCGCCACCGGCGTACAGGGCACGGCGCGAGCGATGATCGGCAACGAGGCTCAGTTCCAGTGCTTCAGCAACATCGTTTCGCACGAGAGCGGCTGGAACCCCAGCGCCACCAACGCCTCTTCGGGCGCCTACGGCCTGGTCCAGGCGCTGCCCGGCTCGAAGATGGCCTCGGCCGGCGCCGACTGGAAGACCAACCCCACGACCCAGATCAAGTGGGGCATGGACTACATGAACTCCCGCTACGGCAGCCCCTGCGCCGCCTGGACGTTCTGGCAGGCCAACCACTGGTACTGAGCCGGTGGCAAGCAGCTTCACACGAAGGCCCCGACCGGGTTCCGGTCGGGGCCTTCGCCCTGCCCGGACGGCGTGACCCCCGGCCGGGGCGCACCTGGCAACACCCCGGCCGGGGTCGCGCTCAGAGCCGCTGGATGATCGTGCCGGTGGCCAGCGCCCCACCCGCACACATGGTGATGAGTGCGAACTCCTTGTCCCTGCGTTCCAGTTCGTGCAGTGCCGTGGTGATCAGCCGGGCCCCGGTGGCGCCCACCGGGTGGCCGAGCGCGATGGCCCCACCGTTGACGTTCACCTTCTCCAGATCCTGATCGAAGACCTGCGCCCAGCTCAGCACCACCGACGCGAACGCCTCGTTGATCTCGACGAGGTCGATGTCCCTCAGTGACATCCCGGCCTTACCGAGCACCGCACGGGTCGCGTCGATCGGGCCGTCGAGGTGGAAGTGCGGGTCGGAGCCGACCAGTGCCTGGGCGGCGATCCGGGCGCGCGGCTTGAGCTTGAGCGCCCGCGCCATCCGCTTGGACGCCCACATGATCGCGCAGGCACCGTCGGAGATCTGCGAGGAGTTGCCCGCGGTGTGGATGGCGGTGGGCATGACCGGCTTGAGCCGGGCGAGCCCCTCCATGGTGGTGTCCCGCAGCCCTTCGTCGTGGTCGACGAGGCGCCACATGCCCTGCCCCGCCGCCTGTTCCTCCTCGGTGGTCGGCACCTGGACCGCGTACGTCTCACGTTTGAAGCGTTCCTCGGCCCAGGCCACGGCTGCCCGCTCCTGCGAGATCAGCCCGAGCGAGTCGACGTTCTCCCGAGTGAGGCCCCGTTTGCGGGCGATGCGTTCTGCGGCCTCGAACTGGTTGGGCAGATCGACGTTCCACTCGTCCGGCCAGGGCTTACCGGGGCCGTGCTTGGAGCCGCTGCCCAGCGGTACGCGCGACATGGCCTCGACACCGCAGCTGATACCGACGTCGATGACTCCGGCGGCGACCATATTGGCGACCATGTGGGAAGCCTGCTGCGAGGAGCCGCACTGACAGTCCACGGTGGTGGCGGCGGTCTCGTACGGGAGTCCGACGGTGAGCCAGGCGTTGCGCGCCGGGTTCATGGATTGTTCGCCGGCATGCGTGACCGTACCGCCGACGATCTGTTCGACGCAGTCGGCATGGATGCCGGTGCGGCCCAGGAGTTCACGGTAGGTCTCGCCCAGCAGATAGGCGGGGTGCAGATTGGCGAGCGCGCCTCCGCGCTTGCCGATGGGGGTGCGTACGGCTTCGACGATGACGGGTTCCGCGGCCATGAGCTCGTCCTCTCCTCGCACTTCCGCAGGGGGCGTCCCGGCGCCCACGGAAGGAACTAGTACGCGTTCTAGTTCTGCAAGCAGTCTTATGAGGCTTACCCCCGGTACGCAAGAGCCGTGCACGCACCTTGCACCCACTCCCTGCCTGGCGCACCCAGTCTTCACGCAACAGATCCGGCCATGGCCCTTGCGGGTTGTAGAACTCGTTACTACCTTTCCGGCAACTTCTGATGGGTCGTCAGGCATGGCTCGGGCGGCCCTCGGACCGACCTGGAGTTGCCGATGCCCTGCCCTCATCTGCCCGAAGGGTTCGACTTCACCGATCCCGACCTGCTCCAAGCCCGCATCCCGTACCCGGAGTTCGCCCGGATGCGGGAGACCGCCCCGGTCTGGTGGTGCACCCAGCCGGCCGGTATCTCCGGATTCGACGACGAGGGCTACTGGGTGGTCACCCGGCACGCGGACGTCAAGTACGTCTCCACGCACCCTGAACTGTTCTCGTCCCACACCAACACGGCAGTCATCCGCTTCAACGAGTCGATCAGCCGCGACCAGATCGAGGTCCAGAAGCTGATCATGCTGAACATGGACCCGCCCGAGCACACCCGGGTCCGCCAGATCGTCCAGCGCGGCTTCACACCCCGTGCGATCCGGTCCCTGGAGCAGGCTCTGCGCAGCCGCGCCCGCTCGATCGTCGAGACGGCGCTCGCCACCGCCGACGACGACGGCTCCTTCGACTTCGTCACCAATATCGCCGTCGAACTGCCGCTTCAGGCCATCGCCGAGCTCATCGGCGTACCGCAGGAGGACCGGTCGAAGATCTTCGACTGGTCCAACAAGATGGCCGCGTACGACGATCCCGAGTACGCGATCACCGAAGAGGTCGGCACCGAGGCGGCCATGGAGATCGTCTCGTACGCGATGAACCTGGCCGCGGATCGCAAGGAGTGCCCGGCCAAGGACATCGTCTCCCAGCTGGTCGCCGCGGAGGGCGAAGGCAACCTCTCCTCCGACGAGTTCGGCTTCTTCGTGATCCTGCTCGCCGTCGCCGGCAACGAGACCACTCGCAACGCCATCAGCCACGGCATGCACGCCTTCCTGACCCACCCCGACGAATGGGAGCTGTACAAGCGCGAGCGCCCGGAGACGACCGCCGAGGAGATAGTGCGCTGGGCAACCCCCGTGGTCTCCTTCCAGCGGACCGCCACCCAGGACGTCGAGCTGGGCGGGCAGCGGATCGAGAAGGGGGACAGGGTCGGGCTGTTCTACTCCTCCGCCAACAACGACCCCGAGGTCTTCGAGAACCCGGAGGCCTTCTCCATCTCCCGGGACCCCAACCCCCATCTCGGCTTCGGTGGCGGAGGACCGCACTTCTGTCTCGGCAAGTCCCTCGCCGTCATGGAGATCAACCTGATCTTCAACGCGATCGCGGACGTGCTGCCGGACCTGCGGCTGGTCGGCGACCCGCGGCGGCTGCGCTCCGCCTGGCTCAACGGGATCAAGCAACTACAGGTCAGCGCGGCCGGCACGGCAGACAAGGCCGGTACGCCCACCGGCTGACCGGCTCGCGGATTCGGGCGGCGGGGGCCTTTCCCCCCTACGCCCCGGCCCCCGCCGCCCGTCCGCGCCCCGCGACCTGTCCGCAGCCGCTGCCCATCCGTCCCCCACGGCCTGCCCGCACGCACCCCCGCTCCGGGAGGCGCAGGGGGGCACGAGGATCATGGCGTCCATGCACGCCCTGCTCTCCGGCTTCGCCCCCATCTGGACGCTCACCGGCATCGGTTACGTGGTCGGCCGCAGCGGCCTCCTCGGAGAACAGGCGGAAGCCGTGCTCGGCCGGTTCGTCTTCCACGTGGCCATGCCCGCGGCTCTGTTCATCATGGTCTCCGGCGCACGGCTGAACGCCTTCGCCAACTCCTCGATGGTGGCCTTCGCCGCGGGTACGGCGCTCGTCAGTGCCCTCGGCTTCGTCCTGGCCCGGCGCCTCTTCGGGCGCAAGACCGCCGACCAGGCGATCAGCAGCATGGCGTCCGGCTACGTGAACTCCGCCAATCTCGGCATCCCGGTGGCGGTTCAGGTGCTGGGCGACGCGTCGTTCGTCGCACAGATCATCCTGTTCCAGGTGTTGCTGGTCTCCCCCGTGATCCTGACACTGCTGGACACGGGGACGGGGACCGGCTCCGGAAAGGGCGTCACCTTCCGGCGGATGCTGACCATGCCGGTCCGCAACCCGATCATCATGGCCTCGATGTTCGGCGTCGCCGTCTCCGCGATCGGGCTGCGACTGCCGACCGCCCTCACGCACTCCTGCGATCTGCTCGGCGCGGCAGCGGTGCCCACGGCCCTGATCACCCTCGGCCTGTCGTTGAACGGACGCCCGGCGGCGACCGGCGCATCTTCGGAGAGAGTGGCGGATTCCGGGGAGCGTGCGGAGGTGGGAGTCGCCGTCGTGCTGAAGACGCTGGTCCAGCCGCTGATCGCGTTCCTCGTCGGCGGCCCGCTGCTGCGGCTGCCGGACCATCAGTTGCTGGCCGTGGTGGTGTGCTCCGCGCTGCCGACGGCCCAGAACGCCTTCATCTACGCCCGCCAGTACGGTCTGGACACCAAGCTCGCCCGCAACTCCGTCGTCGCATCCACGGTCGCTTCCATGGCCACCTTGTCGTTCGCCGCCTGGGCGCTCGGGCCGTCCCACTGACCGCCTTGGGCTGTTCGAGTGAGGGGTGGGCTGTTCGAGTGGCGGGCCGCCCGGGGTAGGCGGCGATCCACGCCGAAGGGGTGCCGGACGACACAGGTCGTTCCGGCACCCCTTCGGCACACGTGCGGCCGGTCGCCACTCAGGTCTTGCTGCCCACCGTCTCGCCGGTCGCCTCCGCGGAAGCGGCCCGATCCGCCGCGGGCGGGTTCCGTTCCGCCCCGGCTGCCCGGTCCGCCGCCGGTTGCAGCTTCCGCGGTCCCGCGAGGACGTAGGTGAGCACGAAGCCGAGCCCGATGACCAGCGCCCCGCCCACCGCGTCGAGCACCCAGTGGTTGGCCGTGGCGACGATCGCCGAGACGGTGAACAGCGGGTGCAGCAGCCCGAGCGCCTTCATCCACAGCTTCGGGGCCAGCATCACGATCATGACACCGCACCAGAGCGACCACCCGAAATGCAGCGAGGGCATCGCCGCGTACTGGTTGGTCATCGAGGTGAGCGTCCCGTAGTCCGGCTTCGCGAAGTCCTGGACACCATGGACCGTGTCGATGAAGCCGAGCCCCGGCATCAGCCGCGGCGGCGCCAGCGGGTAGAGCCAGAAGCCGAGCAGCGCGACCAGGGTGGCGAAGCCGAGGGTGGAGCGGGCCCAGCGGTAGTCCGCGGGGCGTCGTACGTACAGCACACCGAGGATGGCCAGCGGCACGATGAAGTGGAACGTCGAGTAGTAGTAGTCGAAGAAGCTCTTCAGCCAGCCGATGTGCACGACCGCGTGGTTGGCCCAGTGCTCGATGTCGATGTGCAGCCACTTCTCGAGCGAGTGGATCTGCCGGCCGTGCGCCTCGGCGGTGCCGCGGCCGGCCGTCGCCGCCAGCCTGACGTGCGCATACCCCGAGTAGACGACCCGGATCAGCAGAAGTTCGAGCAGCAGGTTGGGACGGCTGAGCACCCGTCGCCAGAACGGCAGCAGCGGTACGCGGCTCCAACGGGCCGGAACCGGGAGGGCGTAGTCCGTGGGGATCGGCCGCTGCCAGTACGGCGAGGTGCGCGTCAGGAACGGCGCGGCGCAGGCGGCGCCCAGCGCAGCGAGGAGCAGCACGTTGTCCCGCACCGGGAAGGCGACCGGGGTGTTCGGCAGAAGTATCTTTCCGGGCAGCGTGATCACGAGCACCACGATGGCCGGCCACACCAGCCGGTCGGAGGCCCGCACGCCGGCCCGGCCGACCACCGCAAGGAGCACCCACAGCAGCTGGTGTTGCCAGGCGGTCGGCGAGACGGCGACGGCGACACAGCCGGTCACGGCGACGGCGAGGAGCAGCTGGCCGTCGTTCGCGTACCGCACGGCGCGCCGCAGCCCGACGTAGCAGACGGCGGCGGCCAGCAGCAGGAACAGCCCGACCTCGAGCGGGCCCGCCAGGCCGAAGCGGAGCAGCGCGCCGTGGAGGGACTGGTTGGCGAGGCTGTCCGCGGTGTCGCCGAGTCCGGCGCCCGCGACATGGTGCACCCAGTACGACCACGAGTCGTGCGGCATCACGGCCCAGGCCAGCGCGGTGCAGGCGGCGAATGCGGTGCCACCGGTCACTGCGGCCCGGCGGCGACCTGTCAGCCACAGCAGGACGGCGAAGAGCAGCACGGTCGGCTGGAGCGCGGCCGCGATCCCGATCAGTACGCCGGAAGCGCGTTCTCCACGGGCCACGAAACAACCGAGGAGCACCAGCAGGACCGGCAGGATGCTGGTCTGGCCGAGGTGGAGGGCGTTACGGACCGGCAGCGACAGCATCAGCAGGCTGATCGCGACGGGGGCGGCCAGCAGGGCGGTGCGACGGGAGACGGGCCCCGGCAGGGCGCGCGCCGCGACCAGGCCGAGTGCGGCGACGAGCAGCAGCGAACCGAAGGTCCAGGCGACGCCGAGGCTCTGTTCGGCCGTCCTGGCCAGCGGCTTCAGTACCAGCCCGGCAAAGGGGGTGCCGGTGAACCGGTCGCTGTCGTAGAGCGATCCCGTCACATGCAGGACACCGTTCTCACCGATCCACGTCTCCAGATCGGTGAGCCGTTCACCCGGCGGCTGCCGCAGCACCACCGCCATCTGTCGCCCCGCCAGCAAGGCGACAATCAGCCAGAGCACGGCCCGGGCTGCCCCGGTCCTCGCCCCCGTCGCCGCGTTTCCGCGCACACTGTGCTCCGCATTCGCCACGCTGCGCCGACCCTCCCACCGTTCATCCGCCGTCCTCGTCCCAGGACGTGTTGTGAAACCTTCGCATTGCGCTATGAGGTAGACACAATCAACCCCTTCTTCGCCTGGCTGTCACCCCGCTCTTGTCCGAAAGAACGCTCGGATCGCGGATCGGTTCCGGCCCCAGCGGCCGGAACCGGACCCTTCGCCCGTACGTCTGTCCCCGTGACCGACGGGCGCACGGTCACGAACAGTTGTGCGCAGAGTGAAGCGCGGTACGGAGATCCCGCACCGACCTGTCCGCGGGGCCATCCGTGTCGGCCGGACCGCCGGTCAAACCCTTTGGCTTCCGATCATGCACAAGTCACAATCACGAACATGACCTGGACTGTTGCCCCGGACCGCTTCGACTCCCCCGACTCCACCGCGCTGCGCCGGGACTACTACGACGAGGTCGCCAGCCGGTACTGGGGGCGGCCCGCGACCGCCCAGGAGATCGACGAGGGGCTCGCCGACGACGGTGTCGACCGGCTCACCCCGCCGACCGGGGAATTCGTCGTCGGCAGGTTCGACGGGAAGCCGGCGGCCTGCGCCGGGCTGCTCCTGATCGACGCGGACGTGGCGGAGCTGACCCGGGTGTTCGTACGCCCGGAGTTCCGCGGCACGGGCGGTGGCGGCCTGCTGCTGGCGGCGGTCGAGAGCGCGGCGCGTGCGTTCGACGTACGGCGGATCCGGCTGGACACCCGCAACGACCTGGTGGAGGCGCGCGGCCTGTACGCCAAGCACGGTTACGCGGAAGTCCCGGCTTTCCACCGGAACCCGTACGCGGAGCACTGGTTCGCCAAGGAGCTGTAGGCCGGGCGAGGCTGCCCCGGACCGGGCAGCGCGGCTCAGGCCGCGTGATCCCGTTTCGGCTCCGGCCCGTGCGGCTGTTCCTCCCTCGATCCGCACGTCTCGGCGGTCAGCTCCGCCACGAGTTTGCACAGGTCGCTCGGCCGTTCCGGCCCCCACCAGTCGCCCAACAGCTCGGCCAGCGACTCCTCGCGGGCCTGCGCGAGCTTCATCACGACCTCCGAGCCCTTGTCGGTGAGCACCAACTGCACCCCTTCACGCCGGGCCAGGCCTCTCTCCTCGAGCTGCCGCGCCGCGTCGCTGATCACCCGCAGCGGCACCGGGATGGTGTCGGCGAGCAGTCCGGGTTCGACGGTGCCGTGCCGTTTGATGCGCAGCAGCATCCAGCTCGCCGCGGGCAGCAGGTCGTACCCCGCACGCTCGGTGATCTTCACATAGGCATCGCGTCGCCCGTCGCGGGTCGCGAGCACCGACAGGGCTCGCGCGCATTCGTCGTACGAGGACCGCTCGACCGGGTTGGACGCCAGGGTCTCGGTGCTGTCGGGGGCCGTCACCGAGCCGCGCAGCTTGTCCTCCTTGAGGAACCAGGCGAAGACGAAGGCGACCAGGACGACGGGGGCGGCGTACAGGAAGACATCGGTGATCGAGGTCGAGAACGCATGGAGCACCGGGGGTCGCAGTACGGGCGGCAGTTGGGTGATGGCGCGCGGGTCGGCGGCCAGCCGGCCGGCGTCGACGCCGGGTGGCAGGGTGATGTCGGAGAGCGCCGCGCCGAGTTTGTCGGTGAGCCGGTTGGTGAAGATCGTGCCGAAGATGGCGACACCGAACGAGGCGCCGATGGAGCGGAAGAACGTCGCCCCGGAGGTGGCCACGCCCAGGTCCTCGTAGGTGACGGCGTTCTGGACGACCAGCACGAGGACCTGCATCACGAGACCGAGCCCGGCACCGAAGACGAAGAAGTACGCGCTCATCTGCGCGGTGCTGCTGAACTCCGTGAGCCGGTGCAGGAGCATCAAGCCGATCGCGGTGATGCCGGTGCCCAGGATCGGAAAGACCTTCCAGCGGCCGGTACGGCTGACGATCTGGCCGGACACGGTCGATGTGACGAGCAGGCCGACGACCATCGGCAGCAGGTGCACACCGGACATGGTCGGCGTGATGTTGTGCACGACCTGCAGGAACGTCGGCAGATAGGTCATCGCACCGAACATCGCGAAGCCGATGACGAAGCTGATGACGGCGACGAGGCTGAACGTGCGGATCCGGAACAGCTTCAGCGGCAGTACGGGTTCGGCGGCGCGCCGCTCGACGTACACGAAAGCGATCAGCATCAGCACGCTGAGGACGGCGAGCCCGATGATCTGTGCCGAGCCCCAGGCCCACGTGGTACCGCCCAGTGAGGCGACCAGGACCAGACAGGTGGCCACGGCGGCGATGAGGAAGGTGCCCAGGTAGTCGATGGTGTGCTTGGCCACGCGGACCGGGATGTGCAGCACGGCGGCGATGACGAGCAGCGCGACGACGCCGATCGGCAGGTTGATGTAGAAGACCCAGCGCCAGCTGAGATGTTCGGTGAAGAGGCCGCCGAGCAGCGGTCCGAGGACGCTCGTCATGCCGAAGACCGCACCGAACAGGCCCTGGTACTTTCCGCGTTCGCGCGGGGCGACGATGTCGCCGACGATCGCCATCGAGAGCACCATCAGTCCGCCGCCGCCGAGGCCCTGCAGAGCGCGGAAGCCGATCAGCTGCGGCATGTTCTGGGCCATGCCGCAGAGTGCGGAGCCGACGAGGAAGATGACGATGGCGATCTGGAAGAGCTTCTTGCGCCCGTACTGGTCGCCGAGCTTGCCCCAGAGCGGGGTCGCCGCGGTCGACGCGAGCAGATAGGCGGTGACCACCCACGACAGGTGCTCGAGGCCGCCGAGGTCGCTGACGATGGTCGGCAGGGCGGTGGAGACGATGGTCTGATCGAGTGCGGCGAGCAGCATGCCGAGGAGCAGGGCGCCGATGGCGACGAGGACGGTCCGCTGGGAGCGGGTTTCGCCGGGGGCCAGGGCCGGGGGGCTCAGCTGGTTGGCCATAAAAACTCTCCTCGGGTCCGCTACATCCCCATCCTGGCCGCAGTGGACCGTTATGGCCTGTTGGGGCGTCATCGCGGCGGGCTGCATAATCGCAGGCAGTTCAAGGGGAGGGGACCCACGAAATGACCGGACAGGTCTGCCCGGAGTGCGGTACGGACAACAGATCGGCGGAGAGACCGGACGGGACACCGGAGGGGAGACCCTCGGCCGGGCCCGGCTGCGGATGCGCGGAGCGGGCGGCGCGACGGGCCGCCGCGCAGGCCGAGACAGCGGCGGCGGAGGACTTCGATCCGCTGCGGATCAGGCCGTATGTGACGCTGGGGGGCGACGGAACGGCGGCCGACACGATGGCGGCCGGCACCCCGTCGGGGAACGACGCGGCCATGACGATGCCGCTGTTCCTCGACCGGGAGGCGATGACGGGGCCGCCGCCCGCACTGCCGGAGAGCGCCGGAGCGCCGGAGCCCCGCTACGAGGCCGGGGACGCCACTGCCACCATGGACGCCGTGGGCCGGGTGGACCCGGTGCAGCCACGCCGTCGCCGCCCGTTCGCGGCGGTCGCCGTGGGCGCGGCCGTGGTCACGGTGGTGGGCACCGCGGCGTTCGTCGGCGGACTGTTCAGCGGGGACGGCAAGGGGGGCGCCGACCGCGAGCAGGCCCTGCCGAGCACCGTCCTGTCGGCCGTCCCCGATGCGTCCACCTCACCCGATGCGTCGACGTCGGCGTCGGCGTCTCCGTCCGCCTCACCTTCGGCCTCCGCGTCGCCATCCGTATCCGCCTCCGCCTCGCCGTCGGCGAGCGCCTCGCCCTCCCCGTCCGCCACCTCGTCGCATCCGGCCGCACCGACGGCCCCGGCCTCCGCCGAGGAGTCCGCAGGGACGTCGTCGTCCCCGTCGATCGCGAAACCGCACGGTCGCACGCTGCAGCGCGGCGATCACGGCCCCGCGGTGGCCGAGCTGCAACGGCGGCTGCAGGAGGTGTGGCTGTACCGGGGGCACGACGACGGCGACTACACGGGCCAGGTCGAGCACGCGGTAAGCGTCTATCAGTCGTACAAGTCCATCGAGGGCGATCCGGCGGGCGTCTACGGTCCGAACACCCGGCTTGCGCTGGAGGCGGAGACGACGGGCCGCGGCAGGTCCTGACGGAAGGGATTCGCCACGGACGGGATTCGCTTTCCCGGGCAGGTTTTTGTATCGTGATGGAACAAAGTAGCCCTCGCCCGCACTCCCTGACCGGCGGGCGGGGCTGCTTGTTCTCTTCACCTGCTTGTTCGCGTCACCCCGCATTGCCCTCTTCCCCCCCGCCTGGAGACCGCCGATGTCGGCCACCGTCCTCACCGCACGTGCCCTCCTGCTCGACATGGACGGCACCCTCGTGAACTCCGACGCCGTGGTGGAGCGCTGCTGGCGGCGGTGGGCACTGCGGGAGGGCCTGGACCCGGAGGCCGCGCTCAAGGTGGTCCACGGGCGCCAGGGGTACGCCACGATGGCAGTACTCCTCCCCCACCGCCCGATGGAGCAGAACTACGCGGACAACCGCGTGATGCTCGCCGAGGAGACCGCCGACACCGACGGAGTGGTCCCGATCGACGGTGCCCCCGTCTTCCTGGACGCGATCGCGGCGCTCCCGCACGCCCTGGTGACCTCGGCGGACGAGGCGCTGGCCCGGGCCCGGATGACGGCAGCCGGACTGCGGATGCCGAGCATCCGCGTCACGGCGGAATGCGTCGGCGCCAGCAAGCCCGACCCCGAGGGTTTCCTCAAGGGCGCGGCCGAACTGGGCTTCGCCCCGGCGGACTGCATCGTCTTCGAGGACTCGGAGGCCGGCATCGCGGCGGGCCGGGCGGCCGGCATGCGGGTCGTGGGAGTCGGCCCGCGCGCCGCGGCGCTGGCGCCGGACGCACACGTCGAGGATCTGACGCAGATCCGCGTGGAGGCGTCGGCCGACGGCTCGATCCACCTGTACATCGGCGCTCCCCGGTAGCGTCCGGCCGATCGGCCGAGGACATCCAGCCCCTGGGGCCTTTCCCAGGGGCTCAGTCCCGGTACATCCGTCCGCGCGCCACGAGTTCGAGGACCGTCGCGACGGCCACCGCCTGTACGGCCATCAGCGCGACCAGCACGAACAACTGCACGGCCCCCGCCTGAACCGGTGAGGCGCCGCCGAGCAGCATGCCCACGAACGCCCCGGGCAGCGTGACGAGCCCCACGGTCCGCGTCTGGTCCAGCCCCGGCAGCAGCGCCTCCGACGCCGCCGGCCGGGCGATCTCCATCCGCGCGTCACGGTCGAGCAGCCCGAGCGCCATCCCCGCCTCCACCTCCCCGTGCCGCATGGTCAGTTCGTCCAGGGCGCGCCGTCCGCCGAGCACGGTCGCGGTGAGCGCACCTCCGATGAGGATGCCCGTGACCGGGATCAGCGCGAGGCCGCGGACCGGCAGGAGTCCGGTGAGCAGCAGGACGGCGATCACCGGCGCGACCCCCGCGGCGATCGGCAGTGCCGCCCACCACCAGGTGCGGTTCGCGGTGATCCGGCGCCCCGCGGTCCGTACCGCGACCGCGTACATCAGCGCCACGAAGCCGAGCAGCGCCGGCAGCGAGCGGACCACCCAGCCGATGAGCACGGAGACGGCGGCGAGTTGGACCGCGGCCCGCAGTCCGGCCAGGACGATCTCGCGCGAGCGGCCGAGCGAGGCCACGGCGGCGACGACGGCGGCCGCCGCGAGCAGCAGGGCGAGGACGACGCCGAGCGTGATGTTGACCGGAAGCAGCACGCGGCCACCATAGGTCGGGCCCATTCCGGCATCCGGTACGAATCGGTTTTCCGCAGCCCCGAACTGTCGGTGCGTCAGCCCTGTCACACCCCTTGATGTGACGTGCACATGTCGCCACTCTGTTACCTGGCGCCCACCCCACAGAAACCTGGCGCCGCCACGATGGCCGGGTCCACAGGTCGCCCGCCCAAGATCCCCCACATCAAGGGAGTTCGCATGTCAGGTGTCTACGCGCGTCGCATCGGCGTCGTCGTCGCATCCGCCGCACTTGCCGCAACCAGCGGACTGCTCACCGCGCCCACCGCCCAGGCCGCCATGCCCACGCCGGTCGCCGCGTCCACCGCCCGCACCTACCTGAGCCAGCTGACCGTCAAGGCGGAAGGCTCGTCGACCGGCTACAGCCGGGACCTGTTCCCGCACTGGATAACCCAGTCGGGCGCCTGCGACACCCGCGAGGTCGTCCTGAAGCGGGACGGCACGAACGTGACGCAGAACTCCAGCTGCACGGCCGTCAGCGGCAGTTGGTACTCGGAGTACGACGGTGCCAGCTGGACCGCCGCTTCCGACCTGGACATCGACCACATGGTCCCGCTCGCCGAGGCCTGGCGCTCGGGCGCGAGCAGCTGGACCACCGCACAACGCCAGTCCTTCGCCAACGACCTGACGCGCCCGCAGCTCATCGCGGTCACGGACAACGTCAACCAGTCCAAGGGCGACCAGGATCCGGCGACGTGGCTGCCTTCGCGCACCGCTTACCGCTGCACCTACGCGCGCGCCTGGGTACACGTGAAGCACTACTACAACCTGACCGTCGACTCGGCGGAGAAGAGCGCGCTCCAGTCCGTTCTCAACGGCTGCTGACCGGAACCGCTCACCCCTCCCCCGCCGTTCCGTACGGTACGGAGCCCGCTCGCACGCGACGGGCTTCGTCCGTACGTGCACGGGCCCCGTCCGTACGGAACGACGCGAGGAGGACACCTCATGGCCGGACTGCGCCTGGGACCACTACTGCGGTACGTCGACTGGGAGACGGGTTCCACCGCGACCGTCTGGGTCGAGGCCGACCGGCCGACCACGGCCGAAGTCCGGTGCGCGGACGTCGCGTCGGGCTCCTCCCGGACGTTCGCGATCGCGGGTCACCACTACGCGCTGGTGGTCGTGACGGGCCTGACACCGGGCTCGACCACGGCGTACGAGGTGCTGCTCGGCGGCCGTAAGGTCTGGCCGCTCGAGGACTCCGGATTCCCCGCGAGCACGATCACCACACCCCCGATATCCCCCGCCCCCTCCGCGGCGGACGGGAACGCAGAGCCGACGCCCGTCCGGATCGCCTTCGGATCCTGCCGCTGGGCCGCTCCCCCCATCGGCGAGCGGGACGCCGCCGGCCCCGACGCGCTCGACACCCTTGCCGCCCGGCTCGCCGCCGATCCCGGCGCCGCACGCCCCGACGTCCTGCTCCTCCTCGGCGACCAGGTGTACGCGGACGAGACGTCGAAGGCGACCCGCAGCCGCCTCGCCGCGCGCCGGGACCTCGCGGAGCCGCCGGGCGCCGAGGTCGCGGACTACGAGGAGTACACCCACCTCTACGACGAGTCCTGGCGCGACCCCGAGGTTCGCTGGCTGCTCTCCACCGTCCCCAGCTGCATGATCTTCGACGACCACGATGTGGTGGACGACTGGAACACCAGCGCCGCATGGCTCGCCTCCATCCGTTCGACCCCCTGGTGGCACGAGCGGATCGTCAGCGGACTGGCGTCGTACTGGGTCTATCAGCACCTCGGCAACCTCTCCCCCGCCGCTCTGGCCGCCGACCCGGTCTACGCGGCCGTCCGCGCCGATCCGGACGGCACCGAGGTGCTGCGCCGTTTCGCCGCCGAGGCGGACGCCGACCCCACGCGCACCCGCTGGAGCTACCGCCGTGTTTTCGGCCGAGTACGGCTGCTGATGGTGGACACCCGAGCGGCCCGCGTACTCGACGAGGAGAGCCGGTCGATGCTCGACGACAAGGAGGCGCACTGGGTGCGCGAGGAGGCTCTCGCCGACCCCGGTTCGTACGACCATCTCCTGATCGGCACCTCGCTGCCGTGGCTGCTGCCCCCGCTCATCCATGACGCGGAGGAGTGGAACGCCGCGCTGTGCCGGGGCGAGCGGGGCGGGCCCGATGGACGATGGGCGCGGTTCGGCGAGAATCTGC
Source organism: Streptomyces sp. NBC_01717 (assembly GCF_036248255.1). Classification (NCBI taxonomy): domain Bacteria; kingdom Bacillati; phylum Actinomycetota; class Actinomycetes; order Kitasatosporales; family Streptomycetaceae; genus Streptomyces; species Streptomyces sp. NBC_01717. The sequence goes on along the minus strand of NZ_CP109178.1, from coordinate 6,454,224 downwards.
GGCGCCGCTCCGACCTGGAGCATTGGGCGGCTTTCCCCGACTCCTTCCGTCGGCTGACGGAGCTGATCAGGGAGGCAGGAAGCGGACCGGACGCCCCGGCGACGGTTTGTGTGCTGTCAGGCGATGTGCACCATGCGTACATCGCGCAGCCCACGTGGCCGGCCGACGCGCCGGACACCGACCCCGGGGCGCGCATCCTGCAGCTGACCTGCTCTCCCGTGCACAACTCGGTCCCCGGACTGCTCAAAGCGGGGTTCCGTTTCGGCTGGAGCCGGGCAGGGCGGCGGCTCGGCCGGCTGCTGGCGCGGCACGGCCGGACAGGCCCGGCACCGATCCGGTGGCGGAAGACCGGCGGACCGTGGTTCGGCAATCAGCTGATGACGCTGACGCTGCATGGCCGGAATGCCGCGCTGACATTGGTTCAGGCCAAAGAGAAGGCCACAGGTGCGCAGCTGGAGACGGTGCTGGAGCAGACACTGACCGTCGGCGAGTAGGTAAATTTTCAGCCAGTCGGCAAAATGTTGAACTTGCAAGCACTGGTGAGGTCACCCTAACCTGAGGCGCTCAATCGGTTCTCGTCCCCCACCGACCGAAGGAGCCCTCCCCCCATGTACGCACGCCTGAACCGTGCACAACCCCACGCTCTCGCCCTGTTCCGGATCGTCATCGGCCTGCTCTTCGCCTGCCATGGCGCCGCCTCGCTCTTCGGCGTGCTCGGCGGCGCCATGGGCGGCGGCTCCATACCCACCGGCACCTGGCCGGGCTGGTACGCGGCGCTCATCCAGCTGGTCGGCGGCACCCTGATCGTCCTGGGCCTCGGCACCCGTATCGCCGCCTTCGTCGCCTCCGGCTCCATGGCGTACGCGTACTTCAAGGTCCACCAGCCCGAGGCACTCTTCCCGCTGCAGAACGGCGGCGAGCCGTCCGCGGTCTTCTGCTGGGTGTTCCTGCTGCTGGTCTTCACCGGCCCCGGCTCCCTGGCCGTGGACCGGCTGTTCGCACGGCGGAGTGACGCGGAGCCCAGCGAGGACCGCACCCGCGAGCAGGCACCGGCGGTCGCGGCCTGAGCCTCCGGCGTGTCCCGTGCTGCCGCGCCTGCCCCACCGGTCCCCGTGGGGCAGGCGCGGCACATGTGACACGTGAGGTGCACAACATCCACCGCGCGTAATGATGTACGGGTAAACGGCAGGCGTACGCTGTACAGCTGGCCCTGCCGCCCCTGCCGCTCCCCTGCGACGTCGCGGCGTTGGAACGAACGGGGAGTACGCGAAGGTGCTCGAGAGTATGGGTGCGCTGACCGGCAGCCCATGGATCTATGCGGTGGTCGCCCTCTCGGTGCTCCTGGACGTCTTCCTGCCCGTGCTGCCCAGCGGGGTCCTGGTGATCACGGCGGCCACAGCTGCCGCCGCCGGCACGACCTCGGTCGCAGCCGGCTCCGCCGGAGAGGTCCCCCAGGTTCCATCGCTCCTCGCGCTGATCCTGAGCGCGGCCACCGCTTCGGTGCTCGGCGACCTCGTCGCGTACCGCCTGGCCTGGCGCGGCGGCGACCGGCTGGACCGCGCCATCGCCCGCTCCCGTCGCCTCACCACCGCACAGGAACGTCTCGGCGCGGCCCTGGGCCGCGGCGGCGGCATCCTCGTCGTCATCGCCCGCTTCGCCCCGGCAGGCCGCTCGGTCGTCTCCCTGGGCGCGGGCGCGGCGCACCGCAAGGTGAAGGAATTCCTGCCCTGGTCTGCGCTGGCCGGCGTGGCCTGGGCGGGCTACAGCGTGGGCCTCGGCTACTTCGGCGGCCAGTGGCTCGGCACGACATGGCTGGGCACGGCGGTCTCGGTGCTGGCCCTGTTCGTGGCCGGCGCGCTGGCCGCGTACCTGATGCGCCGCCCCGGAGCGACAGCAGCCACCCCCGCGACAGCCCCAGCGGCGGCTTCGGCACCTAAGACGTCCTGACGGGCGCCCCCCGCACCTCAAGACCGTCCAGCAGTCGGGCGGTCGCTTCGGCGATCTCGTCGACGGCCCGGTCGAACACCTCCTGATTGTGCGCGGCCGGAGCGCGGAAGCCGGACACCTTGCGTACGAACTGCAGGGCGGCGGCCCGGATGTCCTCCTCGGTGGCCTCTTCGGGGATGACGGGCGGGCGAAGGGTCTTGATGCTGCGGCACATGCCTCCAGTGTGTACCGGCCCACTGACATCGCCCCCGGCAAGCGGGCACCCCCGGACCCGGACCGGCCTCAGCCCCGCTCGACCGCGGGGATCCGGTAACTGCCGTCGAGCACCGCACGCCCCGGCGTGTAGAGCCTGAGCACGGGCCGGAAGTCCCCGTCGGGCGCGGGCAGCCAGTTCGCCGCCGCCGCGGGGTCCGCAGGGCGTTCCTTCCCCAGGTGAACGGTCAGCGACCCGTCGTCCGCACGCACCAGCCCGGGCGTACGGTCACCGATCGCGTACCGGCGCGCCGGGTTCTCGACGAGGCGGCCGTCCGGGGCGTCGTACATGGTCAAGGACCAGAACGCCCCGACCGGCGGCGGCTGCTCGAAGCGCAGCACATAGGAGTGGGCGCCGTTCAGCCGATGACCGTCGGCGTCGTGGGCGGTGTGTGCGAACACGGCCTCGTACCCATGGGTCCCCCACGGCGCGACGCGTGCCGCCACCGCCCTGACCAGGTAGGACGCCTCCCGGTCGGCCATCTTCCACTCCGGCGAGTCGATCGTCCCCACCCCGAAACGGTCGAGGTTGTAGTCGAAGAGATGCGGATCCATCACCCAGCGCCCACCGTCCGCCGCACCCGGCCGCCCGGCCTCCGCCACGCGCGCCCTGCCGCGCTCCATCCCCTCGACGAGTGCGCGTACGAGGACGGGATCGGCGGAGACGTACGGCGAAGGCCCCTCCTCCAGCAGCCCCAGCGGCTGGAACCTGTCCTGGTACGCACAGTCGGCGGCAGCCGGCGGGAAGTCGGCCATCCACACCCTGAGCTGCTCGAAGAAGCGCAGCTGCTCCGGTACGTCGATGTCGGGCGCGGGCAGCCCCGTGCGGTGCGTCCCGGGTTCGAGATGCGTGAGCGTGAGCTGTTTCTGCAGCGCCCGGACCCGCTCCACGTCGTCGGGGCCGTCACAGGCGATGCGGCCGACGACGGAGACCACGGAGGTCGGCGCGTCGATCACCCCACGCACCCCAGCGGGCTCACTGCCTGCCCAGCCCGGCGGCACGACGAGCCAGTCGCCCTCATCCGTACCGGTGGCGCGGCGGCCGACGTACGCGAAGTTGTTGGTCCAGGTGTCCACGAACTGCAGTACGTAGTACGCACTGCCGGTGTCGGGGACATGCAGCCGGATCGGCCCGCCGGAGAGGTCGAGCTGGGCGACCGAGCAGAGCGTGTCGTCGCCGACGGAGGCGCAGGGGGTGCCGGGGTCCGCCGATCGGCCCGGGTGCGCGAAGTGATTGAACGGGGTCGGCGCCAGCGGGCCGACACCCACCTGCATGAAGTCCTCAGCCGTCGAGAGGTCGAAGACCAGCGGATACCCGTAGACATACGCCTCGGCGGCAAGAGCGACGAGCTCTTCCGACGGATCGGATGCAGCAGCCATGAGTGCACGTCCTCCGTCACGACCAGCACTCAGACGAGCACCTTGGAACGGTCCGTGCACAGGGCCCAGATGACGAACGTGTCGATGGCGATGGAGATGATCGCCCAGATCGGCACGTACGGCAGCCACATGAAGTTGGCGATCATGTTGAGCGCCGCGATCACGATACCCAGCACCCGGGCCCACCCGGCGCCCTTGAGAATGCCCAGACCGATCACGACAAGAATCACGCCGAGAACGAGATGGATCCAGCCCCAGCCCGTCACGTCGAACTTGAACGTGTAATTCCTGATGCGTGCGTAGACATCGTCGGACGCGATACCGGCAATGCCCTTGATCACCCCCAGGACGCCGTCCACCATCAGCAGAACACCGGCGAACATGACCCCACCGGCCGCCCAGGGATTGCTGCCGTCCCCCGGACCGGAGGAACGGGCGGACCTGCCGGGCGTGGGCGCTGTCTGTGCCATGGAAACTCCTGGGCCGGAACGGGATGAAGCCGGACAGAACCGACCTTGCGCGGCACGTTCCCGTGCGACCACCTGTACGCATCCATTCGGGTGACGGCGTCGCGGCCCCGACTGCCGGCACGGATCCCCCGTACGAGTGGGAAGAGCGGGTCAGCACACCGAACCACCGGCCGCCGTACCACGCTGACCACCAATCGACGCAGGAGGACGCCGTGGTGCACCAGTCACCGAACTGCCCCCACTGCCTGGATCACCGGGCACTCTGGCGCGACACCAGTCGCACGACACCGGCCGCCCCGCATCTGTGGCACTGGTACTGCTCCGGATGCGCTCGGACGTGGGCCCCCAGCCCCGGCGAGAAGGCGAGACACCACCATGGGGCACCAGGAAGGTCACGCCATCACGTGTAGCTCCGCCCCCTCGGCGGCCTGGCACCGAAAGCGTCACGACGCATACGACGGCCACGGAAACCGCGTAAGCCGAAGGCGGCGAGCGCACCACGAGACCCTGACCGCGGCGAGGACTGTCGGACCTCTCTGGCATCCTGCTCCTCATGCCGCACGACAGCGCCCTCGACGTGGTACAGATGGCCGACCCGCGCGATGTCACCCCTGAACTCCGGCGGGAGTTGATCGACTGCTGGATCACGGTCACCAACACCGGCGGCGCGGCGGGATTCCCGTTCCCGCCCGTCGGCGAGGACGACGTCACCCCTGTCGCGGACCAGCTCCTCAGCCGTCTCGACCCGCACCGGAGCAGACTCCTTGTCGCCCGGGTCGACGGACTCCTCGCCGGATGGGTCGTCCTCAACCGCGATCCTCACCGGCTCGTCGGACACCGGGGCACGGTCCACCATCTGCAGACCCGCCCCGCCTTCCGCGGACGCGGCATCGGATCCGCCCTCGTCCACGAGCTCCGGAAGATCGCCCGCGATGAGCTGGGCCTCGAACAGCTGCACCTCGCAGCCCGGGGAGGTGAGGGGCTCGAGGGCTTCTACGGACGGCTCGGATGGCGCGAGATCGGTCGCTGGCCGGCAGCCCTGCGACTCGCACCCGACGACACCCGTGACGAGGTCCTGATGATCCTTGCTCCGCTCTGATCTCAGCGGCGTCGGGACAGCTGCCGTGCCCGACGTCCGCACGTCGGTCAGGGAACTCGGCCCCGAGGCCTGGACCCCCAGCAGGCGGGCGGGCGGGCGGCCCGCCGGGAAAGAGGCGCGCAGAGGGTGGAACGATTGTCGACGGCCTGACGGCGCCCCTCATGAGGCTTGCGGCGGGTCGCCCGCAGCCTTGACGACTTCGGTCAGGTCTTCCGTCAGCTGAAGTGGATGCTGCTGAGGTCGATCGAGACCATGACCTCATCGAGGACGGGGCGGTCGTCGGTGTCGCGGCGGTAGGCCCGGCGTCTGGTGGGCAGCACGATGCCGTCCGCTTCGGCGTAGTCGTACACATACTGCGCGGCGGCGAACCCACCGGCGACGTCGACGTGGTAGTCGTGCCGGCGCAGGAGGTGGTCGGGGCCGAAGTAGAAGTCCTGATGGGTGCTGTGACTGGCGATCCCGGACGGGAAGGTGGCGCGCAGTCCTCGCCAGGCTTCGCCTCCCTCCCGCCACGCTTCGATCTCGGTGACCGTGAAGCCGGGCATGGTCAGCAGGAACGGCGTGGTCAGGTAGGTCCACAGTGCATAGCCGTTGAAGTAGGCGCGGTCCAGCGGGTCCCAGGGGGTCTCCAGGACGTGGCCTGTGAAGGACGTCCGCGGGTCCTTGCGTTCGGCCACCACTCGCCCGTCGAGCTTCTCGATGGCCACTCGCCCGGGCGAGAAGTCGGTCTTCTGGTCCGGGGCACCGAAGGGCTCGACCGAGGCGTGCTCCTCGTGGAGTCGGACGGTCATCTCGCGCGGCGCGGGATCCTGTGGCAGACCCTTGACGGCGAACAGGTGGCCACCGCTGACGATGGTGGCTTGCGCCTGGGTCAGTTCCTGCCAGCGTGTGATCCCACCGTGGGCTTCGATCGCCCGGCTGAGCAGCTCGTTCATGTCAGGCCTCCTCCACTGCATTCTGGTCGGCTGTCCCGAAAGCGCGCCAGTGGATCTCTCGCCGGGCTCGGCGTCGGGCGACGCCTTCCAGCCGGTCGGCGACCGCGGCGACGGCAGAGCCGCCCACAGGCTCAAGGGCGAGGGAAGGGAGGCGGCTGCATGCTGCTTCTCGTGTCGCCGTTCATCGGTCAGGCGTCCGGCCGTTAGGCTCGCGTCGCCACAAAGGTCCCGATCTTCACGGAGGGCAGGACGACGGGGATCAATCGAGAGCGCGTCGTCAGAACGTTGACGTTCTGGCTGCGGCCGGCCTTCGCGTTGCGGGTCATCAACCGGTTTCAGAAGATCGTGGGGTTCGACCGCTCGATGGCCCTGGCCTCCAGCGCCCTGACAGCATTGGTCCCGCTCTCCATCCTCCTTGGCACTGTCCTGGGCAACCTTGTGCACTTCGACGCCGCAGAGCGGATCATCAGGCGTTACCACCTCACCGGAGCGGGCGCCACGGCAGTCAGCTCGCTGTTCTCTCCTGCCGAGGCGACCAGCGCAAGCGTGGGCATCTTCGGCGTCGTGTTTCTGACGATCTCGGTGCTGAGTTTCGCGCGAGCCGCACAGCGACTCTTCGAACAGGCATGGGAACTCAAGCCCCTCAGTGTGCGCAACACGCGCAACGGCTTGTGGTGGATCCTCACTCTCGGTGGCTACGTAGTGGTCAGCACGTTGCTCTCCGGGCTCCGGAGCGGGGGCGTGCTGGGTCTGGCGGCCGCCTGGGTGTGTGGGGTACTGGTGACCGCTGCATTCCTCGTGTGGAGCGGCCGGATCCTGTCGGCGAAGCGGATCAGCTGGACGGACCTGCTTCCCTTCGGCATCACCGGCGCCGTCCTGACGGCGGCCTATTCAGTGGGCGCGACCATCTACATGCCGCATCTCTTCAACTCCTCCGCAGCACGCTACGGGGTGGTCGGTGCTGTCTTCGCGATGATCTCCGCCCTCTTCGCAGCCATGCTCGTCCTGGTTGCGTCGGCGGCACTGGGACGAGAAGTACGGGACGAGCTCAGCCGGATCCGTCAGGGCCACCGCCCTTCCGACCATGAGGTCCGCCGGCAGTGGGACAGCGTGGTCGAGCAGACTCGGTCACGGTGGCGCACGGCACGGGAACAGGTCGCTCATCATCGGATCAAGGGCTCGAACCACTGATGGGCACGGCCGGCCATCGCCCGACCGGGTCGACGGGCCGCTCGCATTCAGTTCTCCGCGATCTGGATGATCGTTTTGCCGCGTGTGCGGCGGCCGCTGCGGGCGAACGCTGCGGGCGCTTCGGACAGTGGCCGCACATCCCCGACGACCGGCTTGAGTCGTCCGTCCCGGACCCGCTGGATGAGGTCCGCGAGGCGGACCCGGTCGGCTTCGACGACGAAGAAGACGGCCCGACCGTCCTCGGGCTGGATTCTGGGCGGCATGGCGACGGTGACGAGGGTGCCACCGGCGCGTACCAGGGCGGTCGAGCGTTCGAGGATGTCGCCGCCGAGCACATCGAGTACGAGGTCTACCTCGCCGATCTCTTCGAGCCGGTCGTTCTCCAGGTCCACGAAGGTATCCGCGCCGAGACCGAGTGCTGTGTCCCTGCCGGCGGCCCGTCCGGTGCCGATCACTCGGGCGCCCGCCTCGCGTGCGAGCTGCACGGCGATCGACCCGACAGCGCCGGCGGCACCGTGGATGAGGACGGTCTGGCCCGTCGTGAGGCGACCGTGGTCGAACAGGCCCTGCCATGCGGTCAGCCCGGAGATCGGCAGGGCGGCGGCCACCGTGTGGCCGACGTCCGCCGGTAGCGGAGCGAGATTGCGGGCCTCTACCCCGGCGTACTCGGCCAGTGATCCGTTTCGGGTCCAGTCGGCCAGTCCGAACACCCGCTGGCCGACGGTCAGGCCCGTGGTTCCGTAGCCCAGTTCGGCGACAACGCCGGAGAGTTCATGCCCGGGCACGCTCGGCGTTCGGTCGCGGCCGCCGCGGTCGGACCAGGTTCCCGGCCAGTCGAGCTCTCCAGGGGTGAACCCCGCGGCATGCACCCGCACGATGACATCGTTCTCAGCGGCATGGGGGTAGGGCATGTCCGTGAGGGAGAGCCCACCGACACCCGCGTCACGGTCTCGAACGGTGATGGCTTGCATGCTGGGTCCCTTCTGGAAGAAATGTGTCACCCACGCCGGCGGGCACGAGCACGGTGGAGGCGGCGCCTCGTCCGAGACGACGGCCGGGGGCGAGGACGACTCGCATGTTTCCTCACCTTGTCTTTCATGGCTCGCTGATCAGCTCGGCCAGGGCGCGCCGATGATGCGCTCGACCGTGGTTGTGCGACGGAAGCCGGGAACAAAGTGCTCCAGCACATCTGCATTCACGGTTCCGTTCGTGGTCTCCGGTCGGTGCTTGAGTCCGTCGACGAAGGCCTGCAGGAACTCGTTCTTGAAGTCGCCCCGTGGATGGACGTCGGTGATCTCTTCCACCTGTACCCGATCCAACTCGTCCAGCCCCAAGCCGAGCACGTCGGTCAGAACACCGAGATTCGTGATGGCGATCTCCGGGCCCATCCGGCCGGGAATTCCCGGCGTCGTGTGCAGCGCGATAGCCGTCCAGACCACGTCGGCGGCGGCGGCCGGGAAACCGCGGTCGAGCATGAACTTGCGCGCATGGTCGGCTCCATCGACCTCGAAGCGCTGCTCCACATCGGAAAATGGCGTCAAGAGGCCGGTGTCGTGGAACATGGCGGACAGGTAGAGCAGCTCCGGGTTGGGCTGCAAGCCGATCCTGCGAGCATGAATGACGCCGAAGACGAAAACACGCCGGGAGTGATGGTAGATGAGGGGACTGGTCATCTTCTGAATGAGGCGGGTGGCTTCGGCGACCGCCTCTGTTTCAGGAATCTCTACCCCTGCGATGATCTCAGTCATGACCTCTGCGCTTTCCGGTATCGGTGTGTTAGGAATGGACGGTGCGCCCGTCTTCCACACTGCCGACCACCGGGCCCTCGGCGCCACCTCGGTCCCGCCATGAGTCACCTGAATCCGGACAGGCCGGGAACGGGGGCGTGGGCTCCGCCACGCATCGGGTCGTGATCCTCGTCTATGACGGGGTCACACTGCTGGACGTCGCCGGCCCCGCGGAGGTGTTCGCGGAAGCGAACCGGTTCGGTGCCGACTACCGGATCGTGCTGGCGTCACCGACCGGCACCGACGTCACCTCGTCCATCGGGATCCGGATCGCGGTCGACGCCGCCGCCTCGCAGCTTGCTCCCGACACCTTCCTGGTGGCCGGCGCAGACCTCTACCCGCGCAGCCCTGTCGCCCGTGACCTGGTCGAGGCCACCCGGACCCTGGCGCTCCGGGCCGACCGGGTCGCGTCCATCTGCACCGGAGCATTCGTCCTCGGCGCCGCCGGTCTCCTGGACGGCAAGCGTGCGACCACGCACTGGAAGGTCGCGCAGGAACTCGCCGCCCGGTGCCGGTCCAGCCACATCGAACCTGATGCGATCTATGTACGTGACGGCACCACGTACACCTCGGCGGGCGTGACCGCCGGCATCGACCTGGCGCTGGCACTCGTCGAGGAGGATCACGGCCCTGATCTGACCCGCGATGTCGCCCGCGCCCTGGTGGTCTATTTGCAGCGTTCGGGCGGCCAGTCACAGTTCTCCGCCCCACTGCAAGGACCGCCACCTCGATCTCCGGTCATCCGCAGGATCACCGACTTGGTGACGGCTGATCCCGCGGGAAATCACTCACTCGGTGAGCTCGCCAAGCACATCAATGTGAGCCCCCGGCATCTCACGCGGCTCTTTCACGACGAACTGTCCACCACGCCGGCCCGGTACGTGGAGATGATCCGGTTCGACCTGGCAAAAGCTCTGCTCGACCAAGGGCACACCGCAACGCAGGTGGCATCCCTTGCGGGATTCCCGAGTTACGAGAGTATGCGGAGAGTTTTCGTGAGGAAAATGTCGATCAGCCCAGCCGCCTTTCAGCGCCGCTTCAGCACAGCGCACCGCGCCGACACGGGGTAGCAGCGGGCGAAGTCCCTGAACCACGCCCGGGAGTGCGGGTGGACCAGCCCGACGCTCCGCAAGGTCGTCTTCTTCATGTTTCACCAGCCCAGAGGCTGGAGTGAACTGAATTGTCCCGTCAGCGGCGCGCCGGGGCCTCAGAAGCCCCAGGCACGTTATGGCTCGACGGGGACGATTCGCGTAGGAGTGCTGCGAGTTGGCAACCATCATCTCGTACGGCACCGACCCAGCTCCCGCGGCGCCTTCGCGTACATTTTCTCATGCTTCGACTCCTCTTCACTTGTTTCCCCTCGCGCGGCCGTGTGGTGCCCGGCGAGCGGCCGCCGGAGGCAACTCCTGAGCCATGACTGGTTGAATCCGGAAGATCCTTCCGCGCGACATCCACGAGGAGAACGCGCAAGGTGTTAGGAGCGGGGGGTTCAACCCGGAGTTACACGGAGTTGCTTCTGCCGGTCCCGCCCCTACGTCAGCGTCACGCCGGAGCCGCGGTGGTTATGGCCCGCCGCTCACGTCGGCACGCGACTGGGATCGCAAGCACAGTGCCGAAAAGGAGAAGACCATGAGAGGAAAGATCGCCCTGAGTGCCGCTGCGACAGTTGCGCTTGTCGGAGGGACGGCCGCGATCACCGTCGAGCCGGCTTCCGCTGCCCCGAACGAGAATTGTCGGGTGGTAGCAAGTAGCCTGACCGGAGAGAACTTCGCCCCCAATGGGACGTTCGCAGTCTCGCCTACCGGGACGATGGTGCGCTCTTCCTCTGACGGCCGCATCGGACCGACCACCGTTACGGGGGCGGGCAACTTCTCCGTAGGTTCCACGGCCTGCACCGGGGCGGCAGCGACATCGACAGGAAGCACATCAGCTACAGCCGCCGCCACAGCTGCCGGAACGAGTGCAGCACAAGCGGCGATACGTAGAGGTGCCTCCCCGCAAGCTGCGAAGGCACAAGGCATAGCAGCGGCACAAAGCACGGCGAGAAGCCTTGGGTTGCCGCAGACGCTGATAACCCAAGTCGTCAATCAGACAACCACCAACATGACCCAAATCATGAATTCCAGCGTCATCAATGCCCCCGTCAATGCGGGGACTGGGCCGGTTACGCAACCGACCACCACCACGGGCACGCCCACCACCACGACCGGCACGCCGACCACCACGACCGGCACGCCGACCACGACGACCGGCACGCCGACCACCACGACCGGCACGCCCACCACCACGACCGGCACGCCCACCACCACCACGGGCACGCCGACCACCACCACCGGCACCCCCACCACCACCACGGGCACGCCGACCACCACGACGGGCACGCCGACCACCACAACTGGCACGCCGACCACGACGACCGGCACGCCGACCACCACAACTGGCACGCCGACCACGACGACCGGCACCCCCACCACCACGACGGGCACGCCGACCACCACAACTGGCACGCCGACCACGACGACCGGCACCCCCACCATCACAACTGGCACGCCGACCACGACGACCGGCACGCCGACCACCACCACCGGCACCCCCACCACCACGACCGGCACGCCGACCACCACCACCCCCACCACCACGACCGGCACGCCGACCACCACCACCGGCACCCCCACCACCAACCAGTGATGGAGCAAGCGCCGTGTAGGCACTCCGCTGGATCGTGAGCCTCGATCGGTCATGAGCCCCCATCGGTTTCTCGATGGGGGCTCATGTGCCTGCGTGGTCCTCTCCGGAGCCCGTCAATGTCAGGTGGAGTCGGCTGCCCGCGGCCTTGCAGGTCACAATTCGCGTGGGCCGGGAGCTTCGTCGTGTCCCAGCCGTACGCTGTCGGCCGCTGGTTGCCATTGCTGTGACCGTTCAGGTCCGCCGTGTTGCAGACGTTGCAGAGACAATCGCTCCTGGGATGCCTCGTGGCCTGCCATCAGGTCCCGGCCGCACCATGCCTCGACACACCGTCAGACGTCCACCCGACCGACAACGTGACAACGCCCTCCGAGGCGATGCTCACTCTCGCCAGAGGAACTCGTGCGCCATCGCGATCATGGCGCGTGCCGCAGCACCGGGCGTGCGCTCGGACGGAGCGGCCAGGGAAAACTGCCATTCCAGGTCGGCGTCCTCGACGGTCAGCGTGGCGACGTCCTGTCCCTTGCCGAGGGCGACCCGTGGCAGCAGCGCCACGCCCAGGCCGTTTCGGACGTAGGCCACGCCGGTGGTGAGGTCGGTGATCTCGATCGCGACGCGATGGGGAACGGAGGCAGCGGCGAAGGCCCGGTCGGCAACGGTCCGGTTGCTGTAGCCCGCAGGGAAGTCGACGAAGTCCAGGCCTGCCAGTTCGGTGATCGGCACGGTGCGGCGTTTCGCGAGCGGATGGGCGGCCGGCACGACGAGGTCGAGCACCGAGGAAGCGAGGGCGGTCAGCGTGATGCCTGTCGGGCGCGGTCCGGGCCCCGAAACGAAGGCGAGGTCGAGCCGACGTTCGAGGAGGGCTTCGACCAGGCCCTGGGAGCCGGAGGGGGCGGCGCTGGTCTGCAGGAACACGCCGGGATGACGCCGGTGGAATTCACCGAGGAACACGGGAAGGTCGATGACCCCAACCGTGGCTATCGCGCCCAGTCGCAGTGTGCCGCGCAGTCCGCCGCGGACCTCGCCCACCGCGTCTGCGGCCTCCCGGGCGGCGTCGAGAGCGGCATGGGCGCGCGGTAGCAGGGCAGCACCGGCATCGGTGAGCAGCACGCCTTTGGGGGTGCGTTCCAGCAGCGGAGTGCGGAGTTCTCGCTCGAGGTTCTTGATCGTGGTGGAGACCGCGGACTGGACGACGTGCAGCCGTGCGGCGGCACGGGTGAAGTTCGCTTCCTCGGCGACGGCGACGAAATACTCGAGCTGGCGCAGTTCCACCCTCCGAGTATCCCTCAGCGGGCCCCCGAGGTATCTATCAGAGAGATGGCGGCAGTCTCCGACTTTCGTTGGACAGCACCTGTTGCGGCCAGCGATTCTGTTGGAAGTTCAACCGACACAGGAGGCTGCAAGATGACCTACAAGACGCCACCGACATATCTGGGCAGCGGCGACCCCGCGCGGCAGCGAAAGGACTACTACCCCCCTTGGCTGGACAATCTGGCCGACGATGTGACGCTGGAGGCCGGGGTCTTCAACGGGACCATCCACGGAGCCAAGGACGTTTTCGCGATACTGTCCTACGCACGCACTCTGTACGAATTCCAGGACTTCATCTACATAGGTGAGTACGGAGAGAACGGCTTCGTCGAGGACTACGCAGCGACGGTGGACGGTAGGCCGATCGCCAACATCGCTGTCGTCTATAAGAACGAAGAGGGGAAGACGCAACATCTTGTGATGAACCACCGTCCGCTGCCGATGCTCCAGTACTTCTCCCGGAAGCTGGGCGAGCACTTCGCCGGGACAGAGTACGCAAAGTACTGTGCCGACCCGTCGGCGGGTACCGACCCGTCGGATGCCGACCGCGGCTGAACGGACTCCAACTCATTTCTGCTGCGATCCGGAGGAAACGTGTCGCACAATCAGGCAATCGTGGACGCTTGCTGACGCGCATATTCCGGATTCGAGAAGAATGATTCCTCGGACCTGATGGACCTGATGTCGCCCGAGGTGATTTTCGACTTCCCCACCTCCCTGCCTTACGGCGGGACATTCCATAGGCCTGAAGGCTTTCTCGCCTTCTACCGGGATATCTACGATCACCACCACGAGACCTTCAACTACGACGCACACACAGTGCTCGATTCCGGGTCGCACGTGGTCGTTCCCGTCAGGGCCAGGGCGAAGGTGAAGACCGGCCGCACCCTGGAGAACGAACACTGTCTGCTGTTCACCGTGAACGACGGGCTGATCGTCGAGGCCCGACTGTACGCGGACACCGCCAAGGGGCGTGACTCGATCGACGGCCTCCAGGTGTCCCCGGAGGCCTCCTGAGCCCAGAACCGGCGCAGCGGGCAATTCGCGCCACGCGGCATTGTCCGCCGCCGAGAATCTTTCCGGGGCCGGGCGTAGCGTGAAATGGCGGATTCAAAATCTGAACCAGAGTGGTGCGCTGCGGCGACCTGTCCTGATCACGGACCTCAGTAGGCCGCACGAACCCAGCACGCTTACATGATCATACCGAGCGAGTCGGCAAAGGCCCAGAGGGACCCGACGCCGACGACACTCTGTGCACGGGCCGGTTCCATCGAGAAGGAAGGGTCCGGAGCCTGGGCGCCGACGAGGATGCCGGCACCAGAATCGTTTTTGTCCAGAACGCCCGCCGAGTTCGTCGGGCGCTGAGAGGCGAAAGGTCACTGATGCCTCAATCCATGCGCGCGCTCGTAGCCGGAAAGGTCGGCGAGCCTACCGATGTCCTGCGGCTGGAATCCTGTCCTGTTCCCACGCCAGAAGCCGGTCAGGCGTTGATCCGCGTGAAGGCTACTCCGGTTCACGCCAGCGATCTGCACGTACTGCGTGGCCGATACGGTTTCTTCCCCGAGTTTCCCACTGTCGGTGGTCACATGGAATGCGTGGGCCGTATTGAGGCCCTGGGCCCGGATACCGAGGGGCTAAAGATCGGCGAGCGTGTGGTGGTCGCTGCCGTACCGGCGGTACCCGGGCCGCATGTGGCCGGCACTTGGCAGGAATACCTTGTCGCCGATACACGAAGGCTCCTGCCGGTTCCCGACCATCTGAGCGACTCCGACGCCTGTCAACTCGCCGTCAACCCGTTGACCGCGCTGCTCCTCCTGACTCGCGAACTCGATGTACAGCCGGGTGAATGGTTGTTGCAGACGGCCGCGGGCTCCACCGTCGGCCGGCTCGTCATTCAGCTGGCCAGGCATCTGGGTATTCGCACGATCAATGTCGTGCGGCGGCGCGACGCCGTTGAGGAGATCAAAGCGCTTGGTGGTGACGAGGTCATTTGCACTGAGGACGAGGACCTGTTGCCGCGTGTGGCTGAGATCGCGGGACCGGCCGGCGTGCACAAGGCCATCGACTGTGTCGCGGGCCACGTGGGTGCCCAGGTATCACAGGCGTTGGCTCCGGGAGGAGAGCTCGTGGTCTACGGCGCGCTCTCCACCCACCGGCAGACCGACCCGGCAGCGCTGACGATCCCGCTGCAGGCACGCTCGGTCATCTACGAGACCAAAGCAGTCCGTGGCTTCTGGCTGAACCGCTGGTTCGGCACTGCCTCACCTGAGGATGCCTTGCGCGCGCTGTCCGAGGTTCGCAGTCTCGTCGCCGATGGAGTGCTGAGCATCCCCCAGGGCCAGCCGTTCCCACTCGAACGCTTCACTGAAGCCATCGCGCTCGCCGAAACACCCGCACGTGGCGCCAAGCCATTCTTCGTCTTCGAAGACGGCCGGGACAACGACGACAGGTAGGACGCGGCCCCTGCCGTTGCTGGCGGCGTGCGGCGGCGGGGCAAGGCCGACAACGCCCGCGGCGTCGCCCAGCCCAGGCAGACCGCACCGCTCGTCAGCCGGACAGGGGCACCAGGCCGGCGTCCGCAATCAGGTTCGGCTCGCCGAACACGTTATTTCGTTCGACTCGTCAGGGCCGCTCCCAGCAGGAGCCGGCCCCTTGCTAGGAACGCTGGAAGATGACTGACAAGACGAAACCGATGTATCTGGGCAGCGGCGACCCGGCGCGGCAGCGCACGGACTATTACCCCCTTGGCTGGACAACCTTGCGGCCGATGTGACGATGGAGGGCTCGGTGCTGAACGGGGTCGTGCGGGGAGCGGAGGACGTTCGCACGGTGCTGTCCTATGCGCGCACTCTGTACGAGTACCAGGACTTCATCCACATCGGCGGGTACGGAGAGAACGACTTCGTCGAGGACTACACGTCGACGGTGGGCGGTGAGCCGATCGCAAACATCGCTGTCGTCTACAGGAACGCAAAGGGACAGACGCAACATCTCGTGGTGAACCACCGTCCGCTGCCGTCGGTCCTGCTCTTCTCTCGGCTGTTGGGCGAGCACTTTGCTGGGACGCGGTACGCCCAGTACTTCGCTGCCCCGTCGGTCGATGCAGACCGTGGCTGAAGAGGAGCTTTCATGCCCACGACATGACGGGGCCTCATGGTCTCCGGAACCGCTGACGTCCTCCGGGACACCGTTGATGGCGCACGTCTCGGAGCGGTCGGAGTGAACGGGCCACGTCCCCCAGGCCTCGGGGCCGCTGGCATAGAACACGGTTTGACGTGCATGACACAGGGCGAGGTTCTATGGCCAGGGCAAACCAGCGGGGCACTGTACATCGGTTCAGGACAGCACCCCGCGTGCCACAAAGGCTTTGAAGTCTGGCCTCATCTTTATCAGGTCGATCGCAGAGAGTCCGGCACCAGAGGTTCAGCCTGAGACGACTTCGTTCTTGGCTCGCTGAGATTCAGCCTGTTCCGGCACTGTCCGCCTCTGTTCGTGTCAGCTGTTGATATCAGGCATCACCGACCTGCTTGGCCCTGAACCACGCCCGCTCCACACTCGGTGCGCCGGCGCCCGGCCGGGGGCAGCCGGGGCGGAGACAGAGGCAGCCCGCGGCCGGGGGCGGCGGCGCGTGCCACGCTTGCGCGGCGCCTTGAACCCGTAGAGAAGGTTTCTACTCACTCCACCAACATGGGGTTGTCTTGTCTCGGTTGATGCTTGACGTTGTGGCTTCACTTGATGCTTGACACCGCTTGCCTCGGCTTGGCTGTGTGCGTCTGACAGGCGTGTGCAGGGAGGGCCGGGGCCGTGCTGGTGGAGTTGAGCGTGGTCGAGCAGCGGTATCACGCGGCCATGGAGGTCGCTGCGGGGGTTCCGGTCACTCAAGTCGGGGCCCGGGATTCGTACTTGAGCACCGAGGAGTGCACCGAACCACCTCGACACCCCACGCCACCGTCCACCGCCTCGTGGTCGACCGGACACCGGTCGATGCCCATCGGTCGGCGGCGGGGCGCCGATCGCGTGCAGCGTCGCTGCATCTCCCGCAACAATCTCCACCACCGCCGGCCCAGGCTTCGACACGAGCACAGCATCGATGTCTCCCATGCCGTACGAGACGGGCCTCGCCAGGCTGGAGTTACGCCGCAGGCCACAGTTCACCCAGCCGCGTTGCCGGGTCCGTGCGGGCCAACTGCATCAAGGTAGTGGGACGCATACGCAGCAACCCGGCGGTCAGCGGCTTTCGGACGTCAGCCCGACCACTGCCTACGACTGGGCACGCACCTCGTTTGCGTGGCTGACGACAGCCCGGCCCGCATGGTCCCGAAGCCACTGGGTGCGGCGGACACGCTGCTGGAGGCGGGCGAGGAACCGACCGACCTCCCCCACGCCGCTCGCCGGGCTGCACGGCGGGCCCGGCTCCCATCCTGATCAGGACTGAGCGGCGGCTCAGCGGTGAGGGATGCCGCCCAGCGCCGAGGGTGACTCTCCGGGGGGCGACTCGGGGCCCGTGGAGCGCGAAAGAAGCGGAAGCCCATATTTTATGACGTCGGTCACAGCGCCCCGGCAACCGACCGGCGTACTTAGTAGACGCGACATGGCGGATATCTAAGGATTTGTCCGTTTTGACCCGGATGCAGATCTCGCCGCGTGCCCCGGAATTCCGCCCGGCCGGCCTGCACGCCCGCTGCCCCGTGGCGTAAGGCTTCTGACGTCGCGACAGCTTTCCCTCCCGCCGCCATGTGCGGACTGGAGACCCGCGCACTGCCCTGGCGAGGTCCTGGGACCTACGAGGCGACTTAGTGACGGGACCCTTTGCGCTCCCTGTCGAGCCGTTCTAAGAATGGCGACCCACAGGACGTCGCTGCAGTTCGGAACCGGTGTTCACGCAGAGTCGACGCGCACCGGGCGCTCGGCGTCACCGAGTGAGTAGGAGCCCCCCACATGAAGTCGTCCCGAACGTCCGCGAGACTCCTCGCCCTCGCTCTCGGCCTGGGTCTGGCCTCCAGCGCGCTGGGCGCAGCGGTGCCGGCGAGCGCCCAGACGGCCGCCACCCCGTCCGCTTCCGCCGGTACCTCCGTGGAGCGGTACCACGGGTCGGTTCAGGAGGCCGCGAACAACAACGCGTTCTTCGAGGCTGTGCTCAAATCGGTCGCCGAGAAGCGCGCCGCCCAGCCCAACGCGCAGGCGGTGACCGTCTACTACAACGCCTCCCAGGCACCGAGCTTCCGTTCGCAGATATCGAACGCGGCCTCGATCTGGAACAGCTCCGAGTCCAACGTCAAGCTCCAGGAAGCTTCGAGCGGTGCCGACTTCTCCTACCACGAGGGCAACTACTCGCGCGGTTCCTACGCCTCCAGCAACGGCCACGGAAGCGGCGACATCTTCCTTGACTACGCCCAGAACCAGCAGAACGACTCGGTCCGCGTCGTCACCCACGAGACCGGGCACGTGCTGGGCCTGCCGGACGACTACAGCGGGCCGTGCAGTGAGCTGATGTCGGGCGGCGGCCCCGGCCCGTCCTGCACCAACCGCTACCCGAACGCCACCGAGCGCTCGCGTGTCGACCAGCTGTGGGCCACCGGACTCGCGCAGACCCCGGGCACGGTGAACCAGCCCGCTGACCACCTGCGCCCTGCACCGCCGGTACGGACCGTGGCGCCGGGCCACGGTCCGGGGCGTCCGCTCCACAGCACGCCCTGGAGATGATTGCGTTCCCAAGTGGGAAGCGGCTCACTGTCGAGGATGGCTTGAGCCACATGCTCAAGACGGTCGTCTGAGCACTCTTGCAGGCTGGCTGACAGACGCTGGTGCTTCGTATGGCCGTCCTGGGAGAGCCGGGAGATGAAGCCAACCGCCCACTGGTTGGTGACCTTGAACGTGGCCAAGAGGGCCGGGTTGGTCGCGAACACTGCCAGCCCGGCCACGATCAGCAGAAGCAGGCTCTCTCGCCACCCACCCGCGCCCAAATAAGCACCCCCGAGGTGGGGATAGCGGGCCGATGCTCGCTTGCGCAAGACGCCGAACGCGTCCCATCTGCCGGTACGCAGGCGGTGCCGAATCGAACCCGCATATGGCGGATGTCAAAGATCACCCGACGCCAAGCCGTCAACCATCAACTGAGATTCGACACCATCAACATGGGCTGTTGGCGCGTGATCGTCACCTGTCGGTGGTCAGCCTCGACGGCTACGCCGGTGCGAGCGGGATGATGACATCAGGGCGCCGTGCCACGGGATGGGACCAAAGCCGGCGCGGGTGTACCGCACGATTCGCGAGTGGGTTGCGTCGGGGAAGTTGCAGCCCGGCGAGAAGCTGCCCTCTGAGCGCAGCCTATAGAAAGACCTCTGCACCCGGGCGGCAGTCTCCACCGTCAGCCGGTTCTCCTGCTGCTCGGCCCACGCCGCGCGTTCCAGCTCAATCAGCACACAAGGCCGCCCCGGAGACGATCAAATACAACGGGTACGCGCGGCGCATAGTGCTGGAGGAGATGGAGTCCCGGCTCGACGGCAGCGGGCTGCGGCGCTGGCTGACCAACTCGGGCTGCTCGCTGCATAGTTCGAACCCATGAGCGAGGGGCAGGATTCCTGCCCCTCGTTTGCTGTGCCCGCTCGTACCGTCAGTGAACTGCCGACGAGACAACCGGGGACACCATGACCGTGAGGGATTTACCGCCGGTCAACGAGCTCACCGAGCAGCAGCGCCGAGGATGGCGTTGCGTCTGGTGCCGGCACCCCCTCACGCTGGGCGACGACATCGACCTCGGAGAGCAGCGCGCCCGGCCGACCAACGGGGCCGCGTACTCATGGTTCCCTCGCGCCTGCGCCGATACCGAGGCGTGCACGGAGCGGGCCGAGAAGCGGTCCGCTGCACCGGGGGCGGGGGTGAGGTCCGCCCGATGCGATCTCCCGCCCGTACCCGAGGCCGGTTGGTGGTCGGGGCGCGGGCGGATCCACTGATCATGGATTCGGCCACGCGTACGAGATCCACCCCATCCGCGGCGCTGGCGGGCGATCACCGGAGCCACCTCGTCGCCCTGGTCCGCTCCGGCGCAAGGTTCGAAAACGGCATATCGTCGAACGCACGGAGACCGGCGCCGCATGAATCCGGTGGCGCAACCGCCTCGCCGTCCGAGATCATCTAGCCGTGTCTCATGACGAGTCAGAACGTTACCGAGCAGGTCGGACCGCCTTGCTGGCAACCGTGACAGAGGCCGAGCCGCTGGTCGAGCACTGGCGACGCCGATTTGATTCCTCCGCATCGGCCGGGATTCCCGCCCACGTGACGGTGCTCTTCCCGTTCCTCGACGTCGATCTCATCAGCACCGCGGTCATCAGTGACCTCAGGACTCTGATCGGCGAGCACAGCCCCTTCACGGTCCAGTTCGACGAATGCCGCCGCTTCCCCGACGTGCTTTACCTCGCTCCGACGCCGGACCAGCCGCTTCGTGCGCTGACCGAGACCATAGCGGCGCGATGGCCGGAGGCGCCGCCCTACGGGGGACAGTTCGCCGAGGTAATCCCGCACCTGACCGTCGCCCACGGGCAGCAGTCCCACGTCTTCGACGAGGTCGAGGCGGAACTGGCCAAGCGGCTCCCCGCCACAGCAACGATCTCATCAGTGAGCTTATTCGTGAGCGACGGAGAAAACTGGCGGCACCACGGGGAGTTCTCGATGCTCGGGTGAGCGTGCAACACCAGACACGTTTCCTGTCCCTCCATCGAGTGATCAGCAGTGCTCGCCGTCTGACGACGTGGCCCCTATGCGACCCCGATCATGGAATAGGCCCCCCGGTCCGTGTGGACCGGGGGGCCTATTCAGGCTCTCACCTGCGGTTTCCTACTGTGGGCGCGGACGGTTTCGAACCGCCGACATCTGCTTTGTAAGTTCAGCCGGACAGTTGTCATACCTGCCCTCGCCACGCCAGTCGGCGCTGCCGGTGGCCGTCCGATGCTGTCACTGTGCGCCGTCGTTGATGTCAGCTGTGGATGTCAGGCTGCCCCTCGATGCGAACTGCTGGCACGACGCTAATTGAGGGCTGTCAGCCTGTCCACGTGGGCTCTAGTGCTGGATTCCGCTTTCAGTGGGTATACATGCTGGTGGCGGGGTTGTTTGGGGTAATCGGGGTGGGTGGTTCGGGGTGGTGTTGCGGGCGCGACAGAGCCGTGATTCGGGTGAGGGATCGGTGGTGCGGCGGTTAGCTCGAGCGCGGAAGGCGCCGGCGGACTTGGTGATGCGGGCGCGGATGGTCGAGCTGAGCTGGGCCGGGTCTCGGGTGCCCGCGATCGCCTCTGAACTGGGTTGTAGCCAGAAGACGGTGCGGTGTTGGCTGCACCGTTTCAACCGGTACGGTCTCGAGGGTCTGGAGGATCTGGGCGGGCAGGGCCGCAAGCGGCGGATCACCGAACTCGAGCGGTCGAGGATCATCGCCCTGGTCAGGCAGCCCCCGCCGGGCAGACTGATGGTCCAGCCGGGCGGGGATCTCGAGGCCATGGACGAGGCCGGACCGCCGGAGTGGACCCTGGACGCGTTGGCCGGTCGGGCAAGGGAACTGGGGATTGAGGTGGGTCGCTCGCAGGTCCGCAGAATCCTGCTGGCCGAGGGCGTCAGATGGCGCCGCACGCGTTCCTGGATCCGTTCCAAGGATCCGGATTTCGAGGGAAAAGGACGCGGGTCGTCGGCCTCTACACCTGCCCGCCCGAGGACGCGACGGTCGTCTGCGTCGACGAACTCGGGCCGGTGATCCCGCGTACTTTCCCGCCGGCGCCGGGCTGGTCGCCGGACGGACACCGCATCAAAGCTGAGCTGGAGTACAGCCGCGGACCGGAGAAGACCTGGGTCTACGGCGGCTTGCGTGTCACGGACGGGCAGCAGGTCACCATGACCGCGTCCTCCCGCAACAGTGCCTTCTACCAGCGGTTCTTGCGGAAGCTGGAGGAAGCTAACCCGGCGGGCGACATCTACGTGGTCACCGACAACCTGTCCTCCCACAACAGCCTGTCGACCCGGACCTGGCTCGAGGACCACCCGCGTATCCGACACGTCTTCATACCCGTCGGCGCGTGCTGGCTCAACCTCCAGGAAGGCTGGTGGCGCATCTTCCGCAAGGCCGCCCTCGCCGGACAGACCTTCGCCGGCCCGGACGAAATCACCCAGGCCACCGAACTCGCGACAGCCCAGCTCAACGCCCGTGCCAGGCCATGGATCTGGGGCAGACCAGCACCACCCACCCGCCGCTTACGTCGCCGATATGTGTACTGCCTTTGAGGAACTCAGCACTAGTAGGGCTTGGTCAGGTCGGCTGTGGTGGTGCGTGTCCTTTGGGTTCGGTGTGGCGTTGAGTGTGTGTGACACCGGATGAAATTGCTTCTGTACGTGTTGAGTTGGAAGACTTCGCGGCGGAGATTTTCGAGCCGTTCGCGCGCGGTGATCAGCGTCGGTGGGGGCAGGTCTACCTGCGTGGACTGCTCACCGACGGGCGGCGTAAGTCGGTGGAGCCGATGGCAGCGCGACTCGGGGAGGACGGGAACCGCCAGGCCATGGCCCATTTCGTGACCACCAGCCCGTGGGATCCAGCCCATGTGCGGGCCCGGCTGGCGTGGATGATGGAGGCAGCGATCCGGCCGACTGCCGTGGTCTTCAACGACACGGGGTTCCTCAAGGACGGGGATGCCTCGGCGTGTGTGTCGCGGCAGTACACCGGGACCGCGGGCAAGGTCACCAACTGCCAGGTGGGCGTTTCCCTGCACCTGGCCTCGGACCACGCGTCGGCGGCGGTCGACTGGCGGCTGTTCCTGCCGAAGACCTGGGACCCCGGATCCACGCAGGCCGATGCAGGCAAGGTCGCCCGCCGCGCCGCGTGTGGCATCCCCGACGGCCTCGGACATGTCGAGAAATGGCAGCTCGCCCTCGACATGCTGGATGAGACCCGCTCCTGGGGGATCGAGGTCCCCCTGGCCATCGCGGACGCCGGTTACGGCGATGCGACGGCCTTCCGGCTCGGTCTGCAAGACCGGGGCCTGAACTACGTGGTGGGAATCTCCAGCACGCTGTCCGCCCAGCCCGGCGAGGCAGTACCCGTGACCGAGCCCTACCGCGGGACAGGACGGCCGCCGGTGCCGACGTACCCGGACACGCCACAGTCGGTGAAACAGCTGGTCATCGCGGCAGGCCGGAAGGCAGCCAAGCCCGTGCAATGGCGGGAGGGCTCCCGCCTGGGCAAAGGCCGGTCCGGCCTCAGGCGGATGTACTCGCGGTTCGTCGTCCTGCGGATCCGGCCCGCCGGGCGCGAGATCGTCCGCGCGACCGGCGGCCCGGTACTGCCCGAGTGCTGGCTGCTGGCCGAGTGGCCCGCCGGCGAAGCCGAGCCGGTCCAGTTCTGGCTGTCCGACCTGCCCTCCGGCATGCCCCTGACCACGCTCGTGCGCCTCGCCAAGCTCCGCTGGCGCATCGAGCACGACTACCGCGAGATGAAACAGGCCCTCGGCCTGGCCCACTTCGAAGGCCGCACCTGGAACGGCTGGCACCACCATGTCACCCTCGTCTCCGCCGCCCACGTCTTCTGCACCCTGCAACGACTGGCCAGAGCCCCAAAAGAAATGGCGCCGGCTTGAGCCTCTACGAGGTCGTCCGCGAGCTACAGCTACTGCTCGCAACCTGGACCGGCGCCTGTCCCACCTGCCACCGCGACATACCAAACGTCATACCGACCTGACCAAGCCCTACTAGTGTGATGCGCCAGAAAAGGCGGTCTTAAGTCTGTAGGCTGTTTTTATGTCGCATCGAGGCCCTCGTGCTGTCGAAGTCGTGCTGTCCGCTGAGGAGCGTGCGGAGTTGCTGCGCTGGTCGGGTGGCGGGGCGCCGGCCCGTGTGGCGGAGCGGGCGCGGATCATCCTGGCCTGTGCGGACGGGGCGTCAAATACCGCTGTGGCGGCGGACTGTGGGGTGTCCGTGGAGACGGTGCGCAAGTGGCGTTCGCGGTTCGTGGCCCGGCGGCTGGTGGGTCTGGCGGATGAGCCGCGGCCGGGCCGGCGCAAGCCGGGCCTGGTGCTCAGCGAAGCCGAGCGGGCGGAGCTGACGCGCTGGGCGCGGCGGGCGAAGACCGCGCAGTTCCTGGCCCTGCGCGCGAAGATCGTGCTGCGGTGTGCGGAGGGCGGGACGAACAAGGAGGTCGCGGCCGAACTCGGCATCGCCCACGCGACGGTGAACCGCTGGCGCTCCAGGTTCATCACCCTGCGTCTGGACGGGCTGACGGACGAGCCCCGCCCCGGCAGGCCGCCCTCGGTCCTGCTCGACCAGGTCGAGGACGTACTCGTGGCGACTCTGGAGTCCGTCCCGGGCAAGGACACGCACTGGTCGCGTGCCTCGATGGCGAAGCACAGTGGGCTGTCGAAATCGACCGTCGGGCGGATCTGGAAGAAGTTCGACCTCAAGCCCCACCTGCAGGACTCCTTCAAACTGTCCACCGATCCGCAGTTCGTCGCGAAGGTCGTCGACGTCGTCGGCCTCTACCACCATCCGCCGGAGAAGGCGGTGGTTCTCTGCGTCGATGAAAAGAGCCAGATCCAGGCACTGGACCGCTCGCAGCCGGTACTGCCGATGATGCCGGGCATGCCCGAACGCCGCACCCACGACTACTACCGGCATGGGATCACCAGCCTGTTCGCCGCCTTCAACATCGCCGACGGCACTGTCATATCGGAACTGCACCGCCGCCACCGCGCCATCGAGTTCAAGAAGTTCCTGATCCGGATCGACAAGGCTGTGCCCACCGGACTCGACGTCCACCTGGTCTGTGACAATTACGCCACCCACAACACCGCCGAGATCAAGACGTGGCTGGGTAAACACCCCCGCTTCCACGTCCACTTCACCCCGACCGGCTCTTCCTGGATGAACCAGGTCGAGCGGTGGTTCGGCCTGCTGACCGACAAACTCATCCGCCGCGGCGTCCACACCTCCGTGACAGCCCTGGAGAAGGACATCACCGCCTGGATCGACACCTGGAACGAGAACCCGAAGCCGTTCACCTGGGCCAAGACCGCCGACGAGATCCTCAAGTCCCTCGCCGACTACCTCACCAAAATCAGCCCACCCAGCATCGAAAACCAGAAGCAGACTTAAGACCGCCTTTTCTGGCGCATCACACTAGTGTCCTGCGCCGGAGATCCGTCGGCAGAAGCGGGCGAGGGAGTCGAGGATCTCCTCGGCCGTCTTGGTCCAGATGAACGGTGTTGGGTTTTCGTTCCACTCCTTGACCCACGCACGGATGTCGGCTTCCAGGGAACGCACGCTTTTGTGTGCACCGCGGCGGATCTTCTGGTCGGCGAGGAAGCCGAACCACCTCTCCACCTGGTTGATCCAGGACGCACCGGTGGGGGTGAAGTGCAGGTGGAATCGGGGGTGTTTGGCCAGCCATGCCTTGATGACCGGTGTCTTGTGGGTGCCGTAATTGTCACAGATCAGGTGGACCTGGAGGTGCCCAGGAACCTCCTTCTCGATCTTGATGAGGAACTTCTTGAACTCCGCTGCCCGGTGCCGACGGTGCAGCGAGGTGATGACTTCGCCGGTCGCGACGTCGAAGGCCGCGAAAAGGGTGGTCAGGCCATTACGGATGTAGTCATGGGTGCGACGCTCGGGCATGCCCGGCATCATCGGCAGCACCGGCTGGGACCGGTCCAGCGCCTGGATCTGCGACTTCTCGTCCACCGACAGCACCACCGCCCCTTCGGGTGGATTGAAGTACAGCCCGACCACGTCGTAGACCTTCTCCACGAACAAGGGGTCCGTCGACAGTTTGAAGGTGTCCGTCAGATGAGGCTTGAGATGGAACTTCCGCCAGATTCGGCCCACAGTCGACTTCGACAGCCCACTGCGGTCGGCCATCGACTTGCGCGACCAGTGGGTGGCGTTCTTCGGCATCTCCTCCAACGTGCTGACCACGACCGCCTCCACCTGGTCGACGCTGATGGTGGGCGGCCGGCCCGGCCGGGGCTCGTCCACCAACCCGCCCAGCCGGCCGGCCAGGAACCGCCGACGCCACTTGCGGACCGTATCCGCCGCTACCCGAAGATCCCGCGCCACCACAACAATCGGCGGAACGTCAGAGCCTGCACACGCCAGCACGATCCGCGCCCGTAACGCCACTGCCTGCGCAGACGTCGCCCGCCGGGCCCAACGCTCCAACACCGCACGCTCGTCAGCGGACAACAACAACGGTTCCAGCTTCGGACCACGACGCGGTGCGGACGCACCCACAGAAACACCCATACAGGAACTAACGACGGATCTCCGGCGCAGGACACTAGTGTGATGCGCCAGAAAAGGCGGTCTTAAGTCTGCTTCTGGTTTTCGATGCTGGGTGGGCTGATTTTGGTGAGGTAGTCGGCGAGGGACTTGAGGATCTCGTCGGCGGTCTTGGCCCAGGTGAACGGCTTCGGGTTCTCGTTCCAGGTGTCGATCCAGGCGGTGATGTCCTTCTCCAGGGCTGTCACGGAGGTGTGGACGCCGCGGCGGATGAGTTTGTCGGTCAGCAGGCCGAACCACCGCTCGACCTGGTTCATCCAGGAAGAGCCGGTCGGGGTGAAGTGGACGTGGAAGCGGGGGTGTTTACCCAGCCACGTCTTGATCTCGGCGGTGTTGTGGGTGGCGTAATTGTCACAGACCAGGTGGACGTCGAGTCCGGTGGGCACAGCCTTGTCGATCCGGATCAGGAACTTCTTGAACTCGATGGCGCGGTGGCGGCGGTGCAGTTCCGATATGACAGTGCCGTCGGCGATGTTGAAGGCGGCGAACAGGCTGGTGATCCCATGCCGGTAGTAGTCGTGGGTGCGGCGTTCGGGCATGCCCGGCATCATCGGCAGTACCGGCTGCGAGCGGTCCAGTGCCTGGATCTGGCTCTTTTCATCGACGCAGAGAACCACCGCCTTCTCCGGCGGATGGTGGTAGAGGCCGACGACGTCGACGACCTTCGCGACGAACTGCGGATCGGTGGACAGTTTGAAGGAGTCCTGCAGGTGGGGCTTGAGGTCGAACTTCTTCCAGATCCGCCCGACGGTCGATTTCGACAGCCCACTGTGCTTCGCCATCGAGGCACGCGACCAGTGCGTGTCCTTGCCCGGGACGGACTCCAGAGTCGCCACGAGTACGTCCTCGACCTGGTCGAGCAGGACCGAGGGCGGCCTGCCGGGGCGGGGCTCGTCCGTCAGCCCGTCCAGACGCAGGGTGATGAACCTGGAGCGCCAGCGGTTCACCGTCGCGTGGGCGATGCCGAGTTCGGCCGCGACCTCCTTGTTCGTCCCGCCCTCCGCACACCGCAGCACGATCTTCGCGCGCAGGGCCAGGAACTGCGCGGTCTTCGCCCGCCGCGCCCAGCGCGTCAGCTCCGCCCGCTCGGCTTCGCTGAGCACCAGGCCCGGCTTGCGCCGGCCCGGCCGCGGCTCATCCGCCAGACCCACCAGCCGCCGGGCCACGAACCGCGAACGCCACTTGCGCACCGTCTCCACGGACACCCCACAGTCCGCCGCCACAGCGGTATTTGACGCCCCGTCCGCACAGGCCAGGATGATCCGCGCCCGCTCCGCCACACGGGCCGGCGCCCCGCCACCCGACCAGCGCAGCAACTCCGCACGCTCCTCAGCGGACAGCACGACTTCGACAGCACGAGGGCCTCGATGCGACATAAAAACAGCCTACAGACTTAAGACCGCCTTTTCTGGCGCATCACACTAGTGCTGCACCGCACAAGTTCGTGGAGGGCCCGGACCCTGTTTCATAAGGCTGCGAACGAGCATGATTGGTGGCCAGGCTCTGTGGTAGGGGAGGATCGCGTGACGATCAGTGACTACGATGCGTGCGCCGAGGAGTACGCGGCTGCGGTGGCCCGGCGGGAGCTGGGCGAGGTGGATGGCGATCCATTCGGCCTATTGCCACGCCTGCTCGATGGGCTGGGGGGCATCACTGGTTGCCGTGTGCTGGACGCTGGGTGCGGCGAGGGTTATCTCGCCAGGGCGTTGGCAGCCCGTGGGGCTCGTGTCACCGGAGTCGATCTCGCACCGCGCCTGATCGACATGGCTCGCGACAGAGACTCGGAGGGCGGCATCGAGTACCGGGTGGGCGATCTGAGCCGGCCGCTGCCCGATGATGCCGAGTGCTTCGACGCTGTCGCCAGCTACCTGGTCCTCAATGACGTTCAGGACTATCGCGGCTTCGCCACCACGCTTGCCGCTGTGCTTAAGCCAGGCGGCAGGCTAGCCCTCGCGTTCAACAACCCCTACGGCGCCGTCATCCGCCAACACGTCACCGACTATTTCGACTCGGGCGCGGTCAGCCCCTACCGCAGTATGTGGACGGAGGGGATCAAGACCTACCACCATCACCGCACGCTGGAGGACTACCTTGACGCGTTCCTTGCCACCGGTCTCCGGCTGACGAAGTTGACCGATATCCCTGCCCTGGCCGACGCCCAAGGAGCAGGTTCCCTCCTGCCGGACGGCGTCCGTTTCCCGCGTTTCATGCTCCTGACGTTCGTCAAGCAGGCACTCAGCCCGCTGCCTTGAGTGGGGCAGCACCCTGGTAGGTCCAACCGTGTGCACGCTCCCTCCGGTCGGCAGGCGATCGCCGCGTCGCCTGCTTCATCGCCTGCGGCCTTTACCTCGACACCCCAACGCCTGCCCCCTCCACGAACTTGCGCGGTGCAGCACTAGTGTGATGCGCCAGAAAAGCCGGTCTTAAGTCTGCTGCTGGTTTTCGGTGCTGGGTGGGCTGATTTTGGTGAGGTAGTCGGCGAGGGACTTGAGGATCTCGTCGGCGGTCTTGGTCCAGGTGAACGGCTTCGGGTTCTCGTTCCAGGTGTCGATCCAGGCGGTGATGTCCTTCTCCAGGGCTTTCACGGAGGTGTGGACGCCGCGGCGGATGAGTTTGTCGGTCAGCAGGCCGAACCACCGCTCGACCTGGTTCATCCAGGAAGAGCCGGTCGGGGTGAAGTGGACGTGGAAGCGGGGGTGTTTACCCAGCCACGTCTTGATCTCGGCGGTGTTGTGGGTGGCGTAATTGTCACAGACCAGGTGGACGTCGAGTCCGGTGGGCACGGCCTTGTCGATCCGGATCAGGAACTTCTTGAACTCGATGGCGCGGTGGCGGCGGTGCAGTTCCGATATGACGGTGCCGTCGGCGATGTTGAAGGCGGCGAACAGGCTGGTGATCCCGTGCCGGTAGTAGTCGTGGGTGCGGCGTTCGGGCATGCCCGGCATCATCGGCAGTACCGGCTGCGAGCGGTCCAGTGCCTGAATCTGGCTCTTTTCATCGACGCAGAGAACCACCGCCTTCTCCGGCGGATGGTGGTAGAGGCCGACGACGTCGACGACCTTGGCGACGAACTGCGGGTCGGTGGACAGTTTGAAGGAGTCCTGCAGGTGGGGCTTGAGGTCGAACTTCTTCCAGATCCGCCCGACGGTCGATTTCGACAGCCCACTGTGCTTCGCCATCGAGGCACGCGACCAGTGCGTGTCCTTGCCCGGGACGGACTCCAGAGTCGCCACAAGTACGTCCTCGACCTGGTCGAGCAGGACCGAGGGCGGCCTGCCGGGGCGGGGCTCGTCCGTCAGTCCGTCCAGACGCAGGGTGATGAACCTGGAGCGCCAGCGGTTCACCGTCGCATGGGCGATGCCGAGTTCGGCCGCGACCTCCTTGTTCGTCCCGCCCTCCGCACACCGCAGCACGATCTTCGCGCGCAGTGCCAGGAACTGCGCGGTCTTCGCCCGCCGCGCCCAGCGCGTCAGCTCCGCCCGCTCGGCTTCGCTGAGCACCAGGTCCGGCTTGCGCCGACCCGGCCGCGTCTCATCCGCCAGACCCGCCAGCCCCCGGGCCACGAACCGCGAACGCCACTTGCGCACCGTCTCCACGGACACCCCACAGTCCGCCGCCGCACCGGTATTTGACGCCCCGTCCGCACAGGCCAGGATGATCCGCGCGCGCTCCGCCACACGGGCCGGCACCCCGCCACCCGCCCAGCGCAGCAGCTCCGCACGCTCCTCAGCGGACAGCACGACTTCGACAGCACGAGGGCCTCGATGCGACATAAAAACAGCCTACAGACTTAAGACCGGCTTTTCTGGCGCATCACACTAGGGGCCATCGGCGGTTGTTGATAGTCGCTGTGGTTGCGGTACTTCTCTGCTGTACTGCTGGCCCTGGGAAGGACGGATACGGGGCGGTGGAACGGTGAGCGTGGGCAGTCGCGGAGTGCTGGCAGTCGTAGGCACGGCAGCCGATGGAATCGAGACGCTGCGCACCGGACTGGTCGAGCCAACCGTCGCCCTCGGCTGGCAGGTAGCCGTGACCCTGACGCCGAATGCCGGCCGATGGCTGAGGGCGAACGGCGAGTTGGACCGGCTGGAGGCACTGACCGGCCTTCCGGTGCGGGACACACCTCGTCTGCCGACTGAGCCCCGCCCCCACCCTGTCGCCGACTGCTACGTCGTCGCCCCCGCGAGTGCGAACTTCATCGCCAAGCTCGCGACGGGCATCGCCGACAACCAAGCCCTGACGCAGGTGAGCGAGGCGCTCGGCACGACCGGCGTCCCCGTCGTGGTGTTCCCCCGGGTCAACGCAGCTCATGCAAGACATCCGGCATGGCAAGGGCACATCGAGTCGCTGCGGAAGGCTGACGTGGATCTCGTCTACGGCCCTGACATCTGGCCACTGTATGAACCTCGCGAGGGCCCAGAAGTTCGAGAGCTGCCCTGGACCACGATCATGGAGTCCATCCCGAAGGTAGCGACCGATGCTTCTCGCCGGTTTGCGGTGTGATCGTGCCGTGCAGGTACGGCGAGCGCTTGTCAGGGCCTGCCGGTCATGAGCAGTCGAAGCCGGTGAAGACAGAAGGTACTGATGGTTATCGCGCTCGTTCTATGGCTACTGCTGCCCGTCGCCTGGGCGGCGCTGCCCTGGCTGCCTCCGAACCGGACGTTCGGCTGCTTCGTGGCAGCGGCGCAGCTGATGCTGTCCGTAGCGGCCCTCTCCGTCGGAATGCCGGCGGATAATCTGCCGGCATGGTTCCTCATTCCAGGGCTGGTCTCCTCTGTGGCGCGACTGGCGTCTGTGCCCTTGATTCGCCCGAGGAAAGGATAAGCAACGCCGTCAGGCGATGATCTCGACCGGGGAGAAACCGAACTGCGACACCCGCTTTAGGAGTTCGAGCGGGCGAGCCTTGGGGAGCAGCCAGCGGGGAAGGGTGGTCCCCAGGGTCGGTCTGATGCGCGACGTGGTAACTCGTTATCGCGTCGGAGTATCGTCGTGGCAGAATCCGGCGCATGTCAGTTCGATACCCGCGCCCTCTGCGCCCCGGCGACCGTGTAGGCACCACTTCTCCCTCGAGCGGAGTCGCGAAGGAGATGCGCGAGCGCCTCGATGTGGCGATTCACGATGTGGAGGCGCGAGGGTACGAGGTCGTCGTCGGCCAATGTATGGACGGTTCTGGGCATGTGAGCGCTCCGGCCGCTGACCGCGCTCGCGAGCTGATGGCGATGCTGACGGATCCCGACATCAGGGCCGTGGTCCCGCCGTGGGGCGGAGAGACAGCAATCGATCTACTGCCCCTGCTCGACTGGGACCGCTTGCGTGAGGCCGAACCGACTTGGCTCGTTGGCTACTCGGACCTGTCGACCATCCTCACGCCGCTCACTCTCCTCACCGGGACGGCGACCGTACACGGCAACTGCCTTATGGAGACTCCCTACCGAGTGCCCGAAGGGCTCTCCTCGTGGCTCGACATCACCACCGCGCCACTGGGGCACCGGTTCACCCAGACTCCGCCCGAACGCCACCGAGCTGCGGGCCGGGACGACTTCCGGGCCCATCCCGAGGTACGGGAGTTCACCCTCGACACCCCCGGCAGG
Organism: Streptomyces sp. NBC_01717; assembly: GCF_036248255.1. Lineage (NCBI taxonomy): Bacteria > Bacillati > Actinomycetota > Actinomycetes > Kitasatosporales > Streptomycetaceae > Streptomyces > Streptomyces sp. NBC_01717. The sequence continues at coordinate 6,422,277 of NZ_CP109178.1, read as the reverse complement.
TGGACCAGGCTGGACGGCGACGGCGACGTAGAGGTCGAAGGCCGCCTCATCGGAGGCTGCATCGAGACGCTGTGCAATCTTGCGGGGACACCCTACGGGGACACCACGGCATTCGCTCGCGCGCACGCGCCGGAAGGACTGCTCGTGTATGTCGAAGCAGCAGAAGACAACGCCTTCACGATCTGCCGGAACCTGCACGGGATGAGGCTGGCGGGCTTCTTCGACAAGGCCAACGCGGTCATCGTCGGTCGAACCTCCGCGCCCGGCGGCAGCTCCCTCACGCAGCATCAGGCCGTGCTGGACGCACTCGGGGTGCTGGACGTGCCGATCATCGCCGATGTCGAGTGCGGTCACGTCCCGCCGTACCTGCCCATCGTCAACGGAGCGCGCGGCCGGATCGTACACACCTCGACCCGCAGCGAACTCACCCAAACCCTGGACTGACTCGCCCGGGAGATAACCCGGGGTGGGCTTCGGAGCAGCACAGCGTGACCGGCCAAACAGCCCAAAGCCTCTATTACGCCATCAGCGGCATGTCACACGCCATCAGGCAGGGTGGCTCCCAATCTCGCCGCCGAAGCAGTGGCTCTCGCTCTCACTGCCCCAGTGGCTCTTCTTCACCTTGTTGAAAACAGGCCTGGCGGTCATCCTCGTCCGCGCTCGATGACCAAAGAGACAGGACCTAAACTTGTCCGCCCCCCACCTAACCCACCACTGACCCCAGCTTCCATCCCGTCCGCCTTCGGCCCACACATCGTGGAGCGGGCGTGGTTCAGGGCGTCAAGGTGGAGCGCGCCACTGTACGAACGACCTTGACGCCCTGGGCCGCGACTGCTCGGCTCTGCCTGGGTCGAAGGTGGTCGGGATGGGAGCCCCACGACGCTCGCCACGATCCGGCCGGCACTCGCGAACGGCGCCCCGACCCATCCCGGAGTCTGAGCGCCCCCGCCGGAGGCATGTCTTGTGCCTTTCGTTTCCCTTCGTCGAGGATCTCTCGCTCTAGTTGCGCGACCGGCGTAGCCGGGGCCCAGAGCGGGGCGGAGACTGGAGCGCAGGGCCCCGGCGGTGAGCCGGGGAGCGCGCGACGAGCGGAGCGAGGAGCCTTGAACCCGTAGAGAAAGTTTCTACTCACTCCGCCACCATGGAGAGTTGGCGCGTGATCGTCACCTGTCGATGGTCAGTTTCGACGGCTACGCTGGTGCGAGCCAGATGATGACTCAGGGAGCGTGCCAGGGGATGGGACCGAAGTCGGCGCGGGTGTACCGCACGATTCGCGAGTGGGTTGCGTCGGGGAAGTTGCAGCCCGGCGAGAAGCTGCCCTCTGAGCGCACCCTAGAGAAAGACCTCGACATCGGCAGGACCCAACTCCGCACGGTGCTGGCCAAGCTCGTCGCGGAGAAGGTGCTTGAGTCGTACGCCCGCAGCTCCTACCGGGTGCCATCCCATGACGTGAGCATCGAGCGGCCGGACGACTTGGAGCCGTGGCAGATTCATGGCGAGCGGACGGTCTACGACAACCGCTGGGTGAAGCTGACGCTTGTCGACGTCGAGCCGCCGGGTGTCGAGCGCTTCGAGCATCACGTCGTACGGCTCCATCACGTCTCGATCGCCGCGGTCCTCGATGACCAAGACCGCGTGCTCATGCTTTGGCGCTACCGGTTCGTCGCCGATAAGTGGGGCTGGGAGCTTCCCGGCGGCATCGTGGATGAGGGCGAGGACGCTCGGACGACGGCGCTCCGTGAGGTGGAGGAAGAGACCGGCTGGCGGCCTGACTCCCTGGATCACGTGGTCACCTTTCAGCCCATGATCGGCATGGTCGACTCGCCACATGAGATCTACGTCGGCAAGGGCGCACAGCATGTAGGCGACCCCACCGACATCGAGGAAGCCGGGCACGTCGCATGGGTGCCGCTCTCGGATATTCCGGGGCTGATGGCGAGGGGTGAGCTGATGGGCTCTGGCACGTTGGTTGCTTTGCTGCACCTGCTCGCTTCTCGCGGAGAAGGTGCGCCTACAGCTTCTGCGTGAGTTGCTCGATACGTCGGCGGTGACGCACGGACCCGGTCCGGTTTGCCAACAAGCGCGCCTGCTGTAGGTGCGTCTGCGCCTCGGCATGCTCCTCACGCGCAAGGTGCGCCTGGGCAAGGTCGCAGCGCAGACCTGACGTGGCACGGATGAACGTCGGGTCCGCACTGTCCAGCGCCTCGTACAGGCTACTGAGCGCGTCGTCGTCTCCGAGCAGCGCAAGTGCGTTTCCGCGCCATCGCGCCAGATGGCCACCGTTCAGGAAGATGCTCAGCATGTCTGGGTCGCGGGCTTCTTCGCCTTCGGGGAGGCAAGCGGCGGCTCGGTCGAGTGCCTGTCGGCAGTCATCCGGCATCCCGGCCTTGGCGCAGAGCTCCGCCTCGGCCGCGTACAGCCATGCCCGCAGTCTTGGCGACATCTGCTGACCGCCCAAACGCTGAGCCTCGCGTACGAGAGCTACCGCCGTCTCGGGGCGGCCTGCTTCGTTGAGTACGTATGCCTGCTCCGCCGTGGCATGGGCGAGGTACATCGGCTCACCAGCTTCCTGAGCGGCGCGCTTCCCTAACTCGTAGTTCCGCCAGGCCCGTTCGACTCCCCCGGCGTCGAGTGCTTGCCAGGCAGCGAGGGTGGAAGCTCCGGCCAACGCCAGAGCGACGGGTCGACGTGTCTCGGGGAGCACTGCGAACGTGAGCGCGTCTTCCAGAGTCGCGAGGTGGCCCGTCATCTGATCTATGAGGGACGCGGCGCCCATCTGGCGATCCTGGGTGCGTAGTAGCTCCGTCTGGTCCATGAATGTCTTCACCATGGTGAGACTGACGCTGCGCGCCGAATCGATCCGGTTGATCAGGTCGTCGTATCCGTCGACCGCGGGGGGCGTCTCTGCGGGAGCCTGCCGGCCGAATAGCTCCTCATCGGTGACACCCAGCACCGGCCGCAGGATTTTCGCGTAGCGCTCGCTGATCGAGCGTCTGCCGTTCTCCCACTCCGAGACGTAGACGCGCAGGCTGGCGGTCGAGCCGATGTCGAGCGCATGCCTTCGTGCGTATTGCTCAAGCTCGTGGATGAGCCGCGCTTGTGACCATTCTCGCGCACCTCTGGCTTCCCGTAGCCGGTTGAGCACCTGCACCGCCGCCCCTGCACCTGGTCCGTCAACTCTTCACAGCAGCATGCCTCACGTCGGCGCAGGTCGGCAGGGGTTAACACCGACGTTAACGAGATCGCGGTGAACCTCTGTTGGCTACCGGCCAGTTGAGCGAGGCGCTTCTCTAGAAGGGTCACAGCAAAGCGAGTTGAGACGGCCAACCGCATCAACCGCTTGACATCTGGTGCGCACCAGATGCAACCTGTTGGTGCGCACCAGATGGGAAAGCGAAAAGCCCCGCGGCTGCTGCCGGCAGGGCTCGAAGAACTCAAACGCAGGAAGCGGCGCCCTACCGCCAAGCAAGTCGCCGCTTCCGCCCCTACAAGGGAGCTTCCATCATGTCATCGTTCAAGATTGATCTTTCGAGCGCCGTTGTGTTCGTCGCGGTGGAGCCGAAGCTCAAGGTGATCAACAAGGAGACGGGCGAGATCGCGGTCGACCGCGAGACAAAGGCCAAGATGATGACGGTCGGCCTGACGATCGCGGACGAGGGTGAGGCAAACCTCTACACCGTCTCGATCCCGGAGACGGGTATCCCGGCCGGCGTCACGCTGGGGATGCCGGTCAAGGTCGTCGGTCTCAAGGCTCGTGACTGGGAGAACACGTTCAACGGTGAGAAGCGGTTCGGTATCGCGTTCCGCGCCGTCGCTCTGGTCACCCCGTCCAACGCCAAGGCCTGATGCCGTGTCGGGAAATGCCCTGGTGATCGTGGGTGTGCTCGTGGTCGCCGCAGTGCTGGTTCTGCGGTCGAAGCGTCCGGCCTGGTACTGGATGACATTCGGCGTCGTCTTCGCGATGGTGCGGGTGTCCTTCCGGTACGCGTCGGTCATGGATGCGTGCGGGCTGACGGTTCCGCCGTCCCGGCTGCGGCTGACGTGGGCGAGGATGACGAACCGCCCGGCCCCGGACTCCCGTCCGCCGCGGATCTTGCGGATGCGGCCGACCCGTACCGGCCTGGTGCTGCGGCTGAAGATGCGTCCCGGTCAGGATGCGTTCGACTTCACGGCGTCCACGGACCGGCTGCGGCACTCGTTCGCCCTGCAGGCCATCACCTCGCGTGAGATCAAGTCGGGTGTCATCGAGTTACGGATGACCGGATACGACGTACTCAAGCGGGTCCAGATGCCCACCAAGGCAGTTCGGGAAGGGCTGCGGGTCCCGGTCGCGCTCCGGGAGGACGGAGCAGTCCACTACCGCGACTACCAGGAAGTCCCGCACTCCCTGAACCTCGGCGCGACCAAGTCCGGGAAGTCCGTCTACCAGCGGCAGTTGGTCAAGGAGCTCGCGCCGCTCAATGTCGCGCTGGTCGGGATCGACTGCAAGGAAGGAGTAGAACTCGCTCCGCTCGCCCGCCGGTTCTCTGCCCTGGCCGACAACCCCGATGATGCTGCCGATCTGCTGGAAGCACTCGTGGCCCGGATGGCCGACACATACCAGGTGATCCGCAGCGAACAGCGCATCAGCGCCGACACCCCGGACGGGGAGATCACTGCCGACATCTGGGGGCTCCCGGATGATCTACGGCCGGTCCCGGTCGTCCTCCTCGTCGATGAGGTCGCGGAACTCGCCCTGTTCTCCACCTCGGCGGAGAAGAAGCGGCGGGAGCGGATCGTCACCGCCCTGGTCCGCCTCGTCCAGCTCGGCCGTGCAGCGGGAATCTACGTGGAGATCTGCGGGCAGCGCTTCGGCGCCGAACTCGGGGACGGGATCACCATGCTCCGGGCCCAGCTGACCGGCCGCGTCTCGCACCGGGTCAACGATGAAGCCTCCGCCAAGATGGCGTTCGGCGACATCTCCCCCGATGCGGTGCTGGCCACGACACAGGTCCCCATCGAACGCCCCGGCATGGCCGTGGCCGGTGACTCCTCCGGGGGCTGGGTCCGCATCCGCACCCCCTTCACGACGCTGCGCCAGGCCGTGACCGCCTGCAATGCGCACGCGCACCGCACGCCGGCACTCGATGGACTTGCCGCGTTCCGGCCGGTCCTGCCGGACGCGTCCCTGGTCAAGGTCCCGGCCCCGGCCCCGGCCAGCACCCCCGCCACGACCTGACCCACCTCTCACCCCACGGTCGGCGCGACCGCCTCTCGCGCCAAGTCCCTACCCCCGCCATGCCCAAGGGAGGACGCCATGCCCGCCGCGAAGCGGACTCGCACCGCGCGAGAGAAGCCGTGTCCGGACTGCAAGAGGGCCGGTCAGGTCTCCGAGTCCGTCCAGGTCGGAGGCCGCAAGAAGCGCGATTCCGCCGACCGGCAGGAAGCCCTGTGCCTGACCTGCTTCGGCACCGGCCACGCCCCCGAGTAGATCCCCGCCGGGACCGGGCGGCAGGACATGGATCCCCGCCCGGCCCCGGCCTCAACACCCAAGCGAAGGGGGTGAAGACATGACCCGCTCGATCCGCCCGGACGCCGTCCTCGTGCAAGCCGTGATCGCCGGTGCCCTGTCCTTCGCCCACCTGCACGACATCGCCGCGGCAGCCGGACAAGACGGCTGGAAGGCCTGGGCCTACCCCATCTCCGTCGACCTGCTCCTCGTCGCGGCCTGGCGGCGCCTGCGCATCCTCCGCACCACCGGCGAGCCGACCCGCGCCGCATGGACCTGGTTCACCGTCGCACTGGCCGCATCCCTCGGCGCGAACATCGCCACCGCCGGACTCCTCGACCTCACCGACGTCCCCGCCTGGCTCCGCATCCTCGTCGCCGGATGGCCCGCCCTCGCCTTCCTCGGCGGAACCCTCCTCGTCCACACCCCCGCCGCTGAGCCGGACACCGCCCCGGATCCCGGTCCCGCGGCGGCCCCAGCAATCGTGCCGGCCGAATTCGCCCCCGAACCGACACCCGAACCTGAGCCGCTCCCGGACGCGGTCGAAGCTGCCGAGCCTGTCCCCCCGCTGCCCGCTCCGCCGCCCATGGACGTTCCGCCCGCTCTGGTCGACCACGCCCGCAAGCTCGCCGACGCGTACCGCTCCGCGACCGGCCACCCGATCGACGCCGACACCCTGCGCGACCGCCTCGGCCTGCCCGGCCCGATGGCCGCCCAGCTCGCTACGCACCTCGCCTGACAAGGAGGCCCGTGATGGCTGCCCGTGACTTCTTCCACTCCGTGATGCGGATCGGCCCGGTGCAGATCGGCACCCACCGCGACCGCAACGGCCGCACCAAACACGCCACCGCCTGCGGCAACGACAACTGCGGCTGGTCCGCCGACTACTCCAGCCAGTCCGCCGCCCAGCTCGCCGCCCGCACCCACCGCTGCCGCACCCACTGACCGAAAGGACCGCCCCCCATGGACGTCCCTCTCTGGCTCGCCCTGATCGTCGTCGGCTGGCTCGGCATCAAGCTCTTCCGTCCCCCGGCCTGGCTCGTCGCCGTGCTCCTCCTCGGCGGCTACCTCCTCGCCGACAGCCTCCTGGCCCCCGTCATCGACACCGCCGTCAAGTAACCCGCCCGAAGGGAGAACACACCATGATCCGCCCCCGCATCCCGGTCAACCCGCTGCCCACCGGCATCGTGACCCCGCTCATCACCACCGCCCCGGCTCCGGTCGAGCAGCACCCCACCGCGGCCTGCGCCTGCCAGCACACCATCCCGGCGCCCGTCGCTCCGGCCGCTTCCGGGCCAACGGTACGGCTGTCCCCGGCCGGTGTTCTCGCGGTAGTCGGCGGTGGCGCTGCCGTCGTACTCGTCGTCGGCGCGGTCCTGGTCTCGATGCTGCTGGCCGTCGCCATCACGGGCGCGTCGGTCGCCGTCTGCGCGGTCGTCCTGCGCTCCCTGCTCAACAACCCGCCCCGCCAGCGTTAACGGGCCCTCCAGGCGGCCTCAACCGCCAAGTCTCCGCCGCCCGGAGAGCCCATCCCTCACCGATCCAACAACCGGAAGGAAGCAACATCATGCCCCAGCACAGCCATGTCCCGGCCCGCATCTGCCCGGCCTGTGACGGCTTCGCCTCCGTGGCCATCACCCTCGGGGGCCGCGACCGCAACGGCAACCGGCGCACCATCACCGCCCACTGCCGCACCTGCCACGGCACCGGCACCGGCACCACCCCGCCCCTGCGCACCCTCCTCGACACCGCAGCCACCGCCGCCTTCACCCACCGCTGACCCCGCCGCCGGGACACCGCCCAGCCTTCGGGCCCGGCGTCCCGGCCTCTGCCCTTTGAGAGGAGGACTCCAAAGTGACCACGACGACCGCACCGCCCCCGGTGGGCGACCTCGCGTTCCTCGCCAGCCTGGGGACCATGCCCGGCCTCATGCGCCAACTGCGTGGCCTCGGCGGCTGCACCACCCCCATCCGCCTCGACGGACAGCGCACCGACATCCACCCCGCCACCGGCGAAATCCTCGGCGAGCTCCACTCCTCGGATCTGCCCGCCGGGAACCTCCTGGTCCGCTGCAACAACCGCCGCGCCACCCGCTGTGCGGCCTGTGCAGAGACCTACCGACGCGACACCTACCAACTCATCACCGCCGGACTCCGCGGCGGCAAAGGCACCCCCGAACAAGTTGCCACCCACCCCCGCGTGTTCGCCACCTTCACCGCCCCCAGCTTCGGCCCCGTCCACAACCAACCCGCCTCCGGCCGCTGCCGCTGCGGCACCCAGCACCCCGACGACGCACCGCAGTTAGGCACCCCGCTCGCTCCTACCGCCTACGACTACGAAGCAGCCGTGCTGTGGAACGCGCACGCCTCGAAGATCTGGTCCCGCTTCTCCATCTACCTGCGCCGTGAAGTTGCCAAGCGCGCCGGGCTCTCCCAACGCGCCTTCGCCGACCACGCCCGCGTCTCCTTCGCCAAGGTCGCCGAGTACCAGCGCCGCGGCGCCATCCACTTCCACGCCGTGATCCGGCTCGACGGCCCCGACGGCGGCGACACCCCACCCCCGGCCTGGGCCACCTCCGACCTCCTCGCCGACGCCATCCGCGCCGCCGTCACCGCTGCCGACGTGCCCGGCCCCGTCATCGACGGCCGCGCCCACACCTTCACCTTCGGCCGGCAACTCGACATCCGCCCCATCCGCACAGCCGACTTCGACGGCGGCACCGAACTCACCGAACGGGCCGTCGCGGCCTACATCGCCAAGTACGCCACCAAAGGAGCAGAGACCGCGACCGGCACCCTCGACCGCCCCATCAAGTTCCTCGCCGAACTCGCCCGCATGCCCCTCACCGACCACGCCCGCCAGATGATCCGCACCGCCTGGACCCTCGGCGCACGCACAGACCTCGCAGAGCTCCGACTCCGCGCGTGGGCCCACATGCTCGGCTTCCGCGGCCACTTCTCCACCAAGACCCGCCGCTACTCCACCACCCTCGGCGCCCTTCGCGCCGCCCGCGCCGAATGGCGACGCCTCCAAGCCGTCATCGCCCGCGGTGACGAAACCCCCGTGCCGGCCGACCCGGACAGTGACGAGACCACCCTCGTCCTCGCCCACTGGAGCTTCGCCGGAACCGGCCTCACCCGCGGCGAGGAATGGCTCGCCGCCTCCATCACACCCGACCCGGAAGGAGCCGCAGCATGACCACCGCCACCGCCGAACTGCTGACCGTGCCCGAGGTCATGGCGCGGCTCAAGCTCGGACGCTCCACGGTCTACGACCTGATCCGCTCGCGCCGACTGACTTCGATCACCATCGGCCGGTCCCGGCGCATCCCCGCAGACGCCGTGCGGGACTTCATCGTCCACGAGATCGAGGAAGCGGCCTGATGCCATCCCAGCGCAAGCGCAACCCGAATGGTGCGGGCACCATTACCAAGCGCAAGGACGGCCGGTATCAAGCCGCGGTCTACGTCCTCCAGCCGGACGGCACCCGCGCCCGGAAGTTCGCCTACGGCAAGACCTGGGCAGAGTGCGACGCCAAGCGCCGCGAACTGCTCGACAAGGTCGACCAAGGCGTCCCCGTGCCCACCCGTTCGGCCCGGCTCTCCGAGTGGCTGCCCTACTGGCTCGACAACATCATCAAACCGCGCCGCAAGCGCACGACGTACGCGAAGTACGAGACTCACGTCCGGCTCTACCTGGTGCCCATGCTCGGGTCTAAGCGCCTCGAATCACTGAGCGTTGCCGATGTCCGACGCTTCCTCGTCCGCCTGGAGCAGCAGACCACCGCGGCAACCGCGAAGGAATCGCACCGGGTGCTGCGCACCGCTCTGACCGCTGCCTGCCGGGAAGAGCTCGTCTTGCGGAATGTGGCGACCCTCGTCGAACCGCCCTCGGCCGAGGCTCGGGAGCTGTCGCCCTGGTCACTGGACGAGACGCTGACGTTCCTCGACTCTGCCCGAAAGGACCCGCTGTACGCGGCCTTCATGCTCGCCATCGCGCTCGGCTTCCGCCGTGGTGAGGTCGTGGGGCTCCGCTGGGAAAACCTCGACCTCGACAAGCGAGAGATCCGCGTCCGTACCCAACGCCAGCGTGTCCGTGGTGAGGCGTACGAAGACGATCCCAAGGGACGACGCAGGAAGCAGACACTCCCCCTGCCCGCCATCTGCCTCGCTCCCCTGCGCTGGCAAAGGATGCGGCAGACAGCCATGCGCAACGCTGCCGGTGGCCAGTGGAAGGAGACCGGCTACGTCTTCACCACTCGTACCGGCCGGCCGATCGAGCCGCGCAACCTGTACCGCTCGTTCACCAGGGTCGCCGGGACCGCCGGGCTCCGCGTGATCCGGCTACACGACGCCCGCCACGGCTGCGCGACCCTGCTGACCGCTGCCGGGGTGGCTCCCCGCGTCGTGATGGAGATCCTCGGGCACAGCCAGATCGCCGTCACGATGAACGTCTACGCCCACGTCGTCCAGGACACCCAGCGCGAGGCAGTGAGCCACCTGGACCGCATGCTGAAGCGGCGTCCCGGCCGTGAGTGACCGCCCCCGTTGATGTCAAAAGTAGATGTCAAAGGCCCCCAACCGTGATCGGTTGGGGGCCTTTGTACTGGTGGGCGCGGACGGTTTCGAACCGCCGACATCTGCTTTGTAAGATATCGCGTCCGTCTTTCGAGGCTCAGTGAGTCTCGGTGAGGCCCGGTGAGTTGGGGTGTGAGGGTCACTCCCGCCCCGGAGTGAGTCTCGATGAGCCGACGCGCGGACCGGTGAGGGGGTTTTGTGGCCCCAGAGTGGCCGCATGTGGCCCCGAGCCTCATCCGACAGCCCGGAGCGCACGGCCCGCGACCAGCGCCGCACGGACCTCCTCGACCAGCTCGGCACCCGCATGCTGGTACAGCCACGTCACCCGGCCGCCCCGCTCATGGCCCATCACGACCTGAACATCCTTCTCCGGAACGCCCGCGTCTTTCAGTCGCGTCGCGAATGTATGCCGCAGGTCGTGCACCTTCGGCCACCACTCGTTGCGGCCCGTCTCCGGGTTCGTGACCAGACGGGCCAGGCCAGCGGCCTGAATCGCAGGGATCCAGCTGCGCCGGAAGTTCGGCCGAGTGAGCGCTCCCCCGCGCGGGCCCCGAAAGACGAGCTCCTCCTCATGCAGGTTCCGCCCGTCCCCGATCGGGGACTCCGTCGTCGCTGGATCCCACATCTCCATCATGGTCTGCACCGCTTCGACAGCGGCCGGCGTCAGCGGCACCGTGCGGAAACCGGCCTTCGACTTGGGTGCCGCCTTCCGGTAGACCTTCCCCCGGTCATCGATGAGAACTTCCTTCACCTTCATCGTGGCGCTGCCGAGGTCAACGTTGGCAGCCCGGAGGCCGGTGAACTCTCCCCACCGGGTACCGGTCTCCTCCGCGAACACAATCAACGGCTGGTAGTACTCGTTCAGGTGCTGCCGGATCAATGCGCACTGCTCGCGGGTGGGCGGGATCATCTCGTCCGGGTGCTTACTCACTGCCGCGGTGACTTGAATGTCGGCAGTCGGGTTCACCTGAATTCGTCGGTCCCGAAGCGCGGCAACCATCATGTGCCGGAACAGCTCCAGGACCTTTAGCTGTGTCGCCCTGCCCTTTACCTCGTTCGTGATCCAGTCCTGCACCTGGATCCAGGTAATGGAACTCAGCTTGCGCTTGCCCCACTTCGGCTGAACATGGACCGTCCAGGCCGATAGTTTCCTGTTGCGGGTGGTCACGGACTTGATGTTCACCGTAGGCCACCAGACCTCGTACCACTGGTCGACCGTAATGGCCCCACGCTTCGGGTCCTGGTAGGTGCCGGCGTCGAGCGCAGCCTTGACCTTGTTGAGGTGCGTGACCGCTTCCTTGTACGTGTCGAAGCGGGGTCCGCACTGCCTGCCGTCAGCGTCCCGGTACCGGGCCTGCCAGCGACCGAGGCAGTCTCGGCGCGCCTTCCGCTCGCCGTGCTGGCCCGGCGGGTACTCCTCGATGCACAGCTTGCAGCCGCACTCCTTGCTCCTGATCTGCCGCGGGTTGTTCGTCGCTCTACGCGCCACGGAACATCACCTCGTCGCTCCTCCGCTGCTCGGGTACGCGGGGCAGTAAAAAGACGGGTGCCCCGCAGAAGCAGACTGCACCGACAGAGGGCTGCTCGACGGCGAGTTCACGAAGAACAGCCCGTACGACGATGCCCGTGCTCGCAGCGGGGAGCGTTACGGGGAGCGTGATGACGCGGGACTCCGGATCCCATGGATCACGGGAGGTGCCAGACGGAGCAAATTCGACACGGACGCACATGTGACCCCCGATTTACGCAGGCGAGTGGAGTACCTGAGTCGATGGGGGAGCATCGGCCGTACGAACGACCGTACCTCCGGATGGTGGAATACGCGACTACCGATAGGCGTGTTGACGAATCATCATATGCATGGAGTGACGGAGTCCATTTAGTGAAGACTCACGACGCAGACGAACGGTTGCGCTCGACGAGGGCGCGAATCTGGATCTCGGTCATCTCCTGCTGATCCTCGGTAAGTTCACCGATGAGGGCGAGGATCCTCTCACGGGCATCGGGGTCGAGAGGGCCCGGAGTCTTACGGCCGGCGGCTGCGAAGATCTGCGCCTCGGTGAACTTGGGAAATTCGCGGGCGAGGGCGCGCAGCTTCTCCTTGTTGGGGCCGCGCGTGCCACCGCGTTTCCGGTGGACCCATGCGTTCACGGTGGCCGGGGCAACGCCGATGCGGCGCGCGATCTCCGAGTCGCTGACCTTGTACTGGTCCTTGAGACGGGCGATCAGCTGCGCGAGATCCTCGGGCTGCTCCTGCTCCTGGTTTTCCACGGCTCAAGACTGCCTGCGAATCTTCTACTTTTGCAAGTAAAAGTAGAGGCATGGCGGGATCTCGCTACGGCGCGCGACCTCCCCGTCGCGCCCCGTAGACGGTGGCATATGCCGACACTAGGACAGACGTTCGATTGATCGCCACCCCGTAAAGAAACTCACCGAGACTCACCGCCACTCACTTGACCTGACTGACACTGACACAGTAGAAATGTGTCAACGGCGGCACCGAGGCCGCACAGTCACCACCCGGCGCGAGGCCCACATGACCAACCTGATCCGCAAGGGCGAAGGCAAGCCACTCCGCGCAGCAATGAAGCGCAAAGGGCTCTCCGCCGAACAGCTCGCAGCGGCCACCAAGTCGGTGGACGTCACCGGGCGCGGGATCAGCGCAGCAACGGTCTGGAAAGTCACCGGGAGCGGGAGCACCGCCACCACAAAGTGTCGACTCCGCACCGCATGGCTCATGGCCACCGCGATGGATGAACCGCTCCAGGAGCACTTCGACATGCCCACAGTTTCAACCGACACAGTTGAAAGGTCTAGTCCCAATGGCCACTCTCGCTGAACGCACCGAGACGCTCCGCACCGTCGGCCTGGCTCCCCTGCTCACCACCGCTCAGCTAATGGCCCGCTACGGGGTCTCGAACTGGACCGTCAACGAGTGGGTCAAGGACGGGTGCCCCGTCGAGCCCACTCGGTTCCGCGGCCGGCGGTTCGACCTGGACAAGGTCGCCGCCTGGATGGCGGCCGGGCCGCAGCTCGCCGCCACCGCCTGACCCTCCAAAAAAACGAACGGGACGCCGAGCCATGCCGGGCCCGACGCCCCAACGGCACCTCAACACACACAGAAATCGAGGACACCGTGAGCACTCAGATTACCGCCCCGACCGAGCCCGACACCGGCACGGTCCCGCGCAACAGCTACATGGCGGCGCTGTCGCTGGCCGAGACGATCCTCAGTGAGTCGACCGTCATCCCCTCCAGCTTTGTCATCGAGGTGACGGAGCACGCTCCGGCCGATCCCATCATCCGGTTCTACTTCCACCGCGACCCGGCCGCCGTTGCGGAGTTCGCGGACGAGCGGTGGATGAACGTCAGCACCGAGACCCGTAACGACGGGTCGGTGTACACCGAGGCGCAGGGTGCTCCCCGCCGCGGAGTGCGGGTCACGGCGTGGGCACTCATGCCGGCCGAGGTCATCGCGGCTGTTGTTGACGGGGTGGCCGCGTGAACGCCCGCCGAGTGACCGCAGCGTCGGGCGTGATCCACGCGGCACAGAAGACGCGGCAGACCGCGGCGGGTATCGCCATGGCGCTTGAGGCGGCCGGCCTGTTGCAGTCGGCGGCCGAGCTGGTGGAACTGCGGGCCCGTGTCGCCGAGCTGGAGACGGCTGTGGCTCACGCGCTCGCACCGCACGTGAAGTTCGCGGACTCGTCGCACTGCGAGGCCGACAGCGACCCGTGGCCGTGCCCGACCGTGACCACGCTGGCGCCTGCCGGGTGGCCGTTGAGCGACGGCCCGGCGCCGGGCCGTCAGTTCGAGCACCTCGGTTCCCCGGTGGAGGACCCGCACGACTCCCCCCTCCACCACGCGTACCAGCTCGGCCGGGACCTGGACGGTGCGCTGTGAAGAGGACGACCCGAGACGACTACCGCGTCGTCGTCACCCCGCGCCGCCTCGGTGACTTCGGCTGGATGTCCATGTCCGATCGCATGGCCAGCAGCGACCCCGACCGGGACATGCGCGAGCGGTGCGAGGAAATCGCCGCCGCGGTGAAGCGTCACGTCGACAACGTCGGCAGCGTCGAGGTGCAGTTCACCGAGGTCCACACGTGCTCGCACTGCGACCTGACGTGGGAGGTGCTGACCGCCGTCGAGGCGTTGATGGCCTCGCACCGGCAGGACGAGCACAGCGTCGAGGGCGAGCCCGTGTGCTGCGACAAGGCCATCGACGAGTTCCGCGTCGAGCGTGGTCTCCCGCCGGTCCGGTGGGAGGTGACCTCGTGACTGTCCTCGCCATGGTCTGCCTGGCCACCGCGATCTACGCCGCGTCGATGGTCCCGTTCCTGCTGCTGGTCGACGCCGACCACCTCGCCCCCGCCTGCCTGCGCCGCCTGCCGCTCACGGCGGCTGCGCTGCTCCTCATCCTCGGAGGTACCAAGTGAAGATCTTCCGCGCCGCTCGGTTCTTCCGCTTTCTGGCCCGCGTCCGCCCCCAGATCCTCGGCGGTGCGTACACCGGACCGACCCGCGTCAACGTCTCCACCATCCCCGGCGGGGCGGTGCTGCACCTCGACCACTTCCTGTTCTTCACCGTGCTGGAGCTGGCCGAGCGGTTCGCCGAGGACCCCGACGGCATCGGGGCACTGCTCACCGAGATCGACGAATTGGCAAACCCCCGCGAGGACTCGCACGCCGAGCACGAGCGGGACCGGCTCGTCGATGAGCTCCTCGACCAGGTCGGCGGAACGCACCTCCACCTGTACGGGAAGCAGGTGCACCGGGTGGCGGAGCTACTGCTCTCCTCGAACGGCGCGGGCACGGTCGTGGCGCTGCCGTCGCAGCGTGAGGCAGGTGCCGCATGAAGACCCGCGACACCGCCCGCGCGTTCCTCCTCGCCGCCACTGGCGAGGCCCGTCCCGAGTGGCGCACCGCGTTCACCACCGACGGGACCGCCGAGCCCACCGGCATCGCCCCGGTCTGCCCCGACGAGGACCACGACCCGGACGACGGCAGCGTCTACCCCTGCTGCCCGAACCCGGCCATCGAGTGCCTGTCACCCGAGATCGCTGCGCACCTGGCCGAGCTCCTCAACGCGGACCGGGGTGCCAAGTGACCGCCGCCGACCGCCTCGCCCTGCTCCGGGCGACCGCCCGCGACTACAAGGGCGAGCTCACCACCCGCGTCGTACAGCGCCTGTACGCCGAGAAGTTCGGCCCCGGTGACTGGCGCCGCGCCGCCCGCCAAGACCTCACCACCCTCGCCGAGCAGGGCCTCCTCATCTGCGACACCACCGACCCCGGCCGTACCTGCTACCGCTTCAACTACGCCCACGGAGGCCGACTGTGAACGACCTCATCACCCGCCGGGCATGGCTGGCCACCGCAGTCACGGCCGAGCCCACCCCCATCACCACACAGCGCGCCGCGCAGCTGCTCGCCGCATCCCCGTGGCCCACGTCCGGCCGGAACACGGCACGCAAGGACCTGCGGGCACTGACCGCCCGCGGAGTCCTCGCCGCCGACGACATCAACGGCCGCCGCGTCTATCGCCCCACGGATCGGAGCGCCGCCGCATGAGCGAACGCAGCACGTTCGGCGGGACCTGGACCCGCCCCACCCGATCCGGCATCGGCCACTCGCAACGGGAGTTGCAGGACCGCGCCTCGTTCGACCAGGCGCCGGCCGCCGGAGCGTCATGCCTCATCGTCCTCGCCCTCCCCGTCATCGGGCTGGTCATCCTCGCCGCCCTCCTCAACACCGCCGGGGTGATCGCGTGATGGGCCGCCGGGGTCGCCGGGCCGGTGCCCGGCACGCCGACAAAGCCGCGTGGATGCGAAAGCACCCGCTCAAGTGGCTGGAGATCACGACGTACGGATCGGACAACAGCGCCGCCGGGGCCATCGCAGGCATCACCCGCGCCGCGCCCGGCTCACTCATCGCCCGGTTCTACGGCCCGGCCGGTGCTTTCGAGACCCGGACCACCAAGACCGACATGGGCACCACTGTGCACGCCCGCTACATCGGAGGACCCCTGTGACAACCACCGCGCTGGCCGGGGCGAACACCGCCCCGGCCGCCGGCCGCAGGCGCAAGCCTCCGGCCGCACCGCCCACCGGACCCGACCGCATCCCCAAGCCCTCGCAAGGCTGGTACCGCGTGCCCGGCACAGACATCAAGCTGCGCCGTGTCACGACCATCCTCAGCCAGGGATTCCCTAAGCCACAGCTCGTGTTCTGGGCCGCCAACCTCACCGCCACGGACGCCTTCAACACCCTGCCCACCCTCGTCGCGGCATCACGGCGGCCCGCCGAGAAAGAGGCCGCGTACGACTGGCTGCGCAAGGGCCACATCCGTAAGAAGGACGAACGCGGAGAGATCGGCGGCGCCGTTCACGACGTCATCGAGGCGCACGTCCTCGGCACGCCGCTCCCGGAGGAGCTGCTCGCCGACGAGGAACTTGCCCCGTACCTGGAGAACTTCCTCCGGTTCGTCATGGAGTGGGAAGTCACCTTCGAAGCCTCGGAGATGACCGTCGGGAACTTCACCGACGGATGGGCCGGGAAGCTCGACTACCTGTTCCGCTCCCCCCGCATCGCCGCAGCGCTGAAGGTACCCGCCAACACCCTGTTCGTCGGCGACACGAAAACCGGCGGCGAGCTGGACGAGAAGGGTGTCTACCCGGAGGCCGGCGCGCAAATGTCGGCGTACCGGCGGGCCGAGGTGGCGTGGCTGCGGGACGGCACACAGATCCCGATGCCTCTGGCCCACAGCGTCGGCATCGTCCTTCACCTCCGGCCGGAGGGTTACCGGCCGATGCCGCTCAAGTGCGGCGACGACGTATACGCAGCGTTCCTCCACGTTCAGCAGGTCGCCGAGTTCCAACGCGTCCTTGCCAAGTCCGTCGTCGGCGAGCCGCTCACCCTGCCCACCATCACTGAAGAGAGGGCCGCCTGATGCCCATCCTCGACCTCCAGATGCGGATGCGTCAGCTCGGCGAAATCCGTATCGGTCACGCCGTCGACACCGGCCGCACCGACAAGAACGGCAAGCCCATCAAGCGGCCTGCCAAGCTCAACGCGTTCCGCTTCACCAGCCCATCCCGCCAGATCCTCGCGTCCGTCGCCGAGCTGTACGGCGGCGAGGTCAAGCCGTGGACCCCGGCGAACGGCGGCCCGTCGGAGTTCGAGGTCTACTCCACCTCGAACCGGCTGCCCGTCCTCATCCCGCCGCGTGACGCCGTGTCCCAGTGGTACGAGATGTACGCCGGATCCAAGTGCGTGCGCCGATGCGACGGACAGGTCGAGCAGAAGTCCGACCGGCCATGCATGTGCAACCCGGACAAGCGCACCTGCAAGATCACCACCCGCGTCAACATCATGCTCCGCGACGTGCCCGCCCTCGGCCAATGGCTCCTCATCAGCAAAGGGTTCTACGCCGGGGTAACGCTCCCGCCCGCCGCCGAACTCCTCGCGCAGGCCGGCGGATATGTCGCCGGGTGGCTCGGCATGGAGGAGAAACTCGTCGTCGGCGAGGACGGCCCGAACCGGTTCTCTATCCCGACCCTCGATGTGGAGATCACTCCGACCGAGCTGATGGCCGGGAACATCACCGGAGCCCCGGCGGTGGCGTCCGGCCCGGAACGCGTCGCGATCACCGGCGGGCGCCCGGACTACGCGGCACTGGCTGCTGTCGCCAAGACCTCCGAGGCTGTCGCCGACCTGTATCGGCAGGCAGTCGCCGCCAAGCACATGGACAAGGACTTGGCCGCGACGCTCACCTCCCGCGGTGAGGCCCTCAAGCCCAAGCCCACGCCGGAGGACGTCAAGGACGTCACCGACGCGGCAGGAGAGAACGGGTGGGCACCGGAGCCGCACCAGGACGGGCCCGGCGAGGTCATCCATGACGTCGAGGTGGTCGAGGACGACGACGTCGAGGATCTGTGGTTCCGGATCATCGCCGCGGCCGGCGTGCATGGCATGACGACCGCCGAGGTCGAGGCCGAGTTCGCTAAGTCCAACGGCGGGCAGCTCCCGGCCACCGCCACCGCCACCGCGCTCCGCGCGTTCCTCGCCACGTTGAAGGGTGGCCGCGCATGAGCTGGCACCTCGGCCGCATGGCTGGCTTTGACCTCGAAACCACCGGGCCCGACCCGCTCGCAGCCCGCATCGTGACCGCGTGCATCGTCCAGTGCGGCGGCGGGCAACCCGTCGTGTCCGCGGGCTGGCTGACCGACGTCGGCGGGGAGACCATCCCCGACGGGGCCGCACGAATCCACGGCATCACCACCGAGCGCGCCCACGCCGAGGGCGTCCCGCTCGCCGAGGCCGTCGCCGAAATCCTCGCCGGGCTCGCACAGGTCATCCTCGCCGGGACACCGGTCGTCGCGATGAACGCGAGGTACGACCTCACCCTCCTCGACCGCGAGGCCGAGCGGTTCGGCCTCGACCCGCTGCCGAGCGGGCCGGTTGTCGACCCGTTCGTCATCGACAAGCAGGTCGACCGGTACCGGAGCGGCAAGCGCAACCTCACCGCCCTCTGCGCGCACTACGGCGTGCCGATCGGTGACGCGCACTCCGCCGACGCCGACGCCATCGCCGCGTGCCGCGTCGCCTGGAGACAGGGCACCATGCACGCCCCGCTCGCCGCAATGGGGCTGGAACAGCTGCACCGGGCGCAGGTCGAATGGGCAGCCGAGCAGGCCGCATCTCTTCAGGAGCACTTCCGAAAGAAGGACCCGGCCGCCGTCGTCGAGGGCGCCTGGCCGCTCATCCCCCGTCAGCAGGGCGGTGCCCGGTGAGCGCCCCGACCCTGTTCGACACCACTACTCCCGCGGCCGGGCCGACCACCCGCCCGGCCGCGGTGACCCATCGTCCCCTCGTCATCGGCCTGGACGTCGCCATCGGGACAACTGGAGTTGCTGGCCAGGGCTGGACCGACTACATCCACGCCACGGCCGCCACCCTGCACGGCCGGTTCCAACAGCAGATGGACGGCATCGTCTCGTTCATCCGCAACGCCGACCGCGTCGTCATGGAAGGCGCCGCGTTCTCCCGCTCTCACCTCCAAGGCATGGACCAGCTGTCCGCGATGCGGTGGATGGTCCGCCAGGAACTGTGGAAGCGCGGCATCCCGTACGCCATCGTCCCGCCGGACAACCGGACCATCTACGCCACCGGCAAGGCCCGTTGGAAGGACGCGGAGACCGGCAAGAAGCACACCCCGGCGCAGGTCAAAGGCATGGTCCGCGACGCCGTCGCAACCCGGTACGGCGTCGACTGCACCGGCCGGTGGCGGTACGACGAGGCAGACGCGTACGTCCTCCTCGCGATGGCGTACGACCACCTCGGCATGCCGCTCGCCGACGTCCCGCCCACCCACTCACGGTCACTCCCCGGCTGCGACTGGACCGAGTTCGGCAAGGCGCTGGCCGCGTGAGCGCCTACCTCCTGCCGGACGGCCGGCAGATCACCGGGGCCCTCTCCGTCCAGTTCGGCCGCCAGCTCAAGGGCGGCACATGGGCCGAGCTCCCCCGCGCCAAATACGAGTGCCTCGCGTGCCGCACCACGGAGGGCCCCGTCGTCGGAGCAGCCGCCGTCACCGCGTTCGTCCAGACCATCCGCGCCACCCACAAAGCCAACTGCCACCCCACCACCAGCAGCAGCCACCAAGGAGCACAAGCCGCATGAGTAGCAACGTCGACACCGAGTCCGGCGAGATCACCGAGACGGCGCCCGTCGCCGCGTTCCTCGCCAGCCACCTCAACGGGCGCACCGAGGAGGAACTGTCCGCCGAGTTTCACACCCTCCTCGACGCCGTCCGCGCCCACGGAAAGAAGGGCTCCATGACGATCACCATCGTCGTCGAGCCCCCGGCCAACGGCGTTGAGAGCGCGCCGCTCCCGATCGGTGTCGAGTCCGCCGTCAAGGCGCCCAAGCCCACCCCCGTCAAGAGCCTCTATTTCCTCGACAACGACGGCCTGCCCGTCCGCGAGGACCCGCGACAGATCGCCCTCGACTTCCGCACCGCACCCGCCACCAACACCTTTAAGGACGCCTAACCATGAGCTACCCCGACCTCCGCAGCACCACCGGCGAGGCACAGACCATCGTCGACACCGCGCTCCGCACCGCCCCGCCGGCCGAGCTGGAACCCGGCAGGGTCTACGCCTTCCACACCCCGACCGGAGTCCACAAGGTCGACCTCACCGGCGACGACTACCGCGACGCCCCGGCACGCAAGACCGGCATCACCACCGTCCGCGACGCCGACTCCTTCCGTACGTACTTCGACAAGCACAGCGACGTGCACAGCGAGGTCTACGCCGACGCCGACCGCCTCACCGTCACCGCGGTCCTCGACGCCCACCAGCCCGAGGCCCCGCGCTGGAACTCCCACGTCCTCAAGCTCGCCCTCCGCGAAACCGAGGCATGGAAGCAGTGGGCCGCCCTCGACGGCAAGCTCATCAAGCAGGAGCAGTTCGCCGAGTTCATCGAGGACCACCTCCCCGAGCTGCTGGAGCCCGCAGCCGCCGAGATGCTGGAGATCGCGCAGTCGTTCCAGGCCACCTCGAAGGTCGATTTCAAGTCCGGCACCCGACTGGCCACCGGACAGCGGCAGTTCGAGTACGTCGAGACGACGACGGCCAAGGCCGGGCAAAAGGGCCAGCTCACCATCCCGGAGACGTTCACCATCGGCCTCGTTCCGTTCGAAGGGTCCGAGGGCTACAAGCTCACCGCCCGCCTCCGGTACCGCATCGTCGACACCCAGCTCCTCATCGGCTACAAGCTCGACCGCCCCGGCGACATCCGCGACACCGCGTTCCGGGACGTCGTCAACGCGATCGCCGAGCACCTCGACGAGCCCGTCATGAACGGCACCCCCGCCTGATGAGCGGGCGCGCGAGCAGGAAGGGCGGCGACGACTCCCGTTGCCCTTCCTGCTCCGCACCCGTACTGCGGCAGCTGGTCGGCGACCGGGCGGCGCTCACGGTCACCGCGGATCTCCGGTCACTCACACCCGAGCAGCAGGCCGCAGCCCGCACCCCCAACCGCCTCATCTGGTGCCTCAAGACCGGCGGACCCCACAGCAGACCACGGCTCCGCTGGACCGGGCGCAGTCACCCCACCGACTGCCCACACCCCCACGTCACAGACCACCAATGCCCGCCGGCCGAGCCGACCACCCTCTTTTGATCGGAGCCCGCCCCGTGGAGAACGTCCGCCACCTCGAACCGCGCGACCAGGCGGACCCGCACGGCCAGATGCGGGACGACATGGAAGCCGAGTTGGACGTGATCGGCGGCTGCCTGCACAACCCCAGGCATATCCCCTCCGTCCGCACCATCCTCCAGGGCGGCGACTTTGCCCGCCCCGCCCATGAGTTGATCTGGAACGCGCTCGGCCACCTTTACGACACCGGCGCCCCTATCACCCCCGTCGCCCTGCGCATCGAGCTGGAGAGCCGTAAGCAGCTCACCCGCGCCGGGGGCCTCGCCTACCTCGTCCAGGTCGGCGACCACACCGGCGGCGGAGAGCCCGCCTACTTTGCCGAGAAAGTCCGCGCCGCCTCCGACCTCCGCGCAGAGGCCGACCTCGGCCGCCGCATCGTCCAGCAGGCCACCGCCCCCGACGCCGAACCCGGCACCGCCGTCACGTTCATTGATGACTACCTCCAGCGGCAGAAGGAGCGCGCCGCCGGCCGCTCCGGTGACCCCGCTGATGCCCTCCTCGCCGAGCTCCTCGACGCGTCCAGCCTCGACAACATGCCCACCCTGGAACCCCTCGTCGGCGACCTCCTGCACCTCGACACCCTCGCCCGCATCATCGGCCCGTCCGGGCACATGAAGAGTTTCGTAACGATCGACCTCGCCGGGCATGTTGGCACCGGCATGAAGTGGCACGGCCACCACGTCCGGCAGGGCACCGTGGTCTACCTCGTCGCCGAGGGTGCCCGCGGCATCCGCCAGCGCGTCCGCGCGTGGGAGAAGCACTACGGGCAGAAGATGCACGGCGTCCTCTTCCTCCCCCGCCCCGTCCAGGCCCGCGGACCCGAGTGGGACACCCTCATCGAGGCGATGCGCCGCCTCCAGCCCGCAATGATCGTCATCGACACACAGGCCCGCGTGTCCGTCGGCGTCGAGGAGAACTCCAACACCGAGTTGGGCATCGTCATCGAGAGGATGGATGACCTCCGCCGCGCCACAGAGGCCTGCGTGCTCCTGATCCACCACACCGGGCACGTCGGGGAGCACGGCCGCGGCGCCTCCGCCGCCAAGGGCGCGTTGCAGTCCGAGATGCACGTCTCCAAGAAGGGCGACAACGCCAAGAACATCGTCGTGACCATGAAGGTCGGGAAGCAGAAGGACTCCGAGGAGGGCGCCGACCTCCAGTTCGGGTTGAAGGTCGTCACCCTCGACGGCGAGCACAAGCCCGACGGCCGGCCCGTCACCTCCGTCGTCCTCGAATCCCTCGACCAGCGGCCCGACGTCCCCGCGATCGGCACGCCCGAGTGGCTGGTGCGCCGCCTCGACACCGACCGGGTGGACATGCGTTGGGGAGGGCCCCGCGTCATCGAGTGGTGCCGCAGCAGGGGCATTCAGATGCGCAAGGACAAGATCGAAGAGGCCATCCGAATCCGCAAGCGCCGAGGCTCCTTTGAGGAGCTCCAGGATGCCCGAAATGACCTCCCCCCAGACCTCCCCCCTTCAACTTTCAACCAAACTCCCCCGGATCTTGGGGGGACCCCGGGGGAGTTCGACGAAAACCCCAGGTCAAACATCCCCCCACAGACCGGGGGAGGTCAGGGGGATGGCCCATCAAAACCTCCCTCCCCCCGCTCCCCCTCTAGGGAGGGGGGAGGTGTGGGGGAGGACGAGAAAAACACCACCCCCGACACCCCCCTCTGCACCATCTGCGACACCGAACTCCAACCCCTCCGAGCCGAACGCGGCTACACCACACACCTCGGCTGCGACCCCGAAACCGGCAGCCACCCCAACACCGCCGCCTGACCCGACCGCAGACAGGAGGAACCCACCATGACCGCCGCACTCCTCGCCCACGCCGACGAATACGCCATCGCAGCCCTCCTGTTCCTCGCCGCCCACCTCTGCGGCCGGCTGGAGCGCTGGTACACCCGCCACGCCGCCGCCCACCAAGCCATCCGCGAGGGATGGACCGCACCCACCACGGAGGACCGAGCAGCATGACCGAGCAGCGCACCCCCCTCGACGACCTCACCAGCGACCAACTCGACGCCCTGTACGACCGCGTAGCCGAGCTGGAGGCCGAGCGGCAGAAATCCGACGCGATCAATGCCCAGGTCGACGCAAAGACCGAGCAGCAACTCAACGACGCAACCGAGGTCGTCCAGTACTACAAGGCGCTGGCCGAGCGGACGCAGG
Source organism: Streptomyces sp. NBC_01717 (assembly GCF_036248255.1). Classification (NCBI taxonomy): domain Bacteria; kingdom Bacillati; phylum Actinomycetota; class Actinomycetes; order Kitasatosporales; family Streptomycetaceae; genus Streptomyces; species Streptomyces sp. NBC_01717. The sequence goes on along the minus strand of NZ_CP109178.1, from coordinate 6,398,817 downwards.
CATGGGGCGAGCAGGAGTCAGCACGCGCCAAGCGATACCGGGCACGCATCGACGCCGTAAAGGCCGTCCTCGCCCCCCACGACTGGCCCCACGCCCAAGTCCGCGCCGCAGCCGTCCGCGACGCCCTCGCCCCGCCGTCGCAGCCGCCCGCCACCCTCTGACCCTGCCAACCACCCACCCCGGAGAGGGACGACACACCATGATCGAACTCCCCGCGTTCCTCGACCACGGACGCGCCGCCTGCACCACCGACCCCGACCTCTTCCACTCCACCCACCCCACCGCGCAGGAGCAGGCCCGCACCATCTGCCGCGGCTGCCCTCTCCGGGCGGAGTGCGCCGACTACGCCCTCACCGCCCCCGAGCCCACCGGCACATGGGGTGCGCTCACCGCCAAGGAACGCCGCCGCATCCTCCGCCCCGACGACGACACCACCCTCGACGAACAGGGCAGGGTGCGGGTGCCGTGCGGCTCGTACAAAGCCCTGTGCGCCCACCTCGCATACGGGGAGCAGTGCGAGGTGTGCCGCGACGCACAGGACGCGCGCATCGAGGCGCAGCGCCGCGCCCGCCTCGCCGAGGAGCACGCGGCCGGCGGATCGGAGGCCGGGGCCGCGATTCACCGCCGCCTCGGCGAGCCCGTCTGCCTCGGCTGCCTGCGGGCCGAGCGAGCGAAGAACGCGGTACGCCGCCAGCTGCGGCGCGCAGCGAAGCGAGGCAAGGCGCCGCGGCCTGCGCTGGCACTGGCGTCATGACCACCACCACGAACAGGGAGCAGCACCATGCCCGTTGACCCGTACCGCAACGTCACCAAGGCCGTCGACAGGCTGACGACGCAGGTCCGACGCGTCGCCGAGGCGATGGTGGCGCCCGTCGTCGAGGACACAGACGCCCGGCAGACGACGGGTGACGACGCCCCGCGGCAGCCCGCCTATGACTCCGTCCTCGCGTACATCCGCAGTGAGCCCACCGACTTCCTGCCGACCACCGTCGTCGAGCGGAACGCGATGATCTGGCACGCCGTTCACGCTGCCCTCGACGCCATGCCCGAGCACCCGGCCGTTGCCGAGCTGGCCAGGATCCGCCGCACCCTCGGCACCACCGAGGAGCACTGACCATGCGCCGCGCCATCCTCACGGCCGCCGTCACCGCGCTGCTCGCCCTCGCCGCCATCGGCGCCTACGCGCTGCTGGCCGGCCTCGATGCCGCCCGCGCCACGACCACACCCACGCCGAGCCCCAACCCTGCACCCGTCGAACGGTGACGACGCAGGCCAGACGCCCCGCCACCGACCCGAGGTGACGGGGCGTCGCCATGCCCGGACGACGCCCGTCATCGAACCCACGTTCACCGACTCGACACATCCCCATCACACCGGGCACACTCACCCCACCATCAAGGGGGCCCGACCATGTCACAGCGGTACGTCGAAAAGCGCGGCGCGAACCACACGCTCCACCTGATCCTGTCGCTCCTCACCTGCGGACTGTGGGCCATCACCGGGTGGCCCATCGCCGCCGCCATGGGCCGTAAGACCGTCACCAAGGTCCCGACCTACCAGCCGCCGCAGCAGACGTACGTCTACCCGCCGGCGCAGCAGCAGTACGGGCAGCCGCAGCAGGGGTATCCGCCGCAGCAGCCGCACCAGGCCCCGCCGTACTACGGGCCGCAGCAGCCGCCGCCCGGTGGCCAGTACGGTCCCCCGCAGCAGTAGACGAATTAGGTAGGAGCAGCAGGGGGGAACCGATGGATGCAGGATGGTCGGCGGTCATAGCGGGGGCGGCCGGGCTCGCCGGGGCCGTGATCGGCGGGTACTTCGCCAAGCAAGGAGTCATCGCAGGCGCCAAGGCATCGGCCGACGCCATTGCGCATCAGGTGGAGCAGCAGAGCCGCAACGAACATGTGCATTGGGTTCGAGGAGAGCGGCGGGCATCCTATGGAGAGGTGTTGCGCGCCTACGGCGAAATGGTGAGGACTTTCGCGGCACACCATAAGGCCGTCGAGGAGCAACAGCCCCTAGACGAGTTGAATCAGCGGTCCCTCGAAGCCTGGGCCCTCCTTGCTATCGCGTGCCAAGGGACCCGTCTATTCGGCCCGGACGAGGCATGGTCCAAGGCCTGCGAGCTGCAAAACAGGTCTCAGACAGTGTGGGATCATCAACAGTTATTTGCTCACCAAAGCCAGTCCGGGGGCGGCCCCAGGCTGGCGGAGGTAACGACCGAACTCACGCAAGCCCGCACGGACATGGTGCAAGCGTGGAACCGGTTCTCTCAAGTCTCCAACCAGTTGCTGGTCGAAGACATTCACGCCCGAACCACCTCGTGATCTATGTGGGGGCGGACCACACGTCGGGCCCGCCCCCGCGCCACTCGATCAGACTCGACAGGATCACGTCGTCCTCGTCGATGTCGTCCATCCCCGCCCGCCGCAGGAACTCCACAACGTCCCGCAGGCCGTGCGCAAGGCCGAGGATCTCCCCGTCGACACGCACCCGCCGGCCACCCGTCGGCGACGGCGGGGAGATCACGATCGGCAGGGAACCAGCCATGAGGCCAGCCTCGCCCCGACGGGCCGACGACGCACGTCGAGCTACGCCGACGACGCCCTGTTCTTCCCCGCGGCGATCTGGCCGGCCGTCTCCCCCGTCGTCCCGATCCGCTCGCCGATCGCCCGGTACGTATGCCCCTGCGACTTGGCAGTGATGACCGCCTGCTGACGCACATCGGCCAACACCCGGTGCAGCTCGGGCCACTCGCGGAGCAGCTCGGAGCAGGCCGCGGCCCGGTCTACCGCATCGGGGATCGCCTCCAGCGCGCGCAGCGCCTCACGTACCCGTTCCACCTCGTCAGCCACAGCAGCTACCTCCCGCCCGGAGCGTAGGGCTGCACAGACGCCCGCCCAAGGGGTACCCTCTGGAATGCCAGGGGGTACCCCTTGGTCGCGTCACGACGGGCCGACGACGCCCGACGACGCCCTACAACTGAACGAGCCCCGCAGGTGCGCTAACACCGAAACGGGGCTCTGACCACCGGAGAGTGACCTCCATGGCTACGCGCCAGCCTACGCACAACCCCACCCGCAGTGACACCATCCTGCGCCTTGCAGTCCTCGCCGCCGTCCTCACCATCGGCCTCACCGCCGTCACGTTCTGGCTGTCGTACGAGGCCCTGCACACCCTCGCCTCCGACAACGGCCTCCAGGGCGAACGCGCATGGGCATGGCCCGCCACGATCGACGCGTTCATCATCATCGGCGAGGTACTCATCCTCCGCGCGTCGCTGCTGCGCCGCGTCGACTGGCTCGCCGTGTTCCTCACCGCCTCGGGCTCGATCGGCTCGATCGTCCTCAACGTGGCCTCTGCTGGTGAGGTCGACAGGATGACGCAGGTCGTGCACGCGGTGCCTCCGTGCGCGGCGCTGCTGATCTTTACTGCGTTGATGCGGCAGATCTATCGGGCCCTGTCGGCGCCCGTCGTCGCCCCGTCGACCAGCGTCGATGCGCAGCCTGACGCCCCCGTCGTCGAGCGCGTCGAGGAGCCCGCGCCGGTGCTGCCTCCGATGCCCGCGCAGGCGCCGGCCCCGCAGCTCCCGCCCGCCGCGGCGCAGCAGCCCGCGCCGATCGTCTACCGCGACCCGAGGTGCGCAGCCGTCCGCCCGCTGTACGACGGAGGGACGCGGCCCGGCACTGCCGCCATGCGAGACGCCCTGATCGTCGCCGGACATGGCCGCGTCGGCGACTCCACCATCCGCGGCATCATCCGAGCCGAGATCGAGCAGCGCGAGCCGAGCCTGAAGAACCTTCCGGCCACGCTCCCGCTCGCCGCCGGGCAGAACCCGTAGGCCCGGCCGTGTTCGCCGTGTTCTTTGTGCTCGCGGCCCTCGTCGGTCTCCTCGGCCTCGCCGTGGTCGACGTTCGCACCGTCCCGCCTGTGAGCGGCACGTGCGCCCTCATCCTCACCCTCGCCGCCCTCGGGCTGGCCATCCTCCATTGAGGACCCCATGAATCTGGGCACAACTGCCGTCAGCCTCGGCGGCATCACCCTCGGCACGATCATCGTCGTACTCGTCGTTCAGCGCTGGTGGAAGAAGGGCGGCGGGGGAGGTGGGAAGAAGGGCGACGACGGCGGCAGCCGCGATTGGAAGCAGCTCATCCCGTTCACCGTGGCCCTCGCCTACGGCATCCTCGCCGTCCTCGCCGCCGGGCCGATCAGTCTCCTCGGCCTCGTCACCCGTTTCGGCCTGTGGGGCGGCGACGGCATCGGCACCCTGTACCTCGTCTACGGCGTCGGCGGCTCCAGCCCCGACGTCACCCGCGCTGCGCCCGTCGTCCTCACCGCAGGCGGCTACGCCGTCTACGCGATCTGGACGGCCGTCGTCATCGGCAACTACCTGTGGTCGAGGCGCCTGCCCCGGCTCCAGTCCCTTGCCGGGATCCTCGCCGGGATCCTCCTCGGCCTGTCCAGCGGTGTGGCAGGCACCGCCGCCGTCCCCCTCGCCTCCGCGGTGAACGTGGCCGGCAGTTGGTACGCCGGGGTGGTGCAGTGAACCTCGCCCCGATCGTCACCCGCCTCGGCCGCGGCACGACCGCGAACGCCCGCCGCGCAGGCCGCGCGTTCTGGGACGACGTCCCCAACAAGGAGCGTGCCGCCCGTCTCGTCGCCCTGCTCGTCGGCTGTTGGGTGGCCGGCGGAATCGTCCTCGCAGCCCGCGGCACCCTGTGGGCACTCCTCACCGTGTGGTGCATCGCCGCATGGCGCACCGGCCGCCGCATCGAGCGGGAGGAGCAGGCCGAGGCCGCGTTCGTCCAGTGGATCTACGGGCGGATCGGCGACCGCAACGGCGTGCTGATCGCCGAACTCCTCGACGGGCTGCACCAGTCCGGCATGCATAAGGAGTGGGACGCGGCCACCCTCCGGGGCGTTGTCGAGCGCCTCGGGATCCCCGTCCGCGACTCCCTGAAGGTGGGCGGCGCTGTATCCACCGGTGTCCACATCGACGACCTCACCGCCGTATGGGACGTACACACAACCCCTCCCCCGGCCGAGGATCCCAACCCCTCCCCCGCCCCTGTGAGCAGCGACAACTACCCAACTACCCTCCGCGTCGTGCACTCCGCGAGCGGGGCACAGGTCACCGTCCACCCGTACCGGGAGGAGGTGGAAAGCGCATGATCCGCGCCCTCCTCGCCCTGCTCCGGTTCGATCAGCAGGAACTCCCGTACTGCCCGCAGTGCGGCGGGCACTACCCCGCACACAGCCACTGACCCGACCCACCTGTCTGCGTCGGCCCGTACCGTAGCCATCGTCCCTATTCATGCTGCTGGCTGCGGCGCTGCGGACTCCGAGGCCCCACCCGATCAGCGCCGGGTGGGGCCTCACTCACGCTTTACGCCCCCTGCTCGGTGCTGATCTCATCCAGTCGCCGCCGCATGGCGGTCTGGACCGCCGTGTACCGCTGCCTGCCCAACCGTACGGATCGTGTCATCTGCCTGTACGCAAATGCGGCAGGGACCGCCGTGATGGCCCCGAAGCCAACCACAGTGGACAGAAAGCAGAACCACGCCCAACCGGGATGCGGGCCACCGCTAACGCCCAGCCAGTACAACGACAACGCCTCAGCAGCTAGCAATATGCTGACAAAGGCCGTCCAGAAGTACGCCAACGGCAGTGGCGGAAAGGCCCTCAACTCCTCGCTTCCCTTGTCTATTTGAGCTGTCATCTGATGGGACGCTCTGGCCACCACTTCGAAGGAAGGTCGGTCTCCAGCCTCCTTCAGGATCTGCTCACCAGCCCTTGCAGCATCCTCAATTTGGCGGGCGCCCGACACCGCGAGCTTCGCGATCTGATGAACTTCCACCACCCCCACCAACCAAATCACTGGCACAACTGCCGCGATCGTTGCCGCGTACGTCTCAGTCATCCGCATTGGCACATTCTGCAGCCGGAGCACCGGACTACACCCGCAGTTGCTTGGACCCAAGGCCCCATCCGGTCATCGCCGGGTGGGGCCTCCCTATGCCTGGCACAGACAGACCTCAAGATCGAGCCGCGTCCGAAATCCGTACCCTCCCGAGCAGGAGGAGGTACGAACATGGACGACCCCAAGGCACGGCCCCACGGCGGCGACGGCCAGTTCGTGCGCAGCCTCACCACGGCGCAGCGCGACGCCGAGGCAGCCCGCCTCCGCTCGAACGGCTGGACGTACCCGCGCATCGCCGCCAAGCTCGGGTTCAACCACAAGGCCGACGCGTACAACGCCGTCAAGCGGGTCCTCGACGAGACCGTCCGCGAGGCCGGTGACGACCTGCGCGCCCTCGAACTGGACCGCCTCGACGGCATGTACGCCGCCGCCATGGAGGTACTGGAGCGCGAGCACGTCACCGTGTCCAACGGCCGCGTCGTGTCCCTCGACGACGGGACGCCGCTCCCCGACGACGGGCCCGTCCTCCAAGCCATCGACCGCCTGCTCCGCATTCAGGAGCGCCGCGCCCGGCTCCTCGGCCTCGATGCCCCCGTCAAGCGGGACCTCACCCTCACCGATGAGCGTGTCGCCGCCATCGAGGCCCTGGCCGAGGAGCTGGCCGGGCCGTGACCGTAACCGACCTGCGGAGCCGTCTCTCCGGCGCGACAGACGAGGAGCTTGCCCTCCTGGAGGAGAAGCTCCGCGCGAAGCTGTGGCAAAAGCGGTGGGACAAGTGGACCCCGTACCCGTGGCAGGTGGCCCCGCAGCAGATCGAGACGCTCGGGTGGTGGCTCCAGCTCGGAGGGCGCGGCACCGGCAAGACCGACGGGTGCGCCCGGTACATGGTCGAGCACGTCAACGGCCCCGCCTGCGACCCCCGGTTGAAGGGCGGGCACCGCATGGCCATTGTTGCCCCGACACAGGGCGACGCCGTCGAGGCCTGTGTCAACGGCCCGTCCGGGTTGAAGGGCCATGACCCCCGCGTCGTGCTGCGCACCACTAGCGGCGGCACCTACGCCCGGTGGCCGAACGGGGCCGAGGCCAAGCTGTTCGGCGCCCACTCCCCCGACGACGTCGAGCGCCTCCGCGCTGGTGGTAACCGGTGCCTCGTATGGATGGAAGAGGCCGCAGCGATGCGCCGCCTCGGTGCCGCGATCACGCACTCGGAGATGGGTCTCCGCATCGGCCCGAACCCGCACTACATCGCCTCGACGACACCCAAGCCACGCACCGAGCTGATCGAGCTCACCCGCCGAGCAGACGTCACCGTCACCCGCGGCCGGACCCGCGACGCGCACCACCTCCCGCAGGAGCAGCGCGACAAACTGATCCAGAAGTACGCCGGCACCCGCATGGAAAAGCAGGAGCTCGACGGGCTGCTCCTGGAGGACATCGAGGGCGCCCTCTGGTCCCGCACCCGCCTCGACTCCACCCGTGTCGGAGCGGCCCCGCCCATGGTCCGCATCGTCGTCGCGATCGACCCCGCGGCTAAGGGCGGCGACGAGTCGGACGAGATGGGCATCATCGTCGCCGGGATCGGCCAGGCCTACATCCCCGACCGCAACGGGTTCGCTCGACGCCATGGGTACATCCTCGATGACCTGTCCGGGCGCATGTCGCCCGAGGAGTGCATGCGCAAGGCGGCGCAGGCGTACCACGCGTGGAAAGCGAACGTGGTGGTGGCCGAGGTGAACAACGGTGGCGACTGGATCGGGACGACGCTCCGGCAGATCGACCAGACGGTGAACTACAAGACCGTTACCGCGACCCGAGGCAAGGCCACCCGCGCCGAGCCCGTCGCCGCGATCTTCGATCAGCTTGCCGCGCACGTCGTGACGTCGCTGCCCGAGCTGGAGGAGCAGCTCACCACGTGGGTACCGGGTGACGACTCCCCGGACCGGCTCGACGCGATGGTGTGGGCCCTCACTGAACTGATGCTCGCGCCCGCGGGCAACCTCGCCGCGGTCGCATAGGAGGACGCCACATGGGACGTATCAAGGACGCACTCAACGTCGCATTCGGCCGGCGCGCCATCGGCATGGACGCTCTCCGGGACCGGCGCCCGATCACCGTGGCCTCGATCGGCGGGCAGCAGTCCCTCACCCTCGACCTCGACGCCGAGGCCCGCGGCTACGCGAACAGTGCGGTGGCGTACCGGTGCGTGGCTGCGATCGCCGACAACGGGAGCAGTGTGCCGCTCGCGGTGCGCCGGCCGGACGGGTCGGAGATCGAGGGCCACCCGATCAGCCACCTGTTCAACAAGCGGCCCAACAGCCTCATGTCCGCCCGCGTCTTCAAGTCGCTGATCCTCCAACAGGGCGAGCTCGCTGGGCAGTCGTTCGTATGGCTGGACCGCGGAGAGACCGGGCTCGGCCCGGTCGCCGAGGCGCACATCGTGTTCGACCCGGTCGACGTGATCGTGTCCAAGCCACTCGCGCAGCGTCCCACCACGGCGGACATCATCGGTTTCATGATCCGGCGCCTCGACGGCGTACAGGTCCCTGTCCTGCCGGAAGAGATGCTGTGGCTGCGGTACCCGCACCCGTTCGAGCCGCTCGGCTGTCTCGCCCCCTGGAAAGCTGCGCGGCACGCGGTGGACATGGACGCGTACGCCCGTGAGTGGCAGCGCTCCAGCTACAAGAACGGGGCGTCGCCGACGGGCGTCGTCTACCTCGGCCAGATGGAAGAGACGCAGTTCAACGCCGCCAAGGCTGCGTGGCGCAGCAGCATGACGGGCCCGTCGAACGCGGGCAAGAACCTACTCGTCTCGTCGCCGCCCGGTGGCGGTACTCCCGTCTCGTACGCCCGCGTTGGGCTGACCGCCGAGGAGATGGATTACCTGGAGTCCCGCGTCGCGAACGCAGAGGAGGTGATGATGGCGTTCGGCGTCCGCAAGGACGTCCTCACCGGTGGCAGCACGTACGAGAACCAGACGGCCGCGGTCGCCGCCCTGTGGTCGCAGACGATCAAACCGAAGCTGGAGATCATCGGCTCGGAGATCGACCGCGTTCTCCTGCCCTCCGATGCCGAGGAGGCCGAGTTCGACCTCTCCGGCGTCGAGGCGTTGCAGGAGCAGCAGGACTCCAAGGCGAACCGCGCCCGCGCTGCGATGTACGCCGACATCACCATGGTCGACGAGGCGCGCGCCGTCCTCGGCTACGATCCGCTGCCCAACGGGATGGGGCAGAACACGCTCACCCCGTACCGCGCGCAGTTCGCCCCGGTGCAAGGTGTGCCGTCCGGTGATGAGGCCCGGTCATGGGACGCCGATTGGTCCCGTCTGCCCCCGTCGTCGCCTGATATCGCGCCCGTCGTCGAGCGGGCCGTCGAGTCCGCGCTTGCCCGCCTGCTCGTCGGCGCATCGGCGCAGGTCGACGCCCCTGCGACGCCCCGTCGTCTGGAGCTCACCCGCGCCGACGACGCCCCGTCGCCTCCGTCGCTCGACGACATCAACACCGCATACGACGACTTGGAGGCGGCCGGGCGCAGCGCCGTCCGAGCCTTGGCGCGCGAGCAGGCCACGCGAGTGCTGCGGGACTTTGACCGGCTGATGAAAAAGCCGGAGCGCTCGGCCGCGTGGCTTGGCGAGGTCCGCACCGAGGCGTGCGCCCTCGCCCGCGAGCAGGCCCTCACCCTCGCCCCGCCCGACCTCGACGTCGTGCCGGCCGCCCGCGCCACCGACATGGATATCGCCACCGGCCCGGACGGGTGGGAGGAGCGCATCAAGGCCCGCGAGATCTTCGACCCTCGGTACTGGCGGCGCCGCACGGCCGACGCGCTGCGCCCGTTCGTCGAGCGGGCATGGCGCCGCGGCGGGGCCAGCATCACCGCATCGTTCGACCTCGACGAGCCGGACGTGGCCGGCGCCCTCGCCGACCGCATTGACGAACTTGCCGGGCAGGTGACGGCGACCACGGAGCAGGTGCTCCGCAGCCAGCTGCTCGCGCACGGCGTGGCCGAGGGTGAGAGCGTGCCCGAGCTGCGGGCCCGTATCCAGCAGGTGTTCACCAACCTCGGTGACTACCGGGCAACGATGATCGCCCGCACGGAGACGGTGGGCGGCTACTCGGCCGCGTCGCACATGGCCGCGCTCGACGCGGGCGCGGTCCGCAAGACGTGGCTGTCGACCGATGACAAGCGCACCCGGCGCACGCACCGGGCGGCGCAGGGCAGCACGGTCCCGATGAACAAGCGGTTCACGCTCACCGAGTCCCGGTGGCCTGCCGACCCGGTAGCTCCTGCCAACCAGAGCATCCAATGCCGATGCGCCCTCACGTTCGAGTTCGAGGAGTCCTGATCATGGCCACTCTGCTGCGGGGCGAGGTCCCCGTGATCCTCCAGCCTGCTGGCACCAGCCAGTACGAGGGCGCCTATTGCCCGACGGGTGTGCCGTTCGCCGAGGTGCGCCGGGGCCCGTTCGATGGCAAGGCCGACATCGTCGTACGGCCGGACGCGGACGGCGAGTTGCCACGTCACATGACGTTCGGCGGCGGGGCCGTCGTCTACGAATACGACGGCCGAGACAACCGGCACCGCGCCGTCTACCGGTACGCCCCGCGCCTGTCCCCCTCGCACCGTGGGGTCATGGACGGTGTGGCCGAGGTCTACGCCGAGCACGCACTTAAGAAGGGTGAGCAGCGATGAGCGAGCTGGAATTCAGGTCCCTGGAGGACATCGATTGGCGCCTCGACGACGGGGCTGACGGCACGTTCGAGGGCCTCGCCTGCCGGTACGGCGTCGTCGATTCGTACGGCACCACGTTCCACCCCAAGGCATTCCGCAAGGGCCTCAAGGGTCAGTACGCCCTGTTGTTCATGCACTCCCCGTATCAGCCCGTCGGTACGTTCTCCGCCGAGGAGCGCGACGACGGCCTGTATATCTCGGGCCGGTACGACGACACCGCGGCCGGACGCGACGCCCGGACCATGGCGCGTTCCGGGTCCGCGTCGGAACTGTCCGTCGGGTTCGTCCGGACCGACCTGCCGGAGTGGTCCAAGCTCGCCGAGATGAGCGACGACGACCGCGAGGCCACCATCGCGAACATCAAGGGCGCCCGCCTCGTCGAGGTCTCCCAGATCACTGCCCGCATGGCCGCCGTCCCCGGCTCCAAGCTCAAGACCGTACGGTCCGCCCTCGGTGATCTGTACGAGCAGGTAGACGCCCCCACCCTCGACGAGCAGGCCCACACCGCCGAGGAGGAGCAGGCGGCCGACGACAGGCGGATGAACGAGCGGCGCCGCCGGGCAGCACGGCTCCGGCTGGTCTGACGACGCAGGTAGACGCCCGTCGCCGCCCGGCACAGACACACCTCCTCGACGTGGACACGCCGTTTCGATCTACCCTCGCCGCATGATCCGGGGCACTGACCGGACGTAAAAGACCAGTGCACGCCGGGCGCGATCCACCGGCCGTGAAAGACGGACCGCAGACCCCCAGACATCTGGGCGGCTGCGAGCCGTCCACGGAACCGGAAGGACGCCGCGATGAACACCAACTCGCTCCCGCGTCACCCCCGGACCGGAGTCCGCGCCGTCGGCATCGTCGGCGGACGCCCGGTCTACCCCATCAAGGGCGGCGCCCCGACGCTGCTGGAGCAGCGCGACGAGGTCGCCCGGCTCCTCGCCGATGACTCGTACGACGGCGACGTCGACGAACTACTCCAGCGCGCCGACGACATCGCCGCGAAGATCGAGCAGGCAAACCAGCGCGACGCCCGCCTCCGGTCGCTGCGTTCGGCATCACTGCCGGCCGGTGACCCGCAGCCCGACGCCCGGCAGCAGCCGGGCATGCAGCCCGACGACCAGGGCCAGCAGCACCCGGTGAGCGTTGCCGAGGCGTTCGTCCGGTCCAAGGCGCTGGAGACGTTCCGCGCGAACGGCAAGCGCGGACAGTTCGGAGTCGATCACCGCGTCGCCCCGGCCGGCACTGTCACCACGGGCACGCAGCCGCAGCAGAACACCCGCGTTCCGGGGATCATCCCGAACAACCCGGACTTCCCCCTCCTGGTGGCGAACCTTCTGGACCGGCAGACGTCGGACGGGACCACGCTGGAGTACATGCGGGACACGTCGGGTCCGCAGGCCACATGGAACAAGGCGGCCGTCGTCGCCGAAGGTGCGGACAAGCCCAAGACCGGGCCGTTCACGTTCGACCTGATCACCACCACCCTCAAGACGGTTGCCCATTGGGTGCCGATCACGAGGCAGGCCGCGGACGACAACTCGCAGCTGGTCGGCTACATCAACGGCCGTCTCACCTACGGCCTCGACTACAAGCTCGACCGCGAGATCCTCACCGGCAACGGGTCGACTGAGATGCAGGGCATCCTCACGACTGCCGGGATCGGCGCGTACCAGCCCGCCTCGGGCAACACCGACGCCAAGCTGATCACCGTCCGCAAGGCCAAGACGCAGGGCGAGTTGGCGATGTACCCGCCGGACGCCATCGTGATGAACCCGCTCGATTGGCAGGACATCGAGTTGGACACCGACGCGAACGGGCAGTTCCGCGTCATCACGACTGTCACCGACTCCGGTGCGCCCATGCGTATTTGGGGCCTCACCGTCGTGACCAGCGTGGCCATGACCGCGGGCACCGCGCTCCTCGGCGGCTACCGCACCGGCGCGACCCTGTGGGAGCGGCAGGGCATCACGATCCTCATGACCGACAGCCACGCGGACTACTTCACCGCGAACACGCTGGTCATCCTCGCCGAGCGGCGGGCGAACGTAGCGGTCCACACCCCGCAGGCGTTCGTCAAGATCACGTTTGCGGCGCTGCCGTAATGGCCGGCGTACCGATCCAGGCGACCGTCACCAAGGGCGGCGCCCGCATCGAGGGCCAAGAGACGCAGACGATCCGCGTGATCGGCAACGCGCCGGCCCTCCTGAACGGGACATCGCTGCCCGTCATCAACAACCAGGGCGCGACGTTCGCCGATCTGGCGGCCGTCACCACCGCCTACAACAACCTGCTGGCCGCGCTCCGCACGCGTGGCGTCATCGGAGGTAGCTGACATGGCAGCACGCAAGGACACCGAGGCTCCCGCGGCCACGGTCCGCACGCAGGAGTACGCGGCCGGCACCGGGTGGGACGTCGGACAGACCGCGCCCGAGGACGCTTTCCGCGCCCTCGACGGCGACGGACACAGCACGGTCGTCGGCCCGGTCGTGCACACGCACCCCGGCGGGCACGCCCGGCAGATCGTCGCCAAGGGGGGCCTCGTCACCGAGGGCGTCAAGCGCGAGCTCGACGCCGCCGAGAGCGACGAGGGCTGACCCATGGCGTACTGCTCCGTGGACCAGGCCCGAGACGCGGGCTGCACCGGCACTGACGCCGAGGTGGCCGCGTGGATCGGCGCTGCCACGGAGCGGATCACCTCGTACACGCAGCAGCAGTTCGAGCCGATGACCATGGTGGTGGTGGCGGACGTGGCGCCGGACGGGACCTGTCTCCTCCCGCGCCGCGTCCGCACGGTCACCTCTGTGACGCCCGTCGTCGCCGCCGACGACGCCCCGTCGCTCCCGTCGTCTGCGTACCGGGTCACGTCGTCTGACGTGCTCGGCAGCGTGGACGCCGTTCTCCTGCGGTGGGGCGGATACGACGACCTGATCGCCGGGGCCGAGTCGTACAACGGCGGCTACCGCGGACTGTTCGAGCGGTGGGGACTGGAACAGGCCCGCGTCGCCGGGGAGTTCGGGTATGCCGAGGTGCCGCCGCTGGTGGCGCAGGCGTGCGCTCTCCTCGCCGCGCACATTCAGGCGCAGGCTGCCCCGTCCGATGCCGACGCCGCACAGGATCCGGGCCTCGACGTGGACGACGAGGGCAACAACGTCCGCATCGAGGACGACGCCGAGGAGACGACGCCCGTCTCCGCGTCGGCGTCTACCGGATCGACGCAGGTGGACGCCCTCCTCGTCGGCTACCTCAACCGCGGTCACTCACTGATCGGCGGTGTGTGATGAGGATCGGCACCTCGGCCACCACCCGCATCAACACCCGCCAGTACGAGCGGGGCCTCCGGCGCGCGCTCGGCGGCATGTCCGACGACGTCAAACGCGCCGTGGACCGCACCCGCATCGACGTGCAGAACGAGGCCCGACGCAGGGCCCCCGTCGACACAGGGCGCCTCCGCTCCTCGATCGTGTCCCGCGCAGAGAACAGCGGGCGCACCGTCGGCTACGTGGTCGGCACCAACGTCAAGTACGCGGCTGCAATCGAGTACGGCACCGACGAATACGACATCTTCCCCAAGAACAAGAAAGCGTTGTACTGGCCCGGCGCCCGGCACCCCGTGGCCAAGGTCCACCACCCCGCCATGCCTGCCCGGCCGTTCATTCGGCCGGCGGTCGAGATGGCTGAGATCTTCTTTCGCGCGAACCTGTCGCAGGTACGTGCCGGGCGGGGGCGTCGCTGATGGCTGCCACGACCGCAGGGGCAATCAAGGCCCGCCTCGAATCCTTGGCGTTCGGCGTCCCGGTGTTCCGTGACGGGCCCCGCGAGGGACAGACACCGCCGTTCGTCGTCGTCACCGACGCGCTCAGCACCGGCCTCGACACCGCCAACGGGGATTTCGGCGACCCGGACGCATCGATCACCATCATCGAAAAGGCCTCGGTCGACCTGGTGCAGACCGCCCGCATCAAGACCAGTGCAACGACTGCGCGCAACGCCGAGCGGTACGGACTGGCCGAGGCCATCGCCCACGCCTTGCACGGGCACGCGCTGCCTGCCCACCCGGCCAAGGTCACCGCGGTGAAGGTCACAGACATGGACCGCTTCCCGATCAAGGACAACCGCGTCCGCACCTCGATCACCGTCGAGATCCACCGCGAGCTGCTCGCCTCGGAGGTGACACCCGCATGACCGCCACCATCCTCGACCTCCCCCGCGACGACGTGATCGCAGGCCTCGGCCCCGACTACTGGCCCGCCCGCCCCGACGCCCCGCTCCTGCGCATCGACCCGGCCGCCGCGGCGACCGACGGCGCCGTCATCATCTCCACCTCTCCCGGCCGGCCCGGCGTCATGTGGTGGCTGATCGACGGAGTCGTCCCTCCGCAGGCCGCAGGCCCCGTCACGGAGGAGCTGGCCGCACTGGTGCCGGGCTCGGTGCTGGAGGTACCTCCCCCGCCGGACCCGGAACAGCCCCCGCCCATCCAGTAGCCCCGTCCGGGCCGAACCCCGGCACCAGGAAGGAACCCACCATGCCGCTCCAGCGATTCACCCGCGTCTACGGAATCCAGGACGCCAAGATCAGCCCGCTCACTGCCGACCCGGCGGCGGGCACCCCGACGTACGGGCCCGTAATCGACGTGCCGGGCATCAAGTCGTTCGAGATCTCCGGTGAGATCGAGGTCAAGACCCTGCGCGGTGACAACACCAAGCTGGCCACGAACAGCGCGGTCACGAACATTCAGGTGGCCATCACCCACGCCAAGCTGTCCCTCGACGTGCTCACCGCGATCCTCGGCGGCACCGTCACCGACACCGGCACCACCCCGGCGCAGAAGTCCGTATGGGACCTGACCGGCGACACGGCGACGATGCCCCCGTTCAAGCTCGAAGGGGTTACCCCTCCGAACGGTGTCGACATCGTGGGCGGCGACATGCACGTCAGCCTGCACAAGCTCACGCTGTCCGCGTTCCCCGACCTCGGGTTCGCCGAGGAGGACTACCGGATCGCCTCGTTCACCGCGGACGCGGACCCGCTGCTGTCCAACAAGAAGTGGATCAGCATCGCGCTCAACGAGACCGCCGCAGCGATCGTCTGACCCCCGATCTCCGGGCGGGCGCGGACCACTGTCTACGCCGCCGCCCGCCCGGACCCTCTCCCCGCAGGCCGAAACCCGGCACTCACTCTGGAGCCCCGCATGACCACTGGACTTGACCTGCTCGCCGAGGGCGGCACCATCACCCTCACCGACGGCACCGAAGTGCCTTTGCGCTACTCCTTCCGCGCCCTCGCCCTGCTGGAGGCCCGGTTCGGATCCATCGGGGCCGTACAGGAAGCCATCGACAGCACCGGCGGCGGAGCCGCGTTCGGGCCCCTCCATCAGATCCTCGGCGCCGCCATCGTCGGCCCCGGCGGATTCGAACCGCACCTGCGCGAGCATGTCGACGCCAAGGGCAAGCGCACCGTTTCCGACATCGTGTTCCGCCGCCGCACCGACGGCGCCGACCTCGCCGACCTCCTCGACCCCGGCCGCCTCGACGCCTACGTCGCCGCGTTCTCGTCCGCCCTTGGCAAGGCGCTGGAGCACCGGGGAAACGGACCGGCCCCGACCGTCGAGACGGTGACGCCGGGGCTGTCGCTGCCTACCCCTGGGCCGAGTTCTACTACCTCGCTGTCGGTGCCCTCCACATTCCACCCGGCCAGTTCTGGGACATGACGCAGGTGCAGTTGGTCACGCTCGCCGACCAGCACCAGGCCGCCCACAACTCCGGCGGCAGCCAGGCCCCAAACCAGTCCGGACCGTCGCTCCTCGCGATGGCCGCCATGCAGTAGGAGGTGACCCGCAGTGGCCGATGACATCAACCTGCCGAACCTCGTCTCGCACTTGCAGGTCAACCTTGCGAACACCAGCGGCATCGCCGCGGATGCCGCACGCCAAGGGTCCGCCGTCGGCGCGGCCCTCGGCGCCGGCATCCAACGCGAGGTCCGCGACGCCGTCAACAACATCCCTGACGTCCAGATCGATGCGAACAGCAGCGACCTCGACCGCGACCTTGCACGCGTCCGCGGGGAACTCGACCAGCTCGCCTCGCAGCGCATCGGCGTCGACATCAGCATCGAGGACGCGCTACGCCAGCTCGACCGGCTGGAGCCTCACCTCGACCGGCTCTCACATACGCACCCGAACATCAACGTCCGGGCCGCCACCGCCGGGGCGATGCGCCAGCTGGAGCAGCTCCGAGCTGCCGCAACCGCAGTGCCACCCGAAATCGACGTGGACGTCGACGTCGATACCGAGCGCAGCACCCACGATGTCGGCGAGCTGTCCGGGGCACTCAACGGCCTCGGCCCGGCCGCCGCATCGGGCGCCGGCACGGCGAGTCTGGCCATCGCTGGAATCGCCGCGTCTTCCGTTGGTGCGGGTGCCGCGCTGGCCGCGCTGCCTCTGGCGTTCGCCGGGCTCGGCGCGGTGGCGCTGAAGGAAAACAAGCAGGTCAAGGCAGCGTTCGCCGACATGGGCAAGTCGATCAAGTCGACGCTCGCCGACGCCGCCGCCCCTTTGATCCCCGTTTTCAAGGACATCGCCAAGCAGGTGTCCGGCATCGTCAGGGAACTCGGGCCCGCCCTCAAAGAGGCGTTCACCGCGACGGGCCCGCTCCTTAAGCCGCTCGTCGCCGGGTTCGGCGCCCTGGCCAAGAACGCGATGCCGGGGCTGATCACGGGACTGAAGGCTGCCGGACCCGTGATTGACGCGCTCGGCAAGGGACTCGGCGACATCGGCACCGGGCTGGCCGGATTCTTCGAGGGCATCGCGGGCGGCGCGGACGGTGCCGCCCAAGGGCTCGGCGGGCTCCTCAGCATCTTCGGGAAGCTGTTGCCCCCGCTAGGATCCCTGCTCGGCCAGATGGCCGAGCTCGGCGGGCCGATCCTGACGGCCCTCGCCCCGGCCATCGACACGCTCGTATCTGCTTTCGGCGACGGGCTGTCCCCAATCATGGAGGCCCTCGGGCCTGTCCTGAAATCCGCAGCCAAGGCGATCGGGGAACTGGTTACGTCCGCGGCCCCGCTGCTCCCCGTCATCGGGGAACTGGTCGCCGGGCTGCTGCCCGTACTGACGCCGCTACTCGATGCCTGCGCCCGCATCTTCAAGGCCCTGGCCCCCGTCGTGCAGACCGTCGCCGACACCCTGCAAGACACCCTCAACCCCGTGCTGGCCGCGCTGCCGGGCATCATCGAGCCACTCGCCGCCCTGATTGCTGACCAGCTCGTCTACTGGATCGGGTTCCTCGGCGACCTCCTCGTCGAGATGGGCCCGTCGCTGGTGCAGGTGGGCGAGGCGTGCGGTGAGCTCCTCGTTGCTCTGTCCCCGCTGATCGTGGCTTTCGCCGACTTCAGCACCAAGCTGCTTGAGGAGATCGCCCCGTACCTGCCCGGCCTGATCGAGGTCATCGGCGGTCTGGCCGCCGCTCTCGCAACCGGCCTCGCCGGTGCGATCACGAACATTGTGATCCCCGCCCTCCAGATCATCGCCGCCCTGCTCTCCGGCGACTTCAGCGGCGCCCTCGACATCGCGAAGCAGGCCGCGGTGAACATGGTCGCCAGCACGATCAAGAACTTCCGGGACCTGCCCGGTAAAGCCAGGGACGCCCTCGCCCCGCTCGGCGGAAAGCTGCGCGAGCAGGTCACACGAGCAGGGCTCGACATGGTCGCCGCGATCCAGACCAAGATCGGCGAGGCCGTCCGCCGCGTGGCCGAACTACCCGGCAAGGCACGGGCCGCGCTCGGCGACCTCAGCCGCCTGCTCGCCACGGCCGGCGCCGCGCTGGTCGCCGGGTTCGTGTCTGGTATCCGCTCGGCGATCCCGTCCGTGACGAGTGTGCTGGCTGGGCTGACGGACATGATCCCGAAGTGGAAGGGCCCGAAGAAGCGGGATGCCACGCTGCTGACCCCGGCGGGCAAGCTGATCATCAAGAGCCTCGTCGACGGCATCGACGCATCGACGGCCGCGCTCAAGTCGAAGCTGGGCAGCGTCACCAACCTGATCGAGCGCGCGATCAGCATCAACTCCGGTAACCGCAAGAAGAAAAGCGGTCTCGGGTCGCTGCTCTCGCGGGTGGAGAAGGACAACAAGAGGCTGCTGTCCCTGGCCAAGCAGCGCGACACTGTGGCAGCCAAGCTGAAGGACGCACAGAAGAAGCTCGACGACGCGGTCAAGGCCCGCACCAAGGCTGCCGCGGACTTCCGTGACGGCATCCTCGGCGACGCGAACATCACCTCCGGCAACAGCATCGTCAACTCGGTCGCCGCTATCACGGTCGGGCTGCAACAGGCCGTCGCCAAGGCCAAGGCATTCGGCGACAACCTCGCCAAGCTGAAAAAGGCCGGGCTCCGGTCCGACCTCCTCGGCGACATTGCCGCGGCGGGTGTCGACGGTGGCGCAGCCACGGCGCAGGCACTGGCCCGCGCAACTCCGACCGAGCTGAAGAGGATCAATGATCTTCAGGCGCAGCTCGCCAAGGCAGCCACGTCCACCGGCAACAGCGTGGCCGGCGCCCTGTACGACTCCGGCGTCAAGGCTGCGCAAGGCCTGGTGGATGGGCTGAAGAAGCAGCAGGGCTCGATCGAGAAGCAAATGAAGAAGATCGCCGAGGCCATGCTCAAGGCCATCCGTAAGGCGCTCGACATGCACTCTCCGAGCCGTAAGGCCCGGCAGATCGGCCAGCTGTTCATGCAGGGCATGCCGCTCGGATTCGAGGACATGCGCGCAGCCGTCACCAGGTCTGCCGCGTCCGTGGCGAACGCTGCGGCCGGCGCGGCATCCGCCGTAGCGACGGTGACGCCGAGCATCCCCGCACCCGGCCAGCTCACCACCGCCTACGCAGGCACCGCCGGGGCCCCGACGACGAACAACACCTTCAACCTCTACCAGTCCGAGGCCACCCCGGACGGCATCCTGCGCGCCCTTTCCTGGCAGGGCCTCATCGGACGAAAGGGGCGATGACATGGCGCAGCAGCGCATCGGCCGAATCCAGTGGGGCGACCTCCAGTTCGGGCCCGGCTCCCGGTACCACGTCACCGCCGTGAACGGCCTCGACGACATGCCCGACATCCGCGCCGAGGACATCAACCGCCCCGACCAACACGGCGACTACACCGGCCCCGACACCACCGGGGCCCGCGTCATTCAGCTCGGCCTCGGCCTGCGCGCCGACTCCCCGGACGAACTCCGCGATCTCACCCTCGCGTTGCGGGCGGCGACGCAGCCACAGCGACAGTCGGCCCCGCTCCAGTTCCTCGACCAAGACACATTGGTGTACGGCAAGGTGCGGCAGCGCTCGATCCCGTACGACGCCGAGAACCTGTGGTCGACCGGCACCGCGGCGCTGGAGCTGTACTGCGCCGACCCGTACCTGTACTCCCTCGACGAGCGCATCGCCTCAACGACCGCGTACTCCCCGGCCGCCGGCCGCACGTACCCGCTGTCGTATGCCGGGGTGACCGAGCTCATCAACTCCGTGCTCAACCCGTCCGCCGAGCTCGACGTATCCAACATCGCCGCGTACTCCTCGGCGGGCACTGCAGCCACCTTTGCGCAGGCCACCCCCGGTTTCGGCGCCCGGTTCGGCGTGGACACCAACCTCGTCACGTGGACCGCCTCCGGAACGGGCGGCGCCCGGTACACCCTCGGCACCAGCTACGCGGCCGGCACCGCAGTCCGCGCCTCGGCGTACGTCTACCTGCCGTCACTGACCGGGGTCAGTGCGGTCAACCTGATGTTCTTCAACGGCACGACGCTGCTCTCCTCGGTCGCCGCGACCACCCCACCCGCCGCGACATGGACGCGCATCGAGGGCAACTACACCGTGGCCGCTGCACAGATCGTCACCCACATCGGAGTGCGCCTCACCACCACCGGCGCGACGACGATGCACCTCGATGGGGTCATGGCCAGCACTGGCACCACCAGTCAGCCGTACGTGGACGGCGACCAGATGGGATGCATCTGGGACAGCACGCCCCACGCCTCGACGTCCCGCCGCATCGCGGGCATCAACCGCGTCTACGGCGACGCCGGAACGAGCGGGCGCCTCACCGCCATCAACCTTGGCGCATCCCCCGCGTACCCCGTGCTGCGCCTCGACGGGCCCGTCGCCAATCCCAGCATCGAGCAGGTCACCACAGGCGGCGGTATCACCCTCGACGGCACGCTCCAGGCCGGTGAATTCCTCATCATCGACACCCGCACCCGCGCGGTGCTCCTCATGGGCAGCAGCCCCCGCCGCACATGGGTCCGCGCCGGATCCCTGTGGCCACTCCTCATGCCTGGCGAGAACGAGATCGCCTACCGCGGCACCGCCCTGCCGGGTGCCCCCGGCCAAACATCCCAGCTCACTGTCACATGGCGCGACACGAGCCTGTAAGGAAGGAAGTCCACCCATGGCACTGATCAACCCCCCGGCGTGGATGCAGGCCGGTAGCTACCCGGCCCGCACGGACCGGCTCGTCATCGCCTCGCTCCTCGGGTACCCCGGTTTCCTGGTCGACGAGGCGACCCCGATGCGGATCCGGCAGGGCGTCAAGCCGTCGTATCTCAACCAGCAGCTGAAGGTGCGCGCCGCACCCACGCCGAACATGACCGTGATCGTGTCCGGCGGTTACGCGTTCATCGACAACCACGACGCAGGAGGACAGGGCACCTACGTCTGCGCGAACGACGGCGACGTCATCCTCAACGTCCAGCCCGCAGGCGGCGCAGGCCAGTTCCGAAAGGACTGTGTGATCGCGTCCGTCTATGACGCGGAGACCGCAGGGTCCGCGAGCGAATGGCGGCTGGAGGTCATCCAGGGAACCTACGCCGCGTCGGCAGGCGCCGCCGTACGCCCCTCCCTCCCGCCGAACGCGCAGATCCTCGCCGACCTCGCGATTGCCCCGTCACAGACGTCCGTCGCCGCGGCGAACATCACCGATATCCGGCAGTTCTCTGTGGCTGCCGGCGGAATCCTCCCGGTCCCCTCGGCGTCGGCCCCGAACAGGCCTCATCCGGGACAGGCCATGTACCTCACCGACCTGGACGTGTTCAGGTACGGCAGGCTGGACGGCTCCACCAACACCATCACCCCGGACCAGAACATTCCGTGGATCACGCCCTCTGTGGGAACCGGCTACACCACGGGCGGCACCACCGCCGGATCTCCGGGCAACCGCAATGGGCCGATCCGATACCGCAAGGTGTTCCGCGACGGCACTCCGTACATGGAGTGGGACGGCGGCGCGACCCGCGTCGCTGGAGCGCAGACCGCGAACATCCTCGCCGGAACCCTGCCGGGCCCGTACATCCCGTACGCCGTCCGGTCCGTCAGCGTCGCCCGGAATGCCACCGCGATCACGAGCGTCGCGAACTCCAACAGCGTCGTCCACACCGTCAAGGTGGATTTCGACACCGCCGGTGCCGTCACCCTGATCGCCGCGACAGCCGGTGATGTGGAGACGACCTGGTTCTCCCTCGCCGGTGTCTCGTACCCCCTGGCCTGACGATGACGGAGATGGCGTTCGCGTCGCTGCTCGCGGCCTCGGCCCCGGTGACGCCGGATCACACGTATACGTACCTGTTCTGCGACCTCATGACGGACACCGTCCTCGCCGAGCTGCCGCTTGCCGATGTCTCGTACTCCACCGAGCTCAACGGCATCGGCACGCTACGGGCAACGATCCCGTACACCGACGAGACGGCACCGCTCGACCCGGAGACCGCATCACAGCCGGGCCGCACCGCCCTGTACGTGGACCGCGACGGCGTCATCGTGTGGGCGGGCATCATCTGGACCCGGCAGCCGAGCGGTAAGTACGCGAAGGAGATCCAGGCTGCCGAGTTCATGTCCTACTACCAACACCGGTACGTCAAGACCACGCTCAGCACAGACTCCAGTGCCGTCCTTAACCCGGCGCTGGTCCCGGCCGGGCAGGTGCTGTACGCCGACCAGAAATACATCATGTGGTCGCTGATGACGTACGCCCACGTGCAGCCGGGAGGGAACCCCGGCATCAACGTGGATGCGTTGACGGCTCCCGCGCACGGCATCACCAGGCAGGCCACGTACTACGGGTTCGAGCGGCCGGAGATCTACAAGGCGATCAGCGAACTCGCCGCGGCTGACGACGGGTTCGATTTCGGCATCGACGTCGGGTGGACCGCCACCACCAACAACAACCCTCCGAAGCGCTACCGCCGGGCCCGCACCTGGTACCCGAGACGCGGTCGCACCGCCGATGAGTCCGGGTTGGTGTTCGTCAAGGGCGGGCAGGGCGCCTCGATCCTGTCGTACGACTGGCCCGAGGACGGCACCGCCTCCGCAACCGAGGTCTCGAGCCTCGGCGCCGGAACCGGCGAGGCAAAGCTGTCGGCGGTGGTCCAGGACACGGACCGGCTCGCCTCGGGCTGGCCCCTGCTGGAGGCCGTCACAAGCTATGACGCAGTCGTCGATCAGGCGCAGCTCACCGGCCTCGCGAACTCCGAGCTCACCGCCCGCGAGCAGGCGCAGGTACAGCCGACATTCGAGGTCAGTGCCGACACCGACCCCGCATTCGGGTCCTACAGCGTCGGCGACGAGGCCCTGTTCATCATCGACCCGGAGCCGATCTGCCCGGCCGGCCGATCCGGGGTCCTGCGGATCATCGGCATTGAGAACACCGCGGCGGCTGGCCCGGAGCGTGTCCGCCTCACCTGTGTGGGGGTGTGACATGGCCCAACAGGTCACCTCGCGCAGCTTCCTGGAGCGCCTCGCAGTGCTGGAGGACCAGGTGGCGCAGCTGCGCCGCACCGGGTGGGAGCGGGACGAACTCCCCGTGTATCCGACCTCGTTGCATGCGATGCCGTACGAGGACGACACCGCGTTCATCACGACGTGGGAGACCGTCCTCTCCCCGCGCACCGGGTCGCTATCGCTGGGCCTCGTGTTCATCGGGGATTTCGTCGGCGCGACGAACACCGGCGGGGCCTGGCAGGTGCTGCTCAACGGCGCCGACGTCGTCATGTCCGGGACCATCGCCGCCACCTTCAGCTACCAATTCGCAGCGCAGGTCATCGACCTCACCCCGTACCGGACCCTCACCGGGCTCAAGTTGCAGATCCAGGTACGCCGCACGACCGGTGCCACGACCGGCGGTAAGTACGGCACGGGCGGCGCTGTCGCCATCGCCCCTCGATACGCACGTCTCCTCTGAAAGGACAGCACGTTGAAACTCGTCACGAGGGCGCAGCTCGGATGGCCCGCCTCGGCCGCCCCGACGCAGGCCACCGCCAAGGGCGTCAAGGTCCATTACGAGGGGGCGCCGGTATCCACCAAGCTCCTCACCGACCACCAGGCGTGCATCAGCCAGTGGAAGGCGATCAGGGCAAGCCACCTCGCGAACAGGACCGAGAACTACAGCGACGTCGCATACAACTACGCGGCCTGCCCCCACGGCTACCTGCTGGAGGGTCGAGGCCTCGGTAAGCGGACCGGCGCGAACGGCAACCAGGCGTTGAACGTGGCGCATTACGCGATCGTCGGCCTCGTCGGATCATCCGGCCTCACCGAGCCGACTGACGCCATGCTCGGCGCGATCCGAGACGGCATCGAGCTACTCCGCGCCCACGGCGCCGGAGCCGAAATCAAGGGCCACCGCGACGGGTACGCCACCGCGTGCCCCGGCGGCCCGCTGTACGCGTGGGTGCAGAACGGCGCCCCGCGACCCAAGTCCGAGGAGGACGACCCCATGGCAGGCCTCACCAAGCTGGACATCTTCAACGCGGTGTGGAAGACCGACGCCATCGCTGCGCCGTCCGATGCGACCGACATCAAGACCAATCCCAACTGGCAGGCGCTATCCATCCTGCGGGACACGCAGGCCCGCGTCCGGTCCATGGACAAGCGGGTCGCCGCCATGAGCGCCGCGATCACTGCCCTCGCCGGGCAGGTCGGCAAGGGCGCCGACACCGCAACCATCGTCACCGCGGTCGAGGCCGCCATCGAGTCCGCCGTCATCGACGTGAACATCAACACCAAGGAGCAGTGACCATGTCCAACTACGTCCTCCCCACCCCGGAGACCGTCCTCAAGACCGGCAAGACATACGCGAGGGACCTCGCCGAGCGCGTCTCCGCAACGTTCGTCGTCGCCGCGGCTGGCGTCGCCATCGCGGCCGGCCCCGCCGACATGTTCCACGCGTCGTTCTGGGAGTCCGTAGCCGCGGGTGGCATCGCGGCAGCCGGGTCCCTCGTCAAGGGCATGCTTGCCCGCGCGTTCGGTAGCAAGAACTCCGCCTCGACCCTGCCGAGCGTCTGATGTGCGCGGCGGCCCGGCGGCTCCGAGCACGTCTGGGCCGCCGCGGGCAATGGCTCCTCCTCTGGTCCGTGGCGTGGATCTGCTGGGGGTACGGCGTCGTCGCCGCACCCTTGCCCGATGTGCGCCCGTTCCGCCTGCTCCTCCAGTTCGCCCCCCTCCACTGCTGGGCATGGGTATGGCTCGGCGCCGGCATCATCACGGCCGCCGTGTCCCTCGCCCGCCCGCCGTGGGACTGGCCCGGTTTCATCGTGGCCCTGGTGCCCCCACTCACCTGGTCCATGTCGTATTTCGTCGCGGGTGCTCTCGGCGATTACCCGCGCGGTCTGTGGGCTGGCCTCTTGTGGCTGGCCCTCGCCGCCGCCGTCCTCCAGTCGTCGAGGACTCGGGAGCATTCCGTACCGCACAGCAGAAAGACCGGTGACGCATGAGTGGGGCGGCGGTATTTGTAGGGACGCTGGTCACGGCACTGGCCACGGTGGTGTG
This sequence comes from Streptomyces sp. NBC_01717, assembly GCF_036248255.1. Lineage (NCBI taxonomy): Bacteria > Bacillati > Actinomycetota > Actinomycetes > Kitasatosporales > Streptomycetaceae > Streptomyces > Streptomyces sp. NBC_01717. The sequence continues at coordinate 6,373,377 of NZ_CP109178.1, read as the reverse complement.
CGCGATCGTCGCGGCGCGCGCTGCCCGACGTACGGCGGCAGACCAGCGTGAGGCGCAGCGCCTGGCTGCCGAGCCCGCGCAGCGCACGGTGGACCTCGCGATCCTCAAAGAGACGGCCGACAGGGTCGACCGGGAAAACGGCGAGATCCGCTCCGAGCTGAAGGGCATGCGCGCATTGCAGCGCGCCTACTCCTGGACGGTGGACCGGCTGATCTACCGCATGGAGCGCGCCGGTATCCCCCCGGAGCCCGAGGACATTCACGAGCTGGTGCGTGAGCACATGCGGACCGGGTCCTAATCAGCCGCAGGTCACGCCGTAGAGCTGGCAACGGCATCGAGCGCGAGGTGCCACGGGTAGGGCCGACGCTCACCGGGCTGGTTCGGCTCGAATCCACCAGGGCCGTACAGCACCGTAACCCCCATGCCTCGCAGCTCGGCAACGCTTCGATCGAGCGCACGATGCTGCGCGTAGGCGGAGTTTACGCACGGCATCGTGACGAGCGGGATACCCTTCCCGATCGCCTCGGCCGCAAAGCCCACGACGAAGCTCGACGTGAGCCCGAGAGCCCACGAGTTCAGGCTATTGAACGTGGCCGGCGCGAACAGTGCCACGTCCGCCGGGGGCCATACGTCCGACGCTGTCGGCGCTTTGTACTCGGACCGCACCGGGTGCCCGGTCAGCTGCTCCAGCTGCGGCAGTTGCGGATCCAGCCAGCGAGCGGCCGACGGGGTCAGACCGAGGCACACATCGTAGCCGCGGGACTGGACGTCCTCGATCACCGAGGCGATCTCCAGGACCGGCGGTGCGGCGGAGCCGAGAAGGTAGAGAGTCGTCATGTCGCCATCCCATCGCGCCTGGGTTCGAACATGCAACCGCCCCCAATCCTGTTTGGATCAGGGGCGATTGAGGTCCAGCGCACGATCGCGCGGGTACCGTTCCAGATGACGAGTCAGGAACGAGGTACCAGTATGCCCACACTCGGCAGCAGCGGCACTGGCGAACGCATCAAGGAGCAGCGGAGGTTAGCTCAGCTGAGCCAGCGCGCACTGGCGGAGCGGATCCCCTACTCCTACAGCCTGCTCAATCAGGTGGAGTGCGGGGCCCGGGTCGCTTCCGCCGCGTTCACCGATGCCGTGGCTGCCGCCCTCGGGATCGACGTCACTCTCCTCACTGGACCGCCCCACGTGACCGACATGCAGCATGGGCGCCTCGCCCCCCTGGTACGTCCCATCCGTGAGTCTCTTGCCCTGTACGACCTCGCTCCGGGCGGCCTCACACCCACGCGCCCCGTAGCCAAGCTGGTCCTCGACGCTGACCGCCTGTGTCAGGAGGTCCGGGCAACCCACCTGCACCGGGCCGCCCGCGCCCTCCCAGACGTCATCGGGAACCTGACCCTCACAGCCCACACAGCGCCTTCCACAGAGGCATGGCGCGCCCTGGCCTCCACGTACCGCACCGCCCACGACATTGCGACGAAGCTGGGGTTTCCGGACCTCGCACTCCTCGCTCTCGACCGTATGGGGTGGGCCGCTGATCGCGCGTCTGACCCGTGTCTCGCTGCGATCCGTCAGTACCGCCGGGCGCTCGGGCATGCGGAGGCGGAGCCTGGTCTCGGGCGGCGCCTGGTGGAGGCAGGCCAGAGGCTGGTTGCCGACCAGACGTCACGGGAGGGGCTGGCGGTTGCGGGGCAACTGCACCTTGGCGCGTCGGCCGTGGCCGCGCGGGCAGGGAACAGCAGTGCTGTGGAGCAGCACATCGCCGCGGCTCGCGAGCTGGCCACTCGCGTCGGTGGTGAGGCTCGTGAGGTTCACTGGCTGTCGTTCGGCCAGATGAACGTCACCTTGCACGAGATGGGCGCGGCCATTGCCATGCGCCGATACGACGACGCGTTGTGCCAGGCCCGCGCCGTAAAGCTTCCGCCGGCAACGCTGACCTCACGGCGGTCCCGGTATCTCGTGGACCGTGCGCTCGTCGAGATGGAGACCGGACACCCGGACGCCTCGTTGCGCCACCTGGTCGCAGCACGACGGACGGCCCCCGAGCAGACCCGCTATCACCCGCGTACTCGTGAGACCGTCGTCGGCCTGCTCCACACCAGTCGCCGCACGTCGGAGTCCCTCGTCACCATGGCCACCTGGATCGGTTTGTAGGCCCGCACGCTCACAAAACTGTGAGCGTTGTGACCATCAATCCCTGGCACGCTCGTCCCACCGATCAGCGACGAGCCGGGGACCGCTATGACCGTGAGGGATCTACCGCCAGCCAACGAGCTCACCGAGCAGCAGCGCCGCGGGTGGCGTTGTGTCTGGTGCCGACACCCCCTCACGGTGGGCGACGACATCGACATGGGCGAGCAGCGCGCCCGGCCGACCGACGGGGCCGCGTACTCGTGGTTCCCTCGCGCCTGCGCCGACACTGAGGCGTGCACGGAGCGGACCGAGAATCGGCCTGCTGACCCGCTGCACCGGGGGCGGGCATGAAGACCGAGTCCAGCAACGTCATCACCCACGTCTGCTGGGACATGGACCCCAAAACGGCAGCACGCTGCCGACGGGACCCCCACCACAAGGGGGACCACTTTGACCCCCACACCCGCACGTCGTGGAACCATCCCGGCACCGCGTGGCGCAGCTGATCTCCCGCCCGTACCCGAGGCCGGCGGTGGTCGGGGTGCGGGCGGGCTTGTCGATCATGAATTCGGCCACGCGTGCGGGGCCCAACCCTTCCGCGTGGACTAGTCCAATACTCATTGTGCATTCGTGATCACCAATCGATCGTGAGCCCATGCCTCGGGCACATGCATCACCTGCGATCCCCGAGCAGCCGCACCGGACGCGCTCCGAAGCGGCCACCAAGCGGTGCATCGACGTTCGCGTGTCCGTCGAAAAGCGCCGACAGACGCCACGACTTGGTCAAGGCGTCCCGCCCCGTACCCACCAGGGTGCGGGGCGGTCTACGTTGGACAGCAGAAGGCCCCCACCGACAAACCCGGTGGGGGCCTCGCTCCTGTGGGCCCGGCCTCCCCGCCGGAACACCACAGAATTTCGGGAGGCGCGTGTCAGGCGCGCGCGGGGAGACACACCTGCCCCTCCCATGCGCCGCACTCTACGGTGTACCGGCCACGTTTCCAGTCCCTCTATCGAGTGATCAGCAGTGCTCGCCGCCGGGCGATGTGGCCCCTATGTGGCCTCGATCATGGAAAAGGCCCTCCGGTCCGTGTGGACCGGAGGGCCTATTCAGGCTCTCACCTGCGGTTTCCTACTGTGGGCGCGGACGGTTTCGAACCGCCGACATCTGCTTTGTAAGAGCAGCGCTCTACCCCTGAGCTACGCACCCGTGGATGAAGGAACAGCGTACATGCCGCATGGCCCATGCTCACAAACGGTTGACCGGGCCGGCGAGGAGCAGGGGATTCGGGGGATATCCCCACCCCGCATACGGTAGCCGTCCGGATTCACCCCGGGCTGCCGCGCTCCCTACGGTGGTCCCACACCGGTGGGAGAAGCCCCCCGGACCTGGACGGGGGATCGATCACCGTGGCACTCCATACCCGCACTCGCACACTCGTCGCGTCCGTCGGAGCCGTAGTCGTCGTCCTGGGGCTGTCCGGTTGCGGAAGTGCGGACGTGGATGACGCACCGGTCGAGCACAAGTCGTTCGCGTTCGGGGGGAAGTCCCTGACGATCGACTCCGGCAATACGGCCGTGGAGCTCGTACCGGCGGATGTGGACAAGGTCGAGGTGACGCGTCGCGTCGACGGGTGGGTGGTGCTCGGGAACGGGCCCGACGCGCGTTGGACGATGCGGGACGGCAGGCTCACGCTGCGGGTGAAGTGCACGGCGGTCGTCAGCAACTGCGAGGCCCTGCATCAGGTGAAGGTGCCGCGTGGGGTCGCGGTGACGGTGGACGGTGACAACGGCAGGGTCGTCGCCTCCGGGTTCGACACTCCTCTCACGCTCCGCTCCGACAACGGGAAGGTGACCGTGCGTGACTCCAGTGCGCCGCTGAAGTTGGAGAGCGACAACGGGGGCGTCGTCACGGAGCGGATCTCCAGCACGTCCGTCTCCGCGCAGGCGGACAACGGGGAGATCCGGCTCGGGTTCACGGCCGTGCCGGATCGGGTGGACACCGTCAGTGACAACGGGCGGGTGACCATCGAGCTGCCGAAGGGGTCGCAGGCGTACGCGGTGACCGCCGTCGCCAGGAACGGAGACATCTCGGTGCGGGTGCCGCGCAGCGACAGCAGTCCGCATGTGGTGAAGGCGCGCAGCGACAACGGGGAAATCACGGTTCGAACCGCGAACTAACGGGCCCGTGTGTTCGTCCTTACCTGGTGGGAGAATGAACCGGGCAAGGCGATACGGCACGGGAGAGGGATGTGACGGCGACACACGCGCGGCCACAGGCAGGAGCGGGTGGCAGAACCGCCGTCAGGGACGTCCTCGGATTGATGCTGCTGCCGGTGCCGTTGCTCGCCGCGGCGTTGCCGGCCGCCTTCGCCGGTGGTGGTACGCGGCGCTGGTTCGGCGGTCGCGGGGAGAACCAGCGTGCCGATGCGCAGGCGGCGAAGGACGCGGCCGCGGAGGCCTTCTACGAGCTGGACACGGCTCAGCGCGATCTGAAGATCTCGATCGAGACGATCACCGCGGTGGACAGCTCGCCCGCCGCGCGGAAGGCCGTGGACGATTTCGCCGCGCTGGGGCGGCGGATCGACGAGGCCAGCCATGCGTACATCACGGCGGTCGACGCCCACGACCTCGATCGCGACGATCTTGAGCCGGCGGTCGCGGCGCGTGCCCGGACGGAGCTGACCGCCGCCAAGGACGAGCTCGTGCGGGTCAAGGGCGAGCTGGAACGGTTCGCGCAGGGACTCGGTCCGCTCCTGGGGAATGCCGAGACGCAGCTCGCCCGGCTCGCGCCCGCCGTCGAACGGGCGCGACAGGCGCTCCTCGGTGCGAGCAATGCTCTCGACGCGGCGCGCGCGTCCGGACTGCGGGCGGACGATCTCGCCGCGCGCCTGGCGGCCCTCGCCCCCGAACTGACCAAGCTCAACCAGGGCGCCGGCCGGCACGGCGTACCGGAGACGCTGCAACGCGCCGATCAGGTGCTGCGCGGCGCCGAGGCCGTGCGGGCCGAGGCGGCGCAGCTTCCCGAGCGCGCCGCGGAGATCGACCACCGGCTGGTGTCGCTGCGCACGCGAGCCCAGGCGCTGACGACGCGCGCCGGCACGGTGGAGCCGGTGCTGAGCGAGCTGCGGCGGCGGTTCACCGCTGCCTGCTGGCAGGACCTCCAGCCCGTGCCCGAGCAAGCTGCGGTCAATGTGCGGCAGGCCGAGGAGAAGCTCAAGGAGGCCACCAAGGCGCGGGACGAGCAGCGCTGGGCCGATGCGACGTCGCGGCTGTCCACCGTACGGGCCCTGCTGAACGCGACGGACGAGGCCGTGTCCGCGGCCGGGGACCGGCTGCGCCGCCTCGACGACGTGGCCAAGGACCCCCAGCAGGAGATCCAGCGGACCAGGTTCGCCATCCGCGACGCCCAGCGCCTGGCCATGGCGGGGCGCAACACACCCGAGCCGCGCCACGCCCGGCCACTGGACGATGCCGTGGCCCGGCTGGAGCACGCGATCGCCGGGCTGGAGGGTCGCCACCCCGACTACTGGCACTTCCTGACCGAGACCGAATCCGTGCGGCAGACGGCGGCACGGGTGGTCTCGGAGATCCGTGAGGAGCGGGGCGCCGGCGGCTGAGCCGAGTTGTCGCGGCCGTGCGCGGGGCGGATCCTGGTGGTATCGCGAAGGAGGCCCCCATGGCTACCCATGCAGTGCATCCCCCGCGGCGACGTGCACAGAAGCCCGCACGGCGCAGCAGAGCCGCTCGGCTCGACGACCATCTCCCGATCGATCACCGGCTCAACAGCATCTATCGCGTAGGGGCGGGGTTGATGGGACTGTTGCTGCTCGCCTTCGGCATCCTGGGAATCATCGACAAGATCGGCTTCTTCAACACGGGCGAAGCGACTGTCGCGGGCCTGAACACCAATGGGGCGCTCAGCGTCCTCTCCATCTGCGTCGGCCTGCTCCTGTTCGTCGGGATGGTGATCGGCGGCAACTTCGCCTCGACGGTCAACATGGTCCTGGGTATCGCGTTCATCCTCAGTGGCTTCATCAATCTGGCACTGCTCGACACCGGCTTCAATTTCCTCGCCTTCCGCATGCAGAACGTCCTGTTCAGCTTTGTCGTCGGGCTGATGCTGATGATGTTCGGGATGTACGGAAGGGTCAGCGGCGGGCTCCCGCACGACAACCCGTACTGGCGTGCCCGCCATCCCGATGAGGCCGCCGTGGAACAGCGCCACGACCGGAGTTCGTCGATGCCGGTTGCCGGCCGGAGCCGTATTACGCGGTAGCCGTGGTGCCCGCCGGTTAGCCTGGGGCCATGCCTCGTTACGAATACCGCTGCCGCTCCTGCGGAGACACGTTCGAACTCAGCCGTCCGATGGCCGAGTCGTCGGCCCCTGCCTCCTGCCCTGCCGGGCACGAGGACACGGTGAAGCTCCTCTCCGCGGTGGCCGTGGGCGGGGCATCGGCCAAGTCCGCGCCGGCCGCCCCGTCGGGCGGCGGCGGCTGCTGCGGTGGGGGCTGCTGCGGCTGACCCGGCCGGGCGGGCGGTGGCTACCGCTTACGGGAGAGGGTCAGTCCGTCCGCCACGGTGAGCATCACGCTGTCCATCCGCGGATCTGCGGCCACATGCTCGTTGAACTCCTTGATGGCCGCCGCTCCGCCGGTCGCCCGTGGGTCGGTCACACCGCCGTGGAACAGCACGTTGTCGGTGACGATCAGGCCGCCCCGGCGCATCCGCGGCACCAGCTCTTCCCAGTACGGAATGTAGTTGCCCTTGTCCGCGTCCAGATAGGCCAGATCGATGTGCGGCTCGGACGGCATGGCCCCCAGGGTGTCGAGAGCGGGGGCGATGCGGAGCTCGATCCGGTCGGCGACACCTGCCTTCTCCCACGCCTCGCGGCCGTAGGCGGTCCACTCCTCCGAGATGTCGCAGGCGATCAGCCGTCCGTCGGCGGGCAGTGCCTGCGCCATCGCCAGGGCCGAGAACCCGGTGAACGTCCCGACCTCGACGATGTGCCGGGCACCCGTCAGCCGTACGAGGAAGGCGAGCAGTGGGCCCTGCTCCTCGGCGGACTGCATCCCCGCCTGTTCGGGAAGGTGCGCGTACGTGGTCGCGACGAGTTCACGCTGTACCGCGTCGAGCGGCGGGTTGTGCGCCAGCATGTACGCGTACAGCTCGTCCGTGATCTTGGTTTCGTTTCCCTTGCTCATCGCGCACTCCCTCTGTGCCTGCCGGGCAGGCGGTCACCTGCCCGGCACGCTGGTCACCTGCCGGGCAGACCGGTCACGGCCTCAGGTACCACTGTTCCCTGCCGGGGGCCCTGCTGCGGGACGGAAGCCCGAAGGAAACGCCGGAGGATCTCCTCGCCCGCCGCCACACCGTTCTCCGTCAGTACGTCGACGTGCGGGGCGCTCCAGTCGGTGTCGGCGAGTTCGCCGTGGCCGGGGCGCCAGGCGTGGTCGGCGGCGAGAAGCAGGTCGGCGTCGAGGAGCGAGTCACCGGCGGCGAGGGTGAGCGTGGCGCCGGCGCGGCGGGCGACTTCGTTCATCGCGGCGCTCTTGGTGAGCGGCTTGGGCACGGCGTAGATCTTGCGGCCCTGGAGCGACACGGTCCAGCCGCGGGGGTCCGCCCACTCGGCCAGCTCCCCCACCCATCCCGCGGGCAGCAGCGAGCGTTCGACGACGAGATAGGCGAAGAGGTCCTCGGCGACCCGTTCCTTGAGGAGCCAGGCAGGGTCCGCAGCGGCGGCGAGGTGGGCGCGGACTTCGGCGAGGGAGGCGCACTCGTCGGCGAGCCGGCGGGCCACCTGCGCCTGCCAGTCGGGGTCGGACACCCCGTCGACCAGGAGGTGTCCCCCGTTCGCGCAGATGGCGAACTCCGGTGCGGGGCCGGGGAGTCTGATGCGCTGGTACTGCTCACGGGTGCGGGTGGTCGTGGGCACGAAGACCGTGGTGCGGGCCAGCTCTTCGAGGAGTTCGGCGGCCGTCTCCGTGAGATAGGAGAGCGGCTTGTGGCCGTACACCTCGACGCAGAGCAGCCGGGGGGCTTCGGCGTCCGGCATGGAGAGCTGGAGCGCCGCCGCCGAGTAGATGAGGGTGCGGTCGAGGTCGCTGGCGACCAGCGTCACGGAGCCGGCGGGAGCGGTCCGGGCGGCCATCGGGGCCGGGGCGGCCGTGGGCGTCGGGATGGTCACGGAGCCCGGGGTGGTCAGGGAGCTCGGGGTGGTCACTGTGACGCCACCGCCTTGCCGTCCGCTCCCGTCGCTCCCCGGGTGTACTTCGGGTGGATCAGTCCGACGCAGGTGTACGGGAGTTCGTCGACCTCTTCGACCGGTACTCCGCGCTGCTCGGCCAGCAGCCTGATGTGCTCGAGGTCGGCGCCGGCGCCGCGCTTGGCGAGGATCTTCCACGGCACGCGTCGCAGCAGTACGCGTGTGGTCTCGCCGACGCCGGGCTTGACCAGGTTCACATCGTGGATGCCGTACTCCGCGCTGATGCGCTCGACGGCCGCCCAGCCGTCCCAGGTCGGGGCGCGGTCCGCGGCGAGCAGCTCCTTGACCTCGGCGTCCACTGCGTCGACGACCTCGTCGAAGTGCTCGGCGACGGTGTCGAGGAAGTGGCCGGACACATCGGCGTCCGCCAGCTCCCGGTAGAACTTCGCGCCGTGGAAGTCATGTGGGCCGACCAGGTCGGAACGGAGCACCGTGCGCGAGATCAGTCCGGAGACGGTGGAGTTGAGGCAGGCGGACGGGATGAGGAAGTCCTCACGGGTGCCGTAGGTACGGACACAGCCGCCCGGGTCGGCCAGGACCGCGATCTCGGGATCGAAGCCCTCGAACTCGGCGAGCGCCGCCGACAGTTCACGGGTGATCGCCCCCTTGCCGGTCCAGCCGTCGACGAAGACGACGTCCGCCGGGTTGTGGTGGGCGGCCAGCCAGCGCAGGGCATTGGCGTCGATGCCCCGTCCGCGCACGATGGAGACGGCGTAGTGCGGCAGATCGAATCCGTGCCGGTGCTGCGCCCAGCGGCGCATCAGCACACCGACCGGGGTTCCGGCCCGGGCGAGGGAGACGAGAACGGGACGGGGGCTGCGCTCGGCGAGAACCGTCTCGGTGACGGTGCCGACGGCCCGTGCGATGCGGGCGGCCGACAGGTCCAGGGCCGCCTTGAACAGGTCCTGGTACTCGGCGGACGGCTGGTATTCGACGGGCAGCGACTCGGCGTAGTGCGCGCCACCGCTCTGTATCGCTTCCTCGCGCTCCTCGGTGGGCGCCTCCAGCTCGGTGTCCGAGAGGTCCTGGAGCAGCCATCCGACGTCGTCCGGCTCGTAGGAGGAGAAGACGGGGCCGCGAAGGGGCTCGGGCAGCATAGGAGGTTCCTGCCGTTCGGGGGCGGGTGAGAAGGCGTACGGGACGTACGAGGGGACGACGGCCAGCAGGATGTGGGAGGTGTGCGCGGCCAGCTCCGCCAGCAGGCCGCCGGGGGCGTGCAGCTCCGGGGTGTCGGCGGTGGAGTCGACGACCACCACGACCGCGTCGAAACCGGCACCCGCGACGTTGTAGGCGAAGCGGTCGCCGGGGCCGTCGGCCGGGTCGTCGTGGGCCGGGAAGACCAGACGGCTGCGTATCGCGTAGCCGGGGTCGTCGACGGCGAGAACGGGGGAACGCGTGGTGGTCGAGTAGCGCACCTCGGCGTCGGTGTGGGCCTCCAGGGCCGTGCCGAGCCGGAGCGGTGCGTACATCAGTTCCTCGAAGCCGAGGACCAGTACGCGGCGGGCGTCGCCGTCCAGGGCGTCGGCGATGCGGGCGGCCATGGCCGGAAGGGCCGATTCCAGGGTCGCGCGATGTGCGGGGGTGAAGCCGTGCCGGCCGCCGTCGGGCACCCCCGCCGGCCACCCCAGCTCCACTCGGGTGCAGAAGGTGTCGGTCGCTCGCCCCGGTACCGGTGATCCGGCCCCGGCTGCGGCAGCCACGCCGTCGCCGGCCTCGGCGGCCCGCTCATGGGCGGCGACCAGCGCCTGCCCCTTCTCCAGGACGCCGTCCGGGAGGCGGACCGTGCCCGTTCCCCTCGCCACCAGGTCGACGCGTGCGCCGATCTCCGCGGCGAACTCGGTCAGGCGTCCGCGGTCGGCCGGCGACCGCATGTCCACCAGGGCCACGATCACGTACCGGTCGCGTGGGTACAGCTCGTGCAGCGCGCGGATCGTGTTGAGCACGGTGTTGCCCGTGGAGAACTCGTCGTCCACCAGCACGAGCGGCTCTCCCGCCCGGCCCTCACCGCCGGTCCCGAGCAGCGTCGGGTCCTCCGGCAGCAGCAGATGCGAGGTCGCGTGCGAGTGCGACTCCTCGAAGCCGCCCGCCCGGACCACGCCCTCGACCGGGCGGCGCGTCGAGTGGAGATACGGCGCCACTCCGAGTCCGTCGGCGACCGCGTGGCCGAGACCGGTGGCCGTCTCCGCGTACCCGAGGACCACCGACCGGCGCGCCGGCGCCTCCCCGAGGAGCTCGCGCACCCTCAGGCCGAGTTCGAAGCCCGCCCCGTAGACCACGGACGGCCTCTGCGGCACATGCTTGCCCAGCACATTGGAGACGAGCAGATGGGCCCGTTTGGGATTGCGGCGCAGAGCGAGGCCGAGTAGCTCCCGGAGCTCCCCGTCGCCTCCGGGCGCCCCGTTGCCGACGAGCTCGACGCCCAGTCGCTCCGCCACCCAGCTACCCGACCACACCACGTTCGCCGTCTCTTTCCTTGCTGCGCGCTCGCTCATCGGGACTCGCTCATTCCGCGAGGCCCGCGGCCAGCAGATCCACGAACCCGACGTCTTCCTTCGCCACGCCGAAGACCTCGGCCCGCAGCAGCGTGCGCTCGGCCCAGGCCCGGTGGGGCTTCACTTCGTTCATCTTGTTCGTATACGCGGAGCGCATCACTCCACCGCCTCCCCGCTCCGGCCGCATGATGTCCTGTGCATCGGTGAACTCCTCGTGACTGACCACGGACAGTGCGTGGACGGGCGCGACGTGCGACGGGTGGATGCAGGTCTTGCCGAGCAGCCCGTTGGCCCGGTCGAGCTCGATCTCCCGCAGCAGCCCGTCCAGGTCGTGCTCGATCAGCTCTGTGCGCAGCTCCTCGGCCCGGCCCTCCAGGAAGGGGCTGCGGCGCAGCTGCGGTTTGAACATGCGCTCCTGAAGTCGGAAGTACTCCCACACCGGGCCGGTGATGGTGAAACCGGTGCCGTCGGCCCGGCCCAGCACATTGACCACGTCAGCGATGACCGCGGCAACGAGCTGCACGTCGTACGCCGTCATGTCGGGCGCCCTGCGCAGTCCGTACGCCGAGCAGAAATCGGTGACCCCGAGCCGCAGCGCGAGCACCCGGTCCCGGTATCTGTCCACGGTACGGGCGATTCCCTGCAGCGTCTCGCCACGGGACTCCAGATGAAGCAGCTCCGGGGATTCGAGGACGGGCATCGCGAAGAGCCGCCGGCGCGTGGCCGTCTCGGCCTTGGTGAGTGCCTCCATGAACGGCACGCCACGCTCTTCCGTGAACTTCGGAAGTACAAATCCGGACAACAATCGGGCGGAGGTGCCGAGCCGGTTGACCAGGTCCGTGATCTGCTCCGGTTCACGGACCCGGATGAAGAGCAGCGGCACCTCGGCATCCCGCGCCGCGAGGTCGGTGAACTGTCTGACCAGGTTCTCCTCGGCCGCCGTCACCTCGGAGTCGTCGATCGAGTCCTCCAGGCACAGCACCATCGAGACGACACCGCGCCCGGCCTGTTTGATGATGTCGTCCGCGAGCCGCGGCCGGGTGGCCGGGGAGTAGAGGGTGGCGCCCAGGGCGGCCGAAAGCATGCGGGTGGGCGAGCCCGCACCGAATTCGCCGGGCTCCCGATGGAACAGGCCCTTCCGCGCAGCGGGCGAGATGTGCCCGAAATGCCGCATATATTTCCCCCGTACTGCCTGGCCGACCGGACAACGCATGGCCGGTAATAGTACGTAAAGACTGGTGTCGAGAGTTCCCTGCGTGCATGAATTTCGGGTAACTCGTCCATTTCCCGACGGTTCCGAAGGCGCGGGGGGCGTGGTTCCGACGCGATGCCGGGACATGGGTTGCGACCCCCGCGTTGTCTGCGCGGGCAGCCAGCAGGCAGGATGACCGCCATGACGCACGCGATGCTGAAGGGCTCGAACGTCCCCCTCGATGCCACGGCCGTACGGGCCGTGCTGCGCTGGACCCCGGGCGCCGGGGTCCCCGATGTGGACGCTTCGGCCCTGCTTCTCGGCACCGGGGGCCGTGTGCGCTCCGACGAGGACTTCGTCTTCTACAACCAGCCCAGGCACCCTTCCGGCCTGGTACGGCGACTGCCGAAGCGCAGTGCCGCCGAGGGGTTGACCGACACCATCGAGGCCGACCTGGGCGCGCTCGACCCCTCGGTCGAGCAGGTGGTCATCGCCGCGTCCTCGGACGGCGCCGCCTTCCAGCAGGTCCGCGATCTGCGCATCCTGGTGTACGACGCGGGCTCGGCGGGCGGGGATCCGCTCGCCGTGTTCGATGTGCGGCCGGAGACCGGCGAGGAGACCGCGATCATCTGCGGTGAGCTCTACCGGCGCGGCGATGGCTGGAAATTCAGGGCGGTCGGCCAGGGCTACCCGACGGGTCTGGTAGGTCTCGCGACGGCGTTCGGCATCTCGGTCGACGAGGCGGAGGCCGCGGCCGAGCCCGATGCGGCCGGATCGCCCAGCCCTTCGCACGCCCCGGCGCCCGTGCCGGCTGCCGCACCGCCCGCTCCCGTGTTTCCCCCCGCGCCCGGCCCCGACCCGCAGGCCACGGTCCAGCACCAGCAGCCCGCGTACGGCTACCCGCAGCCGACAGCGGTTGCAGCGCCCGTCCCGGCTCCCCAGCCGGCCTACGGCTACCCGCAGCCGGCCTCCGCACAGCCCGCGTACGGGTATCCGCAGCCCGCGGCGGCTGCACAGCCCGCCCCGGACCCGAATTTCGTCCTGCCGCCGCAGGGCCCGCAGTTCGTCCGGTCCTGACCGGCCCGGCGCCGCGGGCCTGATCCCGGTCCGCGGACCGGCAATCGGTCTCAGCCGGGACCCAGGACCGGCACTCAGGTCTCAGACCCGGGTGTCAAGGACAGGCGGCCTCAGGCCCGTGACTTGTAGCCTCGGCCCCACTGCATCCCCCAGCCGTACAGCCGGTCCAGCTCCGACTGGAAGCCGTAGACGAATTTCACCTCGCGCCGCACGATCAGCTCGTCCTTGACGTTCTCCACGGTGAACACGGCGCACGAGCGGGCCTGCGGGGCCCTCTCGTCGAGCTCGATCTCGATCCGCGGCCCGTTGCCCGGGTAGAGCGTCACCTTGGCGTGCGTACGGTCGAAGGCCGGCGTCTGGTCGTAGATGTAGACGAAGAACAGCAGCCGCTTGATCTGGTCCCGCTGGTCGAGGTTGACGTACACGGTCTCCCCCGACGGCGCCCCGAAGCGGTCGTCCCCGCTGAGCCTGATGTACGGCGGCCCGTTCAGGTCGCCGATCAGGTTGCCCAGCGGCTGCACGACGCCCTTGGTGCCGTCCTTCAGCTCGTACATGCAGCCGAGGTCCAGGTCGACGTTGACCACGCCCTGGGTGTGGGCCTGGACCACATCGGGCTGGAAGAGCTTGAACGGCCGCAGCAGCCGGCCGCTCTGCCGCGATCGGCCCTCGATGTCGGACGTACGCATCCGCCAGGAGAGATTGACCCGGAGGTTGCCGGTCAGCGCGCCCTGTTTGGTCAGCGAGACCGTGGCGTGCCGCTTGGAGAGCACGATGGAGTTGGTCGCCGCGTTCCCTGACTCGAACTGCGCTTCGCGCCTCGGCCACAGGCCGTCCCAGAACGCCATCCCCAACCCCCACACCTCTCGGTACTGCCCGGCCCCGCGCGCATCACTGCGGGGCGGCCCCCGGGCCGGCTCCGGGTGTCCCCGGAGAACCGTCGCCGTACGAACCGCCCCGCTGAGAGCGTTCCTCAATCCCTACCGGGTCACACCCCGGACGGGACTTCCGCCTTGGAGCCCGAGTTGTCGTCGCCGCCTCCGGCCTCCAGCGCCTTGTTGCGCCGGACCGAGGACCAGAAGGACCAGGCGATCAGCACGACGCCGACGAGGCCGGTGATGATCTCGTTGATCTGGTACTGGATGGTGACGAGCAGGATGACGGACAGCGCGCCGATCGCGTAGTGCGCGCCGTGCTCCAGGTAGACGTAGTCGTCGAGGGTGCCCTGACGGACCAGGTAGACCGTGAGCGACCGGACGTACATGGCGCCGATACCGAGGCCGAGGGCCATCAGCACGATGTTGTTGGTGATGGCGAAGGCACCGATGACACCGTCGAACGAGAAGGACGCGTCGAGCACCTCGAGGTAGAGGAACATGAAGAACGCGGCCTTGCCGGAGAGGACCACCGCGGAGAGCTTCTTGCCGGTCTTCCTGGCCTCTTCCTCGGCCTCGTGCTCGCGCTCCTCCTCTTCCTCGAGCTTGTTCTCGAAGTAGCTGGAGAGACCGCCGACGATGAGGTACGTGATCAGACCCGCGACACCCGCGAGCAGAACGGTCTCCGCCTTGTCCGCGTGACCGCCGCCGTGCTGGTGCGCCTGGGTCGCGAAGGTCATGGCCGAGATCAGCAGCACGATGAGCGCGATGCAGACCGACAGCATGTCGACCTTGCCGAGCTTGGCGAGCGGACGCTCGATCCAGCGCAGCCACTGGATGTCACGCTCCTCGAAGATGAAGTCGAGGAAGATCATCAGCAGGAACATGCCACCGAAGGAGGCGATCGCCGGGTGGGCGTCCGTGACCAGTTCCTGATAGCGGTCGGGCTGGTTGAACGAGAGATCGACCGCCTCGATGGGACCCAACTTGGCGGTGATGGCCACGATCACGACGGGGAAGACCAGCCGCATACCGAAGACCGCGATGAGGACACCGATCGTGAGGAAGATCTTCTGCCAGAAGGCATTCATCTTCTTCAGGATTCCGGCGTTGACCACCGCATTGTCGAAGGACAGCGAGATCTCGAGGACGGAAAGGATCGCGACCACCCCGAGGGCCTCCCACCCCCCGTAGAACACCGCTGCGACCAGGCCGAGCGCGGTAATCGCGAACGACCAGCCGAAGGTTTTCAGAAGCACTGGCTACCCCATCGTGTAAGTACGGGTCTCCCCCGGGTGTGTGCGGGGCTCCCCCGCGCCGTGCGCGGCTTTACGAAACGTTGACCCCGAAGTCTAGAGCGATGCCTCGCAGCCCCGACGCGTACCCCTGTCCCACTGCACGGAACTTCCATTCGCCGCTGTAGCGGTAAAGCTCACCGAAGATCATCGCGGTCTCGGTCGAGGCGTCCTCGCTGAGGTCGTAGCGCGCGAGTTCCTGGCCGTCCGCCTGGTTCACCACGCGGATGAACGCATTGCTGACCTGGCCGAAAGTCTGTCCGCGGTTGTCGGCCTCATGGATCGAGACCGGAAAAACGATCTTGTCGCAGTGGGCGGGCACCTGAGTGAGGTTCACGATGATCGACTCGTCGTCGCCGTCGCCCTCACCGGTGAGATTGTCGCCCGTGTGCTCCACGGAGCCGTCGGGGCTCGTGAGGTTGTTGTAGAAGACGAACCACTCGTCGCCCAGCACCCGGCCCGACTGGCACAGCAGCGCGCTGGCGTCGAGGTCGAAGTCGGCTCCGGTGGTGGATCGCGCGTCCCAGCCGAGGCCGACGAGCACCTGGGTGAGGTTGGGTGCGGCCTTGGAGAGGGAGACATTGCCTCCCTTGGCGAGCGTGACGCCCATGGTGTGTGTCCTCCCCGAGTCGATGAACCGTCTGTCTGTGACCGTCTATCGATGAACCGTCCGTCGACGGACCGTCTGTTGTGCGCGTCCGGCGCCGCACTGGGTGCGGCGCCGGACGGGGACGTGCTGGACGTGGCCCGGGCAGTGCCTTCGCAGGCGCCGCCCGGTCACGCCTTCTGGACCGTGCTCAGACGTTGACGCCGAAGTCCTGCGCGATGCCGCGCAGGCCCGAGGCGTAACCCTGACCGATGGCACGGAACTTCCACTCCGCACCGTTGCGGTACAGCTCGCCGAAGACCATGGCGGTCTCCGTCGAGGCGTCCTCGCTCAGGTCGTACCGCGCGAGCTCGCTGTTGTCGGCCTGGTTGACCACGCGGATGTACGCGTTGCGCACCTGGCCGAAGCTCTGCTGGCGGGACTCGGCCTCATAGATCGAGACCGGGAAGACGATCTTGTCGACATCGGCCGGAACGCCGGCCAGGTTCACCTTGATGACCTCGTCGTCGCCCTCGCCCTCACCGGTGAGGTTGTCACCGGTGTGCTCGACGGAGCCGTCGGGGCTCTTGAGGTTGTTGAAGAAGACGAAATTCCCGTCGTTGCCGACCTTGCCCGCCGCGTTCGTCAGCAGGGCGCTGGCGTCGAGGTCGAAGTCTCCGCCGGTGGTGGTACGGGCATCCCAGCCGAGACCGACGATGACCGCGGTCAGGTTGGGCGCGGCCTTGGTCAGCGAGACGTTGCCGCCCTTGCTGAGGCTGACTCCCACGAGTCCTCCCATTGGTTTCATCAGAGGCCGACAGGTGCCGGCGCCTCCGTCGTGCGTTGGCATCGGATCAACGAGTGGATCCTAGTGACCGGTTCCCGGCCAAAACAGGCTTTTGGCCGGGAGCCCGGGAGATCGCCCGGATCGTCGCCGGAAGATCCGCCGAATCCGGATCAGATCGCGTCGAGGGCCTTGACGTAGTCGTTGAGGTCGCGCGCGTCGGGCAGGCCGTTGACGACGGTCCAGCGCACCACGCCCTCCTTGTCGATGATGAAGGTGCCGCGCACCGCACAGCCCTTCTCCTCGTCGAAGACGCCGTAGGCCCGCGAGGTCTCGCCGTGCGGCCAGAAGTCCGAGACCAGCGGGTACTCGAGGCCCTCCTGCTCGGCGAAGACACGAAGGGTGTGGATGGAGTCGTTGGAGACGGCGAGGAGCTGCGTGTCGTCGTTCTCGAACTTCGGCAGCTCGTCGCGGAGGGCGCAGAGCTCACCCGTGCACACGCCGGTGAAGGCGAACGGGTAGAACAGCAGGACCACGTTCTTCTCGCCGCGGAAGTCGGAGAGCTTCACGGTCCGGCCGTGGTTGTCCTTGAGCTCGAAATCCGGGGCCTTGGTGCCGACCTCGATCGCCATGGATACGCGTCCCTTCACTGCTTCACCGGGCTGGGCTGTCCGGGTGGACTCCCACCCTACGCAGAGCCCTTCCGCAGGGCCGTCGCGGGCCACGCGCCGCCCGCGCACCGACGCCTGCGGGCCCGCTCCCGGGCATACGAAGACCCCCGCCGGTGCACGACCGGCGGGGGCCTCGTGGTGAGTGCGGTTCAGCGCTTGGCTTTGGCCGACTTCGGGGTGACAAGACGGCTGCCCGTCCAGTCCTTGCCCGCATTGATGCTCTTGGTCTGGGAAAGACCGGCTGTCTGTGCAGCCTCGTTGATGTCGCTCGGTTCGACGTATCCCTCGCGGCCGGTCTTCGGCGTCATCAGCCAGACCGCACCGCCGTCCTCGATCAGACCAATGGCATCCACCAGCGCGTCCGTAAGGTCGCCGTCCTCGTCGCGGAACCACAGCAGAACGACGTCAGCGACGTCGTCGTAGTCCTCATCGACGAGTTCCTGGCCGGTAGTGGCCTCAATGCCCTCACGGAGCTCCTGCTCGACGTCGTCGTCGTAGCCGATCTCCTGGACCACCTGTCCGGGCTCGAACCCCAGCCGTGCAGCCGAGTTGGTCCGTTCCTCCGCGTGGTCCGCGGTCGCGCTCACGGGTTGCCTCCTGATCATGTTTCGGAAAATGCTTCAGCCACGCGCGTGCGCGGGGCGTTGGCCGTAGTCCACACGGGCGCGGCGGATCGCGCAAGTACCCAGCGTGCGAGACCGCCTAAACGGTGACGTTCCCTGCCACGTCGCCGCACGATCGGCATGTCCCTTGCGGGGCCCGACGCTGCCGTCCACACCCTTTACGTGCTTGAACAGCATTACGTCCTTGAACAGCTTATGCCGTTTCGGTCCGCCAATCGGAGTCGAACAGCCTTTGGGAACGCTTGGACGGGTTGGGCGTATGGTTGCGGTTTGGTCCCACCCGTCTGCCGAACCGTCCTCGCGCACCGGACGTGATGTCTCACAACCTGACGGTTACCCCTGGGTAGAGATGACGTTTGCGTCCTCGCGGTACACGATGGTGATGACGTACATGCATACATCCCGGGGGCATGCCTCCCGTTATCAGGCCCCGTAGAGCACCACCGAACAGCGAAGGAACAGCGTGGCTTCCGGATCCGATCGCAACCCGATCATCATTGGCGGCCTTCCGAGCCAGGTCCCGGACTTCGATCCCGAAGAAACCCAGGAATGGCTCGACTCCCTCGACGCCGCCGTCGACGAGCGCGGGCGTGAGCGGGCCCGCTACCTGATGCTCCGGCTCATCGAGCGCGCGCGCGAGAAGCGTGTCGCCGTGCCGGAGATGCGCAGCACGGACTACGTGAACACGATCGCCACGAAGGACGAGCCGTTCTTCCCCGGCGACGAGGAGATCGAGCGCAAGGTCCTCAACGCGACCCGCTGGAACGCGGCCGTGATGGTGTCGCGCGCCCAGCGCCCGGGGATCGGAGTCGGCGGCCACATCGCCACGTTCGCCTCCTCCGCCTCGCTGTACGACGTGGGCTTCAACCACTTCTTCCGGGGCAAGGACGACGGCCTCGGCGGCGACCAGATCTTCTTCCAGGGGCATGCCTCCCCCGGCATCTACGCCCGCGCGTTCCTCCTCGACCGGCTGAGCGAGGCGCAGCTCGACGCCTTCCGCCAGGAGAAGTCGAAGGCGCCGAACGGCCTGTCCAGCTACCCGCACCCGCGGCTGATGCCGGACTTCTGGGAGTTCCCGACCGTCTCGATGGGCCTCGGTCCGCTGGGCGCGATCTACCAGGCCCGGATGAACCGGTACATGGAGGCGCGCGGCATCGCTGACACCTCCCAGTCGCACGTCTGGGCCTACCTCGGTGACGGCGAGATGGACGAGCCCGAGTCACTCGGCCAGCTCTCCATCGCCGCCCGTGAGGGCCTGGACAACCTGACCTTCGTGGTCAACTGCAACCTGCAGCGCCTCGACGGCCCGGTGCGCGGCAACGGCAAGATCATCCAGGAGCTGGAGTCGCAGTTCCGCGGTGCCGGCTGGAATGTCATCAAGCTGGTCTGGGACCGCTCCTGGGACCCGCTGCTGGCGCAGGACCGCACGGGCATCCTGGTGAACAAGCTGAACACCACGCCCGACGGACAGTTCCAGACGTACGCCACCGAGACGGGCGCGTACATCCGTGAGCACTTCTTCGGGGACGACCCGCGGCTGCGCGAGATGGTCAAGGACATGTCCGACCATCAGATCCTGCACCTGGGCCGCGGTGGTCACGACCACCGGAAGGTGTACGCGGCGTACGCGGCGGCCAAGGCCCACAAGGGCCAGCCGACGGTGATCCTCGCGCAGACGGTCAAGGGCTGGACCCTCGGGCCGAACTTCGAGGGCCGCAACGCGACCCACCAGATGAAGAAGCTCACGGTCGAGGACCTCAAGCGGTTCCGCGACCGGCTGCACATCCCGATCACGGACAAGCAGCTGGACGAGGGCTACCCGCCGTACTACCACCCGGGCCGCGACTCGGAAGAGATCCAGTACATGCACGACCGCCGCAAGGGTCTGGGCGGCTACGTCCCGACCCGTGTGGTGCGCGCGAAGCCGCTGGTCCTTCCCGAGGACAAGACGTACGCGACCGCGAAGAAGGGTTCGGGCCAGCAGTCGATCGCCACGACCATGGCGTTCGTCCGCATCCTGAAGGACCTCATGCGGGACAAGGAGATCGGCAAGCGTTTCGTGCTGATCGCGCCCGACGAGTACCGCACCTTCGGCATGGACGCCTTCTTCCCGAGCGCGAAGATCTACAACCCGCTGGGCCAGCAGTACGAGGCGGTGGACCGCGATCTGCTGCTCGCGTACAAGGAGTCGCCGACCGGTCAGATGCTGCACGACGGCATCTCCGAGGCAGGCTGCACGGCGTCGCTGATCGCCGCGGGTTCGGCGTACGCCACGCACGGCGAGCCGCTGATCCCGGTGTACGTCTTCTACTCGATGTTCGGTTTCCAGCGCACCGGTGACCAGTTCTGGCAGATGGCCGACCAGCTCGCGCGCGGCTTCGTACTGGGTGCGACCGCCGGCCGTACGACGCTTACCGGTGAGGGTCTGCAGCACGCGGACGGCCACTCGCAGCTGCTCGCATCGACGAACCCGGGCTGCGTCGCGTACGACCCCGCCTTCGGGTACGAGATCGCGCACATCGTCAAGGACGGTCTGCGCCGGATGTACGGCGAGAACAGCGAGGACGTCTTCTACTACCTCACCGTCTACAACGAGCCGATCCAGCACCCGGCCGAGCCGGAGAACGTGGACGTCGAGGGCATCCTCAAGGGTGTCTACCGCTTCAGGAGCGGCGAGAAGGGCATGATCCCGGCCCAGATCATGGCGTCCGGTGTGGCGGTCCCGTGGGCGGTCGAGGCGCAGCAGATCCTCGCCGACGAGTGGAACGTCAAGGCGGACGTCTGGTCGGCGACCTCCTGGAACGAGCTGCGCCGCGAGGCCGTGGAGGTGGAGCAGTACAACCTGCTGCACCCGGAGGAGGAGCTGCGCGTCCCGTACGTCACGCAGAAGCTCTCCGGCTCCGAGGGCCCGTTCGTGGCGGTCTCCGACTGGATGCGTTCCGTGCCGGACCAGATCGCGCGCTGGGTGCCCGGCACGTACCAGTCGCTGGGTGCGGACGGCTTCGGCTTCGCCGACACGCGTGGCGCCGCCCGCCGGTTCTTCCACATCGACGCGCAGTCGATCGTCCTCGCGGTGCTCACCGAGCTCGCGAGGGAGGGCCGGATCGACCGTTCGGTGCTGAAGACGGCGATCGACCGGTACGAGCTCCTGGATGTGGCCGCGGCCGATCCCGGCGCGGCCGGCGGCGACGCCTAGGCACGACCGGCGTACGAGTCGAGCCGAAGGGCGGCGGACCTCCTGGTCCGCCGCCCTTCGGCATCCCCCCGGCCGGCTCTGCGGTCAGTTCTCCCAGATCTTGAATGCCCTGACCTGGTACGGGGACTGCGGCACCCAGGTCCCGCCGCCCGGATACGTCTCGAACTCGCCGGTCTCGGCGCACTCCGCGGACTGATAGGTGGTGACGGGACGGCCGGTGCGGTTGGCGAGCGCCTGGGCCTTGCTGCCCGGCGGCAGCGGGACACAGCTCTCGATGTCGGTGCCGGACAGCTCATGGATCTGCCGGGCGCCGGTGAAGTCCGGCTTCGCCCAGAAGCAGAGCTGACCGCTCCCGCATGTCCCGAGGCGTACCGGCGCCGTGTGCGCGGCCGGTGCGGTCTGCGACGCCGAAGCGGCCGCCGGGATCAGTGCGGTGGCGGCCAGTACGGCGGCAAGAACGGTCGTGCGCATATCAATCAACCCCCGTGGTGGTGTGCATCAGTTGCACGCACCCTGACCTGCGGGACAGCGCCACCGGAAGGGGCTCCGGGCCACACCACCCGGATAGGCGACAGCCCCGCCGGAGAGGTTCGGCGGGGCTGTCGTATGCGCTGTGTTGACGCTCGGGCGTCATCGGCGCGAGGGGCCGGCGAGGACCGGCGGCG
The DNA here is from genome assembly GCF_036248255.1 of Streptomyces sp. NBC_01717. NCBI lineage: Bacteria > Bacillati > Actinomycetota > Actinomycetes > Kitasatosporales > Streptomycetaceae > Streptomyces > Streptomyces sp. NBC_01717. Next base: position 6,351,532 of record NZ_CP109178.1, on the reverse strand, counting down.
GGGTCAGATGTGGCCTGCGCCCGCGCCCGCCTCGGCGTTCTCACCGCGCTTGGTGAGCGTGGCGACCAGCGCCGCGACCACTGCGACGATGCCGGCGACCATGAACGCGGTGCTCATGCCGGACACGAACGTGTCATGCGCGACGTTCGTGATCTTCTCCACGACCGGCGCGGGCAGTCCGGATCCCACCGGCGGAATGCCGACCTCGACGACCGAGGACGCCTGGTCCAGCTGCTGGGGCGAGAGCGGCGGAAGCTTCGCGTCCGCCCAGTTGCCGGCGAGGTGGGAGTCGACCTGGGAGGCCATGACAGCGCCCAGCACCGCCGTACCGAGGCTGCCGCCGACCTGCATGGAGGCCTGCTGCAGACCGCCCGCGACACCGGAGAGCTCCATCGGGGCGTTGCCCACGATGACCTCGGTGGCGCCGACCATCACCGGGGCGAGGCCGAGGCCGAGCAGACCGAACCAGATGGACATCGTCGCCGTGCCGGTGCCGGTGTCCAGCTGCGACATCCCGAACATGGCGACCGCGGTGCACACCATGCCGCCGACGAGCGGGACGCGCGGGCCGAGCTTGGTGATCAGCACGCCCGCGAGCGGGGAGCCGACGATCATCATGCCGGTCAGCGGCAGCAGGTGCAGACCCGCGTCGACGGCCTTCATGCCGTGCACGTTCTGCAGGTAGAAGGTGACGAAGAACAGTCCACCCATGAAGGCGAATGCCATCAGCACCATCAGGACCACGCCCGCGGACAGCGGCACCGAGCGGAACATCGCCAGCGGGATCAGCGGTTCCCTGACGTTCTTCTGCGAGAAGGCGAACACCGCGAACAGGCCCACGGCGGCCACCAGGAAGGCGACCGTCTTGAAGTCGCCCCAGCCCCACTCGGCGCCCTTGATGAGCGCCCAGATCAGGCAGAACATCGCCTGCGACAGCAGCACGATGCCGCCGATGTCGAAGGAGCGCGGTGCGTTCTCGGCCCGGTGGTCCTTGAGGATCACCACGCCGAGCAGGAGTGCGATCACACCGACCGGCACGTTGATGAAGAAGACGGACTGCCAGCTGACGTGCTCGACGAGCACACCGCCGAGGATCGGGCCGCCCGCGGTCGATGCACCGATGACCATGCCCCAGATGCCGATCGCCATGTTGAGCTTCTCGGCCGGGAAGGTGGCGCGCAGCAGGCCGAGCGCGGCCGGCATCAGCAGGGCGCCGAAGAGGCCCTGCAGCACCCGGAACGTGATCACCAGGGCCACGCTGCTGGAGAGGCCGATGGCCCCCGAGGCCGCGGCGAAGCCCACGACCCCGATCAGGAAGGTCTGGCGGTGGCCGAACCGGTCACCGAGCTTGCCCGCGGTGATCAGGGAGACCGCGAGTGCGAGCATGTAGCCATTGGTGATCCACTGGACCTGGGCGAGCGAGGCGCCCAGGTCCTGCTGGATGGCGGGGTTGGCGATCGCGACGATCGTGCCGTCGAGCGCGACCATCATCACGCCGATGGCCACGGAGAAGAGCGTCAGCCAGGGGTGGCCGCGCAACCCCTTGGCCGGGGCGGGAGGGAGGGTGTCCTGCGGCTCCCGCGACGCCTTTTCTACGGTGGTCTGACTAGTCATGCCCGGGAGATTAGTGTCAGTCACTGACAGTTGACAAACCATTTCACAAGCCGGTAACTGTCTCGTAGCTCACAGGTTCACCGAGCCGGACAAAATACCAGAAAGAGGACCAGTTCAGTGACCGACGGGCAGCGAGCCGTGGAGCACCCGACCGGACTGCGCGAGCGCAAGAAACGACGCACCCGGGACGCCTTGCTGCACGCCGCCCTCGAGCTCTTCACCACCCAGGGGTACGAGGAGACCACCGTCGACGAGATCGTCGACGCCGTCGACGTCTCCCAGCGCACCTTCTTCCGCTACTTCGCCAGCAAGGAGGAGACCACCTTCGCCGTCCAGGAGATGGTGGAGTCGCGCTTCCTCTCGGAGCTGCGCCAACGACCCGCCACAGAAAGCCCGTTCGAAGCCATGCGCAGCGCGGTGCTGTGCGCCTGGAACAGCATCGGGGAAGCGATCGAGGAACTCGTCACGGTCGAACTCCACATGCGTACGTACCGGATGATCGAGTCGACCCCCTCCCTGCTCGCCGCCCATCTGCGGCGCAGCATCGATCTGGAGAACCAGATCGCCGAGGTGATCGCCGCGCGCGAGGGTCTCGACATCGCGACGGACCCACGGCCGCGGGTCGCCGTCGCCGCATTCTCCGGGGTGATGCGGGTGACCGGTCAGCTGTGGGGGCAGGGGCGGGACACCAGCGTCGACTCGCTCAGGACGCTGACCGAGATCTACCTGGACCATCTCGGAGCCGCACTCGTGGGGAACTGGCACGCACCGGTCGAACGGACTGCCGAGACACCTCACACCTGCGCCGGGTAGATCAGCGCCTCGATGTGCCGAATACCTCAAAGAGGAACATGACGGACTTCACAACAGCCGTGCCACGACTGCCACATGCGGCGTCCGCGAGGCATGGGAGTTCGCCGGAGCGTGCGCGGAGCGCGCACGGAGCGTAAGGAAGCACCCCTTCAATTCCCCATGGACGGGTGATGTGTGTCACCCGCTTCACAGCTGCCGTCGCGCGTCTCCTAGTGTGGGCGGCAGTGACTTCCTTCGACTCCTCCCCCACGCTGACCGCATGGCGCGCACTTCTCGCCGTCGCGGTCGTGTTCGTGATGCTGGCGACCACAGGCTGGACCGCCGTACGTCACCAACGCTCCGACGAGCCACGCGACATCGCACTCAGCTCCTGGGCGCGGGGCCGGATAGCGGGTCACCCCCTGCCGGACGCCGATGCGTCCCCGTACCGGCTGGCCAAGTTCTTCGCCTCGCTCACCGCCGCGCAGCGCACCGCTCTCGCCGACAAGTACCCCTTGGTCGTCGGCAATCTGAACGGCGCCCCGGTCACCCTGCGCTACCACGCCAACCGGCGGGCCCTGGTGCAGGCGCGGGCGGTCGAGCAGCAGCGCATGCACGACGTCCGGCTCTCCCCCGACGGCCGCGGCGACGCGCTCCGCCGGATGGAGCGATTCCGGTCGATGCTTGCCCACGGCCGGCACTTCCTGGCCTTCGACCCGTCCGGGAAGGGCCACGCCGCCGAGGTGTTCGGCGACCTCGACAGGGCCGAGCGGGTCTCGCTGGTCGTGCCCGGTGTCGACACCAGCCTGCTGACGCTGGAACGGACCGGGCTCAAGGTCAACGCCGCGCCCGTCGGCATGGCGAAGTCGCTGTACGCGGCGGAGCGCGCCGCGAGCCCCGGCACCCGTACCGCGGTCATCGCCTGGGCCGACTACACCGCGCCCGCGGGCATCGGGATGGACGCGGCCCTGGGGAACCTCGCCGAGCGCGGGGCCGTCCGGCTCACCGCGCTGGTCGACGCCCTGCCCGGCATGTCGAAGATCTCGCTGTTCTGCCACAGCTACGGCTCCGTGCTGTGCGGTGTCGCCGCGAACGAACTGCCGTCCAGGGTCGCCGACATCGCGGTCGCGGGCAGCCCCGGCATGCGGGCGAAGAACGCCGCGCAGCTGCACACCACGGCCGATGTCTGGGCGATGCGGGACCGCGACGACTGGATCCAGGACGTACCGAACATGGAGGTCGGCGGACTCGGCCACGGCGCCGATCCGGTGGACCGCGGCTTCGGTGCGCGCATCGTCTCGGCGGGCGACGCGATCGGGCACAGCGGCTATTTCGAGCCGGGCACCGAGAGCCTCAGCAACTTCGCCGCCATCGGCGTCGGTGCCTACGATTCGGTGACCTGTGCGAGCGCCGACAGCGCCTGTCGCGACGGAATTTCCGGTGCCGAGGTCGTCCGACGCGCGTAGATCACCGCAACTGCCGGTGAATTGCGGTCCGCTCGGAGGGGGGACGTGCGGACGAGTGCCGCATACGATGAGGCACATGGGTGATGTGCTGGCCGGAATTCATGCCACCTGGGAGTTCGACACCGACTCCGTGCTCATCCGCTTCGAACGGGGAATCCGCACGCCGAGGCTCTTCCAGAGCCTGCGTGAACGCCGCATTCCGCACGCGGCGTTGTCGTCGGTGACACTGACCCCGGGCAAGCGAGGCACGGTGGTTCTGCATGCGGTGCCGAGACCCGGTGCCGATCCACTGCTGGAAGCCGCGGCCGGGCAGCTGAAGGACGGCAGCGATCCGTACCGGCTGGTGCTGCCCGCGGAACGCGAGACGCTCGCCGAGTACTACGCGGACGAGCTGCGCGCGCTGCTCGGCCCGGACGCGGCCGAGCCCGCCGAAAGATTCCTGGTCGCGGCCCCCGAGGCGCCGATGCACTTCAAGGCGTACGACGGCAGGGCCAGCTTCGACGGGGACCGGATCTCCTTCCGCTGGTTCTGGACGGGTGCCTCCACGGCGAAGTGGAAGGCGGGCGACCAGACGTTCCCGGTCAGCGAACTGAGCGGGGTCGAGTGGCGCTCGCCGGAGGCCTTCGACGGCTATCTGCGACTGGTGCCGCGCGGCGCCCGGAACACGGACGACGGGGCGGGCACGGGCATGCCTCCCGCTACGGGCAAAGGCGCGGCGGCGCTCCGTACGGACACCGCGGCGCCCGGTGTCCAGGCGTCTGCCCCACGGCCCACCCAGGCCGACCAGGACCCGGCCGCGGTGATCTTCGGGCTCGGCTACGGCCCGGTGCACGAGTCGCTGCCGTTCGCCGCCGCCGTGCTGGAGTCCGTGCGCAGGAGACAGTCCACGCCCGTCGCCGTGCCGGCGAGTGCGGTGAGGCGCGATCCGGCGGACATCGCCGAGCGGATCCGGCACCTCGGGGAGCTGCACCAGGCGGGTCTGGTGACGGACGACGAGTTCAGCGCCAAGAAGGCCCAGCTGCTCGCGGAGCTCTAAGGGCTGTCCCGTAATCCCTGGTGGATCAGCGCGCGGCGTCGGATGCGGTCCATCGCAAGGCGGAGGAGCGTCCTCATTCCGGGATACCGGGCGCATTCGGGCGTTCCGACAACGGAGGGGGTACCCCCGTGCCGTTGAGGCTACGGGGGAGAGGTGCCGTAGCTGTCGTCGTGCACCCGCCAGGGATTACGGGACGGCCCTCAGCCGGCCGGACGGGGAGGACCAGCCCGTCCGGCCCTTGCCGGGAGAACGGCTCCGGGGCGCCCCGGACCTCCGGAAACGGCTACTCGCGCGCCGCCGACGTCGAGCTCATGTCCGGGTAGCGGTCGCCCGCCACCTGGCCGGCGATCGGCTCCAGCACGGCCAGCTCCTCCGGCGTGAGGGTGAGCCGGGTCGCCCCGACGTTCTCCAGCAGCCGGCTGCGCTTGCGGGTGCCGGGGATCGGGACCACGCTCAGACCGTGCACCCCGGCGCGCTGCTGCACCCAGGCGAGCGCCACCTGCGCGGCCGTCGCCCCGTGCGTGGCCGCGATCTTGTGGACGGGTTCCAGGAGCGCGGCGTTCGTCTTCGCGTTGTCGCCGGTGAAGCGGGGCTGGTACTGGCGGAAGTCGTCCTTGGACAGGTCCTTGGCGGCGTCGGCGAACGCCCCGGTCAGGAAGCCGCGGCCGAGCGGCGAGTAGGGCACGAAGGTCACCCCGAGTTCGACCGCCGCCGACACGGCGCTGCGCTCGACGTCCCGGCTGAAGAGCGACCACTCCGACTGCAGGGCGGCGATCGGGTGCACGGCGTACGCCTCGCGCAGCTCCGCGCCGGTCACCTCGCTCAGCCCGAGCTGCTTGACCTTGCCCTGCTGCACGAGCTCGGCCATCGCGCCGACGGACTCGGCCAGCGGCACGGAGGGATCGCGGCGGTGCATGTAGTACAGGTCGATGACGTCGGTGTTCAGTCGGCGCAGGCTGTCCTCGACGGCCTGGCGGATGTACGCGGGATCGTTGCGCACCGCCCGGTACTGCGGGTCGTCCTCCTTGCGCTCGATGGCGAACTTCGTGGCGAGCGTGATCTCGTCCCGGTGCGCCCCGACGAACGGGGCGAGGAACGTCTCGTTGGCACCGCTGCCGTAGATGTCCGCGGTGTCGAAGAGTGTGACCCCCGCCTCCAGCGCGGCCTCCAGGGTGTCCCGGGCGGCGGCTTCGTCGGTGTCCCCGTAGAACTCGCTCATGCCCATGCAGCCGAGTCCCTGCACGCCGACCTGCGGGCCGCCGTTGCCGAGCTCCACAGTTGCGATCTTGTTGTCGGTCATAAGGATCAAGGCCTTTCCGACGCCCGTCGGGCGCCCGCATAGAAGTCGATCTTGTAATCGAGGACGGCGAGGGTGTCCTGGAGCTCCGCGATCCGCGTCTTCACATCGCGGCGGGTCGCCTCCAGCAGCTCCTGCCGCTCCTCGAAGGTGTGCTCGCCCTCGCGCAGCAGCTCCGCGTACCTGACCATGTGGGCGACCGGCATCCCGGTCAGCCGCAGCTTGCCCACGAAGGCCAGCCAGTCCAGATCGCGATTGGTGAACCGGCGCTGGCCGGTGTGCGACCGGTCGACGTGCGGCATCAGGCCGATCCGCTCGTACCAGCGCAGGGTGTGTGCGGTGAGCCCGGTGAAGGCTGCGACCTCGCTGATGGTGTAGTGGTCCTGGCCCTCGGGGCGCGGATGCGCCCGTGGAGCCGATGCACAGGCGTCGGTCGTCGCGGTAGTGCTCTCCATCACCGTCATGACCTCCACGCTAGAACCTTGGAGTGCACTCGAAGCAAGCGCCACCGGCGACAGGTTTTCCGGCCACCGGCCGGATGCCGGGCGTTCGGCGGCAGGTCTTAGTCTCGTAGTCATGCAGAGCCTGGCGATGATCGAGAACTGGCCCGTCCCCACCGCGGCGGCCGCCGTCGTACGAGCGGACGGCACTGTCGTCGGCAGTCACGGGCCGACCGCGCACCGCTTCCCGCTGGCCTCCGTCACCAAGCCGATCGCCGCCTATGCCGCGCTCGTGGCGTTTGAGGAAGGCGCGGTGGAGCTCGACGAACCGGCCGGTCCCGAGGGTTCCACCGTCCGGCATCTGCTCGCGCACACCAGCGGGCTCGCCTTCGACGAACACCGGGTGACGGCCGCTCCCGGCACCCGGCGGCTCTACTCCAACGCGGGCTTCGAGGTGCTCGGCGACCACATCGCCAAGGCCACCGACATCCCGTTCGCCGAGTATGTGCGCCAGGCGGTCCTGGAGCCGCTGGGCATGGCATCGACGACGATGGACGGCTCGCCCGCCCGCGACGGCGTCTCGACCGTCGACGACCTGGTGCGGTTCGCGGCGGAGGTGCAGGCCCCGCGGCTGCTCGATCCGCGTACGGTGCTGGCCGCGCAGACGGTCGTGCACCCCGGCCTGAAGGGCGTCCTGCCGGGTTACGGCCACCAGAACCCCAACGACTGGGGGCTCGGCTTCGAGATCCGGGACCACAAGTCGCCGCACTGGACGGGCGGTTCCTCGTCACCCGCGACCTTCGGGCACTTCGGACAGTCGGGAACATTCCTGTGGATCGACCCGTCCGCGGGTGCGGCGTGCGTCGCCCTGACCGACCGCGCCTTCGGCCCGTGGGCGGCCGAGGTCTGGCCGCCGTTCACGGACGCGGTACTCGCGGAGCTCGTACGTTCAGCGGGGTAGCGCCCTCAGCCGGCTCCGGCCGGGGCCTCGCTCAGCCCGACAGCTCCCACACCAGCACCTGGGCCGGCACCTCGGCCACCAGCTCCAGCCCCACCGCCCCGGTGATCCGCGCCGCGTCCCCCGGACCGAGCGTCTCGCCGTCGAGCCGCACCTCGCCGTCGATCACGTGCACATACGCCCGCGCCGCGTCCGGCACCGCGGTGCGCTCACCGGCGGCCAGCCTGCGCACATGCAGCATCGCTCCGGCTTCCGGGAGGGCGTACGGGGTGGAGTCGGCGATGCCGGGGACCGTCGTGTACGAGGGTTCGCCGCCCGGCTCGATCGGCTCCAGCCACATCTGAAGGAACGTCAGCGGTATGTCCCCGTCGTTCCGCTCCACGTGGCGTACCCCGGCCGCCGAGCTGAGGTGCTGGACGTCCCCGGCCCGTACGACCGTGGCATGACCGGCCGAGTCCCGGTGGGTGAGCTCGCCCTCGACGACCCAGGTGACGATCTCCGTGTGGCTGTGCGGGTGTTCGTCGAAGCCCGCACCGGGCGCCAGCCGTTCCTCGTTGCAGGCCAGGATCGCGCCGAAGCGCAGGTTGTCCGGGTCGTAGAAGGACCCGAAGGAGAAGGCGTGCCGGGACAGGATGCCCGCGGCCTCGTCGCCGCCCGTATACCGGTCGTCCGCGCGCTGTACGGAAATCACGGGTCCACGGTAGCCCGGCCGGGCGCCCCTGTGTCCCGGTCCGGGAGGGCCGAATCCCGGTCGGGGACCGGCCGTGTCCCGGTCGGAGACGGGCCGTGCCCGGGTCGGAAACCGGCCATCCACTACCCGGCAGTACGACCCGCGGCCGCCCCGGCCCTCCGTGCCCGTGGTCCGATAAGGCAGTCTTGTGTCCGTGCCCCGACCCGATCCTGAGCAGCCCGCTGCGAATGACGCCCACCTGCATGCCGCGACCCTGAAGCGACTGGAGCAGTCCTCCGGCCGGCTGGCCGCGAACGCGATCGCCCGCATGGACGAGTCGCTGCCGTGGTACCGGGCGATGCCACCGGAGAACCGGTCCTGGATCGGCCTGGTGGCCCAGGCCGGAATCGCCGCCTTCACCGAGTGGTTCCGCCACCCGGAGACCCCGCAGGCCATCTCCACCGATGTGTTCGGTACGGCCCCGCGCGAGCTGACCCGGGCGATCACGCTGCGCCAGACCGTCGAGATGGTGCGGACGACGATCGAGGTGATGGAGGCCGCGATCGAGGAGGTCGCCGCGCCCGGCGACGAGTCGGTGCTGCGCGAGGCGCTGCTCGTCTACGCGCGGGAGATCGCGTTCGCGACCGCGCAGGTGTACGCGCAGGCCGCCGAGGCGCGCGGCGCCTGGGACGCCCGGCTCGAATCACTCGTGGTGAACGCGGTGCTGTCCGGCGAGGCCGACGAGGGCGCCGTGTCGCGCGCCGCCGCACTCGGCTGGAACTCCCCCGAACATGTCTGTGTGGTCCTCGGTACGGCCCCCGACGGCGACAGCGAACTGACCGTCGAGGCGATCCGTCGGGCCGCCCGGCACGCCAAGCTCCAGGTGCTGACCGGGGTGCTCGGCAACCGGCTGGTCGTCATCGCAGGCGGCAGCGACAACCCGCTGCATGTCGCGAAGGCCCTGATCGGCCCGTACGCGGCCGGTCCCGTCGTGGCCGGACCGGTGGTGTCGGACCTGCTGGCGGCCACCCGGTCCGCGCAGGCCGCCGCCGCCGGGCTCAAGGCGTGCAGCGCCTGGCAGGACGCCCCGCGGCCGGTCCTGGCCGACGATCTGCTGCCGGAGCGCGCCATGGCGGGCGACCCTGCCGCGCGTGACCAACTGGTGGAGGAGATCTACAGACCGCTCGAAGAGGCGGGCTCCGCGCTGCTGGAAACGCTGAGCGTGTATCTGGAACAGGCGAGCAGTCTGGAGGGCGCCGCCCGGATGTTGTTCGTCCACCCCAACACCGTGCGCTACCGGCTCCGACGTGTGACGGACGTCACCGGATGGTCGCCTTCTGATGTCCGCTCCGCGTTCACTCTGCGCATCGCCCTGATTCTGGGGCGTCTGGCCGACAGAGATCCCCAGTCCTAGACTTTTGTCGGACATCAACAATTCCCCCTACGGTTCTTCGTCCCTGTCCCCACGGGTGTTCCGGACCGTTCACAAGAGAGAGTGTGAGGGTGCTCGTACTCGTCGCTCCCGGCCAAGGCGCTCAGACGCCCGGCTTCCTGACTCCCTGGCTCGACCTCCCCGGTGCCACCGACCGCATCGCGGCCTGGTCCGACGCCATCGGGCTCGACCTTGCCCACTACGGCACGAAGGCCGACGCGGACGAGATCCGCGACACCGCGGTGGCACAGCCGCTGCTGGTCGCCGCGGGTCTGCTGTCCGCCGCCGCGCTTGACGCGTCACCCGGTGTCGTCGCAGGTCACAGCGTCGGTGAGATCACCGCCGCAGCTCTCGCGGGCGTTCTCGACGACGAGGCCGCGCTCCGTCTCGTACGCACCCGTGGGCTCGCCATGGCCGACGCCGCAGCGGTCACCGAGACCGGTATGGCGGCGCTGCTCGGCGGCGACCCCGACGTGACGGTCCCGCACCTGGAGATGCTCGGGCTGACCCCGGCGAACGTCAACGGGGGCGGCCAGATCGTCGCCGCCGGCACCGCCGCGCAGATCGCCGCGCTGACCAAGGACATGCCCGAGGGCGTGCGCCGCGTGGTGCCCCTCAAGGTCGCCGGTGCCTTCCACACGCACCACATGGCCCCTGCGGTCGACCGGCTCCGCGAGGCCGCCGCGGCACTGAAGGTCGCCGATCCGACCATGACATATGTCTCGAACGCCGACGGAAAGACGGTCGCCACGGGCGACGAGGTCATCTCGCGGCTGGTCGGCCAGGTCGCCAACCCGGTCCGCTGGGACCTGTGCATGGAGACCTTCAAGGCGCTGGGCGTCACCGCGCTCATCGAGGCCTGCCCGGGCGGGACCCTCACCGGTCTCGCCAAGCGCGCACTGCCCGGGGTACAGACCCTCGCGCTGAAGACCCCCGACGACCTCGACGCGGCCCGCGCGCTCATTTCCGAGCACGCAGACGCCTAAGGAGCCCGAGAGCATGTCGAAGATCAAGCCCAGCCAGGGCGCCGCGTACGCACGGATCATGGGTGTCGGCGGCTACCGCCCGACCCGTGTCGTGCCCAACGAGGTGATTCTCGAGAAGATCGACTCGTCCGACGAGTGGATCCGCTCCCGGTCCGGCATCGCCACCCGCCACTGGGCCTCCGAGGAGGAGACCGTGGCCGCGATGTCCGTCGAGGCGGCAGGGAAGGCCATCGCCGACGCCGGGATCACGCCCGAGCAGATCGGCGCGGTCATCGTCTCCACCGTCTCGCACTTCAAGCAGACCCCGGCCGTCGCGACGGAGATCGCCCACAAGGTCGGCGCGGGTAAGCCCGCCGCCTTCGACATCTCGGCCGGCTGCGCGGGCTTCGGCTACGGCCTGACCCTCGCCAAGGGCATGATCGTCGAGGGCTCGGCCGAGTACGTACTGGTCATCGGCGTGGAGCGGCTCAGCGACCTGACCGACCTGGAGGACCGGGCAACGGCCTTCCTGTTCGGCGACGGCGCAGGCGCGGTCATCGTCGGCCCCTCCAATGTGCCCGCCATAGGCCCGACGGTCTGGGGCTCCGAGGGCGACAAGTCCGAGACGATCAAGCAGACCGTGGCGTGGGACGAATTCCACGCCGAGCGTCCCGAGAAGTTCCCGGCCATCACGCAGGAGGGCCAGGCGGTCTTCCGCTGGGCCGTCTTCGAGATGGCGAAGGTCGCCCAGCAGGCGCTGGACGCGGCCGGGATCGCCCCGGAAGACCTGGACGTCTTCATCCCGCACCAGGCCAACATGCGGATCATCGATTCGATGGTGAAGACCCTGAAGCTGCCGGAACACGTCACGGTCGCCCGCGACGTGGAGACCACCGGCAACACCTCCGCCGCCTCGATTCCGCTCGCTATGGAGCGGCTTCTGGCGACCGGTCAGGCGAAGAGCGGCGACACCGCGCTCGTCATCGGCTTCGGGGCGGGTCTCGTCTACGCCGCGACGGTCGTTACTCTCCCCTAGGCACACCGGACCTTCCGGTCCGGACGTCCGAACCCTGCTGAAACACATCGAAGGAGCGCCAACATGGCCGCCACCCAGGAAGAGATCGTCAACGGTCTCGCCGAGATCGTCAACGAGATCGCCGGTATCCCGGTCGAGGACGTCCAGCTGGACAAGTCCTTCACCGACGACCTGGACGTCGACTCGCTGTCCATGGTCGAGGTCGTCGTCGCCGCCGAAGAGCGCTTCGACGTGAAGATCCCCGACGAGGACGTCAAGAACCTCAAGACGGTCGGCGACGCTGCCGACTACATCCTGAAGCACCAGGCCTGATCCAGCCGGCTCGTGTGTCGCCACCCGGCGGTGGCGCCGCTGATTCACGACCCTCTACACGTGGAGAAGATTTTCCAGTGAACTCGACCAATCGCACCGTGGTCGTCACCGGTATCGGCGCAACCACTCCGCTGGGTGGCGACTCCGCGTCGACCTGGGAAGGTCTGATGGCCGGTCGTTCCGGCGTCAAGCCTCTCGAGGGCGAACGTTTCGCCGAACTGCCCGTCCGGATCGCCGCCCTCGCGGCCGTCGACCCGGGCGACGTACTGCCCCGCCCGCTCGCCCGCAAGCTGGACCGCTCGGCGCAGTTCGCGCTGATCGCGGCCCGCGAGGCATGGGCGGACGCCGGCTTCACCGGCAAGGCCGGTGAGGACGACGCGATCCAGCCCGAGCGGCTCGGCTCGGTCATCGCCTCCGGCATCGGTGGCGTGATCACCCTGCTCGACCAGTACGACGTGCTGAAGGAGAAGGGCGTACGCCGCGTCTCCCCGCACACCGTGCCCATGCTCATGCCCAACGGTCCGGCCGCCAACGTCGGCCTGGAGGTCAACGCGCAGGCCGGTGTCCACACCCCGGTCTCCGCCTGCGCGTCGGGTGCCGAGGCCATCGGGTACGCCGTCGAGATGATCCGCACCGGCCGTGCCGATGTGGTCCTCGCCGGTGGCACCGAGGCGGCCATCCACCCGCTGCCGATCGCGGCGTTCGCCAACATGATGGCGATGTCCAAGAACAACGACGAGCCCCAGAAGGCGTCGCGTCCGTACGACACGGGCCGTGACGGCTTCGTGCTCGGCGAGGGTGCCGGTGTCGTCGTCCTGGAGTCCGCGGAGCACGCGGCCGCACGCGGCGCCAAGGTGTACTGCGAGGTGCTGGGCCAGGGCCTGTCCGCGGACGCCCACCACATCGCCCAGCCCGAGCCGACCGGTCGCGGGATCGCCGCCGCCATGCAGAACCTGCTGGACCAGACGGATCTCAAGCCGTCGGAGGTCGTGCACCTCAACGCGCACGCCACGTCGACGCCGCAGGGCGATGTCGCGGAGCTGAAGGCTCTGCGCAAGGTTCTGGGCGACGACCTCGACCATGTCGCGATCTCCGCGACGAAGTCGATGACCGGTCACCTGCTCGGTGGCGCGGGCGGCATCGAGACCGTCGCGACGGTCCTGGCGCTGCACCACCGGATGGCTCCGCCGACGATCAACGTGGAGAACCTCGACGAGGCGGTGGAGGCGGACATCGTGCGCGATGAGCCGCGGCCGCTGCCGGAGGGGTCGATCGCCGCGATCAACAACTCGTTCGGGTTCGGGGGACACAACGTGGTGCTGGCGTTCCGCAGCGTCTGATCCCCACCGCCCAGGCTGTACGACGAAGCCCGCCTCCCCGGTCGACCGGGGAGGCGGGCTTCGTCCGCTCGGTTCTCGGCCTCGCCGGCGTTCGAGGCGCGGGGTCCCGGTTCGGGAAGGGGCGCCCGGGGGAACAGGCCCGCCGCTGGCGCCCCCTCACACCACCTGGTGGAGCCAGCGGACCGGGGCGCCCTCACCTGCGTGGCGGAAGGACTCCAACTCGTCGTCCCACGGCTTGCCGAGGAGTTTGGCGATCTCCGCCTCCAGGTCCGTCTCCCCGCGCACCGACCGCGCCAGCGCAGCCCGCAGCCGGTCCTCCGGCACCAGGATGTCGCCGTGCATGCCGGTGACCGCGTGGAAGATGCCCAGTTCAGGCGTGGAGCTGTAACGCTCGCCCTCGGCCGTGGCGCACGGCTCCGCCGTCACTTCGAAGCGCAGCAGATCCCAGCCGCGCAGCGCGGAGGCAAGCTTCGACGCGGTGCCCGCGGCGCCCTTCCAGGAGAACTCGGACCGCCAGGTGCCGGGCGCCGCCGGCTGTCTGATCCAGTCGAGCTGGACCCGCGCACCGAGGACACCCGCCACCGCCCACTCGACATGTGGGCAGAGCGCGCGCGGTGCGGAGTGAACGTACAGAACTCCACGTGTCGTCACCGGGACCTCCAGTGTGGGACGAGGTTCGCCTTCCCCAGCGGCCTCGCGCCCGTACCGCCTCTTCCTGGCCGGCTCCCGAGGTTGTCATCAGTAAACAGCATCGGGAGTGAATCTCCTGAAAAGGGACAGTATGTGACGTGATGTGATTTTCCGATACCACCCAATTGGAGCCGGGGCGGAACGTGGCACTGGTTCGACGGGGAAAAGCTACCGTGCGGCGGCGCCCAAGGTGTGACGTACCGTCGGTCCTGGGCCCATGATTCGCTCAGCATTCACCCGGCAGGGCGCCGGGGCCTGCTGCCTGGGGCTATATGGAGTTGCCGGGGGCATAAACGGGAGGGCACGAGGGATGCAGAATCGTTTCGCAAGCCACCGCTCGCGCACCGCTGCCGCCGTGCTGACGGTGCTTCCGGTCATCGCCGCGGCCGCGCTGACCGGCTGTGACGCCGGGCAGGACGCGACGACGAAGGGGACGGCCGCCGCGAAGCACCGCTCCTCCGCTGCGCATGCCCCCGTCTGGGACCGCAGTCCCGAGTCGGTCGCCGCCGTCGGGGACTCCATCACACGAGGGTTCGACGCCTGTTCGGTGCTGACCGACTGCCCGGAGGTGTCCTGGGCGACCGGCACGGACAGCGACGTCCGGAGCCTCGCGGTGCGGCTGCTCGGCACCTCGCGCGCGGCCGCGCACAGCTGGAACCACGCCGAGACGGGCGCCCGGATCGCCCAGCTGCCGGAGCAGATGGCCCTCGCCGCGGAGCAGAGGCCGGATCTGGTGACGGTGATGATCGGCGCCAATGACGCCTGCAGGGACTCGGCGGAGATGATGACGCCGGTGGCGGACTTCCAGGCGTCGTTCAAGGCGTCGATGCGTCAGCTGCGCAGCAGGGCGCCGAAGACGCAGGTCTACGTGTCGAGCGTGCCGGATCTCAAGCGCCTCTGGTCGACGGGGCGCGGCAACGCACTGGGCAAGCAGATCTGGAAGCTGGGGATCTGCAGGTCGATGCTGGGCGAGGCGGACGACATGGGTGCCGCGGCCGTGGCACGCCGCGCCGCGGTGCAGAAGCGGGTCGTGGCCTACAACAAGGTGCTGCGGGACGTGTGCGCGAAGGATCTGCGCTGCCGGTACGACGGCGGTGCGGTCTTCGGATACCGGTTCACCGGCAAGCAGCTCAGCCAGTGGGACTGGTTCCATCCGGGGCGCAACGGACAGGCCCGGCTGGCGGAGATCGCGTACCGCAATGTCACGGCGCGGAAGCCCCCGGCCTAAGCGCTGTCCCGTGGTCTAAGGTCCGTGATCATGGACACGGGTTTGAGCACGGCGATACGTACGGAAGTCTTCGGCACCCTCGCGGACGGTACCGCCGTCCACCGCTGGACGCTGGAACGGGCCGGTACGCGCGTACGCGTCCTGACGTACGGCGGCGTCGTGCAGTCGGTCGAGGTGCCCGGACGGAACGGCGTACGGGCCCCGGTGGCGCTCGGGCTGCCGGATCTCGCGGCGTACGAGAGGCCCTCCGGTCCGTATTTCGGGGCGCTGGTCGGGCGGTACGCGAACCGGATCGCGCGCGGCTCCTTCGTACTCGACGGGCAGACCTACCTGGTGACCCGGAACGAGGGGCACAACCATGTGCACGGCGGGGCCCGTGGCTTCGACAGGCGTGTGTGGGAGGCGCGGGAGCTCACCGACGGCGTGGAGCTCTCCTTGATCGCGGAGGACGGCGAGGAGGGCTTCCCGGGGCGGCTGGTGGTCTCGGCCGCGTACACCCTGGACGAGGACGGGGCGCTGCGCATCGCATACCGGGCGACGACGGACGCGCCGACCGTGCTGAACCTGACCAATCACACGTACTGGAACCTGGCCGGCGCCGACAGCGGCAGCGCGGTCGGGCACACGCTGCGGATCGCGGCGGGGCGGATCACGCCGACGGACTCCGAGTCGCTGCCGACGGGTGAGTTCCTGCCGGTGGACGGGACCCGGTTCGACTTCCGGGAGACGAAGACCGTCGGTGGGGGGTACGACCACAACTTCGTTCTGGACGCCGCCGCCGACGGTCCGGTGGCTGAGCTGTGCGACCCCGTGTCGGGGCGCGTCCTGACCGTCACGACGACCGAGCCGGGTCTGCAGCTGTACACCGCCGACCACTTCGACGGGCGGCCGTACGGGCCCTGCGACGGGATCGCACTGGAGACGCAGCACTTCCCGGACTCGCCGAACCGGCCGGAGTTCCCGAGCACGGTGCTGCGGCCGGGCGAGGAGTACGTGTCGACGACGGTGTACGGGTTCTCGGTGCGCTGACGCGGCGGACGACGGGCAGGGGAAGAGCCCCGGAGCGGGGGCAGTTACCGTTCCGGGGCTCTTCCCGTCCGAGGGGGCGCTACTCCTTGATCTCCGTGGTCGCCGTCAGGCGTACGCCGTCTCGTCCCAGGGTTCGTACGCCCGCCGCTCCAGTTCGAGTACGGCGAGACGCTGCCCGGCGGACTCACCCCGGAGCGGACGGCGCCGCTGCTGGTGGCGGTGCTGGACGGGCTCCAGTACCAGTGGCTGCTCGACCCCGGAGCGGCTGACCGGCGGGCGTCGCTCAGCGGGCGAGGCCCAGCGTCACGCCCAGCCCGATGAGCACCGAACCGATGCCGCGGTTGAGGACCTTCTGCCACCGCAGCATCGCGGTGCGCAGCTGCTCGTGCGAGAAGAACAGCGCGACCAGTGCGAACCAGCCGAGGTGGGCGGCGGACATGAAGAGCCCGTAGCCGGCCTGCTGCCACAGGCCGGTGTCCTCCCCGACGACCTGGGTGAAGGTCGACACGACGAAGAGTGTGGTCTTGGGGTTCAGCGCGTTGGTCAGGAAGCCGGTGCGCAGAGCCCCGAGCCGGGTCAGGGCCGGCTTCGACTCCAGATCGACGACGAGATCGTTGCGGGCGAAGAACGTCCGTACCCCGATGTAGACGAGATACGCCGCACCGGCCAGCTTGATCGCGGTGAACAGGGCGGTCGAGGACGCGATCAGCAGCCCGACGCCGAGCATCGTGTACGTGACGTGGACGAGGACGCCCGCGGCGACTCCGGTGGCCGCGAGGAGACCGGTCGTCCGGCCGTAGAGGTAGCTGTTGCGCACGACCATCGCGAAGTCGGCGCCCGGGCTGATGACGGCGAGGACGGTGATGACGGCGACGGCGATGATCTCGGTCATGGCTCGGGGGCTCCTCGGTCCTCAGTCCTTGTTGAGGGTGTACGGGGAAGGGGCCGCGTCCTCGTCGTCGGTGGGCGGTGCCGTCAGGTCCCGCGCGAGCAGGGTGGCTCCGGCGACGGCGCCCGGCATCAGGAACACCGCGACGAACGGGACCAGGAAGGCGAGTCCCAGCGGTACTCCGAAGCCGAGGGTCAGCATGCGGCGGCCGCGGAGCAGGACGAGCCGGTCCGCCAGGACCAGGCCGCGGCGCTGGAGCGCGACCGCGGTGAGCTCCTCGGCGAGGAAGTAGCCGGTGACGCAGAAACCTATCGCGGGGACCACGGTCTGGCCGACGACCGGAACGAACCCGAGGGCGAAGAGCAGTACGGCGTACAGCGAGACGCGCACGAGAATGCGGAGGCTGTCACGGGCGGAGATCCACAGTTCGCGCCAGAGCGGCAGCCCGGACTCGGGGACGTCGCCGCCCTCCGACCGGTCCACCTGCTCGGAGAGCGACTCGTAGAACGGCTGGCCGACCAGCAGCGTCACGGCGGTGAACGTGATCACGGCGAGGAACAGCCCGAGGGCGAAGACCAGCGCGGTGAGCGAGACCCGGAGCAGGCCGAGCCAGGGCGAGGACCAGTCGTCGGCGAACGGGGTCGCCCAGGCCACGAAGTCGTCGGCACCGTAGCCGAGGCCGACGAGCGCTGCCGCGTACACGACGAGCGTGATGAGGCCGGGGATCAAGCCGAAGCCGAACCAGCGTCCGTGCCGGCCGACCCAGCGTTGCCCCTTGATCAAATAGCTGAAACCCGCCCCTAGATCGCGCATGGCGTCAGCGTAACGGGGGTGGTAGGGGTCGTGTTGACCGGGGAGTTGGGGGCCGGGCCGGACTTCTCCGGACGTTCCGTCCTCGATCTCCGGGCGGTCGGATCCGCGGTCAGGTCAGGCGGATCATGTTCCAGGACATGGGTTCCAGTGTCGCCCTCAGCACTGCACCGTCGAGCGTCGTGTCCTGCGCCTGATGCGGGGTGACGCGGTCCGGATCGGTGAGGGTGTTGCGGGCGTCCGGGTCGCTGTCCGCGAGAACCTGGTGTTCGGCGATCTTCGCCGGGTCGAAGCCGTGCAGGGCGACTTCGAGCGGAAGCTCCTCGTCCTGGCTGCGGTTGACCGCGAAGACCGTGACCCCGCCGGTCTCCGGATCACGGACCGCCGTGGCGTGCAGCAGGTCCGTCTCGCCGTACTTCGCCGTCCGGTACGTGGGTGAATTCCGAACAACGTCCGTTGTACCGAGCGCGGTTGAGGGCGGTACGTAAGTGAGGGCCGCACCCCGCCGGGGTGCGGCCCTCACTTACGTACGGGCAGTGCGGACGGTCAGACGACCGACAGCTCGACCTTGATGTTGCCGCGCGTCGCGTTCGAGTACGGGCACACCTGGTGGGCCTTCTCGATGAGCGACTGAGCCGTGGCGGTGTCGACGTTCGGGATGGTCGCGGAGATCGCGACCTCCAGGCCGAAGCCGCCCTCGGCGGTCTTGCCGATGGAGACCGCGGCAGTCACGGTGGAGCCGGAGATGTCGGCCTTCTCCTGACGGGCCACCACACCGAGGGCGCCCTGGAAGCAGGCGCTGTAGCCGGCCGCGAAGAGCTGCTCCGGGTTGGTGCCCGCGCCGTTACCGCCCAGTTCCTTCGGCGGGTTGACGACGACGTCGAGCCGGCCGTCGTCGGAGGAGACGCGGCCGTCACGGCCGTTCTCCGCGGTGGCGACGGCGGTGTACGCGACGGTTATGTCCTGAATAGCCATGCTGAGGTTTCCTCTGCTGTAGCGCCGCAACTCGCGCCCACGATCGCGACGGCCTGCCGATGAGACTAACGGTGACGGCGAACGGCTGTCAGCCGAGGGAAACGATCATCTTTCCGGTGTTCTCGCCACGCATCAGGCCGAGGAACGCATCGAAGCCGTTCTCGATGCCCTCGACGACGGTCTCGCGGTACTTCAGCTCACCGGAGGCCAGCCAGCCGGCGACCTCCTGGACGAACTGCGGCTGGAGCGCGGCGTGGTCGCCGACGAGCATGCCCTGCAGACGCAGCCGCTTGCCGATGACGAGTGCGAGGTTGCGCGGGCCGGGGGTGGGCTCGGTCGCGTTGTACTGGGCGATCATTCCGCAGATGGTGGCGCGGCCGTGCACATGGAGCGAGGAGATCGCCGCTTCGAGGTGCTCGCCGCCGACGTTGTCGAAGTAGACGTCGATGCCGTCGGGGGCGGCCTGGCGCAGTTGCTCGGCAACCGGGCCGTTCTTGTAGTTGAAGGCGGCGTCGAAGCCGTACTCCTCGACGAGGAGCTTGACCTTCTCGTCGGATCCGGCCGAACCGATGACCCGCGAGGCGCCCCTGAGCTTCGCCATCTGGCCGACCTGGCTGCCGACGGCACCGGCGGCACCGGAGACGAAGACGGCGTCGCCCTCCTTGAAGGACGCAACGTCGAAGAGGCCCGCGTAGGCGGTGAGCCCGGTCATGCCGAGCACGCCGAGGTAGGCGGAGAGCGGGGCCAGGTCCGGGTCGACCTTGACGGCGTGCTGGGCCGGGACGTCGGCGTACTCGCGCCAGCCCAGACCGTGCAGGACGTGCTCACCGACCGCGATCCCCTCGGCGTTGGAGGCGATGACCTCGCCGACCGCGCCGCCTTCCATGGGGTGATCCAGCTTGAAGGGCGGGGTGTACGACTTCACGTCGTTCATCCGGCCCCGCATGTACGGGTCGACCGAGAAGTGCAGATTGCGGACGAGGACACGGCCCTCGGCGGGAGCGGTGACCGGGGCCTCACGCAGCGCGAAATCCTCGGCCTTCGGCCAGCCGTGGGGGCGGGCGACAAGGTGCCATTCACGGCTCGACGTGGGAAGTGCTGCAGACATGGGCTCGGGTTCTCCTCGATGTCCTACGGGTGGGGGAAGCGTTCCGCCGGGTCCCGCCGGGTTCGGTCCGCCGGGTCGCGTCACAGAAAAGCTTCATGACGTGAAACAACCATGCTCCTGAATATTTCATGTTGTCAAGTAACTGGGTATCCTGGGTGTCATGGCCACCACGCGAACGGACCCACTGACCCTCGAAGTCGTCGACCTCATCGGCACGGTCGTGGCGCGCTACTACGAGGAGTACGACCGGGCCGCGGCCGCGCACTCGCTCACCGGGGCGCAGGCCCGGGTCCTCGGGCTGCTCTCCCTGGAGCCGACACCGATGCGCAAGATCGCCCAGAAGCTGAAGTGCGAGCCGTCGAACGTGACGGGGATCGTCGACCGGCTGGAGACGCGTGGCCTGGTGGAGCGTCGGCCCGACCCGGCCGACCGGCGGGTGAAGCTGGCCGCCGCGACGGAAAAGGGTGCCCTGACCGCGCTGCAGCTCCGCGAGTCGCTCGGCTTCGCGCGCGAGCCGCTCGCCGAGCTGTCGCACGCGGAGCGTGCGGTGCTGCGGGACCTGCTGCGACGGATGCTGGGCGTGGACGCGGAGTCCTAGGACTGCGGAACCAAGGGCTGTCCCGCTCAATCCCTGGCGGGCGCGCGACGACAGCTACGGCGCCTGCCGCATTGCCGGAACGCCCGAATACACCCGGTACGAGGACGCCACTCCGCCTTGCGATGCACCGCATCCGACGCCGCGCGCTGATCCACCAGGGATCACGGGACCGCCCTCAGAAGCACAAGAAGAGCCAGCACGTCTGAGTCTTCGTCGGGCTGGGCGTGGGCGTCGGGTTCGGGTGCTGTGACGGGTGGCCGGTCGGGGTGCCCGACGGGTCGCGGGGGGATCCGGAAGGACTCGGTCCGGACGACGGATCCGTGGAGGACGTGGCACCGCCGGAGGGCGTGGTGGTGGCCGCGGGCGGGGCGGAGCCCGCACCTCCGGGGGCACCGCCGCCGGTGCCGGTCGCGGTGCCCGGAGGGCCGGTGCCGGTGGTGTGCGCGTCGGTGACGGGGACGGTGGAGGGGCTGTCCACCGGTCCGGGGCGGTCGATGTCGTGGCTCGAGGAGGGTTTCGGCGCCGGCGCGGTCGTGACGTCGGTGGCCTCGCGTACGTAGTCCGAGGCTCCGTCGTCACCCTTCGGTTCGATGGCCAGCTCGGCGAGGCTCAGCGCCCCGGCGGCGAGCACGACACCGAGGAAGGCGAGCAGGGCGGTACGGCCACGGCGGCGGTGCGAACGGCGGCCGCGACCTCCCCGGCCGCCACGTTGCCCCCTGGCGCCTCGTTGTTCCCGGCCGCCACGCTCATCCCTCGCGACGAGCTGGTCCCTCGCGACAAGCTCGTCGCCGGCGAAAAGCTCGTCCCCGGCAGCACGCTCGTCCGTGCCACCTCGCTCGTCCCGGCGCGCCCGACGCGATCCACCCGACGCGCGCGCATTCGCGGACCCGCGTCTGCTCCCGGACCCGCGCGCGCCACGCCCGCCCTCGGCCGGCTCGGTGCTGCCGCGGGACCGGCGGCGACGTCCGCCCGGCGATGGCGGCAGGGCTTTCGCACGCTCCGCGTCCGGTTCGTGGCCGGAGAGGGCGGGCGTGGCGTAGTGGCTCAGCGCCTCGGCGGGGGTTCCGCACCCGGCGCAGGCGAGGGCGCCGTTGAGATGCCGCTGACACGGGTGGCAGTAATCCATGGCGCCCGCAGATTAAGTGCCGATAGGACAACAGAGAAAGCCGCTCACGTGAGGATCCTGTGTGGAAACGTTAATTCCATGACCGCCGCCCCTTTTGGCCCACTCGAGTTCCAGCTCGTCCTGCTCCGCCGGATGGCAGACCACCAGCCCGGCCTCGTCGAGGACGCCCGGCACGAACTCAGCGCCTCGCTCGCCGAGATGCGAGAGGCCAACCGCCGCTGGCAGGCGATGGTGCGGGCGCCCCGCGGCCGCGGCTCGTTGCGCCGCTACCGCTCGGTGCTGGGCGAACCCGAGTCCTCCGTGCACCGCCGGATCGGCGATCTGGAGTGCGACGCCCTGCTCTGGCCGGTGCCGCTCTGGCCTGGGCTGCGGTTCGAGGTGATGGTCGCACCCGGCGGGGCCGTATGGAACGAGTGGCTGGTCAGAGCCCCGGGGGCGAGCGGTCCCGAGCTGCGTACGATCGACGATCTGCACCCCTGGTCGTGCACCGTCGACGAGGTCGCCCGGGCTTTCCCACCGGCCCGCCCGATGGAGGGCAGCGCACCGAGCCGGTGGGCGCTCGCCATCACCGACCCCGGGACGGGTGCGCCGTATGTCGCCGAGTTCACCTGGGGGCTGTTCCAGCGACTGCTCCAGGGCACACCACAGCCCTGACCTGGTAGTCCGTCAACCCTCCGCCCCCTGATGGCCCATCCCAGCGGGCGGTGGGAGCGCGCGCGCCGCACGATGCGAAGAGGGCCGGCCGCCGCCGGCACCGCCCATCAGCGCTCCCGGGAGACCTGCCGTGACCGTCAGTCTTGAGCAGTTGCGCCGCTGCCACGTCGCCGTCGACCTCGGGGCCGCCCGGACCCGCGTGTACATCAAGGGGCTCGGGCTCGTCGTCGACGAGCCGAGTGCCGCCGCCATCAACACCCGGAGCGGTTCGCTCATCGCCGTCGGTGAGCTCGCCGAGAAGATGACGGGCCGCACCCCTGACTACATCCGGGTGGTCCGCCCGGTCTCCGGCGGGTCTGTCATCGACATCGAAATGGCCCAGCGCATGCTCCGCCATCTGCTCGGCGAGAAGCTCCGCCGTCAGCTGCGCCGCAAGCCGCGGCTGCGCGCCGCCGCCTGCACCCCGCACGACAGCGATCCGCTCGCCCAGCGCGCCACCATCGAGACCCTGGTCGGGCTCGGCGCCCGGCGGGTCGAGCTGGTCGACACCCTGCTTGCGGCGGCGGTCGGTTGCGATCTCCCGGTCGAGCAACCGGTCGGGAGCATGATCATGGTGTGCGGGGCGGCCACCACGCAGATCGCCGTGCTCTCGCTCGGTTCGATCGTGACCGCCGTACGGATCCCGATCGGCGGCGATGCCATCGACCACGCGGTGATCCAGCATCTGCGCCAGCAGCACGAGCTGATGCTGCCGAGCCAGTCGGTACGCCCGTTGCAGCTGGCCCTCAGCGGCAACGGCCTGACCTCGCACGGCCCGGCCGTGACCGAGATCCATGGCCGTGACGTCGTGACCGGTCTCGCCCGTTCGGTGCAGGTCGACACCGCCGCCGTGCGGCGCGCCATCCACACCCCGCTGACTGCGGTCCTCGACGGCCTCGGCAAGGTGCTGCGCCACTGCCCGCCCGATCTGGTGGCCGACCTCGCGGACTGCGGGATCATGATGGTCGGCGGCAGTGCGCTGCTGCCCGGGCTCGACCAGATGCTGCGCGATGCGACGGGCATGCCGGTGCACATCGCGGAACGACCCGATGTGTGCGCCGTCCTGGGGCTCGGCGCCATGCTGGACGGCAAGGTCGAGCCGATGGTCCTCAACCCGCTGGCCGCCTGACGGCCGTCGGGGCGGCGGATGACTTACGAGAGCGAAGGCCGGGGTGCGGCGGGCGGGCCCCCGAGCAGCAGGCCGCGCAAGCTGCCGCTACTCCTGGAAGCGGTGCTCAGCGTCGGCACCGATCTCGAACTGCGGGCCACCCTCCAGCAGATCGTGGACACCGCCACCGCGCTCACCGAGGCCCGGTACGGCGCGCTCGGCGTCCTCGACCCCCACCGCAGCACCATCACCGAACTGTTCACCTCCGGTCTGACCGATGCCGAACGCAGGCGCATCGGCCGCTTCCCGGACGGCCATTCGGGACTGCTCGGCGTGCTCGTCGAGGAACCCGAACCGTTGCGCTCGGACGATCTGACCGCCGACCCGCGCTCCAGCGGCGTACCGCCCGGCCATCCACGGATGCGTTCCTTCCTCGGGGCGCCAATCCGGGTGCACAGCGAGGTGTTCGGCAATCTCTATCTCACCGGGAAACGCACCGGACACTTCACCGATACGGACATGGCGCTGCTGCAGGTCCTCGCCGCTCAGGCCGGGATCGCGATCGGCAACGCCCGGCTGTACGAGACGATCTGCCAGCGGGAGCGCTGGATCGAGGGCGCGGCGGCCGTCACCACGGCGCTGCTGGGCGGCACGAACGCGACGGACGCGTTGATGACCGTTGCCGAGCGGGCCCGCATTCTCGCCGATGCCTCGGCCGGGGTGATCCTCCAGCCGACCGAGGACGGCGGGATGGAGATCGTCACCGCGTCCACGCTCGACGACCCGGCCGGCATCGTCGGCACGACCATCGAGCCGGGCTCCCCCGTGCTGGTGCAGCTGCTGGGCGGAGAGCCGGTCTTCATCGACGACTCGGCGACCGATCCGCGGATGACGACGCATGTGCGGACCCGGTTCGGTCCCAGCATGATGCTGCCGTTGCAGAGCGGCGGCAGGCTCATCGGGACCCTCGCACTGCCCCGGCGGCGCGGCGGCCGCCCGTACACGGCCGTGGACCGGCTGCTGGCCTCCCAGTTCGCCTCGCAGGCCGCGCTCGCCCTGGTGCTGGCGGACGCCCAGCACAACAGGGAACAGCTCGCGGTGTACGAGGACCGTGACCGGATCGCCCGCGATCTGCACGATCTCGTCGTCCAGCGGCTCTTCGCGACCGAGATGATGCTGGAGTCGACCCGCCGCCGGGCGGTCGCCCCGGAGACGGACGAGCTGCTCACCCGGGCCGTCGACGAGCTGAACTCCACCATTCAGGAAGTACGGACCGCGATCTTCGCCCTCCAGCAGCCGCCCACCGATGCGCCCAGCACCTTCCGCGGCCGGGTGCTCCGGGAGACCGGGGGCGCGGCCGCCGTTCTCGGCTTCCAGCCGTCGGTGCAGTTCACCGGGGCGGTGGACTCACTCGTGCGGCAGCCCGCGGACCGGCAGCTCCTCGCGGCACTGCGCGGCGCGCTCGCGGCGGCGCACCGGCGGACCGGCGTGTCGGCCATCGAGGTGGAGGTGGACGCGACGGCGCGGCTGCCCGACGGGCGGGCCGCAGTCCGGCTGGCGGTCGCCGACGACGGACGGGGCGACGACGGCTCGCGCTCCACGACGTTCACCTGGCAGGCGCCGCTCTGAGCGCTACCCGGGTGCTGGAGTGGGCGACGCCCGCTTCCCGCTTGAGCCGACGCAGCAGTCCGTCCAGGGCGGCGGTGTCGGCGACCGTGGCCCGTACGAGATAGTCGTGCCCGCCCGTCACGTGCACCACTTCGGTGATGCCGGGCAGGGCGAGAACCGCCCGTTCGAACACCTCATTGGTCGTGTCGATACGCAGCGTGACATCGATGAAGACGACCAGACCCGTTCGGGTGTCGGCGGCCGGGTCGATGATCACGGTGAAGCCGCGGATGACGCCGTCGCGGCGCAGCCGCCGCACCCGGTCGGCCGCGGCGTTGGCACTGAGGCCGACCCGTACCCCCAGATCGCGGTACGAGATCCGCGCGTCCTCCTGGAGGACGCTGAGGATTTCCCTGTCCAGACGGTCCATACCGCGATTGTCGCAGCTTGTGCCGGATTGCGACTGCGGAGACCCGCGTCGGCCCGGCCCGTGACCCGTGACTCGGCCGGCGTAGGCCGACGGGCCCACCGACACCACCCGTCCTTGACTTGCAGGGTGGAAGCCGTCAAGCAGTCCCCCGTTCCGACAGGCCGGCCGTCCGCGGCCGCATACCGCAATCTTGTGGTGGCCACGATCGGCTTCGGACTCACGTTCTGGGCCTGGAACCTGATCGCGCCGCTCTCCGGGGACTACAAGGAGCGGCTCGGGCTGAGCTCGTTCGAGCAGTCGCTGCTGGTCGCCGTGCCGGTGCTGGTCGGTTCGCTGGGCCGGATCGCGGCGGGGGCGCTCACCGACAAGTACGGCGCCCGGCTCATGTTCCCGCTGGTCTCGGCGCTGACCATCGTCCCCGTTCTGCTGCTGATCCCGGCGAGGAGCTCGTACGGGGCGATGCTCGCCGCGGGCTTTCTGCTGGGGCTGGGCGGCACGACGTTCGCGATCGGTATCCCGCTGGTCAACTCGTGGTTCCCACCCTCCGATCGAGGGCTCGCGCTGGGTGTGTTCGGCATGGGCATGGGTGGTGTCGCACTCTCCGGCTACTTCACCCCGCGGATCGCCCAGCACGGCGACAACCTTCCGTTCCTCGTCGTCGCCGGTGCGCTGGTGGTGTACGCGGCACTGGCCGCGGTGCTGATCAGCGACCACCCGGACCGGAAGGTACCGACCGACTCGCTCGGCCACCGGCTGCGCGAGGCCGGGCGACTGCGGGTCACCTGGGAACTCTCCGCGCTGTACGCGATCGGCTTCGGCGGCATCGTGGCGTTCGGCGTCTATCTGCCGACCTATCTGAAGACCTGGTACGACCTCTCGCCGACCGACGCCGGCACGAAAGCCGCCGGGTTCGCCCTGGTCACCGTCGTCTTCCGGCCGATCGGCGGCTGGCTCTCGGACCACATCCACCCGGCGCTGGTCACCTCGGCGGCACTGGGGCTGGCCGCACTGATGGCGATCATCCAGGCCTTCGACCCGAAACTGGCGCCGGGCGGCACGATCGCACTGCTCTGCATGGCGGCCGGACTGGGCACATCGAGCGGCAGCATCTTCGCCCTCGTCTCGCAGGTGACACCGCAGCCGAAGGTGGGCAGCGTCACCGGAATCGTCGGCGCGATGGGCGGACTCGGCGGCTTCGTCCCGCCGTTGGTGATGGGTGCGATCTACAGCGCGAAGGGCTCGTACTCGATCGCCTTCATGCTGCTGTCCGACCTGGCGCTGGCCGGGTGCGTGTACGCGTACGGACGGATGCGGAACATTCAGCGGGACCAGAGGATGCCCGAACCGGCTGTCTGATGAGGGGTGTCCCGTACTCCCGGTGGATCAGCGCGCGGCGTCGGATACGGCGCGTCGCGGGGCGGAGAGGCGTCCTTCTACTGGGCGCGTATCCGGGCGCTCCGACAACGCGACGAGGCGCCCCGCTGTCGTCGCGCGCCCGCCAGGGATCACGGACAGCCCTTAGGGTCGGAGGGTGACCTCTCTTCTGCCTGCGCTGCACGACGGATCCGTCCCCGCGGCCGCCCGGGAAGCCGTCCGGTTCGGTGAAACCACCCTGACGTACGCCCAGTTGGCCGCGGCCTCCGACGCGCTCGCCGAGCGGCTCGCGGGCGCGGGAAGGGTCGCCGTCTGGGCCACGCCGACCGCCGAGACCGTCGTCGCGGTGGTGGCGGCGCTGCGGGCCGGGGTGCCCGCCGTCCCCCTCAACCCGAAGAGCGGCACACGCGAACTGGCGCACATCGTGGCCGACAGCGCCCCGTCGGCGGTGCTGGCCGGGGCGGGTGACGTACTCCCGCCGGTGCTCGCCGCGGTGGACCGCAAGGATGTCGACACGGCAGCGGCGGCCGACGGCGTCGTCTTCCCCGAACCCTCCCCCGAGTCCCCCGCCCTGATCGTCTACACCTCCGGCACCACGGGCCCGCCCAAAGGTGCGATCCTGCCCCGCCGCGCGATCGCCGCCTCGCTGGACGCGCTGGCGGACGCCTGGCAATGGACCGGCGACGACGTCCTTGTGCACGCTCTGCCGCTGTTCCATGTGCACGGCCTGATCCTGGGCGTGCTCGGGCCGCTGCGCCTGGGCGGATCGGTGCGGCACCTGGGGCGGTTCTCCACCGAGGGTGTGGCCCGGGAGCTGTCGTCCGGCGCCACGATGCTGTTCGGCGTGCCGACGATGTACCACCGGATCGCCGAGGCGCTCGGTACGGCGGCACCGGCCGCGGCCGAGCTGGCGGAGGCGCTCACCGGGGCCCGGCTGCTGGTATCGGGGTCGGCCGCGCTTCCGGTCCATGACCACGAACGCATCGCGGCAGCGACCGGCCGCCGGGTCATCGAGCGGTACGGCATGACGGAGACCCTGATGAACACGGGCATCCGGGCGGACGGCGAGCCTCGCCCCGGGACGGTCGGCGCACCGCTGCGGGGCGTCGAACTCCGGCTCGTCGAGGAGGACGGCACCCCGCTCGACGATCCGACGGCCGAGGGCGCGGTGGGCGAGATCCAGGTGCGCGGCCCGAACCTCTTCGCCGGCTATCTGAACCGCCCCGACGCGACGGCGGCCGCCTTCGCCGAGGACGGCTGGTTCCGCACCGGCGACATGGCCGCCCTCGACGACGACGGCTATGTACGGATCGTCGGCCGCAAGGCCACCGACCTGATCAAGAGCGGCGGCTACAAGATCGGTGCGGGCGAGATCGAGAACGCGCTGCTGGACCACCCGAGCGTCCGCGAGGCCGCCGTCACCGGGGAGCCGGACCCGGATCTGGGCGAGCGGATCGTCGCCTGGGTGGTGCCGGCCGACCCGGCCGCACCGCCCACGGAGGCCGAGCTCGCGGACCATGTGGCGACCCAGCTGGCCCCGCACAAGCGCCCCCGCACAGTCCGTTATCTGGAGGCGCTGCCACGCAACGACATGGGCAAGATCATGAAGCGGTCGCTCGGTGCGTAGGCGCCTGACGGCGCGGCAGGCGATCGCGGCGGTCACCGAGGACTTCACCGAGTCCAACACCCCGGCCGGCGCGGAGATACCGGCGGACGGTCCGCTCTCCTGGTCCGGTTACGCGGACGCCCGGGCCCGCGCCACGGCACGTACCGGCGAGGAGGAGTCCGTCGTCCACGGCCTCGGCACGGTCGGCGGCCGACCGTGTGTGCTGATCTCGTTCGAGTTCGGCTTCCTGGGCGGATCCCTGGGGCAGCGCACCGGGGACCTGCTGGAAGCCGCCTACGGGACCGCGTTCACCCGGCGGCTGCCGCTCGTCTCGATCGTCGCGACGGGCGGCAGCCGGATGCAGGAGGGAATGATCGCGCTCACCCAGCTCCAGCGAGTGGCACGTGCCTCGGCACGGCTGCGGGCGGCGGGGCTGCCGCAGCTCGCGATCGTGCGCGATCCGACGACCGGCGGCGGCTGGGCCACGCTGGGGGCGGGCGCCGATGTGATCCTGGCGCTGCCGGGGGCCCAGATCGGGTTCGCCGGATCGCGGGTGCGGCCGGTGGACGCGGACCCGTCGGCGTACGCCGCGGAGGGCCAGCTGGCTGCGGGCCAGATCGACGCGGTCGTCCACGCGGACGAGCTGCCACGGACGCTGGGCCGGTGGCTGGGCGCGCTGGGGGCGGCAGGCGTCGACGAGTCCGGTGTCCCCGCGCCGGTCCCGGGCGCTCTCGCGGCCACCGGGCTGCCGGCGACCGGCTGGGACGCGGTACGACAGGCCCGTTCCTCGGCCCGGCCGCGTGCCGGGGCGTATCTCGACGCGTACTTCGACCACCTGCTGCCGCTCAGCGGCGACCGGTGCGGCGGTACGGATCCGGGCCTGCTCTGCGGGTTCGGGGTGCGCGGCGGCCGGCCGATCGCGTACGTCGCCCAGTGCGGCACGGCGACCCGTCCGGCCGGTTACCGCACCGCGGCCCGGGTGATCCGGCTCGCGGACCGGCTCGGCGTGCCCGTACTGACTCTGATCGACACCCCGGGGGCGGCGAACGACGCCGAGGCGGAACGGGCGGGCGCGGGGGCTGCCATCGCCGATGCGTTCGCGGCGATCGCCGAGGCCCGGGTCCCGGTGACGACCCTGGTGATCGGCGAGGGCGGCTCGGGCGGGGCACTCGCCCTGGCTGCGCCGGAGAACACATATGTCACCCCGGACAGTTACTTCTCCGTCATCGCCCCGGAGCTCGCGGCAGCCATCCTGAAGCGCTCCCCCGACGCCGTGCACGCCACGGCCGACCAGTTGCGCCTGCGCCCCCAGGACCTGGTGGAGCTGGGGGTCGCCCGCGGCATAGCGGCCCCGGAGGCCACGGCCGCCGGCGGGTAGTTCGCCGCGCGGCCTGCGGGATTGCCGGCTGACGCTGTCCCGTCATCCCTGCGGACGCACGACGACGGCTACAGCATCTCGCCGCGTTGCCGGAACCCCCGAATACGGACCGGTACGAGGACGCCCCTCCGCCTTGCGATGCACCGCATCCGACGCCGCGCGCCGATCCACCAGGGACCACGGGACAGCCCTTAGCGTGAAAAACCGTACCGAATCAGCGAGTCAGGAGCGCAGAACCATGGCTGTGGAACCAGAGGGCACCCCGTGCTGGGCGGACGCGATGTTCACCGATCTCGAGGGGGCGAAGAGGTTCTACGGTGACGTGCTGGGGTGGACGTTCGGTGAGTCGTCGTCGGAGTTCGGCAACTACACGCAGGCGTACGCGAACGGCAAGGCGGTGGCCGCCGTCGTGCCGCCGATGCCCGGCCAGGAAGGCCAGTCGGCATGGTGCCTGTACCTTGCGTCGCCGGACGCCGCAGCCACCGCCGCAAAGATCCGTGACAACGGTGGCGAGGTGCTGATGGAGCCGATGCAGGTCGGCGACTTCGGCTCGATGGCGCTGGCCCGCGACCCGGGCGGGGTGGTCTTCGGTGTGTGGCAGGCGGGGCAGCACGAAGGGTTCGAGGCCAGGGCCACACCGGGCGCGTACTGCTGGGCCGAGGTGTTCACCCGGGACCCGGCGAAGTCGGACGCGTTCTTCCCCGCCGTCTTCCCGTACCGCGTGAAGCAGATGCAGGACGACGCGATCGACTTCGCGCTCTACGACCTGGGCGCCGATCCGGTCCTGGGCCGGATGAGGATGACGGACGACTTCCCGCCCGAGGTACCGCCGTACCTCAATGTGTACTTCACCGTCGAGGACTGCGACGCGGCGGTCGCGAGGGCGACGGATCGCGGGGCGATTCTCCGGTTCGGTCCGATGACCAGCCCGTTCGGCCGTTTCGCGGCGCTGAGCGACCCGCAGGGCGCGGCATTCTCCGTGATCGACGTCAAGACGACCGAGGGCGAGATGCCGAAGCTCTCCGACGTGACCGCCTGAGCGGAGGAGCCACGCCACCGGGGGCCGGTCGGCCCGCAGGACCGGCCCCCGGCCCGGTCAGGGCTGCGGATCCCGGGCGTCGTACCGGGCGAACCCCCGCCACTTCAGCGCGAGCAGCGACACCGCGATCACGCATGCGATGCCGCCCCCGGTGGCCGCCACCGTCGGGGACGCCAGATCGGCGACCGAACCCGCCAGGAAGTCCCCGAGCCTCGGCCCACCGGCCACCACCACGATGAACACGCCCTGCAGCCGCCCCCGCATCTCGTCCGGCACCGCCGCCTGGAGCATGGTGTTCCGGAAGACCATCGAGACGGTGTCCGCGCAGCCGGCGAGCGCCAGCAGGACCAGCCCGAGCCAGAGCTGACGGGTCAGCCCGAAGACGGCGATGGCGCTGCCCCAGCAGGTCACGGCGGCGATCACCGCGAGCCCGTGCCGTCTGATCCGGCTCAGCCAGCCGGAGAACACCCCGCCCAGCAGTGCGCCCAGCGCCGGAGCCGCGACCAGCAGCCCGGTGGTCTTCGCGTCACCGCCGTACCAGAGCACGGCGACGACCGGGAAGAGCGCCCGCGGGTGGGCGAGGACCATGGCGCACAGATCGGTGAAGAAGGTCATCCGCAGAACGGGACGCGCCGCCAGGAAGCGCAGCCCGCCCACCACGGACGCCCGCTTCTCGCTCCCCGCGTCGACCCCGCGCTCGGGGAGCATCGAGGGCAGCCGCCACATCGCGTACAGCGCGGCCGTGAAGGTGACGGCGTCGACGGTGTACGCGGCCCGGTACCCCCACCAGCCGACCATGAGTCCGCCCAGCATCGGCCCGACCAGCGCACCGGTGGTGCTGGTGATGGAGCTGAGCGCGTTTGCGGCAGGCAGCTGCTCGGCCGGCAGGAGGCGCGCGACCATCGAGCTGCGGGCCGGTGAGTTGAGCGCGAAGCAGACCGCCTGCAGCGCGACGACCGCGTACAGCAGCCCCAGCTGCTCGACCCCGGCGACGCTCGCGGCGACCAGTGCGACAGCGAGGACGAACGAACCGAAGGAGCTGGCCAGCCCCAGTTTGCGCCGGTCTACGGTGTCCGCGACGGCCCCGCCGTACAGCCCGAAGACGACCAGCGGCAGAAACGAACAGAACCCGATGAGCCCGACCGAGAAGGCGGACCCGGTGATGTCGTACACCTGGAGCGACACGGCAAGCGCCGTCATCCCCTGCCCGATCCAGGAGACCGTGTTCCCGAACCAGAGCCGCCGGTAGTCGGGTGAGGTACGCAGCGGCGTCAGGTCGGCGAGTATGCGCGTGCGATGTACAGGTTCTTCGGTCGTTTCGGTCACAGCGGATGGTAACGACCGGTCCGGAGCCGGTTCCCTCTAGGTCCCTACCTCCAATGGATTCCCGATGGGCGCGCATGCTTGGCGTATGCGTTCACGGTGCCGTTGCGACGCGAGGGCTTGGCGTCGAACAGCGTGGCGTACAGGCCGCTCCGGTCCAGCAGTTGGGTGTGCGTGCCCGACTCCACCAGACGCCCCTCGTCCAGCACCAGGATGCGGTCGGCGTCGGTGGCGAGGGCCAGGTCGTGCGTGATGACGATGGTGGTGCGTCCCTCGGCGAGGCGTCGCAGCGGGCCGAGGATGCGCTGTGCGGCCAGTGCGTCCAGGCCGGTGGTGGGCTCGTCGAGAAGGAGAACGGGCGCGTCGCGGACCATGGCACGGGCGATCGCGATGCGCTGCAGCTGACCGCCGGAGAGGCGGGACGTGCCTGGTGAGACAACGGTCTTGTAGCCGTCGGGAAGGGCACGGATGAAGTCGTGCGCGTCGGCTGCCCGCGCGGCCTCCTCGATGTCACGGAGGGTCGTATCGGTGCGCCCGCACGCGATGTTCTGCTCGATGGTGTCGTGCAGGACGAGAGTGTCCTGCGGCAGCAGCGTGATGTTCCGGCGCAGGTAGGTCAGCGGCAGCTGGTCCACGGATGTGCCGTCCAGCCGGATGCTGCCGACGTCCGGGTCGTAGAACCTCAGCAGCAGAGCGGCCAGGGTCGACTTGCCGGCTCCGCTGGGGCCGGTGATGACCAGCAGTTCGCCGGGGACCGCAGTGAACGAGAGACCGCGGAGAACCGGCTCAGGGTTGCCGGGGTAGTGGAAGTCGACCTGCTGCGCCTCCACCTCGCCGACGGCGCGCCGCCGGGCCGGGGCCGCGACGGACGCGCCC
The DNA here is from genome assembly GCF_036248255.1 of Streptomyces sp. NBC_01717. Classification (NCBI taxonomy): domain Bacteria; kingdom Bacillati; phylum Actinomycetota; class Actinomycetes; order Kitasatosporales; family Streptomycetaceae; genus Streptomyces; species Streptomyces sp. NBC_01717. The sequence continues at coordinate 6,318,286 of NZ_CP109178.1, read as the reverse complement.
GGGTCGGTGACGGTTGGCTTGGTGTCGAGGATCTCCAGAAGCCGCTCGGCTCCGGCGGTCGCGGCGGTGGCCGTCAGACCGAGCTGACCCAGGGAGCGGATCGGCGGGTAGAGGGAACCGATGAAGGCGGCGAAGGCGAGGAGCTGACCGAGTGTGATCCCGCCCGTGGAGATCTGCCACGCCCCGAGACCGATGATCACCAGGACGCACACGGTTTCGAGGACCTCTACGAGTTGCTCGTAGAGCTCGGCGAGCCGGGTGCCTCTCACCGCTGCCTTGAACCGGGCACGCGCCTTGCCGAGGAGCCGTTCCTCCTCGTCGTGCTGCCTGTTGTACGCCTGGGTCATGACGACGTTGACCAGCGTCTCCTCGACCACGGCAGTGATGGCACCGTCCGCCGCACGTCCGCGCCGGGACACCGCGCGCAGAGGCCCCGTGAACACGCGGGTGACGAGGTAGAAGAGCGGGATCATGGCAAAGGTGGCGAGGGCAAGTTTCCAGCTCAGCCACGCGGCGGCGGCAGCGTAGAAGAAGGTGTTGAAGAGGGCGGTCGCAGCCCCGACGATGCCGGAGACCACGAGGGCTTCGATGGCTTCCACATCGCCGGTGAGCCGCTCGACCAGGTCACCACGGCGATTGCGCTGGTAGAAGTGGGGCGGCAGCGTCTGCAGATGACTGAAGACGCGCGCCCGCAGCCGCATCACGAAGCGTTCGGCGGTCCATACCGCGAGCGAGCTGCACAGATACCCCACGATCGCACCGATGACGGCCACGGTGAGCCACTGACCAGCAGGTTTCCAGAAGGCACTGACGGATCCCTGCTGCAGAGCGTTGTCGGTCAGTTCCGCGAAGAGAAGGATGGTGATGGTCTCCGCGACCGCGGTCACGGCGGCGAGGGCGCAGATGAGCAGGAGCCAGCGCCGGTCGCCATAGGTGAGCGGCCAGAACCGCCGGAACGACCGCACCACGCTGATGGGGTCGGTACGGATCGGAACGTCCGTCACCGATTCCGGGGGCGGCTCGTCGGGGCGCGCGAGGGGGCCGAGAAGGCGCATGGGCCTCACATCACTGAGGAGTGCGGAATGCGGACAACGGCCGGAGCCCGCTCCCGGATCGGGGCGGGATCACAGCGCGATCTGCGATGCCGTCGTGATTCAAGCCTTGAAGAGCGCCTGCGGAACGCCTGCCAGGGGCCGCAGGCCGACATGATCCGAACGGGAGGCCCCTGGGGCGCGGGCCCCAAAACCACGAGGCGTGACCCGCGCGGTCGCGCGGGCCAGCCTCGTGTAAGGGGTTTGGGGATTCTGGGTGGTCGGGGATTAGCGGAAGCCGCCGTAGCCGCCGTAGCCGCCGTAGCCGCCGTAACCGCCGCGGCCTCGACGTCCGAAGCCGCCGCGTCCACGCCGACCGAAGCCGTAGCCGTAGCCGCCGTAACCGCCGTAGCCGCCGTAGCCGCCCCAGCCGCCCCAACGACCCCTGCCACCCCCATGGCGGAAGATGTCACGAACGTTCATCTTCGCCTCCTTTGGGAAGTAGTTCGGTGTGCCGCTCCCTGTTTCTGCCGCGGCACTACCGACACTACGACGCCTTAACGGGACCAACAAGTCGTACGCGTACGAATTCGGGCAAAAGCCGCATTTCCCGGTAAATATTCGAGGTATCGCCCTGCATGACACACGGGCACAAAGGGGTCTGCAGGGCGCCTCATCGGCACAACGGGGCCCACCCGCAGCGCCCCTGGCGAAAACCGGCCGCAGCAGCCCCGCGCCCCCGCAGATCCGGGTCCACGGCCGACAGATACCCACAGGCGCAGGCGGGGCGCGACGGGGCGGCCCCGGAGCGTGACGGCGGGCCGCTACCGTTCGAGGGCTCGCCGCGGAGTCGCGATGAGTCAAATGCGTTGCTAACGCAAAGGAAATTGCCCGTACTGAGCGTCAGGGGGGCAGACGCGGGACGCCACAGCTCCCGCACGCCCTCTCAACGCCGCTGACAGCCGGCCCACTTGACGTATGCCCGGACGAAACGGGTCGGTGCGTGCGGAGTTCGGGCTCCGCGGGAGGCCTCGCACAGAGCCCCGGCCGCATGTGCGGCCGGGGCTCCGTCCTGCTCCGATCCGTCGGCCGCTGAGCCGACAGGGGGCCCTCGAAGGGCCTTCAGCGTGTCTTGCACATTCGACGCTGCCGCGTGTGCATCCTTGTTTCCAGAAGGCTGGAACGTTCCTGCGCTGCAGCCGCCGTGGTGGGGCGGGTGGGACTCGAACCCACGGCCGACGGATTATGAGTCCGCTGCTCTAACCGGCTGAGCTACCGCCCCTTTTCGGCGTGGCGCGCACATGTGTGCGCGCCGTCTGCCGCAGCATAGCCGGTCATACGATCTCTCGCTCCGGATGGTCGGCTTCGCCTGACCATGAGGACTGTGCTGCTCGCTGCCCGGTTCCGGACGGTGTGGCGTAGACACGAAAGAGTCCGGCTCCGGCCGTCGAACCACCCTCCGGCCCGGCACGCGAAAAAGGACCCCGAAGGGCCCTCTTCCGTTCCGCTCCCCCGACTGGACTCGAACCAGTAACCCTCCGGTTAACAGCCGAATGCTCTGCCAATTGAGCTACAGGGGATCGCGCTCCCCCGACTGGACTCGAACCAGTAACCTGCCGGTTAACAGCCGGCTGCTCTGCCAATTGAGCTACAGGGGATTGCTGCGTTTGCACCGAACCCTACCTGCCTGGCTGCTGCCGGGCGGCGCGCGTTCGCTGCGACACATACATTAGCGCAAGCGGGGGGGTGCTCCGCCAATCGGTATCGCCCCGGGTGATCTCGGGCCCCGGCGGGTAGGCGGGCAGCACACGTCGCACCGAGCACATACGCAGCAAGCACGGAGCAGGAGAAGGGTGGCAGCCATGCGGTACCGGCTCACGTTCATCGCCGGCCTGGCCCTCGGTTACGTCATCGGCACACGGGCCGGACGCGAGCGCTACGAGCAGCTGAAGAAGTCCGCACGTCAGATCGCCCAGAACCCGGCCGTGCGCAATACCGCCGAGTCCGCGGCACAGAGCAGCCGCGAGTTCGCGGGCAAGGCGTACCACGCGGTGAGCGTCAAGGTCGGTGACAAGGTGCCCGCCTCGGTGGCCGAGCGGGTGCGGTCGGTGCGGGAGCGGAGCCAGGGCCGGGGTGTCGAGGACGACTGGGGCACCAGCAACACGTGACAGGGGTGGCCGCCCGCCTTCCGTACGGGAAAGCTCCGGCGGTGCGGCAGAATCTTCATCATGGGCATAGTCGCCGGCTTGGACAGTTCTTCGGCCTTCACACACATCGTCGTCTGCGATGCGGACACGGGTGCCGTACTCCGGCAGGGGTACGCCGCACATCCCGTCGAGGCGAAGGCCACCGAGGCCGATCCGCAGGTGTGGCTGCTCTCACTCGGTGAGGCGGCCACCGGCGGGTTGCTCGAAGGCGTCCAGGCCATCGGCGTGTCCGCGCAACAGCACGGTCTGGTGCCGCTCGACCGGCAGGGCAACCTCGTACGTCCGGCACTGCTCGGCAACGACAAGCGCGCGCAGGTCGCCGCGGCCGATCTGATCGACGGGCTCGGCGGGCGGCAGGCCTGGGCCCAGGCGGTCGGGGCCGTGCCGCAGGCCGCGCAACCGGTGTCGAAGCTGCGATGGCTGGCGCGGACCGAGCCGGAGGCGGCGCAGCGGGTCGCTTCGGTGCTGCAGCCGCACGACTGGCTGGTCTGGCAACTGCTGGGCCGGCCGAACCGGCGGACCACCGACCGGGGTGCCGCGTCGGGGACGGGGTACTGGTCGGCGGAAAGCGGTGCGTACCGGCCCGATCTGGTGGAGCTCGCGCTCGGGCACCAGGCTGCGCTGCCTGAGGTACTGGGCCCCGCCGATGCGGCAGGGACGACGCCGGAGGGGCTGCTGATCTCGGCCGGGACCGGCGAGACGATGGCGGCGGCGTTCGGGCTCGGGGTCGGGCCCGGCGACGCGGTGGTGTCGCTGGGAGCCTCGGGTTCGGTGATGGCGGTGCACCACGAGGCGCTGGCCGATCCGTCCGGGATGATCACGTCGTTCGCGGATGCCACCGGGATGCATCTGCCGGTCGTGTACACGCTCAATGCGGTGCGTGCGCTGCGGGGCACCGCCGAGATGCTGGGCCTGGAGGGTCTGGAGGAGCTGTCCGCGCTGGCGCTGAAGTCGACGCCGGGCGCGTCCGGGCTCGTACTTCTGCCGTATCTGGAAGGCGAGCGCACCCCGCATCTGCCGCACACCGCGGGCACGCTGAGCGGGCTGCGGCGGGAGTCGATGAAGCCGGAGCATCTGGCGCGGGCGGCGTTCGAGGGGATGCTGTGCTCGCTGGCCGACGCACTCGATGTGCTGCGTGGCCGCGGGGTCGAGGTGCGGCGGGTGTTCCTGCTGGGTGCGGCCGCCGAGCTGCCTGCCGTGCAGGGACTTGCGCCCGCGCTCTTCGGTACGCAGGTCGTCGTACCGCAGCCGGCCGAGTACGCGGCGCTGGGTGCTGCCCGGCAGGCGGCCTGGGCGCTGGGGGTCTCGCAGGGGACGCTCGATCCGCGCACCCCGCCGGCCTGGCAGGGCGCGGCGGCGCAGGTGCTGGAGCCGGGCGAGGAGCTGCCGGTCGGTCAGGCGGTGCGGCAGCAGTACAGGGCGACGCGGGACCAGATCCATCCCGAGGCGTTCGACTCCGCGCCCTGATCCGACCGCTCCGGGCGACATAGGGCTGTCCCGTGATCCCTGGTCGCGCGCCCGCCAGGGATCACGGGACAGTCCTGAGGCCGGTCCGCCGGCCGGAGGTTCGGTCTCCGGCAGGTGGACCGGGTCTCGTTTTTGACCTGGGCTTGAGGAAAAACGTTCGCGGTCACGGCGGGCCTTGCCGGAAAATGAGTCGACTCCCGACCTCCTGCCGACTCCGAGAGACACGCGTGCTCATAAAACTCCTGCGGGCCTATCTCGGCCCGTACAAAAAACCGATCATGCTGTTGGTGGCTCTCCAGCTGCTGCAGACCTGCGCCACCCTCTATCTCCCCTCCCTCAACGCCGACATCATTGACAACGGTGTCGTCGAAGGGGACACCGGCTACATCCTGGAGTACGGCGGCATCATGATCGCCGTCTCCATCGCCCAGGTCGTCTGCAACACGGGGGCCGTCTTCTACGGTGCGCGCACTGCGGCCGCGCTGGGCCGGGACGTCCGGGCGTCGGTCTTCGACCGGGTTCAGTCGTTCTCGGCACGTGAGGTCGGGCGCTTCGGGGCACCCTCGCTGATCACCCGAACGACCAATGACGTCCAGCAGGTCCAGATGCTGGTCCTGATGACGTTCACCATGATGGTCTCGGCGCCGATCATGTGTGTCGGCGGCATCATCATGGCGCTCGGCCAGGACGTTCCGCTGTCGGCGGTGCTGCTCGCGGTGGTGCCGGTGCTCGGCATCGCGGTGAGTCTCATCGTGCGGCGGATGCGGCCGCTGTTCCGCACGATGCAGGAGCGGCTCGACACGGTGAACCGGGTGCTGCGCGAGCAGATCACCGGCAACCGGGTCATCCGCGCCTTCGTCCGCGACGGGTACGAGGAGAAGCGGTTCCGCGGCGCCAACACCGAGTTGACCGATGTGGCGCTCTCCACCGGGCGTCTGATGGCGCTGATGTTCCCGACCGTGATGACGGTCGTGAACGTGTCGTCGATCGCCGTGGTCTGGTTCGGTGCGCACCGGATCGACAGCGGCGGGATGGAGATCGGCGCGCTGACCGCGTTCCTCTCCTACCTGATGCAGATCGTCATGTCCGTGATGATGGCCACCTTCATGTTCATGATGGTGCCGCGCGCCGAGGTGTGTGCCGAACGCATCCAGGAGGTGCTGGAGACCGACTCGAGCGTGGTGCCGCCGGTCAAGCCGGTGCGGGAACTGCGCGCTCACGGTCATCTGGAGGTGCGGACCGCGGACTTCCGCTACCCGGGCGCCGAGGAGCCGGTGTTGCGGTCGGTGGATCTGGTGGCACGCCCCGGCGAGACGACCGCGATCATCGGGTCGACGGGCAGCGGGAAGTCGACACTGCTCGGCCTCGTACCGCGGCTGTTCGATGTGACGGACGGTCAGGTGCTGGTCGACGGCACGGACGTGCGGACGCTGGAGCCGGCGCTGCTGGCGAAGACGGTGAGTCTGGTTCCGCAGAAGCCGTACCTGTTCTCCGGGACGGTCGCGACGAATCTGCGGTACGGAAACCCGGACGCGACCGACGAGGAGCTGTGGCACGCGCTGGAGGTCGCGCAGGCCAAGGAGTTCGTCGAGGAACTGGAGCACGGGCTGCACGCGCCGATCGCGCAGGGCGGCACCAATGTCTCCGGCGGGCAGCGGCAGCGACTCGCGATCGCGAGGACGCTGGTGCAGCGACCGGAGATCTATCTCTTCGACGACTCGTTCTCCGCGCTCGACTATGCGACGGATGCCGCGCTGCGCCGGGCGCTGTCGCAGGAGACGGCCGAGGCGACCGTGGTGATAGTGGCGCAGCGGGTGTCCACCATCCGTGACGCGGACCGGATCCTGGTGCTCGACGAGGGCCGGGTCGTCGGGTCCGGCACCCATCACGAGCTGATGGACGGCAATCAAACCTACCGGGAGATCGTGCTCTCCCAGCTGACGGAAGCGGAGGCCGCGTAATGGCCGGGCCTGGCGGACGCATGATGGCGGGCGGGGCGCCGACCGACCGGTCCATGGACTTCAAGGGGTCGTCGAAGCGGCTGCTGAAGCGCTTCGCGACGGAGAAGGCCTCGCTGTACGGGATGCTGGCGGCCTGCGTGCTGAGCGTCGGCCTCTCGGTGGTGGGACCGAAGATCCTCGGCAGGGCGACCGACCTGGTGTTCGCCGGGGTCATCGGCCGGCGGATGCCCGAGGGCACGACGAAGGAGCAGGCCGTCGAGGGCCTGCGCAAGACCAACAGCGGCCTGGCCGACCTGCTCTCCGGGGTCGACTTCACCCCGGGCCACGGCATCGACTTCGATGCGGTGGGCAACGTGCTGCTGACGGCGCTGGCGGTCTACGTCGGTGCCGGTCTGCTGATGCTGGTGGCCACCCGGCTGTCGATCCGGATCATCAACCGGGTCGTGTTCCAGCTGCGCGAGGACATCCAGACGAAGCTGTCGCGGCTGCCGCTGTCGTACTTCGACCGGGCCAAGCGCGGCGAGGTGCTCAGCCGGGCGACGAACGACATCGACAACATCTCTCAGACGATGCAGCAGACGATGGGCCAGCTCATCAACTCCCTGCTCACCATCGTCGGCGTGCTGGTCATGATGTTCTGGATCTCGCCGCTGCTGGCCCTGGTCGCGCTGGTGACGGTGCCGCTGTCGGTGGTCGTGGCGACGAAGGTCGGCAAGCGGTCGCAGCCGCAGTTCGTGCAGCAGTGGAAGGTGACGGGCAAGCTCAACGCCCATATCGAGGAGATGTACACCGGGCACACCCTGGTGAAGGTCTTCGGGCGGCAGGAGGAGTCCGCGAAGGACTTCGCCGAGCAGAACGACGCACTGTACGAGGCGAGCTTCCGGGCGCAGTTCAACAGCGGGGTCATGCAGCCGCTGATGATGTTCGTGTCGAACCTGAACTATGTGCTGATAGCCGTCGTCGGTGGGCTGCGGGTCGCGTCGGGCGCGCTGTCGATCGGTGACGTCCAGGCGTTCATCCAGTACTCGCGGCAGTTCTCGATGCCGCTGACGCAGGTCGCCTCGATGGCGAACCTGGTGCAGTCGGGTGTCGCCTCGGCCGAGCGGATCTTCGAGCTGCTGGACGCCGAGGAGCAGGGCCCCGACCCCGTGACGGGTGAGCGCCCGGCGGATCTGCTCGGCAGTGTCTCGCTGGAGAAGGTGTCGTTCCGTTACGAGCCGGACAAGCCGCTCATCGAGAATCTGTCGCTGAACGTCGAGCCGGGCCACACGGTCGCGATCGTCGGCCCGACCGGCGCCGGCAAGACGACGCTGGTCAACCTGCTGATGCGGTTCTACGAGGTGACGGGCGGCCGGATCGCACTCGACGGCGTCGACGTGGCGAAGATGTCGCGCGACGAGCTGCGGTCGGGGATCGGCATGGTCCTGCAGGACACCTGGCTGTTCGGCGGGTCGATCGCGGACAACATCGCGTACGGCGCTTCGCGCGAGGTCACCCGGGAGGAGATCGAGGAGGCGGCGAGGGCGGCCCACGCCGACCGCTTCATCCGTACCCTGCCGGACGGTTACGACACGGTGATCGACGACGAGGGCACCGGCGTCAGCGCGGGCGAGAAGCAGCTGATCACCATCGCGCGGGCGTTCCTGTCGGACCCGGTCATCCTGGTGCTCGACGAGGCGACGAGCTCCGTCGACACCCGTACCGAGGTGCTGATCCAGAAGGCGATGGCCCGTCTCGCGCACGGCCGTACGAGCTTTGTGATCGCGCACCGGCTCTCCACCATCCGGGACGCGGACGTCATCCTGGTGATGGAGAACGGGTCGATCGTCGAACAGGGCACGCACGACGAGCTGTTGGATGCGCAGGGGGCTTACGCCCGGCTGTACGCGGCGCAGTTCGCGCAGGCGGTCGCCGAGGTCGACTGATCTTCCCGGTACGACCTCAGTCCAGGTAGCCGCGGAGCTGGTCGGCGAAGGCGTGGTCCCGCAGCTTGTTGAGGGTCTTGGATTCGATCTGGCGGATGCGTTCGCGTGTCACGCCGAAGATCCGGCCTATCTCTTCGAGTGTGCGGGGCCGGCCGTCGTCCAGCCCGTAGCGCAGCTGGACCACCTTCCGCTCCCGCTCGCCCAAGGTGGAGAGCACCGCTTCGAGGTGCTCGCGCAGCAGCAGGAACGCGGCGGACTCCACAGGGGACGCCGCGTCTCCGTCCTCGATCAGGTCGCCGAGCGCGACGTCGTCCTCCTCGCCGACCGGTGCGTGCAGCGAGACGGGTTCCTGGGCGAGCCGCAGCACTTCGCCGACCCGTTCCGGCGTCAGGTCGAGCTGGGCGGCGACCTCTTCGGGCGTCGGCTCGTAGCCGCGCTCCTGGAGCATCCGGCGCTGGACCCGTACGACGCGGTTGATCAGCTCGACGACATGGACCGGCACCCTTATCGTCCGCGCCTGGTCGGCGAGGGCCCGGGACATGGCCTGCCGGATCCACCAGGTCGCGTACGTCGAGAACTTGTAGCCCCGGGCGTAGTCGAATTTCTCGACGGCCCTGATCAGTCCGAGGTTCCCCTCCTGGACCAGATCGAGCATGGTCAGTCCGCGGCCTACGTAGCGCTTGGCGACGGAGACGACGAGGCGCAGGTTCGCCTCGATCAGACGGCGCTTCGCCATCCGCCCCATGACCACCAACCGGTCGAGATCGACGGCGAGTCGGGAGTCCGGGTCCGGGGTGCTCGCGAGCCGCTCCTCGGCGAAGAGGCCTGCCTCGACGCGGCGGGCGAGCTCCACCTCGTCGGCGGCGGTGAGCAGCGGGATGCGTCCGATCTCCCGCAGGTACTGACGGAAGAGGTCGGAGGAGGGGCCGCCGCTGTCGGGGCGGCCGCGCGGCTCCGGGAGTTCGGGCACCTCCGCCTGCTCCTCCAGGACGGCGTCGGCTGCGACGACCGCCTCGGGCGGTTCCGACTGTTCGGGTCTCAGTGGGTCCACCGCTGCCTCCGGATGACGCATGGCCCGGTTCTGCGCGGGGACGGCCGAGACACGCTCGGTTGTGGTCAGGGTCCGGGTCTGCACGGGGGCGACCTCCAGGTGATCGCTGCCGGATCGCGGGGATGGGAGGTCCACCGTGCAGTGGGCCGACCGCGCTCCGATGACTCAGGCACCGCCCCCCAGTGTGGGGGAAGACACATCGCCGCCACGAGGGGCGTGCGCGGACTTTCTGAGTCCGTTCCGTAACCGGCCGGTTACACCCGGGGAGGCCGGCCCCGGCCACGCTCCGCCGGGCAGAACCAGAGCGCGTCAGAGCGCGTCGGCGCCGTTGTTGCGCAAGGACTGGGCGTACTGCTGGAGGACCCAGACCTCGTTCTGCGCGGCCGCCAGATGGTCGGGAGCCACATTGCTGCCGAGGCGGCTGAGGCTGCCCTGGACGTCGTTGATCCGGCGGTCGACGGCGCGCAGCCGGACCTTGACCAGGTGCTCGCCCGCGTACGCCTCGTCGATGGACTTTCCGTGGAAGACCTCCACGGCGAGCTCGGTGACCAGCTTGCGTACCGTGTCGTCGGGAGCGACACCCAGGACGCCGACCAGATACTCGCGGGTGTCGGCGAGGCCCCGCTCGGCGCCGCCCGCCTCCGCGATGCACTGCCGCACCGCCGCGTACGGCGGGGCGGTGAATTCGTCGACCCCGTAGGCGTCGAAGGCCGGGGAGACCAGGGCGGGCCGCTGCAGGGCGAGCTTGAGCAGCTCGCGCTCGGTGCGGTGGGCGGGGCTGCGGAGATGGAGCGCCGGGCCCGACGGGCCGGCGGGGGGCCGGGCCTGCTGGTGCTGTGGGCCGCCGCGGGTGGGCGCGGGGGCGGGGCCTCGGTCGCCGCGGTCGCGGGCCCAGCGGGCCAGCTGGGCGACGCGCTTGACGACGAACTGGGTGTCGAGGATGCCGAGCATCCCGGCCAGCTGGACGGCGACCTCGTGCTGCGAGGAGCTGTTCTTGATCCGGGCGACGACGGGGGCGGCCTCGTCGAGGGCGGCGCCGCGGCCCGCGGGGGTCTCCAGGTCGTACCGCCCGACGATCTGGCGGAGCGCGAACTCGAAGAGCGGCGTGCGGGGTTCGACCAGGTCGCGGACGGCCTCGTCGCCCTTGACGAGCCGCAGATCGCAGGGGTCCATGTTGTCCGGGGCGATCGCGATGTACGTCTCCGCGGCGAACTTCTGGTCGTCCTCGAAGGCCCGCAGGGCGGCCTTCTGGCCGGCCGCGTCACCGTCGAACGTGAAGATCACCCGGGCGCTGCCGTTGTCCATCAGGAGCCGGCGGAGGATCTTGATGTGGTCGCCGCCGAAGGCCGTACCGCAGGTGGCGATGGCGGTGGTGATGCCGGCGAGGTGGCAGGCCATGACGTCGGTGTAGCCCTCGACGACGACGGCCCGGCTGGCCTTCGCGATGTCCTTCTTCGCGAGGTCGATGCCGTACAGCACCTGCGACTTCTTGTAGATCGCGGTCTCGGGGGTGTTGAGGTACTTCGGCCCGTTGTCGTCGTCGCGGAGCTTGCGGGCACCGAAGCCGACGACCTCGCCGGACGTGTCGCTGATCGGCCACATCAGCCGGCCGCGGAAGCGGTCGATGGGACCGCGGCGGCCGTCCTGGGAGAGGCCCGAGGTGATCAGCTCCCGGTCGCTGAACCCCTTGCCCCGGAGGTAGCGGGTGAGGTGGTCCCAGCCGGCCGGGCTGTAGCCGACGCCGAAGTGAGCGGCCGCCGCCTGGTCGAAGCCGCGCTCGGCGAGGAACTTCCGGCCGATCTCCGCCTCGGGACTGTCCAGCTGCTCGACATAGAACTGGGCGGCGGCCTTGTGCGCCTCCACCAGCCGGATGCGCTCGCCACGCTGGTGGGAGGGGTTGTAGCCGCCCTCCTCGTAGCGCAGGGTGATGCCCGCCTTGGCGGCGAGGCGCTCGACCGTCTCGGAGAAGGAGAGGTGGTCGATCTTCATCACGAACGCGATGGTGTCGCCGCCCTCCTGGCAGCCGAAGCAGTGGAAGAGTCCCTTGCTCGGGCTGACCTGGAAGGAGGGCGACTTCTCGTCGTGGAACGGGCAGAGCCCCTTGAGGTTGCCCCCGCCCGCGTTCCGCAGCTGGAGGTACTCCGAAACGACGGCGTCGATCGGGACCGCGTCCCGGACCGCCTTCACATCGTCGTCATTGATCCTGCCTGCCACGGGTGAAGTCTACGGGTGAGGGCGGACAGCAGGAGTGCACGGTCGTCGTCGCGGACGCCGGACGGGACCCTGATCACGACCGCCCGGCGACCGAACACGCGACGGAGAAGACGGTGGGGAGGAAGGCGCCAGAACACCGTCCTGATACGGCTCAGATCAGCGACTCCAGCGGCACCGACGGGTCCGCGAGCGCGTCCGGGTCGATCTGCCGGCCGGTCCGGATCAGCTCCTGCACGGTCTCGGTGACATCCCACACATTGACGTTCATCCCGGCCAGCACCCTGCGGTCCTTCAGCCAGAACGCGATGAACTCCCGCTTGCCCGCGTCGCCGCGGATGACGACCTGGTCGTACGAGCCCGGCGGCGCCCAGCCCGAGTATTCGAGCCCCAGGTCGTACTGGTCGGAGAAGAAGTACGGCACGCGGTCGTAGCCGACGTCCCGGCCGAGCATGGCGCGGGCCGCGGCCGGGCCGCTGTTCAGCGCGTTCGCCCAGTGCTCCACCCGCAGACGGGTGCCGAACAGGGGGTGCGGCATGTTGGCCACGTCCCCGGCGGCGTAGATGTCCGGGTCGGAGGTGCGCAGCGAGGCGTCGACCGCGATGCCGCCGCCGTCGCCGCGGGCGGCGATCGCGAGACCGGCGGCTTCGGCGAGGGCGGCGCGCGGGGCGGCGCCGATCGCGGCGAGGACGTCGTGGGCGGGGTGTTCCTCGCCGTCGTCGGTGCGGGCGGCGAGGACCATGCCGTCCTGACCGATGATCTCGGTGAGCCTGGTGCCGAAGTGGAAGCGGACGCCGTGGTCGCTGTGGAGTTCGGTGAAGATCTGGCCGAGCTCGGGGCCGATGACCCGGAGCAGCGGGGTCGCCTCCGGCTCGACGACGGTGACCTCGGCACCGTATCCCCGGGCCGCCGCCGCGACCTCCAGGCCGATCCAGCCGGCCCCGGCGATCACCAGATGGCCGTTGTCGCGGCCGAGCGCGGACAGCACGTTCTTCAGCCGGTCTGCGTGGGCGAGGCGGCGCAGATGGTGGACGCCGGCCAGGTCCGTACCGGGGATGTCGAGGCGGCGTGGTTCGGCGCCGGTGGCGAGCAGCAGCTTGTCGTAGTGGATGACGGTGCCGTCGCCGAGCTCCACGGAGCGCGCGCCACGGTCGATGGCGGTGACGGGCTGGCCGAGGTGGAGCTCCACGTCGGCGCCCGCGTACCAGGCCGTCTCATGGACGAAGACGCTTTCCCGGGCCTCCTTGCCGGCCAGATAGCCCTTGGAGAGGGGAGGTCGTTCGTACGGATGGTCACGCTCATCGCCGACCAGGATCACCCGGCCGCTGAAACCCTCCGAACGGAGTGTCTCGGCTGCCTTCGCTCCTGCCAGTCCTCCCCCGACGATGACGAACGTCCGATGTGCGTCGACCACTTTGGTGCCTCCTCGGTGCTTGCTTCGCTCCGCCGCCACCTGCGAGCGTCCCGCACGCAGCGTGATGGCGAAAGAGGGTGTACCCCGATCAGGTCACGCCCGGTGGCCGCAGGCCGGGGCCGACGCCGCGCGGAACGGGCCCCTGGCGGAGCCGCGCGGCCGCCCGGCGTGGCATGTGCTCCCAGCACATCACCTGCACCGTTGCTGACCGTCATCGCCGCGCCCCCACGGCCGCAGGACTTGCCCGGGGCGCCGAACAGCCAGGCGAGAATTCGCGTGTGGGGGCCACCACCCGTATCCCGGGCGGCGGCTCATCGGGGCGCCTGTCGCCCACGACGCACAAGTGGCCCGGCGCGCGGGCGGCCGGTCCGCGTCCGGGCAGGACGCGCGATGGCGGGGCGCTCAGGGCCGGGGCGTACCCGGGGCACCCGCCCGGGGCCGGTCGCTCACCGCCCCGGGGAGGTGAGCGAGGTGTGCAGTGAGCGGGCCGAGGCGTCCGTGAGGGCCGCGATCTGGTCGACCAGGACGCGCTTGCGGGACCGGTCGTCGCAGGCGTGCTCGTACAGCGCGCGGAACTGTGGTTCCAGGCCGTCCGGGCCGCGCGCGGTCAGCGCCGCGGCGAGTTCCGCGATGACGATCCGCTGTTCGGCACGGATCGCTTCCTGTTCGGCGCGCTGCATCACATAGCGGTCGGCCACCGCTTTCAGGACGGCGCATTCATTGCGTGCCTCGCGCGGGACGACGAGTTCGGCCGCGTACCTGCGGAGGCGACCGGCTCCGTACGCCTGGCGGGTGGCGGTCTCGGCGGCGAGGCAGAGCCGGCCGATCAGCTGGCTCGTCGCGTCCTTCAGCCGGGCCTGGGCGACGGCGGATCCGTCGTAGTTGTGCGGCCACCACTCCTGGCCGACGAGCCGGTCGAGGGCGTCGGCCAGCTCCTGCGGGTCGGTGTCGGGCGGGACGTAACGCCCGATCGCCACGTCCCAGATCTCGCGCCGCTCCGGCTCCGCGAAGAGACAGTTGGGGTCGATGTGGCCGGCGTGCAGACCGTCCTCGAAGTCGTGCACCGAGTAGGCGACGTCGTCGGACCAGTCCATCACCTGGGCCTCGAAGCACTTGCGGTGCGACGGGGCGCCCTTGCGGGCCCACTCGAAGACCGGCAGGTCGTCCTCGTACACCCCGAATTTCCGGGAGCCGGGTTCGGTGGGGTGGCCACCGCGCGGCCACGGATACTTGGTGGCGGCGTCCAGCGCCGCCCGGGTCAGATTGAGCCCGACGCTGACCAGTTCACCGGTCCGCACATCGCGCACGAACCGCTTCGGCTCCAGCCGGGTCAGCAGCCGCAGCGACTGGGCGTTGCCCTCGAAGCCGCCGCAGTCGGAGGCGAAGTCGTTGAGCGCCTGCTCACCGTTGTGCCCGAACGGCGGGTGGCCCATGTCGTGCGCCAGACAGGCCGTCTCGACCAGATCGGGGTCGCAGCCGAGCGCGGCCCCTAGCTCCCGGCCGACCTGGGCACATTCCAGGGAGTGCGTGAGTCTGGTCCGGGGGCTGGCGTCCCAGGCGAGGCTGCGGGTGCCGGGCGTGACGACCTGGGTCTTCCCGGCGAGTCTGCGCAGCGCGGCGGAGTGCAGCACGCGGGCGCGGTCCCGCTGAAAGGCGGTGCGGCCCGGTCGTTTGTCGGGCTCGGTGTCCCAGCGCTCGGTGTCGGCCGCGCCATAGGGCGTGATGCCGTGTTCCTGTGTGCCCCGCGTACCGTCCATGGTCCCGACAGTAAACGGCCAAACCGACAAGAAGGCTCAGGCGGACGCCAGGAGATGGTCGTTCTTCGCGACTTCATGTGCCGGGAGCGCGCCGGTCAGCGCCTGGTCGTACCGGTGCAGGAGCAGCCGCGCCATCGCGGGATGCGCGCCGAGCGGGGCCGCGGCGGTGCCGGGGGCGGCAGCGGCGGCGGCCGTCGCGAAACGGCCGGGTGCGGTGAAGTACGAGGCGACGGCGACCCGGTGCCGGCCACGGGCGGCGAGGGCGCGCACCGCGACCGGGACGGTGGGCGCGGTGGCGGAGGCGTACGCGGGGACGACGGGCACCCCGCCGAGCCGTTCGCTGAGCATCCGTGCGGTGCGGCGGGTGTCGGCGGCCGAATCGGGGTCGCGCGAACCGGCAGCGGCGAGGACCACGGCGGAGCCGCAGCTGTCGCCCTCTTCGGTCGGCCAGCCCGCTTCGACGAGCCGCCCGTACAGCGCCTCGACGAGCAGGGGGTGCGGCCCGAGCGGCGCGGCGATCGTGGCCCGCAGGGCCGGTGCGGCGGCGGCTGCCGCAGGTATGTCCCGCTTGACGTGGTGGCCGCGGCCGAGCAGCAGCGGTACGAGAACGGCGTCAGCGGACCCCAGGCCGGACAGGGATGCCGGCAGGAGCGGCTCGTTCAGCTCGATGTGGCCGAGCCGGACGTCCAGCCCCGGGCGCAGTTCCCGCACCCGGTCCAGCAGCTTCATGACCGTGCGCAGCGCCTGCGGGTCGCGGCTGCCGTGCGCCACCGCGACGAGGGCGGGGGCACGGGTGGTGGCCGCCGAGCCCGGTGCCGAGCCGCCGGTGCGGTGGGGCATGGGTCTGCGCGTTCCGTTCAGGGAGACATGGCTGAGCTGGGCGCCGAGCTGGGCGGTGATGCGGGTCAACAGTTGCGCTGTGCTGTCGAGAGGCAGGGACTCACGGGGTTGTGCCGATGCCGACTCCGTCATGGACCGATGGTGGCGGGCGCAGGTTGCCAGGTCGTTGCGCAGGGGTGACGGGTCTTTGCCACGGGCTCACCGCGCGGTCGGCGGCCCGAAGAGGCGCTCCAGGACGTGGGCCACCCCGTCCTCCTCGTTGGACACCGTGTGGGACGGTACGGCGGCGAGCACCGCCGGGTGGGCGTTGCCCATGGCGTATCCGGTGCCCGCCCAGTCGAGGACGGTCAGGTCGTTGGGCATGTCGCCGAAGGCGATGACCTCCGTGGCGTCGATGCCGCGCCCGGCGCAGAGCTCCGCGAGAGTGCCCGCCTTGGTGACCCCGAACGCGCTGATCTCCAGGAGCCCGTGCCCGCCGGAGTGGGTGAACTGGACTTCGCTGCCTGCCGGGCCCGCCCCTTGCCGGGCCGCGGCCAGCAGGGTGTCCGCGTCGAGCCGGTCGGACCAGGCGAGGAGTTTGGTGACGGGTACGTCGGTCAGCCACAGGTCCGCCAGGGACCCCACGGGCAGTTCGGCGTCGATGTCCTCGGACAGGCGCAACCGGTACGCCGGTTCGTACAGGATCTGGTTGCCGGTCTCCAGGGCGAAGCCCACCTCCGGCAGGACGGCGGCGAGTGCGGTGGCCACGCGCTGGGCGACGGTGACGGCCAGGACGCGGGAGGCGACGACCGTACGCGTCCTGATGTCGTAGACCAGCGCTCCGTTGCTGCACACCGCCGTCCCCGTCAGCCCCGTCGCCTCGGCGAGCCGGTCGACGAACCTGGGCGGTCTGGCGGTGACGAGGACGATCTCCGCACCGGCGCTCTCGGCCGAGCGCAGGGCGCGGAGGGTGCGGGAGGAGAGGGTGCCGTCGCGGCGCAGAAGAGTGCCGTCGAGGTCGGAGGCGATCAGCCGGGGAAGCAACATCGGCCGATGTTATTGGGCGGGGTCCGCGCCCGGTGTGCGCACGGCGCGCGTTGCCACCGCATGCCACCGGCGCGGCGGCGAAGGCGTGCCGGGCCGCGACCGGTCCGGATGAAGAATGTCGCGGCGTGGAGAACCCTTTTGACCTGATACTCGTCCGATCAGTTGACGCAACGACACCGACCGAGGGACTCCGATGCGAGGAAAGCGGCCGAATTGGCCGGGGTGGCTCGCGCGGCTGCGGCCGCGCCGGCCGCTCACGCGGCGTGGTCAGCGGTGGGCCGTGCAGGGGGTGATGGCAGCCTGTGTGCTGGGCCTGGCTCCCGCGACCTGGATGTACTCCGTCGCCGACGCCCGTGTCCGGACGACCGCGGACGCGCCCGCGCAGCAGGTCGCCGTGGTGTTCGGGGCCGGGCTGTGGGACGGGAAGCCTTCGCCGTATCTCGCGAACCGGCTGAACACGGCCGCCGAGCTGTACCGGGACGGCAAGGTGAAGGTCGTGCTGGTGACCGGTGACAACAGCCGGGAGGAGTACGACGAGCCGGATGCCATGCGGGCGTATCTCGTGGCGCACGGGGTGCCGGACAAGCGGATCGTCAGCGACTTCGCCGGGTTCGACACGTGGGACTCCTGTGTGCGGGCCAAGAAGATCTTCGGGGTCGACCGGGCCGTGCTGGTGAGCCAGGGGTTCCATATCCGGCGGGCGATCGCGCTGTGCCGGGCGGCGGGCATCGACGCCTACGGGGTCGGGGTCGACGCCAAGCACGACGCGACCTGGTACTACGGCGGGACGCGGGAGGTGTTCGCGGCGGGGAAGGCGGCACTGGACGCGATGTTCGAGCCGGATCCGCACTTCCTGGGGCCCGAGGAGCCCGGGGTCGGGGAGGCCCTGGCGACCGGCGGGCGGTGAGGACGCCGACCGGTCTCACCGGCCCGGTGGAGGCCGACCTCACGGGCTCGGCGGAGGTGGGCTGAGGTCCACGTTCCGGCGGCGTAACCGGTCGCGGGCGTCCGCGTAACACCTGGCTCGCACGCTGGAGCCCATGGCCCGCACCGAGATCGCCCCCACCGCGACCCACTGCCCGTACTGCTCGCTGCAGTGCGGGATGAATCTGCGACCGGTCACCGGCGGCCCGGTGGTCGAGGTCGTGGAGCGTACCGATTTCCCCGTCAACCGCGGCGCCCTGTGCGGCAAGGGCCGGACCGCGCCGGCCGTTCTCTCCTCACGGGTACGGCTGACCGGACCGCTCGTGCGCGACGCGGTCAGTGGCGAGCTGGAGCCGGCCGGCTGGGACGAGGCGCTGGCCGCGGTCGCCGACGGACTCCGGCGCACCCGGGCCGTGCACGGGCCGGATGCCGTGGGGGTGTTCGGCGGTGGCGGGCTCACCAACGAGAAGGCGTACGCGCTCGGGAAGTTCGCCCGGGTCGTCCTGTCGACCTCGCAGATCGACTACAACGGGCGGTTCTGCATGTCGTCGGCGGCCGCCGCGCATCAGCGGGCCTTCGGCCTCGACCGCGGGCTGCCGTTCCCCCTGGAGGACATCGCGCGCACCGGATGCGTGATCCTCGTCGGGTCGAACCTCGCCGAGACGATGCCGCCCGCGCTGCGCTTTCTGACCGAACTGCGGGAGAACGGCGGCCGGTTGATCGTCATCGATCCGCGCCGGACCCGCACCGCCGAGCAGGCCGATCTGCATCTGGCGCCCCGGCCCGGCACAGATCTCGCGCTCGCACTCGGAATGCTGCATCTGGTGGTGGCGGCCGGCCGGGTGGACGAGGAGTTCGTACGCGAGCGTACGAACGGCTGGGACGAGGCCAGGGCCGGAGTCATGGCGCACTGGCCGGAGCTGGTGGAGCGGCTGACCGGGGTGCCGGTGCCGCAACTGCGCGAGGCCGTCGAGATGTTCTGCGATGCACAGGACGCAATGGTGCTGACCGCTCGCGGACCTGAGCAGCAGTCCAAGGGCACGGACACGGTCGGCGCCTGGATCAACCTCTGTCTGGCCACCGGCCGGGCCGGCAGACCGCTGTCCGGGTACGGCTGTCTTACCGGGCAGGGCAACGGTCAGGGTGGGCGCGAACACGGCCAGAAGGCCGACCAGTTGCCCGGCTACCGCAAGCTCACGGACCCGGCGGCGCGCCGCCATGTGGCGCAGGTGTGGGGGGTCGACCCGGACTCGCTGCCAGGGCCGGGACGCAGTGCGTACGAGCTCCTCGACGCGCTGGGTACGGACGTGCGGTCGCTGTTGGTGATGGGGTCCAACCCGGTGGTGTCGGCGCCGCACGCCACTCATGTGGAGGAACGGCTGCGGTCGCTGGACTTCCTCGCGGTCGCGGACGTGGTGCTGTCGGAGACGGCGGCACTGGCCGACGTGGTGCTGCCGGTGACGCAGTGGGCGGAGGAGACCGGGACGACGACCAGCCTGGAGGGCAGGGTGCTGCTGAGGCAGCGGGCAGTCACCCCGCCGGACGGCGTCCGCAGCGATCTGGAGGTGCTGCACGGGCTGGCCGCGCTCCTCGGGCACGGCAAGGGATTCCCCACCGACCCCGAGGAGGTCTTCGACGAGCTCCGGCGCGCCTCTGCGGGCGGTCCCGCCGACTACGCGGGGATCACGTACGGGCGGATCGCGGCGGAGAACGGGGTGTTCTGGCCGTGCCCGGACGAGCAGCATGCCGGTACACCGCGGCTGTTCCTGGACCGGTTCGCCACGGACGACGGGCGGGCGCGGTTCGTGCCCGTGACGCACCGTCCCGCCGCCGAGGAGACCGACCGGGAGTATCCGGTGGTGCTGACGACCGGTCGGGTGGTCGCCCAGTACCAGTCGGGTGCGCAGACCCGCCGGGTCGACGAGCTGAACGCCGCGGCCCCCGGCCCGTTCGTGGAACTGCATCCTCGGCTCGCCGAGCGGATCGGCGTGGCGGAGGGCGATCCGGTGGCGGTCACCTCGCGGCGCGGGCGGGCGGTGGCGCCCGCCCGGATCACCGGTGCGATCCGGCAGGACACCGTCTTCATGCCGTTCCACTGGGCGGGTGAGGGCCGGGCCAACACGCTGACGAACCCGGCGCTGGACCCGGTGTCGCGGATGCCGGAGTTCAAGGTGTGCGCGGTGCGGGTGGAGGCGGCCGCCGGGTGAGCCAATCGCCTCCGGGGATGGGGATGCCGCCGGTACGGAGGGTGCGGGTGACGGGGGCGGCGGCGAGGTAGACCCAGGCGCGGGCGGTTCCGGTGGCGGGCGGGACCGCGCCCGGGAGGCGGACTTCGAGGGCGACCCGCTCGTAGAGATTGCGCGGGTGCCCCGGTCCGAGGTACTCCTCCAGCCGGTCGAGGAGGACGAGCAGCTCCGCGTACATGGCGGGCGCTGCCGTGACGAGTGTGCCGCGCACGGTGCCATGGCCCTCGATCGCGTACGGGTAGCCGGGGCCTTCGTACAACAGGGCGCCCGGCAGCAGGGCCGGCTGTTCCGCGATCACCCGGCCCCGGAGGAACAGGTCATGGTTGTGTTCGCCGGGGAGCAGCGTGCCGTAGACGAAGAAGGGCAGTTCGGGGTCGGTCCGCGGCATGGTCAGAGGGCCGTGACCGGGGCCGTCTCCGCAGTCACCCAGGCGAGGTAGCGGTCGCTTCCCCGTACCACCGGCGTCGCGATGATCTCCGGGGTCTCGTAGTCGTGCGCCGCCCGGAGGTGTTCCTCCAGTTCGTCATAGCGCCCGGCCACCGTCTTGAACAGCACCTGCCACTCCTCCGTGGTCTCGATGGCGTTCCGCCACCGGTAGACGGAGGTGACGGGCGCGGAGATCTGCGCGCATGCCGCGAGCCGCGCCTCCACCGCGCCCTGGGCGAGGGCGTGGGCCTTCTCCTCGCTGTCCGTGGTGGTCAGAACGGTCAGCCATGCCGGCGTCGTCACCGTCGGTCTCCTCAGCTCTTCGGATCTGCTCTTCGGATCTTGTGCCTGTGGCGTGTCCTTCTCGTCGATTGTCGGGGCGGTTCGGTGCCGTGTCCTCCTTCATCACCGTTGCGGTATGGACATGACATGTCATGAACCCTTAAATCTGAGGCGAGCTCAGAAGCACCGCTCAGATCGCCCCTTCCCCCCGCACTCCGAGGAGTCCGATGAGATCGATTCGGCATGCATCGCGCCTCACCCCGCTCGGCATAGCCGCCGTCGGCGCCACCCTGCTTGCTTCCGCCCTCACCGCGACCACGGGCGCCGCCGCGGCCGGTCACCCGGCCCCGAGCCCCGCCGCCGCCGTCCGTCACGCCGAGGCCGCGCTCACCGGGCACGCCACCGCACTGGGCCTCACCGGCTCCCAGGACACCGCGGTGCGCGATGTGGTCGTCGACAAGGACGGCAGCCAGCATGTGCGTTACGACCGCACCTACCGCAACCTGCCGGTCCTCGGCGGCGACTTCGTCGTCCACCTCGCACCCGACGGCGCGTACCGGAGCGCCGACCGGGCTGTCCGCGGCGATCTCGCCGTGCCGACCGTGACCCCGGCCCTCTCCGCGTCGGGCGCCGCCGACCTGGGCGCGGCCGCACTGCGCTCGGCCAACCGCGGCCTGAAGCTCAGCAAGGTCGCCGCACAGCCGCAGCTCGTCGTGGACGCCCTGCACGGCGCGCCCAAGCTGGCCTGGCGCACCGAGGCGGCAGGCAAGGACTCACTGGGCAACCCGGTCGCCCGCGTGGTACTCACCGACGCGCGCACGGGCCGGCAGATCGACGCCTGGGACAGCCTGGAGACGGCGTCCGGCGACGGCCGGTCGCTGTACAGCGGTACGGTCCCGCTGCAGACGACCCAGTCGGGATCCACGTACCAGCTCAAGGACGCGACGCGCGGCAACACCTACTCCGGCGACGCCCAGAACAAGACCGACGGCTGCATCCTCACCATCTGCTGGAGCCGGGCGCCCGCGGTGCTGTTCACCGACGCCGACAACCACTGGGGCAACGGCAGCACCTCCGACCGCGCATCGGCGGCGGTCGACGCCCAGTACGGCACGGACACCACCTGGGACTACTACAAGAACGTGCACGGCCGGAACGGCATCGCCGGGGACGGCAAGGGCTCGTACAACCGGGTGCACTACGGCAATGGCTACAACAACGCCTTCTGGGACGACACCTGCTTCTGCATGACGTACGGGGACGGCGACGGTTCGACGTTCGGACCGCTGGTCGCGCTGGACGTGGCCGGGCACGAGATGTCGCACGGCGTGACATCCAAGACGGCGGCCCTCACCTACTCCGGTGAGTCGGGCGGTCTCAACGAGGCCACCTCCGACATCTTCGGCACACTGGTGGAGTTCCACGCGAACAACGCGCAGGACCCGGGCGACTACCTCATCGGCGAGAAAATCGTGAAGCCCGGCTTCGGGAAGGCCGCGTTGCGGTTCATGGACCAGCCCTCCAAGGACGGCAACTCGGCGGACTGCTGGAGCTCCTCGGTCGGCAATCTGGATGTGCACTACTCATCCGGTGTCGCCAACCACTTCGCGTATCTGCTGGCCGAGGGCAGCGGCCCGAAGGCCATCGGCGGCGTCCAGCACAACGGCACCACGTGCAACGGGGCGACGCTGAGCGGCATCGGCAAGGACAAGCTCGGCAAGATCTGGTACCGGGCACTGACCGTCTACATGACGTCCTCCACCAAGTACGCGGGCGCCCGCACCGCGACGCTCAACGCGGCGAAGGACCTGTACGGAGCCGGCAGCGCGGAGCAGAACGCGGTGGCCACGGCCTGGTCGGCAGTGTCGGTCGGCTGACCTGGCGCAGGTCCCGGAGCGGCTGCCCGCTCCGGGACCTGCACCGGCTTGATCTACCGTCAATTACCGTATGGGCGCACCGCCTTGGCTTCGCGCAGCGCCTGCCCCCACCAGACGAGCTGATCGAGCAGTGTCTTCGCCGCCGCGTCCACGGCCGCCGGATCCCTGTGCCTGCGGTCGTCGTCGAACAGGACGCCCGCGTTGTGGAACGACACCGTGTCGCGGATGGAGACGGCGTGCAGTTCGGCGAAGACCTGACGGAGGTGCTCGACAGCCCGCAGACCGCCGGACACTCCCCCGTACGAGACGAAGGCGACGGGCTTGGCCTGCCATTCGGCGTGATGCCAGTCGATGAGGTTCTTCAGCGGGGCAGGGAACGAGTGGTTGTACTCGGGGGTGACGACGACGAAGGCGTCGGCGGCAGCCAACCGGGGCGAGACCCCGGCCAGTTGCGCGGTCACGTCGGGGCCGGGGCGGCGGGAGAGGGTGTACGGGAGAACGAGGTCGGCGACGTCGATGAGGTCGGTCTCGATGTCCGGGCGGTCCGCGGTACGGGAGAGGAACCAGTCGGCGATCACGGGGGCGAAGCGGCCCTCGCGGTTGCTGGCCAGGATGACCGCGACCTTCAGGGGTGCGGTGGTGGCGGATGCGACCGGGGCAGGTGTCATGAGGTCCATGCAGCGAGACTCGTACGTCAACCAAGGTTGAGGTCAAGCCGCATCGTCCACCCCTTCGGCATACGGTGGAACACATGACGACCGCCGCACCCCTGTACGCCGAGTTCAACGGACACGCAGCAACGGAGGCGGATCTCCTGATCCCCGCCTTCTCCAACTACGGCCACTTCACGGCCATGCAGGTCAGGGACGGAAGGGTGCGTGGCCTCGCCTTCCACCTGGCCCGGCTGGACGCCGCGAACCAGGAACTGTTCGACCACCGCCTGGACGGCGAACGGATCCGCGAGCTGATCCGGCACGCACTCGACGGTGCGGGGGCACGGGACGCCTCGACCCGGGTGTACGCCTTCCTGCCGCCCGGCGACACGGAGGCGACGGTCATGGTCACGGTGCGCGGACCGGCGCAGAAGTCCCCCGAACCGCACAGCCTGATGTCCGTTCCGTACGTCCGCACCGCGCCACACATCAAGCGCCCCGGCGAGTTCGGCCAGACGTATTACGGTCGGCTCGCCGCACGCGCCGGCTTCGACGAGGCACTGCTGACCGCGCCGGACGGAGCGGTGACCGAGGGCGCGATCACCAACATCGCCTTCTGGGACGGCGCTTCGGTCGTCTGGCCCGCCGCACCGTCGCTGCGCGGCGTCACCATGGCCTTGCTGGAACAGGAACTTCCGGGGGCCGGACTGGCGTCCGTACGGCGACCGGTGACGCTGGACGGGATCGGCGCCTTCCGATCGGCGTTCCTCACCAACTCGCAGGGCATCGCACCGATCCGGCGGATCGACGACGCGGAGTTCACCGTCGACGAGGAACTGATGAAGCAGGTGGGGCTGGCGTACGAGGGCGCCCCCTGGGACACCGTCTGAGGTCGCCCACGCGGCGGCTCCAGGGCGCTCGACCACCCGGCCGACTGCAATTGCGGCCGCCGGGCCGCTCGGCTTCACCCCGAAAAGGAGGCCGTCCCCATCGGACCCAGGGGGGAGTGGGTCCGATGGGGACGGCGGCCGGGCGGCCGAAGAAGCCGTCCCGTGGGGGGTGATGTGCGTGTGCCCGGGGCCGACGAGGTCATGCATGTGACGTACACCACTCATGTCCCGAAGGTCGTCACCCAATCGGCACGGCGTGTCGCGGGACGGGTCGCCCCCTCCTCAAACAGGGATTTGACCTGCAGATATACCGCCCGGCAAGGAGGCAGGGCCGGGCCGATCGAGTGAAAGCTGACTCGACGTCAGCAGGCGTGGACGGCGGGCCGCCCGTTAGCTCGGAGTCAGGAGACACCAGCCAGCGCCTTCGCTCGGAGGAACCCCCCATGCCCCGTCCTGCCCGCCTCGTGACCGGCACCGCCGCCGCAGCTCTCACCGTTGCTGCGATCGGCCTCTTCACCGCCGCGCCGTCAGCGTACGCAGGAGAGCTCGGTTCACCGGAGATATCTCCGGCCGCCGCGGCTTCGGGGGACCCGGTCGGAACCATGCCCTCCGGGAGCGACGCAAGGGCCACCGGGCATGCGAACTCCCTGAAGGCAGGGGTACTCACACTGGCACCGGCCACCGAGAAGGACGTGCTCGCCGACACGTTCAGGGTGCCGGAGAAGACCGGTGCGGAAAAGGTCACCGGACAGGACGACAGTACGGACACCGGGCAGGACGACGCCTCCGGTGACGACCCGGGCAGCGGGTCCAGCGTGCCTTCCCTGGACGACCTTGCCGCCAGGGGCGAGAACCTCCTCGGGAACGCGAACCCCTTCGGGCTCGGCACCTCCAGCGGGCAATCCGATACCGGGGGCGACACCGGACGTGACACCGGGAACGGGAACGGGAACGGCGGACGCGACACCGGGAACGGGAACGGAAACGGGAACGGGAACGGCGGACGCGACACCGGGAACGGAAACGGGAACGGAAACGGGAACGGCGGACGCGACACCGGGAACGGAAACGGAAACGGCGGACGCGACACCGGGAACGGAAACGGAAACGGCGGACGCGACACCGGGAACGGAAACGGAAACGGCGGACGCGACACGGGGAACGGGGACGGTGGCGGCGACAGCTACGACTCGCCCAGCGGTCCTTCCGGGCACGTCAAAACTGGTGTAGGCGGCTCCGTCCGCCCGGACACCACCCAGATCGCGGCGGGCGTCGGCGTTCTCGCCGCATCCGCCGTCGGCGGAGCCTGGCTCCTGCGTCGTCGGGCGAGCGGCACGCAGGCCGGCAGCTGACGGGGGCGTATCCACGCCCCCGTCACCGCCAGGATTCCGTCCCGGTGGCCTCGCGCCACCGGGACGGGACCCATTCCCACCTTCTCCACCCCGGAGGACAACTGTGCCCCAGAAGGCCAAGGGCTGGCTGGTCGCCGCCGCAGTGCTCGTCGGCATCTGGCTGATCCGGAACGGCTCCGAAACCCAGCTGATGCCGCCGCAGCCGACCGCGGCCCAGGCCTTCGCGGCCGGTCCCGAAGTGCAGCCCGGCTCACCGGTCGCCGAACCGCTGCGACCTTCGACACCCGTCCGCCTCCGCATCCCCAGCATCAGGGTGGACGCCCCGATGATCCGGCTCGGGCTCAGGTCCGACGGCAGTCTCGCCGTGCCGCCGGCCGAGAACCGTAACGTCGTGAGCTGGTACAAGGACGGCACCCCGCCCGGCGCCAAGGGCACCGCGCTCGTCGCCGGTCATGTCGACAACGCGCAGGGGCGATCGGTCTTCTACAACCTGGGATCCCTGGCGAAGGGCAGCACCATCGAGGTGGACCGCCGGGACGGGCACACCGCCGTCTTCTCGCTCGACGCCATCGAGGTGTACGCGAACAAGGACTTCCCCGACCAGAGGGTGTACGGCCCCTCGCAGAACGCCTCGCTGCGGCTGATCACCTGCGGCGGCGGCTTCTCGAAGACCACCGGCTACCAGGGCAATGTGGTGGCGTACGCGCACCTCACCGGCGTGCGGTGACCCCCGCCCGCACCCTCACGACCACTGGTCGAAGGCGAGTCGCGCGACCAGTGAGAACACCACGACCAGCAGTACGCCCCGGACGAACTCACTCCCTTTCCGGAGCGCCGTCCGTGCGCCCAGCAGCCCGCCCACCAGGTTGAACACCGCCATCAGCGCGGCCAGCTGCCACATCACATTGCCCTGGTAGGCGAACATCGCGAGGGCGCCACCGTTGGTGCAGACGTTGACGATCTTGGCGGTGGCGGACGCCGTCACCAGATCGAGGTGGAGCACGGCGGTCAGCGCGAGCACCAGGAACGTACCGGTACCGGGCCCGAACAGCCCGTCGTAGAAGCCGATACCGCCGCCGACCAGCACGATCGCGGTGACGGTACGGGCCCGGGTGACCTTGCGGTCCGTGGCCCCGGCGGCCTCCTTGCCGAACTGGGGCCGCAGCATCACGAACGCCGCGACCGCCAGCAGCACCACCATGATGACCGGACGCAGCACGTCACTGCTGATCCCGGCAGCGAAGAAGGCGCCGGTCATCGATCCGGCCAGCGCCATGAGCCCGATCCGGACGGCCGTCCCGACCTTCACCGGCGCCTTGCGCGCGTAGGTCACGGCGGCGCCCGAGGTACCGACGATCGCGACCGCCTTGTTGGTGCCGAGTACATGCGCGGCCGGGACGTGCGGCAGGCCCAGCAGCAGCGCGGGCAGCAGGAGCAGTCCGCCGCCGCCGACCACCGCATCGATCCAGCCCGCGGCGGCAGCGGCGAGGCAGAGGACGACAAGGGTGGTCAGGGTGATGTCGGGCATGGTCGCGACTGTAAGGACGAGATACGTGTCCCGTCCAACTTTCCCGTCCGGATCCGCGGAAAGTTGAGCCAACTCTGAGGTTCCCGCACCGCAGCACCCTCACAGACGGCTTCCGGAGACGCTGAGCGCAAGGTTCCTCCCGGGAAACAGCGAGGATCCGGTCGGGTAACACCCGCCGCACAGGCTGCTCACCATGACGACAGAGACGGCGGACGCGGCACGTGTGGTGGTGATCGGCGCCGGGATGGCGGGCGCGCGGCTCGCCGCCCGGGTGCCCGGCGTCACCGTCATCGGCGAGGAGACGCACGCCCCGTACAACCGGGTGCTGCTGGCGGAGGTGCTGGCGGGGCGGTACGCGGCCGAGGTCATCGCCCTGCCCCCGGCCGAGGTGCGGCGCGGGGTGCGGGTGGTACGGATCGACCGGGCGGACCGGCTGGTGCACTGCGACGACGGAAGCGTCGTGCGGTACGGGCGGCTGGTGCTGGCCACCGGGTCGAACCCGGTGCTGCCGCCGCTCCGCGGACTCGGCACCACGATGCCGGACGGGGTGCATGCGTTCCGTACGCTCGACGACTGCTTTGCGCTGCGGGAAGCGGTGCGTGCCGACACCCGGGGTGTGCGCGCCGTCGTCATCGGCGGCGGACTGCTCGGTGTGTCCGCCGCCCGGGCGCTCGCCGCAGGCGGTGCGCAGGTGGTGCTGGCCCAGCAGGGCGAGCACCTCATGGAACGGCAGCTGGACGCCGAATCGGCCGGGCTGCTCCGGCGCCATCTGGAGAGTCTCGGCGTGGAGGTGCACACCGAGTGCCGGGTGCGCGGGCTGCGCTGCGCCGACGGCGCGGTGCGGGCGGTGGAGCTCGCCGACGGCTACGAGCTGGCGGCCGAGATCACGGTGCTGGCCTGCGGGGTACGTCCCAGGACCGGGCTCGCGCAGGCGGCCGGCCTGGACGTGCGCCGGGGCATCGTCGTCGACGACGAGCTGCGTACCTCCGATCCGTACATCCATGCGGTCGGCGACTGTGCCGAGCACCGCGGCACCGTGTACGGCCTGGCGGGCCCGGCGCAGGAGCAGGCCGATGTGCTCGCCCAGGTGCTGGCCGGGCGGCCCGCCCGCTACGAGGGGACCCGCGCCCTGACCCGGCTCACTCTGCACGGTCCGGCCGCCGGCCCCGCGGGCCCCTTCGATCTGGCCGCGTTCGGGGAGTCCCGGCCACTGCCCGGCGACGACGTCGTCCGGCTCGCCGACGCCACGCGGGGCGCGTACCGCTCGGTCGTCGTGCGCGGCGACCGGCTGGCGGGCGGTGTGCTGCTCGGCGATCTCGCCGCGGTCGGCACCCTCGCCCGGACCTGGGAGGACGACGAACCGCTCCCCGCCGAAACGTCCCTGCTCCATCTGCTCACCAACGACGGAGGCTACTGACATGCCGGTGTCCACTCCCCCGACCGACCACACCGCCCCGGTGCCCACGATCGTGGTCGTCGGACACGGCATGGTCGGCCAGCGGTTCCTGGAGGCGCTTGCCGACCGCGGACTGACCGCGACCTCAGGCACCGCCCGGGTCGTCGTGCTCTGCGAGGAGCCTCGCGCCGCCTACGACCGGGTCCAGCTCACCTCGTACTTCACCGGGCGGACCCCGGACGAGCTGTCGCTCGCCGAACCCGACTTCATGGACCGGCACGGCTTCGAGCTGCGTCTCGGTGACCCTGCCGAGAGCGTGGATCGCGAGACCCGTACGGTCACGGCACGCTCCGGGGAGACCTTCACGTACGACACGCTGGTGCTGGCCACCGGCTCGTACCCCTTCGTGCCGCCGGTCCCCGGCAAGGACGCCGCGGGCTGCTTCGTCTACCGCACCATCGAGGACCTCCTCGCCATCGAGGAGTACGCGAGGACGGCGACCACCGGTGCGGTGGTCGGCGGCGGGCTGCTCGGGCTGGAGGCGGCGGGCGCTCTGAAGGGGCTCGGGCTCGACACGCACGTCGTGGAGTTCGCGCCCCGGCTGATGCCGGTGCAGGTCGACGAGGGCGGTGGCGCGGCGCTGCTGCGCACCATCGAGTCCATGGGCCTCACCGTGCACGCGGGTGTCGGTACGCAGGAGGTCACCGCGGGCGAGGACGGCGCGGTGACCGGCATGGCACTCTCCGACGGTTCGTCGCTCGCCACCGACCTGGTGGTCTTCTCGGCGGGGGTCCGCCCCCGGGACCAGCTGGCCCGCGACTGCGGTCTGGCGGTCGGACCGCGCGGCGGCATCATCGTCGACGAGGAGTGCCGCACCTCCGACCCGGCGGTCTTCGCGATCGGCGAGTGCGCACTGGCCGCGGACGGCCGGGTGTACGGACTCGTCGCGCCCGGTTACGAGATGGCGCAGACGGCCGCCGAGGTGATCACGGGCGGGACGGCGGCGTTCACCGGCGCCGATCTGTCGACGAAGCTGAAGCTGCTCGGGGTGGACGTGGCGTCGTTCGGCGACGCGCACGGCACGGCCGAGGGCTGCCTCGACGTGGTGTACGCGGACTCCCGCACCGGCGTCTACAAGAAGTTGGTGATCGGCCGGGACGGCACCCTGCTCGGCGGGGTGCTGGTCGGGGACGCCGAGCAGTACGGCACGCTGCGGCCGATGACCGGGACGGTCCTGCCGGTCGCCCCGGAGCAGCTGGTGCTGCCGGCCGGTGCGGGCGGTCCGGTCACACTCGGCCCGTCCGCGCTGCCGGACGACGCGGTGATCTGTTCCTGCCACAACGTCACCAAGGGCTCGATCTGCGAGCACACCACACTGTCCGAGGTGAAGAAGTGCACCAAGGCGGGTACCGGCTGCGGCAGTTGTGTGAAGGTGATCGGGCAGCTGCTGCCGCAGAGCCAGGACAAGGGCCTGTGCGGCTGCTTCTCGCACATGCGCAGCGAGTTGTACGAGATCGTCCGCACCCTCGGTATCACCTCGTACGCGGAACTGCTCGACTCGCACGGCCGTGAGGCCGCGCGCGGCGGGGACGGCTGCGAGATCTGCAAGCCGACGGTCGGCTCGATCATCGCGTCGCTGGCTCCGACGCTCGGCGCGAGCGGCTATGTGCTGGACGGCGAGCAGGCGGCCCTGCAGGACACCAACGACCATTTCCTGGCCAACCTCCAGCGCAACGGCTCGTACTCGATCGTGCCGCGGATCCCGGGAGGCGAGATCACCCCGGAGAAGCTGATCGTGATCGGGGAGGTCGCCCGCGACTTCGGCCTCTACACGAAGATCACCGGGGGCCAGCGGATCGACATGTTCGGCGCCCGTGTCGACCAGCTGCCGCTGATCTGGACGCGTCTGGTGGACGCCGGATTCGAGTCCGGGCACGCGTACGGAAAGTCGCTGCGCACGGTCAAGTCCTGCGTGGGCCGGACCTGGTGCCGGTACGGCGTGCAGGACTCGGTGCGGATGGCGATCGACCTGGAGCTGCGCTACCGCGGGCTGCGCTCGCCGCACAAGCTGAAGTCGGCGGTGTCCGGCTGCGCCCGGGAATGCGCGGAGGCTCGGGGCAAGGACTTCGGGATCATCGCCACCGCGGGCGGCTGGAACCTGTACGTGGGCGGCAACGGCGGCGCCGAACCGCGCCACGCGGACCTGCTCGCCCAGGACCTCTCCGACGCCGAACTGGTGCGCCTCATCGACCGGTTCCTGATGTTCTACATCCGGACCGCCGACCGTCTGGAGCGCACCTCGACCTGGCTGGACCGCATCCAGGGCGGCCTCGACCACGTACGGGACGTCGTCGTCCACGACTCACTGGGGCTCTGCGCGGAGCTGGAGCGGATGATGGCCGACCATGTCGCCGGCTACCGCGACGAGTGGGCCGAGACCATCAACGACCCGGAGCGGCTGCGGCGGTTCGTCACCTTCGTCAACGCACCCGATGCACCCGACCCGTCGGTGCAGTTCGTCCCGGAACGCGACCAGGTCAAGCCCGACCTGGAGATCCTCGCCGGTCCGGTGCTCGCTGTCCGCACTCTCGAAGGGACCTCTTCCCGATGACCGCACGGACGATGGAGACGGCACAGCAGACTCCGGTGCTTCAACTCACCGACGGGACCGACTGGTTCACGGTCTGTGAGCTGTCGCGGCTGATTCCCGGGCGCGGCATCGCCGCACTCCTTCCGGACGGCCGGCAGGTCGCGCTCTTCGTCGACCGCGCAGGGCGCGCGTACGCGATCGACAACCGCGATCCGTTCACCGGGGCGTACGTTCTCTCGCGCGGCCTGGTCGGGTCCGTCGAGGGGCGCCCGTTCGTCGCCTCGCCGCTGCTGAAGCAGCGCTTCGACCTGGCGACGGGCGCCTGCCTGGACGACGACGAGGTACGCGTCCCGGTCTTCGCGGTGCGCGCCGCCTGACGGGTTCCGCGAAGACCGGGCCAGGAACGCGCCCCAGCCGATTCCGGCCAACAGATCCCGGCCGTACGCTTGATCCATGACCCAGGGCTGGAACGCGAGCGACATCCCCGACCAGAGCGGCCGCACGGCCGTGGTCACCGGAGCCAACAGCGGTATCGGACTCGTCACCGCACGGGAGCTGGCGCGCCGCGGCGCGCGGGTGCTGCTGGCGTGCCGGGACGAGAGCCGCGGCAAGGAGGCCGAGTCGCGCATCCTGGCTGCAGTGCCGGGCGCACGGGTGGAGTTCGCAGCCCTGGATCTGGCCGACCTGTCCTCCGTACGGGAGTTCGCGGCGGCGTACCCGTCCGACCGGCTGGACCTACTGATCAACAACGCGGGTGTGATGGCCCTGCCGTACGGGAGGACGGCCGACGGCTTCGAGACCCAGTTCGGCGTCAATCACCTCGGGCACTTCGCTCTGGCCGGCCTGCTCCTGCCCAAGCTGCTCGACACCCCCGGGGCCCGGGTGGTGAGCGTGTCCAGCGCGATGCACGCCGCGTCCAACATCGACATCGGCGATCTCAACAGCGAGCGCAACTACCGCCGTTGGATCGCATACGGCCGTTCGAAGACCGCGAACCTGCTCTTCGTCCATGAGCTGGCGCGCCGGCTCGCGGCGTCCGGCTCGGGCATCGTGGCCGCCGCCGCACACCCCGGCTACGCGGCGACCAATCTGCAGACCGCGGGCGTACGGATGGAGAACCGCAAGGCGGCGGAACGGGTCTTCGAACTGGGCAACCGGATCGTTGCCCAGCCCGCGTCGTCCGGTGCGCTGCCGACGCTGTACGCGGCCACCGCGCCCGGCGTGCGTCCCGACTCGTTCACCGGCCCGAAGCTGCTGGGCTGGCGGGGTGCGCCCGCCCCGTCCTGGCGGGCGCGCTGGACGCTGAACGACGTGGCGGGCGAACGACTGTGGGTGGCGTCCGAGCAGCTCACCGGAGTGACCTGGCCGGGCCTCAAGTCCTGAGCGGTCCCGGGGCGAGCGCCGCGGCTCGGCCCCGGACGGCTCAGTCCTGGCTCTGGACTGCGGCCGGGTCCATCCACACGACCTCCCAGATGTGGTGGTCGGGGTCCTGGAACGACCGGCCGTACATGAACCCGTGGTCCATGGGCTCGTTGGCGGGCGAGCCCCCGGAGGCGAGCGCCGTATCGGCCAGCTCGTCGACCTCCTCGCGGCTCTCGGCACTGAGCGCGATGATCGCCTCGGTGGTCTTCGAGGCATCGGCGATCTCCTTCTTGGTGAACTCCTTGAAGC
Organism: Streptomyces sp. NBC_01717; assembly: GCF_036248255.1. Lineage (NCBI taxonomy): Bacteria > Bacillati > Actinomycetota > Actinomycetes > Kitasatosporales > Streptomycetaceae > Streptomyces > Streptomyces sp. NBC_01717. Next base: position 6,285,561 of record NZ_CP109178.1, on the reverse strand, counting down.
GCGGCTCGGTGATGAGCATGGCGAAGATGGTGTCGCTGATGACCAGGCAGGCGGTGGTCTCGTCGGAGAACTGCGGGTTGAACGAGAAGCCGAGCTTTCCGAAGAAGCCCTTGGTCCTCTCCAGGTCCTTGACCGGCAGGTTCACGAAGATCATCTGGGTCATGTCCGTCTCTCCTCCTCGGCGGCGCTCCATGTGAGCGCGGTCGAAGGGTAGACGGCGGGTCGGCGCGGAACTCATCGCGACGGGCGAGGAAATCATCCGGAGCACTCCGCCCCACCCGTTGGGCGGAGTGTCCCCACCCGCCGAGCCGCCCGCCTCCACCCGTCATGAGAGCGCGAGCGGTGCGCCTCCCCTGAGGAGCGAGCCGCCCAGCGGGGTGAGCGTGTGCAGGACCGAGCTGCCGTGCCGCAGGGTGCGTACGAGCCCCGCCTCGCGCAGCACGCACGCATGCTGACTGGCCGAGGCGAGGGACACCCCGGCCCGGCGGGCGAGCTCGCTGGTCGTGCAGCCCGTGCCGATGGCCTGGAGGACCGTCGACCGGGTGTTGCCCAGGAGCCTGCCGAGCCAGGGGCCCGGGCCCGGCTCGGCGAAGACCGGGGCGGCGGAGTGGGTGACCGGGTACACGAGGACGGGTGTGAGCTTGGAGTTGCGGTAGACGACCGGGGTGGACCGGCAGAAGAACGATGGCTGGAGCAGTAACCCCCGCCCGTCCAGGTGCAGTTCGCGGTCGACGGGATAGTCCGCCTCCAGCACCGGGGCCCGCCAGCGGATCATGGACGGGAGGGAGGCGAGGAGTTCGTCGGCGCCACCGTCGAGGAGGGCGCGGCCACGGACGGCCCGGTCGGCCTCGATGCTGGCCTGGATGTGCGGCCAGTACGGCTCGACGGCGGCGCGGTGGTAGCCGCGCAGGGTGGTGATGAGCCGCCCGAGAGGTTGGGTCCGCCCTTCGGAGAGCGCGTCCAGCCGGACGGGCGGCACCGGCCGGCCGTCCCCCGGCCGTCCGCCCGCGGGCCGTACGCCACCGGACCGCGCCCCGCGCCCGGAGCCGTGCCCGCCGCCGTGTCGCCCGCCCAGCGACAACGGCCGTCCGGGCTCACGGCGGTCGGCGCGCAGCAGGCCCAGTTCGGCGTGGAGCCGCTCGGCAGGGGTGTCGCGCAGCGCCTCCATTCCGGCATCGAAGCCGTGCGGCTCACTGCCGTCCCGGGAGGGCGTCAGAAAGTCCGGGAAATAGCCGCGGGGTGGCACGAGGGCTGCCAGCAGGCGTGTCTCACCGTTCAACCGGGGCCGGGTTTCCGTACGCCATTTCCCGAACACCGTGGAAGCGCGCCGGTCCCTCAGCCGGTGAAAACTCAGAATGGTTTCCCACAATGCGTCCGGCCGTGTGGCCATCCGCACCTTGGAAAGGTCCATCCCGGACACATGGATACGCAGCACCGAACCCCCATCTGTTGCATCCGCAATTTCCCCCGCCCAAGGGTATGCGCACCGTCACAGGACGTCACCACGGGGTTTCGGCCAGAGGTGAAACGTCTCGCCGAACCCCACCGTCACCGGAAAAGCTGTACGACGTCGGGCACGAAACCTGAGCCGACCGGAAGAGCGAGTGAAGGCCGTGGGGGGTTTTGCTCGTTCGGCGGCGGTCGGCGGACGGTGCGGCTCCGTGTCCGACGGGGGTAAGCCGGGTGCGGCCCATGGATGGGGATCCAGGGGCCGCACCCCGGTCCGTTCAGCGCCTATATCTTTGCGTATTGAACGATGCAATGGGCCGATGAGCGAACGGTGAACACCGAAAGCGCTTACGCGCCTTTTTCTTTGTGCGAGGCCGGGTGACCCATTCACCCACGGCCACTCACGACCGACCGTTTCCGCACACCATCCGCCCTACCGAACCCGGCACCCGCCGTGGCGGCTGCCGGACATGGCGAAGCGGCGGCACCCCCCGCACAGGGTGCCGCCGCTTCCGGGTCGTCCGGGGTTGTCGTCGAGTCGGTGAGGGTCCGGGTGAGCCGGCGACAGCCCTGGAGTCCGGGGTGGGTTCAGGTCAGCGGCTGTCGCTGCCCTTCGACTCCGCGGCAGCCCTGCCCGCCTCCAGACGCGCGACCGGGATCCGGAACGGCGAGCAGGAGACGTAGTCGAGGCCCACCTCGTGGAAGAAGTGCACCGACTCCGGGTCGCCGCCGTGCTCGCCGCAGACGCCGAGCTTGAGGTCCGGGCGGGTTGCCCGGCCGGCCGCGACCGCGCTGCGGACCAGGGAGCCCACACCGTCCCTGTCGATCGTCTCGAACGGCGACACCCCGAAGATGCCCTTCTCCAGGTACGCGGTGAAGAACGAGGCCTCCACGTCGTCCCGGGAGAAGCCCCACACCGTCTGGGTCAGGTCGTTCGTACCGAAGGAGAAGAACTGTGCGGCCTCGGCGATCTGACCGGCGGTCAGCGCGGCGCGCGGCAGCTCGATCATCGTGCCGATGGTCAGCTTCAGCGCGGTGCCGGTGGCCGCCTCGACCTCGGCGATGACCTGGTCGGCCTCATCGCGGACGATCTCCAGCTCCTGGACCGTGCCGACCAGCGGAATCATGATCTCGGCGCGCGGGTCGCCCTTGGCGTTCTTGCGGTGCGCGGCCGCCTCCGCGATCGCCCGGACCTGCATCGCGAACAGGCCGGGGATGACCAGACCGAGCCGTACGCCGCGCAGACCGAGCATCGGGTTCTGCTCGTGCAGCTTGTGCACCGCCTGCAGAAGACGCAGGTCGTTCTCGTTGGCGTCCTTGCGGGACTCGGCGAGCGCGACACGTACCGACAGTTCGGTGATGTCCGGCAGGAACTCGTGCAGCGGCGGGTCGAGCAGCCGTACGGTGACGGGCAGTCCGTCCATCGACTCGAACAGCTCGATGAAGTCGGCCTTCTGCAGCGGCAGCAGCGCGGCCAGGGCGGTCTCGCGCTCCTCGTCCGTGTCCGCGAGGATCAGCTTCTCGACCATCTCGCGGCGCTCGCCGAGGAACATGTGCTCGGTGCGGCACAGGCCGATGCCCTGGGCACCGAAGCGGCGGGCCCGCAGCGCGTCCTCGGCGTTGTCGGCGTTCGCCCGCACCCGCAGCCTGCGGACCCGGTCGGCGTACGCCATGATCCGGTGCACGGCGGCGACCAGTTCGTCGGCGTCGTCGGCACCCGCGTGCATCCGGCCCTCGAAGTACTCGACGACCGGGGACGGGACGACGGGGACCTCACCGAGGTACACCTTGCCGGTGGAGCCGTCCACGGAGACGATGTCGCCCTCCTCGACGACGGTCCCGCCGACGGTCAGCCGACGCCGCTTGGTGTCGACCTCGATCTCCTCGGCGCCGCAGACACACGTCTTGCCCATGCCGCGGGCGACGACGGCGGCGTGCGAGGTCTTGCCGCCGCGGGAGGTCAGGATGCCCTCGGCGGCGATCATGCCGTCGAGGTCGTCGGGGTTGGTCTCCCGGCGGATCAGGATGACCTTCTCGCCGGAGCGGGACCACTTGACGGCGGTGTACGAGTCGAAGACCGCCTTGCCGACCGCGGCTCCCGGCGACGCGGCGATGCCACGGCCGAGCAGCTGCGTCTTGGCGTCCTCGTCGAAGCGCGGGAACATCAGCTGCGCCAGCTGCGCCCCGGTCACCCGCTGCAGCGCCTCGGCCTCGTCGATGAGCCCCTGGTCGACCAGCTGCGTGGCGATCCGGAAGGCGGCACCCGCGGTGCGCTTGCCGACCCGGGTCTGGAGCATCCACAGCTGGCCGCGCTCGATGGTGAACTCGATGTCGCACAGGTCCTTGTAGTGCGTCTCGAGCGTCTTCATGATCTGCATCAGCTGGTCGTACGACTTCTTGTCGATCGACTCGAGCTCGGCGAGCGGGACGGTGTTGCGGATACCGGCGACGACGTCCTCGCCCTGCGCGTTCTGCAGGTAGTCGCCGTACACGCCGGCGTGGCCGCTGGCCGGGTCGCGGGTGAACGCGACCCCCGTACCGGAGTCCGGGCCGAGGTTGCCGAAGACCATGGAGCAGACGTTGACGGCCGTGCCGAGGTCGCCGGGGATGCGCTCCTGGCGGCGGTAGAGCTTGGCCCGGTCGGTGTTCCACGAGTCGAAGACGGCCTTTATGGCCAGGTCCATCTGCTCGCGCGGGTCCTGCGGGAAGTCGCGCCCGGCGTCCCGCGTGACGATCTTCTTGAACTGCTTGACCAGCTTCTTCAGGTCGGCCGCGTCGAGATCCACGTCGACGGTGACGCCCTTGGCCTCCTTCGCGGCCTCCAGCGCCTCCTCGAAGAGGTCGCCGTCGACGCCGAGGACGGTCTTGCCGAACATCTGGATGAGGCGGCGGTACGAGTCCCACGCGAACCGCTCGTCGCCTGCCTGGGCGGCGAGGCCGACGACGGACGCGTCGGAGAGGCCGATGTTGAGAACCGTGTCCATCATGCCGGGCATCGAGAACTTCGCACCGGAGCGGACGGAGACCAGCAGCGGGTCGTCGGCCTGGCCGAGCTTCTTGCCCATCTGCGTCTCGAGGGCGTCGAGGTGCGCACTGACCTCGTCGCGCAGCGCCCTCGGCTCATCGCCGCTGTCGAGGTAGACCTTGCACGCCTCGGTGGTGATGGTGAAGCCCGGAGGGACGGGCAGCCCGAGGTTGGTCATCTCGGCGAGGTTGGCGCCCTTCCCGCCGAGCAGGTCCTTCAGATCCTTGTTGCCCTCGGTGAAGTCATAAACGAACTTCTGACCCTGGAGCTCCGGGGTGGATACGTGGGGATCTTTGTTTTCCGACACGGGTCTCGACTCCTCGAGGACGCGGGTGGCTGCCCTGACGGCCAGGAACATACCCAGATCGAAGGTGCCTGGGTACGTCCACTTGCGCGTCATGCGGCCTTAACCACTCGTCCGCCAGCAGATCGAAAGTTGCGTACGGTTCCGCCTCCCGGACACAGTCATTCGACTCTTGAACTCATAATTACTCAGGGCGCCGAAGAAGATGGATATTCGGCACGCTGTGTAGTGGATGCGTCGATCGATCAAAGTAAAGTCAAGTGGCACCGAGTGCCATCATTTGAGAAATGCAGTACCCAAAATCTCGCTCATCTGAGCAATGAGTGCCTCAGGGGTGGCGAGAATCACGCCGCACCGGGCGCTCAGATGTCATCATCCGGACACCCCGAGAGCTACATATGGTCACGGAGCGACCGCGCAGGGCGAGCAAATTGGGATCAGGGCGCCTCGATCGCCTGACACGGCACCCCGCACCGCTCGGTTCGCCTACAACCCGCACTCGATCTGCGCTCAGATGAGCAGGGGCGAGGCGAGGGCACCCGGTGCCTGAAAACCGGAGATGCGAAAGGGCCCCGCGGGGGTGGAGTGACACCCCCGCGGGGCCCCGTCCGAACCGGAGCCGTCGCCTCAGCCGCCCGACGTGTCGAGCTCCGCGTCCGCGCTCACGCCCGAGCAGTCGTAGGGGTCCTTCAGCCAGCCGTCCGGCAGCACCACGCGGTTGTTGCCCGAGGTGCGCCCGCGCGGCCCGTCGGCCCCGTCCGGCCACGCCTGGTCCAGGTCGAGCTCGTGCAGCTGCGCGCCCAGCTCGTCCAGCGACGAGGTGACCGCGAGCTTCTTGCGCATCTCGGAGCCGACCGAGAAGCCCTTGAGGTACCAGGCCACGTGCTTACGGAAGTCGATCACGCCACGGGTCTCGTCGCCGATCCACTCCCCCAGCAGCGTCGCGTGCCGCAGCATGACGGTGGCGACCTCCCGCAGCGTCGGCGCCTGCCGCGTCTGCGTACCCTCGAAGGCGCTCACCAGGTCGCCGAAGAGCCACGGGCGCCCCAGACAGCCGCGGCCCACGACCACGCCGTCGCAGCCGGTCTCGCGCATCATCCGACGGGCGTCGTCCGCGCACCAGATGTCGCCGTTCCCGAGGACGGGGATCTCCGGGACGTGCTCCTTGAGGCGGGCGATCGCGTCCCAGTCGGCGGTGCCGCCGTAGTGCTGGGCGGCGGTCCTGCCGTGCAGCGCGACGGCCGTGACGCCCTCCTCCACCGCTATCCGGCCCGCGTCTAGGTAGGTGAGGTGGTCGTCGTTGATGCCCTTGCGCATCTTGATGGTGACCGGCAGGTCGCCCGCATTGGAGACCGCCTGGTTCAGGATCGCGCGCAGCAGGGGCCGCTTGAACGGGAGCGCCGAGCCACCGCCCTTGCGGGTCACCTTGGGGACCGGGCAGCCGAAGTTCAGGTCGATGTGGTCGGCGAGGTTCTCGTCGACGATCATGCGGACGGCCTTGCCGACCGTGACCGGGTCCACTCCATACAGCTGGATCGAGCGCGGGGTCTCGCTCGCGTCGAAGTGGATGAGCTGCATGGTCTTCTCGTTGCGCTCGACCAGCGCCCGCGTCGTGATCATCTCGCTGACGAACAGCCCCTTGCCGCCGGAGAACTCCCGGCACAGGGTGCGGAACGGCGCGTTGGTGATGCCGGCCATGGGTGCGAGCACCACCGGTGGCTGCACGGTGTGCGGGCCGATCCGGAGCAGCGGGGGCGAGGGGGCGAGCGTGGTCATTGCTCCATTGTCGCGTACGGCGGAAGCAGCTTCGGCAGGCACTGCGGTACGGACGACGGGCGGGGCAGTCCGTACCCGCGATGACGCCGGACGGATGCACCGGGGGCGCCGGTCGGGGTCTCCCTGCGGCAGCAGTCGTTAGTTAACCGTACTATCTATGTATGCCTGAGCTCACCCACCGCCGACGGCAGTTGGTTCTGGCGATCTGCTGCATGAGTCTGCTGATCGTCAGTCTCGACAACACCGTCCTCAATGTCGCTCTGCCCTCCATGCAGCGGGAGCTGCACGCGACCGTCGCCGGCATGCAGTGGACGATCGATGCCTACACCCTCGTCCTCGCCTCACTGCTGATGCTGGCGGGCTCCACCGCCGACCGGATCGGACGGGCGAAGGTCTTCAAGATCGGGCTCGTCCTCTTCACCCTCGGCTCGGTGCTCTGCTCCGTCGCGCCGAACCTGGAGTCGCTGGTCGCCTTCCGGATGGTGCAGGCGGTCGGCGGCTCGATGCTCAACCCCGTCGCGATGTCGATCATCACCAACACCTTCACCGACCCGCGCGAGCGCGCCCGGGCCATCGGTGTGTGGGGCGGTGTCGTCGGCATCTCCATGGCGGCGGGACCGGTGGTCGGCGGCCTGCTGGTGGACACGGTCGGCTGGCGGTCGATCTTCTGGATCAATCTGCCGGTCGGTCTGGCCGCGCTGCTGCTCACCTGGCGGTACGTCCCCGAGTCCCGCGCCCCGAAGCCACGCCGCCCCGACCCCGTCGGGCAGCTGCTGGTGATCGCGCTGCTCGGTTCACTGACGTACGCGATCATCGAGGCGCCCTCGGCCGGCTGGGCCTCCCCGCGGATCCTGGGCTTCGTGGCGCTCGCCGCGTGCGCCCTGATCGGGCTCCTGCTGTACGAGCCCCGGCGCGCCGAGCCCCTCATCGACCTCCGGTTCTTCCGCAGCGCCCCGTTCAGCGGCGCCACCGCCATCGCGGTCTGCGCCTTCGCCGCCCTGAGCGGCTTCCTCTTCCTCAACACGCTGTATCTGCAGAACGTGCGCGGTCTGAGCGCCCTGCACGCCGGTCTGTACATGCTGCCGATGGCCGCTCTCACCTTTGTCTGCGCCCCGCTGTCGGGACGGCTCGTCGGCAGCCGGGGGCCGCGGCTCTCGCTGCTGGTGGCGGGTGCGGCCATGACCGCGTGCGGGCTGATGTTCGCGGCGTTCGACGCGGAGACGCAGAACGTGCTGCTGTTCACCGGCTATGTGCTGTTCGGTCTCGGCTTCGGCATGGTGAACGCGCCGATCACCAACACCGCCGTCTCCGGGATGCCGCGCTCTCAGGCGGGCGTGGCGGCGGCGGTCGCCTCGACCAGCCGGCAGATCGGCGGGACGCTGGGCGTCGCCGTGATCGGCGCGGTGCTGGCGGCGGGGGTGGCGGGCAGCGGTTCCCCGCACGGCGCCGGGTATGCCACCGCCTTCGTGGACGCGAGCAAGCCCGCCTGGTGGATCATCACCGGCTGCGGTCTGGCCGTTCTGGTGGTGGGGGCGCTGACCAGTGGGCGGTGGGCCCGCGAGACGGCGCGGCGCACCGCCGCACGGCTGGAGGCCCCAGCCGGGGCGGGGGCCGGGTACGGAGGTCAGGCTTCGGCGAGCGCCAAGGCGTGAAGGCGCTCGAGCCGCTCCCGGGACTCCTCGTCGGCGGGGACGTACGTCACCATGCGCGGACCCGTCGACGGGCCGAGCCAGAGGTCGGTGTGGTCCAGGCGCACCAGTCCGACCCGGGCGTTGCGGAAGAGCTTGGTCCGGCCGCCGGGGCCGACCACCTCGTGGCGCGCCCAGATCTCCCGGAATTCCGGTGAGGCCGTCTCCAGCCGCTTGAGCAGGGCCTTCCAGGCGGGCTCGGCGAGATGCTCGGCCATCGAGGCGCGGAACTTGGCGGCCATCACCCGGTTCGTCTCGGGGAGGTCGACGACGGACGCGCGCCAGTTCTCGTCGGTGTACGACAGCAGCATGCAGTTGCGGTTCTCGGGGGCGACGGCGTCCAGGTCGCAGAGCAGCCGCCCGTAGGTCCTGTTGTAGGCGAGGATGTCGTACCGGCTGTTCTGCACACAGGCCGGGATCGGGTCCAGCTGCCACAGCATCTCGCGCAGCGCCGGGGTGATGCTCGGGCACTCCGTACCCGGAGCGGGGTCGACGGCGCCCGCCAGGGAGAAGAGATGCGTGCGCTCGCTCCGGTCGAGCAGCAGGGCGCGGGCGAGGGCGTCCAGGACCTGCGGCGAGACCTGGATGTCCCGTGCCTGTTCGAGCCAGGTGTACCAGGTGACGCCGACGGCGGAGAGCTGGGCGACCTCCTCGCGGCGCAGCCCGGGGGTACGCCTGCGGCGGCCGCGCGGCAGACCCACCTGCTCGGGGGTGATGCGCTCGCGCCGACTGCGCAGGAAGCCCGCGAGTTCATGCCGCCGGACCTCGGTCTCCGGCGGCTCGGCCGAACGGGCCGGCCCGGGACCGTGGGGCATCTGCTGCACATCGGTCACCATCGTCGTCATGCTCCCAGCGTGCCGAATGACCCGGCCCTGTGCCAGGTGCCGCTTGTACCAGGATAAAGACACTCTGGTACCAGGCTGCGATTCCGGCGATCGTCATACCGTGAGTGAATCCACCGTACGGACGCAGACAGCCGCCCTCACCACCGGTGTGGTGCGGCACGACCATCCCATCCCGGTACTCGGCACGCTCGGACTGTTCACCGTGCTGATCGGTGCGGCCCTGCCGCTCATCGACTTCTTCATCGTCAATGTCGCCCTGCCGACGATCGACAAGGATCTGGCCGCGGGCCCCGCACTGCTCGAACTGGTCGTGGCGGGCTACGGACTCGCGTACGCCGTCCTGCTCGTCCTCGGCGGCCGGCTCGGCGACATGGCCGGGCGGCGCCGGCTCTTCCTCACCGGCATGGCGGCCTTCGCGCTCACCTCACTGGCCTGCGGGCTCGCCCCGGATGCCTGGACGCTCGTCGGGGCACGGGTGGCGCAGGGCGCCTCGGCGGCGCTGATGCTGCCTCAGGTGCTCGCCACCATCCAGGCCGCCACCTCCGGACACCGGCGGGCGCGTGCGATGAGCCTCTACGGGGCGACGGCCGGGTTGTCGATGGTCGCCGGCCAGATCCTCGGCGGCGTACTGGTCGCCGCCGCTCCGCTGTCGTCGGTGTTCGGCGAGAGCGCGGGCTGGCGGTCGGTCTTCCTGGTGAACGTGCCGGTGGCGGCGGTGGGGCTGGTCCTGGCCGCGCGTGCGGTGCCGGAGACCCGCTCGGACCGGCCCGCGCCCATCGACGTACCGGGGACGCTGCTGCTGGCCGTTTCGCTGGTGACGCTGCTGGCGCCGCTGACGGAGGGACGGGCCGCGGGCTGGCCGGTGTGGACCTGGATCTCCCTCGCGCTGTTCCCGATCGCCGCGGCCGCCTTCTACCGGGTCGAACAGCGCGCCGACCGGCGCGGACAGATCCCGCTGATCCCGCCTAGCCTGCTGCGGCTGGACTCGCTGCGGCGCGGTCTGGCGCTGGTGCTGCCGTTCTCGCTCGGCTTCGGCGGCTTCATGTTCGTCATCGCGGTGGCGCTGCAGCAGGGCCTGAAGATGGGTCCGGCGGCCGCCGGGCTGGCATTGGCGCCGATGGCGGTGGCCTTCTTCGCGGCCTCGCTGGCAGGTCCGCGGCTGGTCCGGCGGTTCGGCAGCCGAGTCGTGACGGCGGGCGGGCTGATCCAGGGCGCGGGCGTCACGGTGCTCGCGCTCACCGTGTGGCTCGGCTGGCCCGACCTGGGGCTCCCGGCCCTGCTGCCGGGCGTCGCGATCGCCGGCCTCGGCCAGGGGCTGCAACTGCCGGTCCTGTTCCGCATCGTGCTCTCCGACGTGCCGGCCGAGCGGGCCGGGGTGGGCGGCGGAGTGATGACGACGACACAGCAGGCCGCGCTGGCCCTGGGGGTGGCCACCCTCGGGACGCTGTTCCTCGCCCTGGTCCCCGGTTCGGGCATGCGGGACGCACTGATCGTGGCGCTGCTCGTGCAGCTGGCGGCGGTGGCGCTGACGACGCTGCTGAGCCTGCGGCTGCCGCGCGCGGTGGCGTGAGTGCGGGGACGGTTCAGGAACGAGCGTGGGCCCGGATCACTCGATGTGATCCGGGCCCACGCTCGTACGGGTGATGAGAAGGCGTCAGCTCTGGGCTTGCTGCTCCTGCTCCGGGGAGTCGTCCGACTGTGCGGACTCGGCGGACTGCGCACGCTCCCGCATCTTGCGCAGCAGCTCCTGCTTCTGGTCGGCAGCCGTCTTGCGGTCGGCGTTGCGCGCGGTGCCCGCGCCCTGCTGCTCGGCGCGGGACAGCTTCTTGCGCTGTCCGCCGACGCCGAGGAGGTTGTTGCGGCTCTTGGCCACGGGGTTCTCCCATTCGTGGTGAGTCGTGAGGTCGTGAGCGACCTGGGATCGATCCGATGGGCGGCGGGCGGAGAGATTCCGGGCCCGCCGCGCTCTCACTCGTAGATCTGGAAGAACGAATACATACGGGAACGGTACCCCGGCCGCGCCGGGCCCAGCACCCGGTTTTCGGCCCGTCCGGGTGAAGCATCACAACAATGGGCTGACAGATATTGAAATCTGTCAGCCCTCGTGTCACAGTTGCGTACGACCCGCCCTCTCTTTCCCATGGGAGTCCCTCATGACCACCACCCGCACGCTCGGCTCCACCGGCCCACAGGTCTCCGCACTGGGCCTCGGCTGCATGGGCATGTCCGCGCTGTACGGCGAGAGCGACCGCACCGAGTCGATCGCCACCATCCACGCCGCGCTCGACGCGGGCATCACCCTGCTGGACACCGGCGACTTCTACGGCATGGGTCACAACGAACTGCTGATCAACGAGGCGCTGCGCACCGCTTCCGGCACCGCTCGCGAACAGGCGCTGACCAGCGTGAAGTTCGGCGCGCTGCGTACGGTCGAAGGCGCCTTCACGGGGTACGACGGCCGCCCTGCCGCCGTGAAGAACTTCGCCGCGTATTCGCTCCAGCGACTCGGCACCGACCACATCGACATCTACCGGATCGCCCGTGTCGATCCCGATGTGCCGGTCGAGGAGACCATCGGTGCCATCGCCGAGCTGGTCGAGGCCGGCCATGTGCGCCACATCGGCCTGTCCGAGGTCGGCGCGGACACGATCCGCCGCGCGGCGTCGGTGGCCCCCATCTCCGATCTGCAGATCGAGTACTCGCTGATCTCCCGGTCCGTCGAGGACGCGATCCTGCCGGTCTGCCGCGAGCTGGGCATCGGCGTCACGGCATACGGGGTGCTGTCGCGCGGCCTGATCAGCGGGCACTTCAGCCGTGACCGCGAGCTGGCCCCCGGCGACTTCCGCGCCATGAGCCCCCGCTTCCAGGGCGGGAACCTCCAGCACAACCTCGACCTGGTCGATGCCCTGCGCAAGATCGCCGAGCAGAAGGGGGTCTCGGTCGCCCAGATCGCCATCGCCTGGGTGCTCGGCCGGGGTACGGACATCGTGCCGCTCGTCGGCGCCCGCCGCCGCGACCGGCTCACCGAGGCTCTCGGTGCCCTGGATGTCACGCTGGACGCCGCCGACCTCGCCGCGATCGAGGAGGCTGTCCCGGCGGGTGCGGCCGCCGGTGCGCGCTACCCGGACAACCAGATGGCCCACCTCGACAGCGAGCGCTGAGCTCCGGGTACGGTCGTCGGGGTGCGGCCCCCGTCGGGCAGCTCCCCGACCGGCCGCCGTCCGAAAGGCAGCACAGACACCATGCCGTCAGCCGACCCACTGACCCCCGAGCGCATTCTCGAGGCCACCGAGGACGTGCTGCGCCGCTACGGCCCCGCCAAGGCGACGGTGGTCGACGTGGCGCGCGCGCTCGGCGTCAGCCACGGCAGCGTCTACCGCCATTTCCGTACGAAGTCGGAGCTGCGCGAGGCGGTGACCGCTCGCTGGCTGACCCGGACCGAGGTGGCCCTCACGGAGATCATCAACACGTCGGCGGAGCCCGCCCCGGTGAAACTGCAGCACTGGCTGACGGCGCTGTTCGAGGCCAAGCGCCACAAGGCCGGTGACGACCCCGAGCTGTTCGCCACCTACATCGTGCTGATCGGCGAGAGCACGGTCGTCGAGGCGCACATCCGCGAACTGGTCGGCCAGCTGCGGGAGATCGTCGAGGAGGGCGTGCGCGGCGGGCAGTTCGCGGTCGACGATCCGGCGGTAGCCGCGCAGGCGGTCTTCGACGCGACGGCGCGCTTCCACGACCCGGCGTACGCGGCCGAGTGGCAGAACCCCGCGATCGGGGCCGAGTTCACCGCCGTCTCGGACCTGCTGCTTCGCGGCCTGCGCGCGTAGCAGCGCTGCGCACGGAGCCGGCCACGGGGCAGGCCGCCGGACAGCCGTCGGGCTCAGGCCGTCGGGTCGACCGTGGCCTGGTGGGCCTCGGCGAGGTGTTCCTCGGCCTTGAGCCAGGGCAGGAACTGCACGCCCCTGCGCCAGTCGCAGGTGTCGCAGCTCAGCTGCCGCTGGATCCCCGACTTCCGTACATGGACGACGTGTTCACGGCCATGCTGATCCCATCTGCTGACCTTGCTGGTGGTCATGGACGGCATCCGAGCCTCCTGTTGACGCGTTGTCGCGTGTGCCCAGTGTGCAACGAAGCCCCCGGTTCCGTACAAGGAACCGGGGGCTTCGCCATGGGTCAGCAGCCCAGCAGTCGGGCGCCGAGGTAGGCCTGGATCTGGTCCAGCGAGACACGCTCCTGCTTCATGGTGTCGCGCTCGCGCACCGTCACCGCGTTGTCGTCGAGGGTGTCGAAGTCGACGGTGACGCAGAACGGCGTACCGATCTCGTCCTGACGACGGTAGCGGCGGCCGATGGCGCCCGCGTCGTCGAACTCGATGTTCCAGTTCTTCCGCAGGTCGGTGGCGAGGCCCTTGGCCTTCGGCGACAGCTGCGGGTTGCGGGACAGCGGCAGCACCGCGACCTTGACCGGCGCGAGGCGCGGGTCGAGGCGCATCACGGTGCGCTTCTCCATGACGCCCTTGGCGTTGGGCGCCTCGTCCTCGATGTAGGCGTCGAGGAGGAAGGCGAGCATCGAACGGCCGACACCGGCCGCCGGCTCGATGACGTACGGAGTCCAGCGCTCGCCGGCCTCCTGGTCGAAGAACGACAGGTCCGTGCCGGAAGCGGCGGAGTGGGCCTTGAGGTCGTAGTCCGTGCGGTTGGCGACGCCCTCCAGCTCGCCCCACTCGCTGCCGCCGAAGCGGAAGCGGTACTCGATGTCAGCGGTGCGCTTGGAGTAGTGGGAGAGCTTCTCCTTCGGGTGCTCGAACCACCGCATGTTCTCCTCGCGCAGGCCCAGGTCCGTGTACCAGTTCCAGCGCTGCTCCATCCAGTACTCGTGCCACTGCTCGTCCTCGCCCGGCTTGACGAAGAACTCCATCTCCATCTGCTCGAACTCGCGGGTGCGGAAGATGAAGTTGCCCGGAGTGATCTCGTTCCGGAAGGACTTGCCCATCTGCGCGATGCCGAACGGCGGCTTCTTGCGCGAGGTCTGCTGCACCTGACCGAAGTTGGTGAAGATGCCCTGCGCGGTCTCGGGGCGCAGGTAGGCGACCGAGCCGGAGTCCTGGGTCGGGCCGAGGTGCGTGGAGAGCAGACCCGAGAACTGCTTGGGCTCGGTGAAGGTGCCCTTGTTGCCACAGTTCGGGCAGTTGAGGTCGGCGAGGCCGTTGACGGGCGGCTTGCCGTGCTTCTCCTCGTACGCCTCCTCCAGGTGGTCCGCGCGGAAGCGCTTGTGGCAGGAGGTGCACTCGGTCAGCGGGTCGGTGAACGTGGCGACGTGGCCGGAGGCGACCCACACCTCGGGGGCGAGGATGACCGACGAGTCGAGACCGACCACGTCCTCGCGCGAAGTGACCATGTAGCGCCACCACTGGCGCTTGAGGTTCTCCTTGAGCTCAACGCCCAGCGGCCCGTAGTCCCAGGCGGCCTTCTGGCCGCCGTAGATCTCACTGCAGGGGTAAACGAAGCCACGGCGCTTGCTCAGGCTGACGATGGAGTCGATCTTGTCGGCGGCCACGGTGCTCTCTTCATTACGACGACGACGAACGGCGAATGCTTCAGATTACCGGCGGGCACGCCCCCTGGATCAAATCGGTGCGCGGACAGATGGTGAGCAGGGCCTCTCACCGAGCTTGTTGACAATCGTTTCCACTTTTGTTGAAAATGAGTGTCATGAACGTACGCCGACTCATACCCACCGCCGCTGTCGCCGGGGCCGTGGCCCTCGGTCTCACCACGCTCTCCGCCTGCTCCACCTCCGACGCCGCCGAGAGCAAGAACGGGGACAAGCTGGATGTGGTGGCCTCGTTCTATCCCATGCAGTTCCTGGCCGAGGAGATCGGCGGGAACCATGTCTCGGTCACCACGCTGACCAAGCCGGGCGTCGAGCCGCACGACCTGGAGCTCAGCCCGCGGCAGATCGGCGGGCTCGGCGACGCCGATTACATCCTGTATCTCAAGGGGATCCAGCCCGCCATCGACGACGCGATCGCGCAGTCCGGGATCAGGAACTCCGTGGACGCGGCGAAGCTCACCACGCTGGAGGACCACGGCACGGAGACCGGCGGCGACGAGCACGGCCATGCGCACGAGGGCGAGGGGGCCGGGGCCGACCCGCACATCTGGCTGGACCCGGTGAAGTACGCCGAGGTCGCCAAGGGGGTCGGAAAGTCCCTGGAGAAGGCCGACCCGAACCACGCCGCGGCCTACCGCACCAACACGGACGCCCTGGTCAAGAAGCTCGACGCGCTGAACACGTCGTACAAGGCGGGCCTGCGGACCACCACCACCAAGACGTTCATCACCACCCACTCCGCCTTCGGGTACCTCGCCGAGCGCTACGGGCTCGTCCAGGAGGGCATCGCCGGCATCGACCCCGAGGCCGAGCCGAGCCCCGCCCGGATCAAGGACATCCACACCATCGCGGAGAAGAGCAAGGCCACCACCGTCTTCTTCGAGACGCTCGCCAGCGACAAGACCGCGAAGACCGTCGCCAGGGACACCGGCCTGAAGACCGACGTCCTCGACCCCCTCGAGGGAATCACCGCCAAGTCCAAGGGCGATAACTACATCGAGGTCATGCAGTCCAATCTCGCCGCGCTGCAGAAGGCGCTCGGCGCGAAGTGACCCACGCAACACCCGCCACAGCAGTATCGGAGACGCTCATGTCCGAGCCCCGGAGCACCAAGCCCGACCCCGTGATCACCCTGCGCGGAGCCACGGCCACGCTCGGCGCGCGCCCTGTACTGCGCGGCATCGACCTCACCGTGCGCCGCGGTGAGGTCGCCGCCCTGCTCGGCGCCAACGGCTCCGGCAAGTCGACCGCCGTCCGGTCCGTCATCGGCCAGGTCCCGCTCACCAGCGGCTCGGTCGAGCTCTTCGGCACCCCCCTGCGCCGCTTCCGCAACTGGGCGCGGATCGGCTACGTACCGCAGCGCACGACAGCGGCGAGCGGCGTTCCCGCCACGATCCGCGAGGTCGTCTCCGCCGGGCGGCTGTCCCGTACGAAGCTGGGGCTGCTGCGCAAGGCGGATCGGGACGCCGTCGACCGGGCCATCGAGCTCGTCGGCCTCGGCGACCGGGCGAAGGATTCGGTGAGCGCGCTCTCCGGCGGGCAGCACCAGCGCGTGCTCATCGCCCGCGCGCTCGCCGCCGAACCCGAGCTGCTGATCATGGACGAGCCGATGGCGGGCGTCGACCTGGCCAGCCAGGAGATCCTCGCCGAGACTCTGCGCGAGCAGGTCGCCACGGGCACCACCGTGCTGCTCGTGCTGCACGAACTGGGCCCGCTGGAGCCTCTCATCGACCGCGCGATCGTGCTGCGCGACGGCTGTGTGATGCATGACGGCCCGCCCCCGAAGGCCCTGGGCCAGCACGCGCTGCCCGGCCACGACCACGTACACCCCCACGCGGCTTCCGAGCCCGCCCGGACGGGACTGCTGACCTGATGACGGAATTCCTCCAGCCCCCCTTCATGCAGCGGGCCCTGCTCGCCGCCGTACTCGTCGGCGTCATCGCCCCCGCCGTCGGCATCTACCTCGTCCAGCGCCGCCAGGCCCTGATGGGCGACGGAATCGGCCATATCGCGATGACCGGTGTCGGCCTCGGCTTCCTGCTCTCCACCAGCCCGGTCTGGATGGCCACGGCCGTCGCCGTCGTCGGCTCGGTCGTCATGGAGCTGGTCCGCTGGTACGGGCGTACCCGCGGCGACATCGCGCTGGCCATGCTGTTCTACGGAGGCATGGCGGGCGGTGTGCTGCTGATCAACCTCTCCGACACCGGCTCCAACGCCAACCTCACCTCGTACCTCTTCGGCTCGCTGTCCACGGTCTCGTCCGAGGACATCACCGCGATCTGTCTGCTGGCCGCCTTCGTGCTGCTGGTGACGCTGGGGCTGCGTCGCCAGCTGTTCGCGGTCAGTCAGGACGAGGAGTTCGCCCGGGTCACCGGGCTGCCGGTGCGCGCACTGAATCTGCTGATCGCGGTCACGGCGGCGGTGACCGTCACCATCGCGATGCGCGTCGTCGGTCTGCTGCTGGTCAGCGCGCTGATGGTGGTGCCGGTCGCGGCCGCGCAGCAGATCTCGAAGTCCTTCAAGGTGACGTTCGTGCTGTCCGTCGTCATCGGCACGGCGGTGACCCTGGCCGGCACCGTGACCTCGTACTACCAGGACGTGCCGCCCGGCGCGACGATCGTGCTGCTGGCCATCGGCGTCTTCGTCGCCCTGACCCTGCTCGCCGCACCGCTGGCCGCACGGCGCGCCCGCCGCAGCGAAACGGCCACGGCGCAGTGCACCCTGGAAGGGAAGGCTCCGGACGTACCGGCTTCCCGACCGGCCTCGGACGACGTCCGGGTTTGACCCCGGCACGCGGGCGGACTGGCACAATGGCCCGACACATGTACGGGCGACACGAGGAGGCACCTGTGGCGACGGCGCCGATCAGTGGGACGAACGCATCCCCGGTACGCGGCCGGTCGACCCGGCAGCGCGCCGCGGTGGCGGCGGCGCTCGACGAGGTGGACGAGTTCCGCAGCGCCCAGGAGCTGCACGACGTACTCAAGCACCGCGGTGACTCGGTCGGGCTGACCACGGTCTACCGCACCCTGCAGTCCCTCGCCGACGCGGGCGAGGTGGACGTTCTGCGCACCACCGACGGCGAGTCCGTGTACCGGCGGTGCTCGACCGGGGAGCACCACCACCATCTGGTGTGCCGGGTCTGCGGCAAGGCCGTCGAGGTCGAGGGGCCGGCGGTGGAGCAGTGGGCGGCGACGATTGCCTCGCAGCACGGGTTCGTGAACGTGGCGCACACGGTGGAGGTCTTCGGTACGTGTGCGGAGTGCGCGGAGTGCCCGACGGCGGGGTGACCGCTTCCAGGGGCTCGGCCCCCGGACCCCTTTCCTCATTCACCGGATGAGCTTTCCGGCGAGCAGCGCCGGGCCGCAGGACAGCGACGCCACCAGCAGGGGTGGCGGACGTCGCCGTCCGCCACCAGGGTGAGCACGGCGGACGGGCCCCCGCGCACGCGCCCAGGACCTGCTGCCGCCGGCCCGCCGCACTCGTCCGGTTGCGCTCGTTGAGCGCCGCCGAGCAATCCTGCAGCACCGGCCGGAGCCGTGGTCGTACCCGCAGGGTCAGGCCGTCGGTTCCGTCTTTTCCGACGCTTCCACCGCGCCGCCGAAGCGCCGGTCGCGCTGGGCGTACTCCAGGCAGGCCCGCCACAGGTCGCGTCGGTCGAAGTCCGGCCACAGCACGTCCTGGAAGACCATCTCGGCGTACGCGCTCTGCCAGATCAGGTAGTTGGAGGTGCGCTGTTCACCGCTGGGGCGCACGAAGAGGTCCACGTCCGGCATGTCCGGGTAGTAGATGTACTTGGCGAAGGTCTTCTCGTTGACCTTGGCCGGGTCCAGCTTTCCGGCCGCGACGTCCTCGGCGATGCGCTGCGCGGCATCGGCGATCTCGGCCCGGCCGCCGTAGTTGACGCAGAAGTACAGCGTCATCTTGTCGTTGTCCTTCGTCTGCTCCTGGGCGACCTGGAGCTCCTGGACGACGGACTTCCACAGCTTCGGCATCCGGCCCACCCAGCGGATACGGATGCCCAGTTCGTCCATCTCGTCGCGACGGCGGCGGATGACGTCTCGGTTGAAGTTCATCAGGAACTTCACTTCTTCCGGCGAACGCTTCCAGTTCTCGGTGGAGAAGGCGTACAGCGAGAGGTTCTTGACGCCCATCTCGATGCAGCCCTTGAGAACGTCCATGACGACGCCCTCGCCGACCTTGTGGCCCTCGGTGCGCGGGAGGCCCCGTTCCTTGGCCCAGCGGCCGTTGCCGTCCATCACGACGGCGACGTGCTTGGGCACCAGCTCTCCGGGGATCTTCGGGGGTGTGGCCCCGGAGGGGTGCGGCTCGGGGGTCTTGTATACGCGCCTGTTACGGCCACCGAGGATCCCGCGTACTGCCATGAGCTGTCTCGTCTCCCTGTGCCTGCTGTGCCGGTGTCGGTTACTTCTCTACGTAACGCAGCGAGCGCAGTCCGCGCTCCAGATGCCAGTGCAGATAGGCGGACACCAGCCCGCTCCCCTCCCTGACATGCCGCGCCTCGCACGCGTCGGCCGTCTCCCAGTCACCGGTGAGCAGCGCGCTCAGCAGGGCGACGGCCTCTGCTGAGGGTACGACGCTGCCGGGCACCCGGCAGTCGCCGCATATGGCACCGCCCGCCGCGACGGAGAAGAATCGGTTCGGTCCGGGCATTCCGCACTTCGCGCAGTCCTCGAAGCTGGGTGCGTAACCGTTGACGGCAAGGGAACGCAGCAGGAAGGCGTCGAGGATCAGGTTCGGCGCGTGTTCCCCCCGGGCGAGGGTGCGCAGCCCGCCGACGAGCAGCAGGTACTGCTGGACCGCGGGCTCGCCCTCGTGGTCGGTGAAGCGCTCGGCGGTCTCCAGCATCGCGGTGCCCGCGGTGTACCGGGCGTAGTCGGTGACGATGCCGCCCCCGTACGGCGCGATCGTCTCGCTCTGGGTGCACAGCGGCAGACCGCGGCCGATCAGTTCGCTGCCGCGCGCGAAGAACTGCACGTCCACATGGGAGAACGGTTCGAGACGGGCGCCGAACTTCGACTTCGTACGCCGCACACCGCGGGCGACGGCCCGTACCCGGCCGTGGCCACGGGTCAGGATCGTGATGATCCGGTCGGCCTCGCCCAGTTTCTGCGTGCGCAGCACCACGCCGTCGTCCCGGAACAAGCTCATGCGTCCATTGTCCTGTACGCGCGCACCGGAGCGGGCCCGCCCCCGAAGACCGTACGGTTCGGCTTTGCCGCGCCCCCGGCCGGTACCGCGTACTGCGCCGCCCGGAGCACGCGGAGCGTTCGGTCGGGGCGGCGCGCCGGGGGCACAGGGAGCAGGCGCTAGGACGGGGTACGCGCTGCCGCGGCGAGCAGCCGGGCGGTGTCGTCCGCGCAGAGCTGCAGCGCCGCACCGACCGTGGTCAGCACCTCGCGCTCGGCCTGGCCGTACGGGCCGTCGGCGAGCGCGATCCTGGCACCCTGCAGCAGGATCGATTCACGTCCGGCGGGCGCCAGATGCGGGGCGAGAGGTTCCAGCGCCTCGTGGAGCTCGATGGCGAGGGCGGCGCCGCACGCCTCGGCCGCGGCGTCGAAGGCGGAGCCGTGGCCGATGTCGGCGGCGAGCACCTCGACGACGGTGGAGAGCTGCTCCTCCGTGCAGTCGTCGAACCCGGCGCTGCGCACGGTGGCCACCGCGGTCTCCAGGACCGTACGGGATGTGGTGCCACCGGCGGCGAGGACGCCGAGGGCGACGGTGTGGACGGCGTCCCGGAGCATCGCGGAGAACCGGGTGGTGGTGGGGTGGTCCAGCGCGTCCGTGTCGAAGTGCGTGCGGCAGGCGGCGCATTCGACGACGGGGCCCACGGTGCCGCGGCGCAGCAGCGGCACCCCGAGCACGGTGAAGCGCCGACGGCCGGTGAGACGGCGGTAGTTGCGGTCGCCGCCGCAGCCGGGGCAGAAGAACTCGCCGTCGGCGACGGCGTCCCAGATGGTGCGGATGCCGCAGATACGCAGCTTCATGGCGCGTTGTCCCAGGGCTGACCGCACGTCGCACACCTCCGTAACGCTCCGGCAACATTGCCGTGTCGACGTGATGTTAACCACAGTCACGATGTGGCGTCAGCACCTCGATCGTCACAACCGTCGGGAGATGGCCGAACCCCGCCCCCGGGAACCGGTGGACAGGGTTCGGCGATCACGCGCGTGTGCGCCCTTTCGGGCGTCGGGTCAGCGGGTCGCGCGGTTGACCGCGGAGACGACCGCCTTCAGCGAGGCCCGCGTGGTGTTGGCGTCGATGCCGATGCCCCACAGGACCTTTCCGTCGATCGCGCACTCGATGTACGAGGCGGCCTGGGCGCTCGCGCCCTCGCTCATCGTGTGCTCGGTGTAGTCCAGCAGACGGGCGTCGATGCCGATGGCCTGCAGCGCTTCGAAGAACGCGGAGATCGGACCGTTGCCGGAACCGGTCAGCACGGTGTCCGCGCCGTCCACGGTCGCGTCGACGGTGATCGTGTCCCGGCCGTCGGAACCGGTCGTCGTCTGACCCGAGCGGATCTGTACGCGACCCCAGGCGTTCTCCGGGTTGGGCAGGTACTCGTCCTGGAACGTGGACCAGATCTGCGTCGGCGTGACCTCGCCGCCCTCGGCGTCGGTCTTGGCCTGAATGATCCGGGAGAACTCGATCTGCATCCGGCGCGGCAGATCCAGCTTGTGGTCGTTCTTCAGGACGTAGGCGATTCCGCCCTTGCCGGACTGCGAGTTGACCCGGATGACGGCCTCGTACGAGCGGCCGACGTCCTTGGGGTCGATCGGCAGGTACGGCACCGCCCACTCGATCTCGTCGACGGTCCTGCCCTGGGCGGCTGCGTCGGCCTCCATGGCGTCGAAGCCCTTCTTGATGGCGTCCTGGTGGGAGCCGGAGAAGGCGGTGTAGACCAGGTCGCCCGCGTAGGGGTGGCGCGGGTGGACCTCCATCTGATTGCAGTACTCGCTGGTGCGGCGGATCTCGTCGATCTGCGAGAAGTCGATCTGCGGGTCGACGCCCTGCGAGAACAGGTTCATGCCCAGCGTCACCAGGTCGACGTTGCCGGTGCGCTCACCCTGGCCGAACAGACAGCCCTCGATCCGGTCCGCGCCGGCCATGATGGCCAGTTCGGCGGCGGCGACGGCGGTGCCGCGGTCGTTGTGCGGGTGGACCGACAGGCAGATGTGCTCGCGGCGCGACAGGTTGCGCGACATCCACTCGAACCGGTCCGCGTGCGTGGACGGCGTCGAACGCTCCACGGTGGCGGGCAGGTTGAGGATGATCTCGCGGCCCTCCTCGGGCTGCCAGACGTCACAGACGGCCTCGCAGACCTCCAGGGCGAAGTCCAGCTCGGTGTCGGTGAAGATCTCCGGGCTGTACTGGTAGCCGAAGATCGTCTCGTCGCCGAGGATCTTCTCCGCGTACTCCATGACCAGCCGGGTGCCGTCCACCGCGATCTGCTTGACCTCCTCCTTCGAACCGCGGAAGACCACGCGGCGGAAGGTGGGGGCGGTGGCGTTGTACAGGTGCACGGTGGCGCGTCGCGCACCGACCAGTGATTCAACAGTTCGCTCGATCAGCTCCTCGCGGGCCTGGGTGAGGACGGAGATCGTCACGTCCTCGGGGATCGCACCCTCTTCGATGATGGAGCGGACGAACGCGAAGTCGGTCTCGCCGGAGGACGGGAAACCGACCTCGATCTCCTTGTAGCCCATGCGCACGAGCAGGTCGAACATCTCGCGCTTGCGGGCCGGCGACATCGGGTCGATCAGCGCCTGGTTGCCGTCACGCAGATCGGTGGACAGCCAGCGGGGCGCCACGGTGATCCGGTTGTCCGGCCAGGTGCGGTCGGGGATTTCGACGGCCTCGTACTGGCCGTACTTGTGAATCGGCATCCCGGACGGCTTCTGCAGCGCGGTGGCGTTGGTGATCGGCGTGGGGCGGCCTACGGAGTTCTCGGCGGAGGTCCGGGCGGAATTCACGGCGGTCATGGCGTACGGCTCCTCGGGGTCCAGCAATGGGACGGCCGACTGTGTCGCTGCAGCACCAGACTCCGCGGGGAGGGGGTCGGCCTACGACTACAGGCCCTCGCCGCGGCAGCTAAGAAGAAGCAGCCCGTAACGCATGATGCAACGAGACTAACCGAGGGGAGCCTGGGACGTCGGTCCGTATCAGTATGCGGGACCGGGTGCCGGTAACGGGTAAACAGTGATCAATCACTCCATTTCGTCAATCCGGATGGCAACCAGTGACATGACGGTGACGCGGTGCAACAGTCGAACCCATGCAGCCTCGACCTCAGCACGGGTTCCACCCCGTCTTCTGCACGATCGTGCCGCCCCATGTTCTCGACAAGCTGTCGCAGGCCGACGACCCCGGTCTCTCCGGTCCGGCCCGCCGCACCCTGGAGGGCGACGCCGCCCGGCGCACCCGCCGCCAGATGAACACCCTCGTCCCCTCCGTGCCCACCGTGGCGACGGGGACGGAGTCCGACAAGCCCGAGCGCATCCTGTACGACTGCCGGCACGGCACGCAGCTGCCGGGCTTCAAGGTCCGCTCCGAAGGGGAGCAGCCGACGCAGGACGCGAGCGTCAACCGCGCGTACGCGGGGCTCGGCGCCACCTTCGAACTGCTGCTCACGGCGTACGGCCGCCGTTCGATCGACGGCAACGGGCTGCCGCTGATCGGCTCCGTGCACTACGACGAGCAGTACAACAACGCGTTCTTCGACGGCGAGCAGATGGTCTTCGGCGACGGGGACGGTGAGATCTTCCTCGACTTCACCGTCGCCATCGATGTGATCGGCCACGAACTGACGCACGGCCTCACCCAGTACACGGCCAACCTGAGCTATTTCGGCCAGTCCGGCGCGCTCAACGAGTCGATGTCGGACGTCTTCGGCTCCCTGGTCAAGCAGTACTCGCTGGGCCAGACCGCGGACCAGGCCGACTGGCTGATCGGCGCCGGACTGCTGGCCCCCCGGGTCCAGGGGGAGGCGCTGCGCTCGATGAAGTCGCCGGGAACGGCGTACGACGACGATGTGCTCGGCAAGGACCCGCAGCCCGCGTCGATGGAGGACTACATCCACACCACCGAGGACAACGGCGGTGTACATCTGAACTCCGGCATCCCGAACCGCGCCTTCTACCTGCTGGCCACGGCGCTCGGCGGCAACGCGTGGGAGCGGGCGGGCCGGCTCTGGTTCGACGTGCTCACGGGCGACGGACTGGCCGGGGACGCGGACTTCGCGGACTTCGCGCGCCTGACGGTCGAGGCGGCGAAGGACCGCTACGGCGAGGGCGACGAACTGGAGGCGGTACGGAAGGCCTGGTCGGAGGTCGGCGTGCCGTCTGCGTAGCCCCGGGAGCAAGCCCCTCGGAGGTCCCCCACGCCTTTGAGGCCATGGGGGATTGAGGAGCGGAGTCCGGGGCAGAGCCCGGGGAACAAACCCGAGAGGAGTCGGACCTTGCGCATCCAGGTAAGTCGCACCGGCGGTTTCGCCGGCATCGCTCGCCACCGCGAGGTCGACACCTCGGGACTGGCCGATGCCGCCGACTGGGAGGCCCTGGCCGAATCCGCGCTCGCGGACGGCCGGGGTACCCCGCCGCCCGGGGTGCCGGACGGCTTCCGGTACCGGATCACGGTCGGGGACCGCACCGTCCACTGCGCGGATCCGCATCTGACCGACGCACAGCGCGCACTGGTCTCACGCGTCCTCAAGGAGGGCGCGTGAGACCGGTGCGCGGCTGACCCGACTCAGAATCCGAGCTTGCGCAGCTGCTTGGGATCGCGCTGCCAGTCCTTGGCGACCTTCACATGCAGGTCCAGGAAGACCGGCGTACCGAGCAGCGCCTCGATGTGCTTGCGCGACTTCATGCCGACCTCCTTGAGCCGCTTGCCCTTCGGGCCGATGATGATGCCCTTCTGGCTGGGCCGCTCGATGTAGACGTTCGCGTGGATGTCGAGCAGCGGCCTGTCCGCGGGACGGTCCTCGCGCGGCAGCATCTCCTCGACGACGACCGCGATGGAGTGCGGCAGCTCGTCGCGTACGCCTTCGAGTGCCGCCTCCCGGATCAGCTCCGCGACCATGACCATCTCGGGCTCGTCGGTGAGGTCGCCCTCCGGGTACAGCGGCGGGCTCTCGGGGAGCAGCGGGGCGATCAGGTCGGCGAGCAGGTCGACCTGGCTGTCCTTCACGGCGGAGACCGGGATGATCTCGGCCCACTCGAAGCCGAGCTCCTCGCCGAGGCGGGAGACGGCGAGCAGCTGTTCGGCGAGCTGCTTGGAATCGACCAGGTCGGTCTTGGTGATGATCGCGATCTTCGGGGTCTTCTTGATGCCCGCGAGTTCCTTGATGATGAACTTGTCGCCGGGGCCGAGCTTCTGGTCGGCGGGCAGGCAGAAGCCGATGACGTCGACCTCGGCCCAGGTGGTGCGAACGACGTCGTTGAGCCGCTCGCCCAGCAGGGTGCGCGGCTTGTGGAGGCCGGGGGTGTCGACCAGGATCAGCTGCGCATCCTCGCGGTGCACGATGCCGCGCACCGTGTGCCGTGTGGTCTGGGGCCGGTTGGAGGTGATCGCCACCTTCTGGCCGACCAGAGCGTTCGTAAGGGTGGACTTGCCCGCGTTGGGGCGGCCCACGAAGCAGGCGAAGCCGGCCCGGTGGGGGGCGTTGTTCTCAGCCTGCTGCGCAGCAGCTTCTGGGTTAGGTCGAGCGCTCATGGCGCCCATTGTCCCCGATCCGGGCGGCCCTGCCGCACAGCGGGCCGCCGCATGGCTTCCCGGGCGTCGTCCCAGGCCGTACGGGTGCGGCTCCGACGGGCCCCGATACGGGATGAAGGCCCGGCGCTTTCCGGTTCCCGGAACCCGCGGCCCGGTGTGCTCGGCGGTATGTCGGCGCGGCGTCAGCCGGCCGTCACGCTGAGCCGGAGCACACCGTCCGGCCCGGCCAGCAGCACCGGGGTCGCCGGCCCGCCCAGGTCCCGTACCGCCGCACGGTCCGCGTCCGACGGGGTGTCGGCCTCGGAGACGATCGCGGCCGCCTCCAGGGAGGTCGCGCCGCTGGCCACCGCCATCGCGACCGCGGTCTGCAGCGCGCTGAGCCTCAGCGACTCCAGTTGTACGGTCCCCGCGACATACGTACGCCCGGTCTCGTCCCGTACGGCCGCGCCCTCCGGCACACCGTTGCGGGCGCGGGCGCTGCGCGCCAGGGTGACGATCTTGCGGTCCTCGGGGCCGAGGTCGGTGCTCTCAGTCATGTGCCGAGCATACGAACCGGGTGGCTTGTTCCCCGCTCCGCCCCCGCGGAGAACTACGCCCGGTCCAGCCGCAACCGTTCCGCCCGAGGCAGCCCCGCCACCACCAAGTCGTACGAGTCCTCGATCAGCTCCCGCAGCAACCGTCCCGGCACCCCGGACACCGTCACCGTGTTCCAGTGCCGTTTGTTCATGTGCCAGCCCGGCACGATCGCCGCGTACTCCTCCCGCAACCGCACCGCGTCATCCGGATCGCACTTCAGATTGACCGTCAGCGGCCGCCCGTCCAGGGTGCTGAGCGCGAACATCTTGCCGAGCACCTTGAACACCGAGGTCTCCGGTCCGAACGGAAACTCCTCGACGCTCGCGTTGAACTCCAGGCAGAACGCCCTCAGCTCCTGCGGAGTCATCCCGCCTTCGCCTCCTCCGGCCCCACCGGCTCCACCAGCACCGTGACAATCTTGTTCCGGCGTCCCGCCGGAGACTCCGCCGTCAGCCGCAGCCGACGCCCGTCGGGCAGGTCGACGACCGCCGACGCCCCGGCGATCGGCACCCGGCCCAGCGCTTTCGCGAGCAGCCCGCCGACCGTTTCCACGTCCTCGTCGTCGTACTCGTCGAGGTCGAACAGGTCTCCGAGGTCGCCGATGTCGAGCCGGGCGGTCACCCGGAAGCAGTCGTTCTCCAGCGCCTGGACGGGCGGCAGTTCGCGGTCGTACTCGTCGGTGATCTCGCCGACGATCTCCTCCAGGATGTCCTCGATCGTGACGATCCCCGCCGTACCGCCGTACTCGTCGATGACGACGGCGACATGGCTGCGCTCCTGCTGCATCTCGCGCAGCAGATCGCCGGCGTTCTTCGTGTCCGGCACGAACGCGGCCGGCCGCATCGCCGTGGAGACCAGATCGGCTTCCGACTCCCGGTTGATGTGCGTCTTGCGGACGAGGTCCTTGAGGTAGACGATCCCGACGATGTCGTCCTCGTTCTCCCCGGTGACCGGGATCCGCGAGAATCCGGAGCGCAGGGCCAGGGTCAGCGCCTGCCGGATCGTCTTGTACCGCTCGATGCAGACCAGGTCCGTCCGCGGCACCATCACCTCGCGTACGAGCGTGTCGCCGAGCTCGAAGACGGAGTGCACCATGCGCCGCTCCTCGTCCTCGATCAGCGACTCCTGCTCGGCGAGGTCGACCATCGCCCGCAGTTCGGCCTCGCTCGCGAACGGGCCCTTGCGGAAACCCTTGCCGGGTGTGAGCGCGTTGCCCAGCAGGATCAGCAGTTGTGGGATCGGGCCCATGATCCTGGCCAGTGGCAGCAGGACGTACGCCGCGGCCGTCGCCGTGTTCAGCGGGTGCTGCCGGCCGATGGTCCGCGGCGAGACCCCGATGGCTACGTAGGAGACGAGGACCATCACGCCCATCGCCACGGCCAGCGCCTCCCAGGTCTCCGCGAACTCCTTCAGGCAGGCGTACGTGACGAGCACCCCGGCCGCCATCTCGCAGGCGACCCGCACCAGCAGGGCGACATTGAGATAGCGGGTCGGGTCGGCCGCGACCTGTTCCAGCTTGTCGCTGCCGCGCCGCCCGGACCGGACGGCCTCGGCGGCCCGGAAGCTCGACATCCGGGCGATGCCCGCCTCGGCGCAGGCCGCCAGCCAGCCGACGACGACCAGCAGGACGGCTCCGGTGATGAGGGGGACGCTCACGACACGGTCGGGGCGGGTGACGGACCGGTCAGGCCGTGCTCGGCGCGCCAGCCGTCGACGATCGCCGCCTGGAGACCGAACATCTCGGCCTTCTCGTCCGGCTCCTCGTGGTCGTACCCGAGGAGATGCAGCACTCCGTGGACGGTGAGGAGCTGGAGCTCCTCGTCCATGGAGTGCTGGGTCTCCGCGTCCTCGCCCTGCTTCTTCGCCACCTCGGGGCAGAGCACGATGTCACCGAGGAGGCCTTGCGGGGGCTCCTCGTCGTCCTTGGCCGGCGGACGCAGTTCGTCCATCGGGAAGGACATGACATCCGTCGGACCCGGCAGGTCCATCCACTGGATGTGGAGCTGCTCCATGGCGTCGGTGTCCACCACGATCACCGAGAGTTCGGAGAGCGGGTGGATCCGCATCCGCGCGAGCGCGTAGCGGGCGATGTCGAGGATCGCCTGCTCGTCGACCTCGGTTCCGGACTCGTTGTTGACGTCGATCGACATGGTGCGCTGCGACTACTTCCCGTTGTGGCTGACTCTGTTGTCGTACTTCTCGTACGCGTCGACGATACGGCCGACCAGCTTGTGCCGGACGACATCCTGGGAGGTGAGCCGGGAGAAGTGCACGTCCTGGACACCGTCGAGGATGTCCTGGACCTGGCGCAGGCCGCTCTTCGTGCCGTTCGGCAGGTCCACCTGGGTGACGTCACCGGTGACGACGATCTTCGAGTCGAAGCCGAGGCGGGTCAGGAACATCTTCATCTGCTCGGCGCTGGTGTTCTGCGCCTCGTCGAGAATGATGAACGCGTCATTGAGCGTGCGGCCGCGCATGTATGCCAGCGGCGCCACCTCGATCGTGCCCGCCGCCATCAGCCGCGGGATCGAGTCGGCGTCGAGCATGTCGTGCAGCGCGTCGTAGAGCGGGCGCAGATACGGGTCGATCTTGTCGAAGAGCGTGCCGGGCAGGAAGCCGAGCCGCTCCCCCGCTTCGACGGCGGGCCGGGTCAGGATGATCCGGCTGACCTGCTTGGACTGCAGGGCCTGGACCGCCTTCGCCATCGCGAGGTAGGTCTTGCCGGTACCGGCGGGTCCGATGCCGAAGACGATCGTGTGCTTGTCGATCGCGTCCACGTAGCGCTTCTGGTTGAGCGTCTTGGGGCGGATCGTGCGACCGCGGCTGGAAAGGATGTTCTGGGTGAGCACCTCGGCGGGAGTCTCGCCCTGCGGCTCCCCCTGACCGTTGCCGCTCGCCCGGAGCATGGCGATCGAGCGTTCCACTGCGTCCTCCGTCATCGGCTGCCCGGTGCGGAGCACGAGCATCATCTCGTCGAACAAGCGCTGGATCAGGGCGACATCGACCGCATCCCCGATAGCGCTGATCTCATTGCCCCGGACATGGATATCGGCGGCCGGGAACGCCGTTTCGATCACGCGCAGCAGCGAGTCACCCGATCCCAGGAGCATCACCATGGGGTGTGCGGCCGGGATCCTGATCTGGGCACGCGCCTGCGGCTGTGTGGGTGTCTGAGTCATGGGCCGGCCCTCGGGCCTGCACATACCTCCCGTTGCAGGGTTCTCGCTGCTCGACAACCTCTGGATTACCAAGCGTACGACTCCGCACGGACAACACCGAGGGCTTTTTCGTACGCATGGCGAACACGCGTGCCCCGATACCCCTGTGTCACGCCGGGCTGCGGAAGCCGATCGTCGGCACGGCCCGGCGCAGCGGCCAGGGCCGGGCGGCCGCGGGCAGCAGGTCCTCCAGGAACGCGTACCGCTGCAGCGCCGCCGGATCCTGGCCGTCGCAGGTGCGGACCCGCTGCCACCAGGCGGCGATCTCCGCCCAGCCCGGCGCCGACAGGGACCCGCCGAACTCCTGCACGGAGAGCGCCGCGGTCAGTCCGGCGAAGGCCAGCCGGTCGGCCAGCGGCCAGTCCGCCAGGGTGCCGGTGACGAAACCGGCGACGAAGACGTCGCCCGCCCCGGTCGGATCGAGCGCCTCGACCTCGATCGCGGGCACCTCGGCGGTGACGCCGGTCGCCGCGTCCACCGCGTACGCGCCCTCCGCACCGAGCGTGACGACGGCGAGCGGCACCCGCTCGGCCAGGGCGCGGGCGGCGGCGCGCGGGCAGTCGGTGCGGGTGTAGCGCATCGCCTCCTCCGCGTTTGGCAGAAAGGCCTGGCAGTGCTCCAGGTCGGGCAGTGCGTCCAGGTCCCACCGGCCGGTCTCGTCCCAGCCGACATCGGCGAAAATCCGGGCGCCGTGCCGGGCCGCGGTGGCCACCCACGGTTCGCTGCGGCCGGGGGCCAGTGAGGCGACGGCGGCACGGGCGCGCGGCGGGCAGTGCGGGAAGGTCCGGTTCGCCCGGGTGGCGGGCGGCGGGGCCTCGTGGCCGTGCGAGACCATCGTCCGCTCGCCCTCGTACGCCATCGACACGGTCACCGGCGAATGCCAGCCGCGGACGGTGTGCGACATCGAGAGGTCGATGCCCTCGCCCTGCTCGAGGGCGTCCCAGCAGTACTCCCCGTAGTGGTCGTCACCGAATGCCGCGGCGAGCGAGGTGTGCAGTCCGAGTCTGGCGAGTGCGGTGGCCATGTTGGCGACCCCGCCGGGACTGGAACCCATGCCGCGTGCCCAGGACTCGGTGCCGCGGACCGGGGCGCTGTCCAGGCCGGTGAAGACGATGTCGAGGAAGACCGTGCCGGTGAGGAACACATCGCAGGCCGGGTCCTGCGGGGCGCGCAGTCCGTCCAGTGGGTCGATGCCTGGATTGTCTGTGCTCACCTTGCACTCCCCGGTCGTGGCAGATCCCGCCAGTGTGCCCGATACGCGTACACATCCGGAGGGTCCGCGCCGCCGCGCCGGGAGGGCGTGCGGCCGGCCTGCGCGTACGCACGCTGACCTGCGTAAACATTCGCTGATACCCGGCCTGCAGGGCTGTAAACACAAATGTGACTCAGATCACATGAGTGTGCCTTTCGGTCGGCTGTGCGCACTTGATACAAATTGGCGCGCGAGCATCGCCGTCGGCGTCACGGACGGGTGCGCCGCTTTCCCCCCGCATTTTCCCTCATTGCCCTCCCCTGCCTTCTTCGGCATGTCTTCAGGAACTCCCATGTCCTCGCGCCCGCGCGCCGCGTGGCCCCTGGTCGCCGTGTTCACCGCCGGTTACCTCGCCGCCTATCTGCTCCCCACCCTCGTCGCCAGGCTCTCCACCCATCTGGGCCTCAGCGCGGCCCAGGCCGGTCTGGTCGGCAGCGCCCTGCTGCTGAGTTCCGCCGGTGCCGGGTTCTCGCTGGCCGGCCGGGTCGAGGTGTACGGACTGCAGAGACCGGCACGGATCGGGCTGCTCCTGGCCGTGGCCGGGTACGGCTGCGCCGCGCTGACGGCCTCCGTGCCGCTGGTGGTCATGGGCGCGATGATCGGCGGCTTCGGCTCCGGTACGGCGACGGCGGTGGCCGCGGCCGGCATCGCCGCGCAGCGCGATCCGCACCGCACCTCGTCCCTGGGACTGCTCAGCGTCTCCGCGACCGCGGGCGTCCTCTATCTGACGATGCCGCACCTGGGCGGCGGCCACCGACTTCCGTTCGCCTCGATCGCGCTGGTCGCCCTGCTCGTCTGGCCCGCCACCGCACGGCTCGGCGGCTCGGCGGCCACCGGTGCCGGCGCGCCCGCCTCCGGGCGGCTGCCGCACCGCCGCTCCGGTCTGGTGCTGGCGGGCGGCATGCTCGTCTGGTCCATGGCACAGAACGCGCTGTGGGGGGTCA
The DNA here is from genome assembly GCF_036248255.1 of Streptomyces sp. NBC_01717. NCBI lineage: Bacteria > Bacillati > Actinomycetota > Actinomycetes > Kitasatosporales > Streptomycetaceae > Streptomyces > Streptomyces sp. NBC_01717. The sequence continues at coordinate 6,254,137 of NZ_CP109178.1, read as the reverse complement.
GCAGCCGGATCGGTGTGGTCCAGGCCGGGCTCTCCGAGGTCACCGTCGGCGCGGTGTTCGCCGCCGCGCTCGGCGCCGGGCTGCTCGGTGTGATGGGTGCCGGGGTGCTGGGCGCACGGCTCGGCCGGGCCGTACCGATCGGCCTCGGCACGATGATCATCGCGGCCAGCATCGTGCTCAGCTCATCGGCGGGCGGCCTCGGTTCGTTCGCCGCCGGCGAGATCACGTGGAACACCGTCTACCCGGTGGTCCTCTCGTATCTGATCGGTCTGGCCGCGGCCCTGGACGTACGCGGCCGCTGGGCGGTCCTCGCGGGATCCGCGTCGTCCGTCGGCGTGGCCTGCGGCCCGGTCCTCGGCAGTGTGCTGTCCGAGGTGGCCGGCTATCCGGTGATGGGCCTGCTCCTGGGCGCCGTGACGCTGCTGGTCGCCGCCCCGGTCACGGCCGTCGCGCTGCACACCGGTGGCCGTCCGCTGGTGCCCGGTTCGGTCCGCCGTCGGGGCGGCGCTCCCGCGGCTCTGCTCGCCGCCACCACCGGCACGCTGTCCGGTGCGGTGCCGAAGCTGGGGTCGCCCGAACAGGCCGTCACGGAGATCAGCGTGCCCGCGCTGCGCCGCAGGCGCCTCGGCAGGAACGCGTTCCGGACGGCCGGTCCGTCGGGTGCGGGCGGTCAGTCGAACGCGTACGCCTCGACCTCCGACAGATAGCGCGACCTGCGCTCCTCGTCGTGGTCGAGGAAGGCCGCCTCGAACGAGTTGCGGGCCAGCGTGCGCAACTGCTCACGCTCCAGGCCGAGCGCCTCATGGACGGCGTGGAAGGTGTCTCCGACGTATCCGCCGAAGTAGGCGGGGTCGTCGGAGTTCACCGTGCAGACCAGCCCGGCGTCCAGCATGGCCCGCAGCGGGTGGTCCTCCAGTATGTCGACGGCACGCAGCCGCACGTTGGACAGCGGGCAGAGCGTGAGCGGCACCCGCTCGGCGACGAGCCGCTTCACCAGCTCCGGATCCTCCATGCAGCGCAGCCCGTGATCGATGCGCTCGACCCCGAGGACGTCGAGCGCCTCCCGGATGTACTCGGGCGGGCCCTCCTCGCCGGCGTGTGCGACCTTCCGCAGCCCGAGCGCCTCGGCCGCCTCGTACACCTCACGGAACTTCGCGGGCGGATGCCCGACCTCCGCCGAGTCGAGGCCGACGGCGCTGATCCGGTGCAGATAGGGCTTCGCGGCGTCGAGGGTCTCCAGGGCCGACGCAGCGGACTGGTCGCGCAGGAAGCACATGATCAGCTGGGTGGAGATGCCGTGCTCCTCCTCGCTGCGATCGAGCGCCCGGCCGAGTCCCTCGACGACGGTGCCGATCGGGACACCACGGGCGGTGTGCGCCTGCGGGTCGAAGAAGATCTCCGCGTGGCGGACGCCCTGGGCGGCGGCGCGGGTGAGATAGGCGTCGGCGAGTTCCTCGAAGTCCTGCTCGGTGCGCAGGACGGCCATCAGCGCGTAGTACAGGTCGAGGAAGGTCTGCAGATCGTCGAAGAGGTAGGCGGTGCGCAGCTCTTCGGTGTTCGCGTACGGCAGCTCCACGCCGTTGCGCGCGGCGAGGACGAAGGCCAGCTCGGGTTCGAGGGTTCCTTCGATGTGGAGGTGGAGTTCGGCCTTGGGGAGTTGCACGGTTTCTCGCTAACGAATGGTGTTGCTGTTGCTGTCACTACTGCTGATGGCGGGTGGGAACGGGAACGCTTATCAGGTCCTGGGCGATGGTCAGTTCGCCCTCGAACCCGGCGGCACGGGCCTGGGTGGCGAAGAGCTCCGGGTCCGCGTACCGCTGTGAGAAGTGCGTGAGCACGAGATGCCGTACGCCCGCCTCCCGGGCCACCCGGGCCGCCTGTCCGGCGGTGAGATGACCGTGGTCGGTGGCGAGACGTTCGTCCTCGTCGAGGAAGGTCGACTCGATGACCAGCATGTCGCACCCCTCGGCGAGCGCGTACACGCCGTCGCAGAGCCTTGTGTCCATGATGAACGCGAAGCGCTGTCCGCGCCTGCTCTCGGACACCTCGTCGAGTCCTACGCCGCCCAACGAGCCCTCGCGCTGGATCCGTCCGACGTCCGGCCCGCTGATCCCGTGCTCGGCGAGCCGCTCGGGGAGCATGCGCCGCCGGTCGGGCTCGACGAGGCGGTAGCCGTACGACTCGACGGGGTGCGAGAGCCTGTGGCTGTGCAGGGTGTACGCGTCCGTCTCGGCGAGGATCCCGTCGGCGGCGACCGGGGCCTCGGTCAGCTGGACGGACTCGCGGTAGGCGGTCGCGTACCGCAGCCGCTCGAAGAAGTGCCGGCCGCTCGCCGGGTAGTGCGCGGTGACGGGGTGCGGTACCTGGTCGAGGTTGATCCGCTGGATCACCCCGGCCAGGCCGAGCGAGTGGTCACCGTGGAAGTGAGTGATGCAGATGCGGTTGATGTCGTGCGCGGCGACCCCGGCCCGCAGCATCTGGCGCTGGGTGCCCTCGCCCGGGTCGAAGAGGATGCCCTCGCCGTCCCAGCGCAGCAGATAGCCGTTGTGGTTGCGGTGTCGGGTGGGGACCTGGCTGGCGGTGCCGAGGACGACGAGTTCTCGTACGGACATGATGCGGCGGCCTGTTATCCGGGAGGCCACTGCATTCCGCGGCCGCCCAGGACGTGGGCGTGCGCGTGGAAGACGGTCTGCCCGGCACCGGCGCCGGTATTGAAGACGACCCGGTAACCGGTGTCGGTGATCTTCTCGTCGGCGGCGACGTGCCCGGCCTCGCGCAGTATGTCGGCGGCGATCTGCGGTTCGGCGGCGGCGAGGGTGGCCGCGTCGCGGTGGTGGACGCGCGGGATGACGAGGATGTGGGTGGGGGCCTGGGGGTTGATGTCGCGGAAGGCTACGGTCGTCTCGGTCTCGCGGACGATGGTTGCCGGGACGTCTCCCGAGACGATCTTGCAGAACAGGCAGTCGGGCTGCGGTTCTCCCGCCATGGCCGGGCTCCTCGGTCGCGTGGTTGATCCGTACACGGGCATGCTATCGGGCGTGGTTGCCCCGTTCTCGAAGCCGGGGCGGGGCCCCGGCTTCGAGAACGGACGAGCAGGGGAACGAGCCCCCGCCTGCTACCCCGGCAGACCCGGTGCCGTCTTCGCCGGACTCTCCGCGAGCCCCTCGAGCGCGATCCGGATCGCCGCATCCAGCTGCGGATCCCGTCCCACCGCATGGTCCTGCGGCGTCATCACGACCTCCACATCGGGATCCACCCCGTGGTTCTCCACACCCCAGCCGTACCCCTCCAGCCAGAACGCGTACTTGGGCTGTGTGACCAGCGTGCCGTCGACCAGCCGGTACCGGCTGTCGATGCCCACCACACCGCCCCACGTCCGGGTACCGACCACCGGCCCGATCCCGAGCGCCTTGATCGCCGCGTTGACGATGTCGCCGTCCGAGCCGGAGAACTCGTTCGCCACGGCCACCACCGGACCGCGCGGCGCGTCCCCGGGGTAGCTGTACGGCTGCATGCCGCGCGGCAGATCCCAGCCGACGATGCGCCGGGCCAGCTTCTCCACGACCAGCTGCGACGTGTGGCCACCCCGGTTCTCCCGTACGTCCACCACCAGCCCTTCACGCGCCACTTCGACCCGCAGGTCCCGGTGCAGCTGGGCCCAGCCGGAGCCGACCATGTCGGGCACGTGGAGGTAGCCGAGGCGGCCGCCGGACTGCTCGTGCACGTACGCCCGTCGGTCCGCCACCCACGCGTGGTACCGCAACGCCTCCTCGTCCGCGGTGGGCACGACGACGACATGGCGCAGATTGCCGCCGTCCGCCGGCTCGACGGTCAGCTCGACCGGCTTGCCCGCCGAGCCGGTGAGCAGCGGTCCGGGCCCGGTCAGGGGGTCGATCTCCTGCCCGTCGACGGCAAGGATCGCGTCCCCGGCGCGGACCGCGACGCCGGGCGCGGCGAGCGGCGAGCGGGCCGCCGGGTCGGACGTCTCGGAGGGCAGGATCCGGTCGATGCGCCAATGGCCGTCGTCCGTACGGGAGATATCGGCCCCGAGCAGCCCCTGCCGGCTCGTGTCGTCGTGCCGGCCACCCGACGGCGTCACATACGCATGCGAGGTGCCGAGCTCCCCCTGCACCTCCCAGAGCAGGTCGACGAGGTCGTCATGGGTGGCGACGCGCGCCAGCACCGGCCGGTAGCGGTCGAGGACCCCGTCCCAGTCCACGCCGCCCATGTCGGGCCGCCAGAAGTTGTCGCGCATGATGCGGCCGGCCTCGTCGTACATCTGGCGCCACTCGGCGGCCGGTTCGACGGTCCGGCGGATCCGGGAGAGGTCGACGGTGTCGCTGCCGCCGTCGTGGTCGTCGTCGGAGCCCGCCGGGACACGGCTGTCGGCGGGCACGACGCGCAGCTTGCCCCGGGTGTGCAGGACCAGCCGCCTGCCGTCGCCGCTGACGGCGAACCGGCTGACGTCGGAGGCGAGTTCGTCGCTGTGCAGCTTCTCCAGGTCGTACCGCTCCAGGACGGTCTCCGGCCCCCGGGAGTCCGGCGTCGCCCCTGCCGTTCCGAGCACGCCCGTCACCGGGTGCCGCAGCCACAGCAGTCCGTCCTTCGCCGCGCGCAGCGAGGAGTAGCGGGCGGCCTCGACGGGCAGCGGCACGATCCGGTCGGCGAGCCCTTCCAGGTCGATCCGGGTGACGGGCAGCGCGGTGGGGTTGTCCTGGTCGCCGTCGCCGGAGTTCTTCTCCTTCTCGGTCGGGCGGCCGTGGCGCTGCGGCCCGAACGGGGAGGGTGTGGTGGCGGCGAGCGTCAGCAGGTGCGGGCGGCAGGCGCCGACGAAGGCCAGGTCGAAGACGTGCGCGTCGTAGACCGGGTCGAAGGCCCGCTCGGAGAGGAAGGCGAGGTGCTTGCCGTCGACGGTGAACGCGGGGGCGTAGTCCCGGAAACGGAGCGGCGTGGCCTCGGCGACCGACAGGTCGGCGAGGTGCGCGAGCTTGAGCTGGCTCAGCGGCTCGGGCCCGGGGTGGGACCAGGCGAGCCATGCGGAGTCGGGCGAGAAGACGAGCCCGGAGGCGTCGCCGTGTTCACTGCGGTCGACCTCGTGGACCTCGCCCCTCTCCCGCTCGACGATGAGGATCCGGCCGTCGTGCGAGGCGACAGCGAACCGGCTGCCGTCGGGGGCCGCCGCCAGGTCGAGCACCCTGCCGAGCCGGCCGGCGGCCAGTCGGCGCGGTGCGGTGCCAGGAGCGATCCCGGTGGCGGGTGCGCACTCGAGGGCGTCGTCGCCCTGCGCGTCGGTGACCCAGACGACATGCTGATCGCCGTCGGCCTGGAAGGTACGGGGCAGCCTGGCCCGCACCCCGGGTTCGACGGCCAGTGCGCGGGCCGGGCCCTCGCGGTGGGTGACCCAGTGGACGGCGCCGCGCGTCCCGACGGCGCTGCCGCGGCCGGTACGGTCCGGGGACGCCGAGTCGAGGTGGCTCCCGGCGTGCACGGGGTGCGGCTGGAGGTCGGCGCGCTGGCCGCCGAGGCGGATGTCGATACGGCGCGGTCCGGCGCCTTCGAGGTCGTCGAGCAGCCACAGCTCACCGGCCGAGGCGTAGCTGACGCGGGTGCCGTCGGTCGTCGCGTGGCGGGCGTAGAAGCCGTCGACCTCGGTGTACCGGCGCAGGTCGGAGCCGTCGGGGAGCGAGGAGTAGAGCGCGCCGACGCCTTCGTGGTCGGAGAGGAAGGCGAGACGGTCGCCGACCCACATCGGGCATTCGATGTTGCCGTCGAGGCCCTCGTGGATCCGTACGAAGTCCGCGACGCCGTCCGGTCCCTGGACTTCCCCGGGTGCTTGCGCGAGCCACAACTTGCCCGCCGTGCCGCCCCGGTAGCGCTTCCAGGTGGCGGCCTCGCGCCCCATGGTGGCGGAGAGCAGCAGGACCCGTCCGCCGGGCCCGTACGCGAGGGAGCCGACCGGTCCGTACGGCAGGATCCGGGCGGGCCCGCCGTCGACCGGGACGGCCCGGGCCCAGCTGCGGCGCAGCGACACCTGCCCCTGGGTGCTGATGACCAGGACGTCGCCTTCGGGGGTCCAGCCGCGTACGGACGTCCGGGCGTCGCCCCAGTAGGTCAGCCGCTTCGAAGGACCGCCGTCGACGGGCGCGAGGTGCACCTCGGGGGCACCGTCCCGGGTGGACGTCCAGGCGACGTGGGTGCCGTCGGGCGATATGCGCGGCTGGCTGACGGGCCGGTTGTCGGCGCTGACCCGCCAGGCCCGGCCGCCGTCGAGCGGCGCCAGCCAGACGTCGTCCTCAGCGGTGAAGGCGATCAATTCGCCCTGGACATGGGGGTACCGGAGATAGGCAGGCTGTGTCACATCGATCACCCTAGGCCGCGGTCGTGCTCCGGGGAACGGGGTTGGCCGGAGTCCGCCCACACCTGCGTGCCGGACGCACTCACTTGCCCCGGGGATATTCGATCACCGTGACGGTCACGGTGACCGTCGGCCGGGCACCGCCAACACCGCCGTTTCCGCCACCCCCGCCGTTCCCGCCACCTCCGCCTCCCGTCGGCGGCGTCACGACGCGGGTCGAGGGGGCGGCGTCGCAGTTGCCGAGCACATCGGCCCGCAGGACGGTCCTGTCGCTGACCCTTCCGGTCAAGTCCCCCCGCACACAGGTCCCGTTGACCTCCTTCGTGACCTTGCCGGCGAGCGTGATGTCCTTGCCGCCCACGGTCCGGCCGCGGCAGTCGACCTGCGCCACCTGCTGCACGGACGCGGAGGGTGAGGGCGAGGACGGCGTCGCACCGACGCCCTCGACCTCGGCCGTGCAGTTCAGCCACCGCACATCGACCCCTTTGCCCTCCAGCGCCCCGGTGCCCGCCCGGTCCGTGGTCAGGGCGACGGACGCGGAGTTCATTCCGTCGATCGGCTCACAGGCGACGGCCCCCGCAACCGTCGCACCGACGAGGCACAGTACGGCCGGAATGCGACGGGTCCGGCCGCGCCCCCATGGACTTGATGCCCTCAATGTCCCCATACGTGGAAGCGTCCCACTACTCCCCCGTCGCGCGGTAGACCGCTTGCGGCCACACCGGACTTGCTGTATGAGGTGGTTAGGCCCAGCGGCCGGTACGCCCCAGCAGCAGCGCCGTCGCCGCGGTGCCCGCCGTGGAGGTGCGCAGCACGCTCCGGCCGAGCCGGCAGGTCCGGGCGCCGGCCTCGGCGAAGGCTTCCAGCTCGGCCGGCGAGACACCGCCCTCGGGCCCCACGACCAGCATGATCTCGCCCCCGACCGGGAGTCCGACGGTGGCCAGCGGCTCGCTGTCGTACTCCCGCTCCTCGTGCAGGACGGCCGCGAAGTCCGCTGTGGCCAGAAGAGCGGCAACCTGATTGGTCGTCATGGCGTCCGTCACCTCCGGGAACAGCACCCGGCGCGACTGCTTGCCCGCCTCGCGGGCCGTGTTCCGCCATTTCGCCAGGGATTTGAGGCCACGATCACCCTTCCATTGGGTGATGCAGCGCGAGGCCTGCCACGGCACGATCGCGTCGACACCGGTCTCCGTGAGCGTCTCGACGGCGACCTCGCCGCGGTCGCCCTTGGGGAGCGCCTGGATCACGGTGATACGGGGCGCGGGCCGGGGCTCCTCGTGGACCGTGCCGAGGCCCGTCAGGACGAGCCGGTCCTTGCCCTCGGCGGCCTCCACGACGCCTTCCACCCACCGGCCGTGACCGTCCGTCAGGACGACGTCCTCACCGGCGTGCAGCCGTTTCACCGATACGGCGTGCCGCCCCTCCGGCCCGTCCAGGACGAACCGCGGGCCGCTGGGGACCTGCTCGACGACGAAGACCGGTGCGGTCACTGCGTGCTCCTTGTGCTCACTGCCGCGCGCGCGGCATCCAGTTCCTCGGCGAGCAGTTCGGTCAGCCGGCCGGCCGGCAGCTCGCGTGCCATCCGGTGACCCTGGCCCGCCCACAGGGCCATGCCCTGGGCGTCCCCGGCCTTGGCTGCGGCCTTGCGCAGCCCGCTGGTGACATGGTGCACCTGCGGGTAGGCGGCGGGGGCGTACGGCCCGTGCTCGCGCATGAAGCGGTTGACGAGGCCGCGGGCCGGGCGCCCGGAGAACGCCCGGGTCAGCGCCGTCCGAGCGAACAGCGGGTTGGTCAGCGCCTGCTTGTGCAGCAGATGGGCACCGGACTCGGGGCAGGCCAGGAAGGCCGTGCCGAGCTGCGCCGCCTCGGCGCCCGCTGCGATCACCGCCGCGATCTGGGAGCCACGCATGATGCCGCCCGCCGCGATGACCGGCACCTGGACCGTCTCGCGGACCTCGGCCACCAGGGAGAGCAGTCCGATGCCGGTGCCGTCGGTCTGCGGGTCGTCGCGGTAGGTGGACTGGTGGCCGCCCGCCTCGATGCCCTGGACACAGACCGCGTCGGCACCGGCCCACTGGGCGGTCTGCGCCTCCTCCGGCGTGGTGACCGTCACGACGGTGTACGTGCCGACTCCGGCGAGCGCGTCGAAGGTGTCGCGGGTGGGGCAGCCGAACGTGAAGGAAACCGCCGGAACCGGGTCCTCCACAAGGATGGCGAGCTTGGCTTCGTATCCGTCGTCGCCGCACGGGTCCGGGTCACCGAGCGGGGTCTCGTACCAGGCGACCTCACCGGCCAGCTGATGCCGGTACACCTCGACGGCGCTCGGGTCCGCGAGGTTCGGCTGCGGCATGAAGAGGTTGACGCCGAACGGCTGACCGGTCAGCCGGCGCAGCTGTTTGATCTCGTTGTACATGCCGTCCGCCGTCTTGTACCCGGCAGCGAGGAAACCGAGCCCGCCCGCTTCGGCGACGGCTGCGACCAGCTGTGGACAGGACACACCGCCCGCCATCGGGGCCTGCACGATCGGATACCGGCAGAGATCGGTCAACGCGGATGACATGACCGCATCGTGCCACGTCGCCTGCACCCTGCCGAATCAGCCATGAGGCGGCCGGAAAGATATCCGAAGCGCGAGCCCCGAGGGGGATCCGAAAGGTGACCGGAAGGGGTACCGCCATATGCCAACCGCCCGCCGGTCCAGGACCGGCGGGCGGTGCGTTGCAGAGGGCGGTGACGCGACGGACGGCGCTCAGCGGCCGTTGAACGCGTCCTTGAGCCGGGAGAACAACCCCTGCTGTCCCGGCTGGAACTGACCGGTGGGCCGCTCCTCGCCGCGCAGCTTCGCCAGCTCACGCAGCAGTCGCTCCTGCTCCGGGTCCAGCTTCGACGGGGTCATCACCTCGACGTGCACGATCAGATCGCCGCGCCCGCCACCGCGCAGGTGGGTGATGCCGCGGCCGTGCAGCGGGACCGACTGACCGGACTGGGTGCCCGGCCGGATGTCGACCTCCTCCAGGCCGTCGAGCGTCTCCAACGGCACCTTGGTGCCGAGCGCGCCCGCCGTCATGGGGATCGTGACAGTGCAGTGCAGATCGTCGCCGCGGCGCTGGAACACCGCGTGCGGCAGCTCGTGGATCTCGACGTACAGGTCGCCGGCCGGGCCGCCGCCGGGGCCGACCTCGCCCTCGCCCGCAAGCTGGATGCGGGTGCCGTTGTCGACACCGGCGGGGATCTTCACGGTGAGCGTGCGCCGCGAACGGATGCGACCGTCACCGGCGCACTCCGGGCACGGGGTCGGCACGACCGTACCGAAGCCCTGGCACTGCGGGCAGGGCCGCGAGGTCATGACCTGGCCGAGGAACGACCGGGTGACCTGCGAGACCTCACCGCGACCGCGGCACATGTCACAGGTCTGGGCGGAGGTGCCGGGTGCGGCGCCCTCGCCGCTGCAGGTCGTACAGACGACAGCCGTGTCGACCTGGATGTCCTTGGTGGTGCCGAACGCGGCCTCGCCGAGATCGATCTCCAGCCGGATCATCGCGTCCTGGCCGCGCCGGGTGCGCGAACGGGGTCCGCGCTGCGACGCCGTACCGAAGAACGCGTCCATGATGTCGGAGAAGTTGCCGAAGCCACCCTGTCCGAATCCGCCCGCGCCACCGCCGCCGGAGGCGGACAGCGGGTCACCGCCGAGGTCGTAGACCTGCTTCTTCTGCGGGTCCGACAACACCTCGTAGGCGGCGTTGATCTCCTTGAACCGCTCCTGCGTCTTCGGATCGGGATTGACATCCGGATGCAGCTCGCGTGCGAGCCGCCGGAAGGCCTTCTTGATCTCGTCCTGAGATGCGTCGCGGCGCACGCCGAGTACGGCGTAGTAGTCCGTGGCCACTTACGACTCCGCCAGGATCTGTCCGACGTAACGTGCCACTGCGCGTACCGCTCCCATCGTTCCGGGGTAGTCCATGCGGGTCGGTCCGACCACGCCGAGTTTGGCGACTGCCTCGTCGCCCGAACCGTAGCCGACCGCGACGACGGACGTGGAGTTGAGCCCCTCGTGGGCGTTCTCGTGCCCGATACGTACGGTCATGCCCGAGTCCTTGGCCTCGCCGAGCAGCTTCAGCAGCACGACCTGCTCCTCCAACGCCTCCAGCACCGGCCGGATCATCAGGGGGAAGTCGTGCCCGAAGCGGGTGAGGTTGGAGGTGCCGCCGATCATCAGCCGCTCCTCCGTCTCCTCGACGAGGGTTTCGAGCAGGATCGAGAGCACGGTGGACACGGTTCCCCGGTCCTCGCTCTCGAAGGATTCCGGCAGATCCTGCACCAGTTGCGGGACGTCCGCGAAACGGCGTCCGACGACCCGGCTGTTGAGCCGGGCCCGCAGATCGGCGAGAGAAGTCTCACCGAACGGCGCGGGGCAGTCGATCATGCGCTGCTCGACCCGGCCGGTGTCCGTGATCAGCACGAGCATCAGCCGGGCGGGCGCCAGCGACAGCAGCTCCACATGCCGCACCGTCGACCGGGTCAGCGAGGGGTACTGCACGACGGCGACCTGCCGGGTCAGCTGCGCGAGCAGCCGTACGGTGCGGCCCACGACGTCGTCGAGGTCGACCGCGCCGTCGAGGAAGTTCTGAATGGCCCTGCGCTCAGGCGACGACAGGGGCTTGACCCCCGCGAGCTTGTCGACGAAGAGCCGGTAGCCCTTGTCCGTCGGGATGCGCCCCGCGCTGGTGTGGGGCTGGGCGATGAAGCCCTCGTCCTCCAGCACTGCCATGTCGTTGCGGACCGTGGCCGGGGAGACCCCCAGTTTGTGCCGCTCGGTGAGCGCCTTGGAACCGACGGGCTCCTCGGTGCCGACATAGTCCTGGACGATGGCGCGCAGCACTTCGAGTCTGCGTTCGCTGAGCATGGCGCACACCTCCAGCTGTGTCACTCGGTGGATCCCGGTCGTTTCCGTCGTTCCTCGAAGAGCCCTGGCACTCGATGCGTACGAGTGCCAGTAATCCCCCGCCAGTGTACGGCGGCCGGGTAGGGCCCTAGCAAGGGCGACCGGCCACGCTACCCCGAGACTGCGCAGGTCGTTGCCGATAGCGTCGCCGCATGGACGCCTCTTGGGAAGAGTTCGGCTGGGAGCGACTCGGCAACGGTGTGGGCCGACGACGGCTTCCCGGGTGGGACGCGACGGTCGCACTGGTGGTCGGAACGGACGGGGCGCTGCTCTTCGACACCGGATCGACGCTGCGCGAAGGCGCGGAGATCCGGGCCCAGGTCGAGGCACTGATCGGCCGGAGGGTGACGCATATCGCACTCAGCCACCCCCACTTCGACCATGTGCTCGGCACCGCGGCCTTCTCCGGGGCCGAGGTGTACGGGGCGGTCGGAGTGACGGATCTCCTGGCCCGCGGAGCGGACGAGCTGCGCGCCGACGCCGTGCGCCACGGGGTGCCCGAGGGGGACGCGGCGCAGTCGGCCGATGTGCTGGTGGCGCCGCACCACCAGGTGCACGACGAGTGGACCCTCGACCTGGGCGGTGGCCACCAGGTGCTGCTGGCGAACGTGGGCCCCGGCCACAGCGGCCACGATCTCGCGGTCCTGGTGCCCGGCTCCCCCGCCGTCGTGCTCTGCGGCGACCTGGTCGAGGAGTCCGGCGAACCGCAGGCGGGCCCGGACGCGATCCCGTCGCGCTGGCCCGCCGCGCTCGACCGGCTGCTGGCGCTGGGCGGCGAGGACGCGGTGTACGTGCCGGGGCACGGTGCGCTCGTGGACGCCTCGTTCGTACGTGCGCAACGTGACCAACTGTCCACTGCCTTCGGCGTGTCGTGACCCGTTCACGTCCTATCGTCGTCCGATGCGCAGCTACCACCCGGATCTGACCCCACCGTGGAAGAAGTCCGCCCCCGTCCCCGAGGTCCCCGCCGAGCCCGATCTGGTCGTGGAGGAGGTCTCCAGCGGCTTCTGCGGCGCCGTGATCCGCTGCGAGAAGACGGCCCAGGGCCCGACAGTGACCCTGGAGGACCGGTTCGGCAAGCACCGGGTGTTCCCGATGGAGCCTCGCGGCTTCCTGCTGGAGGGCCGGGTCGTCACCCTCGTACGCCCGTCCGCGCCCGGTCCCGTGCGCCCCGTCCGCACGGCCTCCGGCTCGCTCGCGGTCCCCGGGGCGCGGGCGCGGGTGGCACGGGCGGGCCGGATCTATGTCGAGGGCCGACACGACGCCGAGCTGGTCGAACGGGTCTGGGGCGACGACCTGCGCATCGAGGGCGTGGTCGTCGAGTACCTGGAGGGCATCGACGACCTCCCGGCCATCGTCCGCGACTTCTCCCCCGGCCCGGACGCGCGACTGGGCGTCCTGGTCGACCACCTGGTCCCCGGCTCCAAGGAGTCGAGGATCGCGAGCGAGGTCACGGACGCGAACGTGCTGGTGGTGGGCCACCCCTACATCGACGTCTGGGAGGCGGTGAAGCCGTCGTCGGTCGGCATCGCGAGCTGGCCGGTGGTCCCGCGCGGCCAGGACTGGAAGACGGGCGTGTGCCGGTCGCTGGGCTGGCCGGAGAACACCGGGGCGGCGTGGCAGCGCATCCTGTCCACGGTCCGCTCGTACCGCGACCTGGAGCCGGCGCTGCTGGGCCGGGTGGAGGAGCTGATCGACTTCGTCACGGCGCCGACGGGGTAGGCGGTCCGATGTGCCCACCGTGGCCGGGCGCCTTCGGCCCGGCCGGGGTTCGGGGACCGGGGGCGAGGCCCCCGGTTTCGGGTAGCAGGGGTGCGGGCGCGCCGACGCCTCCACCCGTCCCCATCAGTCCACCAGGTCCCTGACCACCGCGTCCGCAAGCAGCCGACCACGCAGAGTCAGCACGGCCCGCCCCTCCGCATACGGCGCCTCCTCCAGCAACCCGTCCGCCACAGCTCGTCCCGCCGCGGCCAGCCCGGCCGGCGCCAGCAGGGACAGCGGACAGCCGTCGACCAGCCGCAGCTCCAGCAGGATCCGTTCGACGCGACGGTCCTCCTCGGAGAGCACCTCGCGTCCCGCGCCCGGCGACCGCCCTTCCGCCAGCGCCTGCGCGTACGCACCGGGATGCTTGACGTTCCACCACCGCACCCCGCCCACATGGCTGTGCGCGCCCGGCCCGGCCCCCCACCAGTCGGCGCCCCGCCAGTACAGCTCGTTGTGCAGGCACCGCCCCTCCGGCGTCCGGGCCCAGTTCGACACCTCGTACCAGGAGAAGCCCGCCGCGGCCATCGCCTCGTCGGCGATCAGATAGCGGTCGGCGTGGACGTCGTCGTCCGTCATCGGAACCTCGCCGCGCCGGATCCGCCGCGCCAGCTGCGTCCCCTCCTCGACGATCAGCGCGTAGGCGGACACGTGGTCCGGCCCCGCCCCGATCGCCGCGTCCAGCGAGGCCCGCCAGTCGTCGTCGGACTCCCCGGGGGTGCCGTAGATCAGGTCGAGGTTGACGTGCTCGAAGCCGGCGGCCCGCGCCTCCGCGACGCACGCCTCGGGCCGCCCCGGCGTATGCGTACGGTCCAGGATCTTCAGCACGTGCTGCCGCGCACTCTGCATCCCGAACGAGATCCGGTTGAAGCCGCCTTCCCGCAGCTCCGCCAGATATGCCGGATCGACGGACTCAGGATTGGCCTCGGTGGTGATCTCCGCGTCGTCGGCGAGTCCGAACTCGTCGCGGATCGCCGCCAGCATCCGTACGAGATCCCCGGCGGCCAGCAACGTGGGCGTGCCGCCGCCGACGAACACCGTACGGACCGGCCGCGGGTCGTCGCCGAGCACCTTGCGGGCCTGCCGGACCTCGCCGATCAGGTGGGCGGCGTAGTTGTCGCGGGATGCCAGCGCACCGCCGGAGCCGCGCAGCTCGGTCGCGGTGTACGTGTTGAAGTCGCAGTAGCCGCAGCGGGTCGCGCAGTACGGCACATGCAGGTAGAAGCCGAGCGGGCGGTCGGCGGCGCCTTCCAGGGCATGGCGGGGCAGGGCCCCGTCGTCGGGCACGGGTTCACCATCGGGCAGTACGGAAGGCATACCGTCCATTGTCACTCGCCGCCGGCCGTTCCCGGCCCACGCTCACTGGGCCTGCAGCACGACCAGCGCCAGATCGTCGTCCGGCGGTCGCTCGGCGAACTCGTGGACGGCCCGTTTGATCCGGTCCGCGATCCCTTCCGCGGTCAGCCCGGCGCAGCCGGCCAGTGCCCGGGCCAGACCGTCCCCGTCGTCGAACATCAGCGGCCCGGAGCGCCGCTCCGTCACGCCGTCCGTGACGCACAGCAGGCTGTCGCCCGGCGCCAGGTCGAAGCTCTGGCTCTCGTACGCGACGTCCTCGACGACCCCGAGCAGCACCTGCGGCTCGGCGGCGGGCCGCACGGTGCCGTCCGGGCGCAGCAGCAGCGGCAGCGGATGGCCCGCGCTGGCCAGCGTGCAGCGCACGCCGCCGCCGGGCAGCGGCACCATCTCCCCGTACAGCAGGGAGAGGAACCGGGGCTGCCCGCCGTCCGGCAGCTGCTGGCCGTCCTCCCGCAGATGCTGGCCGCCCTCCGTCAGGTGCTGCCCGCCCGCCGCAGCGACCATGAGAGCGGCGGCCTCGGCGGTCTCCATCGCGTCGTCGAGGAGGAGGCGGTTGAGCCGGTCCAGCACTTCGCCGACGCGGAAGCCCTCCCGGGCCAGCAACCGCAGCCAGGGCCGGGCGAGGCCGGTGACGACTGCGGCCTCGGGACCGCTGCCCTGCACATCGCCGAGGATGAAGCACCAGCGGTCGCCGGGGCACGCGAAGATGTCGTAGAAGTCACCACCGACGACGCCGTCGTCACTGGGCTCGTACACCAGTGAGCTGGTGACGCCGGGGATGTCGGCGACCTTGCTGGGCAGCAGTCCGCGCTGCAGGATGCGGCTGATGGTGGCCTGTCGCGTGTAGGCCCGGGCGGCGCCGACGGCGAGGCCGACACGGCGTACGAAGTCCTCGATCAGCGCGGTCACCCCGTCGGGGACACGGGCGATGCCCTCCCGTCCCAGGAGGACGGCTCCGAGCGTGCGGCCGCCGGCGGTTATCCGATAGGCGAGCGCGGCCCCCGCACGGCCCTTGGAGCGCCCGTCGGCGCCCGGATCGGCCCCGTCCTCGTCGGCCCCGGGCCACGGCATGGAGACGGGCCCCGTGCCCACCCGCTCCGGCAGCCGGATCGGGTCCTGCTCCAACACGGTGCGCAGCTGCCCGGTCTCGGCCTCGTCACGGTGCCAGACGCTCGCGAGCCGGGGGACGGCCGAGGGCCCGCCGTTCTCCGGTTCCAGCCAGATCGCGCACCAGTCGGCGAGTCTGGGCACAAGTAACTGCCCGGCGAGTGCCGCCACGATGTCCTCGTCGAGCTGGCCGGCGAGCAGGTCCGATGCCTCGGCGAGGAACGAGAGCGCACCGCGGCCCGCCCAGTCCGCGTCGTCGCGCAGAGCGCGCCGGGCGGTGGGGGCGAGCAGCTCGGCGGTGCGCAGCCCGCTTCGGAGTTCCGGCCCCGCGGCCGGCTCGGGCAACGCGGTCCAGTCGTCGACGGGCAGCCGGGCCCAGACGGTCTTGAGGCCGGTGCGGTACGTGATGCCCCAGCGCTCGGCGAGTGCGGCGACGATCTGCAGCCCGCGCCCGACCTCGGCCGGGTCGTCCGGGTCCGCCGCGGGCACCGGGTCGGGGCGTTCGCTGCGTACGGACCGGGCGGGGTGGTGGTCGGCGACCTCCAGCACCAGGGCTGCGGCCTCGTCCTCGGCCGCCTCCTCCAGCCGGAAGAGCAGCTCGACGGTGGTTCCGGCGTGCACGACGGCGTTGGTGACGAGCTCATCGGCGACGATCACCGCGTCGTCGGCCAGCCGGTCGCTGAAGCCCACCGCCGCGGGCAGCCCGAGCCCGGTCCACTCGGCGAGGGCGGCCCGGACGAACCGGCGCGCGGCGGCCGGGGCGAGGAGATTCCCCGGCAGGCTCGTCCGGGCGACCGGCTGCGCGTCCGCCCGTCCGACGTGGTTGTCGGGACGCTGAACGGTGTCCCGCTGCAAGGGAATGGGCCCCATGGCGCCGCTCCTGACCTGTTCTCGCACGGCCTGTTTGGCGCCGTGTGCCGCTGACGACACGGACAGAGTGACAGACCGACCCTCCGCAGAAGCACCGAGTTACCGAAGTGGGAGGAGAACACACAGGAACGACGAGCAGGAACGGGCATCAGGAACAGCGGTGCGGACGGGGCGGACCGCCCCGTCCGCACCATGTGCCGTGCCTACGCCTCGCGGGCGCCCACGTACATCTCGTCGATGAGGCCCTTGTACTCGCGCTCGACGACCGGCCGCTTGAGCTTGAGGCTCGGCGTCAGCTCGCCGTGCTCGACATCGAGGTCGCGCGGCAGCAGCCGGAACTGCTTGATGGTCTGCCAGCGCTGCAACCCCCCGTTGAGCCGCTTCACATAGCCGTCGATGAGCTCCACGGCCTTCGGGGACGCCACCACTTCGGCGTACGGCCTGCCTTCCAGGCCGTTCTCGGCGGCCCAGCCGAGGATGGTCGGCTCGTCGAGGGCGATCAGCGCGGTGCAGTAGTTACGGTCCGCGCCGTGCACCAGGATGTTGGAGACGAACGGGCACACCGCCTTGAACTGTCCCTCGACCTCCGCCGGGGCGACGTACTTGCCGCCCGACGTCTTGATCAGGTCCTTCTTGCGGTCGGTGATCCGCAGGTAGCCGTCCACGGACAGCTCGCCGATGTCACCGCTGTGCAGCCAGCCGTCGGCCTCCAGCACCTCGGCGGTCTTCTCCGGCTGCCGGTGGTAGCCCTGCATGATGCCGGGGCCGCGCAGCATGATCTCGCCGTCGTCGGCGATCCGTACCTCGGTGCCGGGGAGCGGCTTGCCGACCGTGCCGGTGCGGTAGGCCTCGCCGGGGTTGACGAAGGAGGCGGCGCTGGACTCGGTGAGTCCGTAGCCCTCCAGGATGTGGATGCCGGCACCTGCGAAGAAGTAGCCGATGTCGGGGGCGAGCGCCGCGGAGCCGGAGACACAGGCGCGCAGCCGGCCGCCGAAGGCCTCACGGATCTTGGCGAAGACGAGGGCGTCGGCGACCTTGTGCTTGGCGCCGAGGCCGAACGGGACGGAGGCCGTGCCGGTGCGCCGGAAGTTGTCCTGGGACACCTTCGCGTGCTCGCGGGCGACCCCGGCCGCCCACTGGAAGATCTTGTACTTGGCGCCGCCACCGGCCCGCGCCTTGGACGCGACCCCGTTGTAGACCTTCTCGAAGATTCGGGGAACGGCGGCCATGTATGTCGGCTGGACCACCGGCAGATTCTCGATGATCTTGTCGATCCGGCCGTCGACGGCGGTGACGTGGCCGACCTCGATCTGGCCCGAGGTGAGGACCTTGCCGAAGACGTGCGCGAGCGGCAGCCAGAGGTACTGGACGTCGTCCTTGGTGATCAGGCCGGTCGCCACGGTGGCCTTGGCCATGTACGACCAGTTGTCGTGCGGCAGCCGTACGCCCTTGGGACGGCCGGTGGTGCCCGAGGTGTAGATCAGGGTGGCCAGCTGTTCGGCGGTGATCGCCTCGACCCGCTCCTTGACCGCGCCCGGGTTCTTCGCCAGGAGATCGGCGCCACGGGCCTCCAGATCGGCCATTGAGAGCACCCAGCCCTCGGGGTCGGCCGCGTCGGGCTCGACACCGTCCGGGTCGATGACGACGACATGGGCGAGGTTCGGGAGGTCACCGCGGCGCTCGCGCGCCTTGGCCAGCTGGCCGGCGTCCTCGGCGATCAGCACCCGGCTCTCGGAGTCGGCGAGGATGAACGACGATTCCTCGGCGTTGGTCGACGGGTAGATCGTGGTGGTCGCGGCGCCGGCGCACATCACGCCGAGGTCGGCGAGGATCCACTCGACGCGGGTGGCGGAGGAGAGCGCGACCCGCTCCTCCGGCTCCACCCCCAGACCGATGAGCCCTGCGGCGATCGCGTACACGCGCTCCGCGGCCTGTGCCCAGCTCAGCGACTTCCACTCGTCGGCGCCCTGTCCGGTGGCCGAGGCGACCGGGTAGCGGTAGGCCTCCCCGTCCGGAGTGGCCGCAACGCGGTCGATGAAGAGGGTCGCCACGGAGGGCGGTCGGTTCTCGATCAGGGTCTGTGTGTCGCTCACGACATCCTCCGGGCCTGCGGCAGTGCTTCACGACCGGTTGTTTGGTTGCTGCGTGCTGCTGCTTGTTCCTGCTTACGCGTCCGTCTGCGTGCTGATCCTGCGTGCGTGATTCCGCTTGTTTAACTCGCGAGTAACTACGAGCCGTGATCAGGGTAGAGCGCGCGCGTCCGCCGCGTAAGAGGCAATGGGACGCCGCTTCATAACAAACGGACCCCCACGCCGCAGGGTGCTGCGACGCAGGGGTCCGTTGGGGCTACCGCCGAGTAGGGGCAGCCTGGCTCAAGCCGGGACAGAAGCGGAAATCCGCCACGGGAACTACTTCTTGCCCTTGCTCTCCCCGCCCGACTCGTCGGTGGACAGCACGGCGATGAAGGCCTCCTGCGGCACCTCGACGTTGCCGACCATCTTCATCCGCTTCTTGCCTTCCTTCTGCTTCTCCAGCAGCTTCCGCTTACGGGAGATGTCACCGCCGTAGCACTTGGCGAGAACGTCCTTGCGGATGGCGCGGACGGTCTCACGGGCGATGACCCGGGAGCCGATTGCCGCCTGGATCGGCACCTCGAAGTTCTGCCGCGGGATGAGCTCGCGCAGCTTGGCGACGAGCCGCACGCCGTACGCGTACGCCTTGTCCTTGTGCGTGACCGCGGAGAACGCGTCGACCTTGTCGCCGTGCAGCAGGATGTCGACCTTGACGAGCTGGGCGGACTGCTCGCCGGTGGGCTCGTAGTCGAGCGAGGCGTAGCCGCGGGTCTTGGACTTCAGCTGGTCGAAGAAGTCGAAGACGATCTCGGCGAGGGGCAGGGTGTACCGGATCTCGACCCGGTCCTCGGAGAGGTAGTCCATGCCGAGCAGGGTGCCGCGCCGGTTCTGGCAGAGCTCCATGATCGCGCCGATGAACTCGCTGGGGGCGAGGACGGTGGCACGTACGACCGGCTCGTGCACCTTGTCGATCTTGCCCTCGGGGAACTCGCTCGGGTTGGTGACGATGTGCTCGCTGCCGTCCTCCATCTCGACGCGGTAGACCACGTTGGGGGCGGTGGCGATGAGCTCCAGACCGAACTCGCGCTCCAGGCGCTCGCGGATCACGTCGAGATGCAGCAGCCCGAGGAAGCCGACACGGAAGCCGAAGCCGAGGGCCGCGGAGGTCTCCGGCTCGTACACCAGGGCGGCGTCGTTGAGCTGGAGCTTGTCGAGGGCCTCGCGCAGGTCCGGGTAGTCGGAGCCGTCCAGCGGATACAGACCCGAGAACACCATCGGCTTGGGGTCCTTGTAACCGCCCAGCGCCTCGGTCGCGCCCTTGCTCAGGGAGGTGATCGTGTCACCGACCTTGGACTGCCGGACGTCCTTCACACCGGTGATGATGTAGCCCACCTCGCCCACACCGAGGCCGTCGGCCGGGGTCATCTCCGGGGAGGAGACACCGATCTCCAGCAGCTCGTGGGTGGCACCGGTGGACATCATCCTGATGCGCTCGCGCCTGTTGAGCTGACCGTCGACGACACGGACGTACGTGACGACGCCGCGGTACGAGTCGTAGACCGAGTCGAAGATCATCGCGCGGGCCGGGGCATCGGCCTTGCCGATCGGCGCCGGGACGTCCTTGACCACCCGGTTCAGCAGGGCGTCCACGCCGACACCGGTCTTCGCGGAGACCTTGAGGACGTCCTCGGGCTGGCAGCCGATGAGGTTGGCCAGCTCCTCGGAGAACTTCTCGGGCTGCGCGGCCGGCAGGTCGATCTTGTTGAGTACCGGAACGATGGTGAGGTCGTTCTCCATCGCCAGGTAGAGGTTGGCCAGCGTCTGGGCCTCGATGCCCTGCGCGGCGTCGACCAGCAGGACCGTGCCCTCGCAGGCGGCGAGCGAACGGGAGACCTCGTACGTGAAGTCCACGTGGCCCGGGGTGTCGATCATGTTGAGGATGTGGGTGCTGCCCTCGCCCTCGCCCGTGGTGGGCGCCCACGGCAGACGGACCGCCTGGGACTTGATGGTGATGCCGCGCTCGCGCTCGATGTCCATCCGGTCGAGGTACTGAGCGCGCATCTGCCGCTGGTCGACCACGCCCGTCAGCTGGAGCATCCGGTCGGCAAGGGTCGACTTGCCGTGGTCGATGTGAGCGATGATGCAGAAATTGCGGATCAGCGCCGGGTCGGTACGGCTCGGCTCGGGCACGTTGGTAGGAGTCGCGGGCACGCAGGGTCCTGATTCTTGAGACGCCGAACGCCGTGTCTCGGGTCGATGTCGGGTCGGTCGGATCGATACGTAGCTTCCATCGTCCCACGGCTGCGGGACAGAGACCGGTTTGGGCCGGTCGGAGCGCGGCTGGTACCGTTGACAGCTGTGCCTCGTGGCTCCTATGGGCGGCGGGGCGCACATCGAAGATCCAACGAACCTGAAAAGGCTCTTTCGTGGCGAACATCAAGTCCCAGATCAAGCGGAACAAGACGAACGAGAAGGCGCGCCTGCGCAACAAGGCCGTCAAGTCCTCGCTCAAGACCGCGATCCGCAAGGCCCGTGAGGCTGCCGCAGCGGGCGACGTCGAGAAGGCCACCACGGCCGTTCGCGACGCTTCGCGCGCACTCGACAAGGCTGTCTCGAAGGGCGTCATCCACAAGAACGCCGCCGCCAACAAGAAGTCGGCGCTGGCCTCCAAGGTTGCCGCCCTCCAGGGCTGAGCTTTCTGATGTAACTGCCGGAACGGACCAGCGGGCCCTCTCTCCCGCCCCTGCCCGGCCCCCGCGCCGCACACCGAACCTGCGTTCGCCACGCGGGTGCGGCGCACCGAGCTGGAACCGAGGCCCCGGTTCGCCACCCTCCCCAGGGCGGCGAACCGGGGCCTTCGGCATACCCGCTCGAGCTCAGCCGGTCACGACCGGCACCCACCTCGCCGTCCCACGGTCACCGGCCGCTCCGCGCCGCCCGCGCAACAGCGACGACGGCCTTCTCAAGGGCGTACTCGGGGTCGTCCCCGCCACCCTTCACCCCCGCGTCCGCATCCGCGACCGCCCGCAGCGCCACCGCCACCCCGTCCGGCGTCCACCCCCGCATCTGCTGCCGCACCCGGTCGATCTTCCACGGCGGCATCCCCAGCTCACGCGCAAGATCCGCAGGACGCCCCCCGCGTGCCGAGGACAACTTGCCGATGGCCCGTACGCCCTGCGCGAGCGCACTGGTGATCAGCACGGGCGCCACCCCGGTCGACAGCGACCAGCGCAACGCCTCCAGTGCCTCCGCCGCCCGCCCCTCCACCGCCCGGTCGGCGACGGTGAAGCTGGACGCCTCCGCACGACCGGTGTAGTAGCGCCCGACCACCACCTCGTCGATCGTGCCCTCGACATCCGCGACCAGCTGCGACACCGCACTCGCCAGCTCCCGCAGATCGCTGCCGATGGAGTCGACGAGCGCCTGGCAGGCCTCGGGGCTCGCGGATCGCCCCAGCGCCCGGAACTCCGACCGTACGAACGACAGTCGCTCGGCGGGCTTGGTCGTCTTCGGGCAGGCAACCTCCCGCGCACCCGCCTTGCGCGCCGCGTCCAGCAGCGCCTTGCCCTTGGCGCCGCCCGCATGGAGCAGCACGAGCGTGATCTCCTCGACCGGCGCACCGAGGTACGCCTTGACGTCCTTCACCGTGTCGGCGGAGAGATCCTGCGCATTGCGCACGATCACCACCTTGCGCTCGGCGAAGAGCGAAGGGCTCGTCAGCTCGGCAAGGGTGCCCGGCTGGAGCTGGTCGGAGGTGAGGTCGCGGACGTCCGTGTCGGCGTCGGACGCCCGGGCCGCCGCCACCACCTGCTGCACCGCACGGTCGAGGAGGAGGTCCTCCTGGCCCACGGCGAGCGTGAGGGGGACGAGCGGATCGTCGGTGGAATTCCTTCTGGTGGCCATCGCCGTCCAGCATCCCACGCCCCACTGACAGCACGGCTCGACCGCCGGTCCCCGCACCCGACGCCGTACCGGAGAATGGGCAGGTGAGCGATGTGAGACATGTGCTGGTGCTGCCCGACCGCGATACGGCGGAGGAGGTGGCCGGGGAGCTCGCCGACCGTTTCGGTGTCGCCGAGGAGCCCCAGCTCGTACGCGACGCGCTGGCCGGCGAGGACGACGCCGAGGACGCCCAGTGGCTGGTGGTCGTCGAGGACCCGGCCGGCCGGCTGGACTCCGCGGTGCTCGACGCGTTCGCGGCGGAGTACGAGGGTTGGCTGGAAGCGCCTTAGCGGCGGCGCCCCGCCGGCAGGACTCCCCAGGGCTCAGCTCTTGGGGACGATCTGGATGTCCATGTCGATGGCGATACTGGGCCCGACGACGGCGATACCCCGGGCCAGCATGGTCTGCCAGGTCAGCGTGAAGTCCTCGCGGTGCAGCTCGGTGGTGGCCCGGCACGCCGCCCGGGTCTCGCCCTCGAGGCCGTTGCCCAGGCCGAGGTACTGGGTGTCCAGCGTCACCGTACGGCTGACGCCGTGCAGGGTCAGCGCGCCGCTGACGCCCCAGCGGCTGCCGCCCCGGTGGACGAAACGGTCGCTGTAGAACTCGAGCGTCGGGTAGCGCCCGACGTCCAGGAAGTCGCTGGAGCGCAGATGGTCGTCGCGCATCTGCACGTTCGTGTCGATCGACGCGGCATCGATGATGACGTGCATGGCGGAGTCCTCCATGCGGTCGGCGATCCGTACCGCACCGGCGAACGTGTTGAACCGGCCGTGGATCCGGGCCAGCCCGATGTGGCGGGCGGTGAACCCGATCTGCGTGTGGTTCGGCTCGATCTCCCAGTCACCGGGGGCGGGCAGCTGCGGGGGCGCGGAGACCTGGAGCATCACGTCGCCGAGGCTCGCGTGGCCGCTCTCGCCGACGGTGGCCGAACCATGGAACGGAGTGAAGCCCTCCGCCGTGACGGCCAGCCGGTATTCGCCCGCCGGGACGGTGGCGAGGACGTTCCCGTACGGGTCCGTCTCCCCGCCGACGACCTTGCGACCCGCGCTGTCCGTGACCACGAACTCGGCCTGCTGAACAGCCACGTTGACCGGATCGAGCACACGGCAGCTCAGCATTCCCGCAGTGCGCGGCACCGCGAGTCCGGCGAGCGGGCTGCCGCCCGCCGCGTGCGTCGCCTTCTTGCTTGCCAGCCAACGGCCGAGCATCTTCAGTACCCCCGGGGGAGATTCACCATGGGGCCTGACGGCTGGACGTCGTTGTCGGAGCAGCGGCCCGCCGACGAGCATGCATTCGATCATTCTTGAGGCGTTCGAGGCAAACGGAGGGTCTGGACAGGGCTTGGGGTGAGGTGTTACCGAAGGTCCGAATTGAACGTTCCGCTTGTGTGCGTCAACCGTTCGGTCCTTGAACGCCCGCCTTGCGGACTGTGGGCAGCCGGTCGAGCCGCAGCCCGAAGTGCTCACGGTAGGCGGCGAGCACCTCGGCGTCGGTGGCCAGCGGAACCTCATGTCGCTCGCCACCCACCGTCGTGATGAGGGTGCGCCCGCTGAGGGTGACCCGGCCAACGCCGGTGAGCCGGGAGCAGACCAGAGAACGGGTGAAGTGCGAATCGGGCGAGGTGCGGTGGTACCAGGCAC
Organism: Streptomyces sp. NBC_01717; assembly: GCF_036248255.1. Taxonomy (NCBI): domain Bacteria; kingdom Bacillati; phylum Actinomycetota; class Actinomycetes; order Kitasatosporales; family Streptomycetaceae; genus Streptomyces; species Streptomyces sp. NBC_01717. The sequence goes on along the minus strand of NZ_CP109178.1, from coordinate 6,230,092 downwards.
CGGACCGGAAGTCCGCAAGAGCCCGCGGTCGTGGATCGAGGCGGTATTGGGGCACCCCGTCACGCAGCACATCGAGATCCCCGGCCCCGGCACAGTCCGCGGCGTCGGGCGTCTCCCGGATCCGGTACGTACCCCGCGGGTCCTCCTGGTCCGTACGGTCGTCGAACACGAGCGGAAAGTGGGCGTGGTCACCGAAGCCGACATCGGCGAGCCAGGGTCCGGTGCCGTCGTCGGTCTCGACGCGCAGCACGAGATGGTCGTACGGAATTCCGAGTTGTCCGCCGTCCCCGTAGACGCGGGCCTGGAGCAGAGTGACGCGGAAGCCGAGGGCCCGCAGCAGGGCCGCGAAGGCGCCGCCCAGTTCGTAGCAGAAGCCGCCCCGCCGGGCGCCCACCACCTTGTCCAGGAGCGCCTTCTCCTCCAGCACGATGTTTTCGCCGAGATGGATCGACAGATTCTCGAAGGGCACGGTCGTGAGGTGCCGCACCTGCAGATCGCGCAGGGCAGCTGCGTCGGGGCGCGCGGGACGGACGGCGCCGATGCGGTCCAGGTAGGCGTCGACCGTCTGCGGCGATTGCGGGTCCATGGCCACAGTCTGCCCCGGTGCGCCGCCCTGCGCCATGATCCGGTGGTCCTAGGACCGCCGACCGAGGTGCGCGGTTGCGCGCACTCGCTAGCGTACGGAGCATGACGAATGCGGAGCCGGCGCGCAGCCGGGAACAGCGCAAGCAGGATGTGCTCAACCGCTTGGAGAAGGACGCCGACGCCTGGGTGGCGACCGCTTCGGCCGACGGCGTGCCGACGCTGGTACCCCTGTCGTTCGTGTGGGACCGGGGGACGCTCCTGATGGCCACTCGGCGCACCAATCCGACCGCGCACAATGTGACTCCGACCGGACAGGCCAGGATCAGCCTGGGCCACACCCGCGATGTGGTTCTCATCGACGCGACCGCCGATGTCGCGGAGGGCGCGGAACTCTCCGCGGAATCGGGCGACGCCTTCGCGACGAAACTCGACTGGGACCCGCGTGGCCGCACGTCCTGGGTGTACCTCCGCTTCACTCCGTACGCGGTCAGGGCATGGCGGGAGGAGAACGAACTGACCGGGCGCGAGCTGATGACCGACGGCAAGTGGCTGGTCTGAGGCGGGTGCGATCGGCCGGACATGAGTCATGAGCGTCCGACCGCCCGCAGCCCCGGCCCGGAACCCGTCACCGCGATCGCGCCGTCCAGGTCCGTGCGCAGCACCACAGCTCCCCCGGCCCTGAGTGCGTCGACGGTACGGGCCGCCGGGTGCCCGTACGGGTTGTCCTTGCCCACGCTCACCAGCGCGAGTCGCGGGTGGGCACTGCGCAGCAACGCGGGGTCCTGGTGGGCGGACCCGTGATGGGCGACCTTGAGGACGTCCACCCGCGGCAGCGCCGGGTACTGGCGCAGCAACCCCTGCTGGGCGGGTGGTTCGAGATCTCCGAGGAGCAACAGGGTCAGTCCGCCGGTCCGGACGAACAGCGTGACACTGGCGTCGTTGGGCTCCTCCGGTTCGGGGGCTGCTGTGACACCGCCGACGGGCCACAGGACCCGCCAGTCGAGCGGACCGATGCGGCGCCGCTCTCCCGGGGTCGCCCGCATCAGAGGGACCCGTGCGACGGCGGCCGTTCCGCGTACGAACGCGGCCTGCTCCGGCGGTTCGTCCAGGCTCGTCGTCTGGATCGCGCCCACCGCTCTGCCTCGCAACACGCCGGGCAGGCCCCGGACATGATCCGCGTGGAAGTGCGTGAGCAGCAGAAGTGGCACCCGGGTGACGCCCAGGTCGTGCAGGCATCGGTCGGCGAGCCGCGGATCAGGTCCGGCGTCGATGACCACGCCTTCGCCGGCCCCAGCCGCCAGCACCATGGCGTCCCCCTGGCCCACGTCGCACATCGCGAACACCCAGTCCGGCGGTGGCCACCCCGTCAGCACCCGGGTCAGCGGCACCGGTCGCAGCACCGCGAGGATCAGCAGCAGCGCCGCGGCCGAACACACCCAGGGGTGGCGCGCGATGCGGCGGGCGGACAGCACCGCGAGCGCCGTGAGGACGGCAAGCAGCAACGCTCCCTGCCGGCCGTCGGGCCAGTCGACCTCCGCCCCGGGGAGGGCCGCTCCGGTGCGGGCCACGGAGGCGATCCACCCGGCCGGCCAGCCCGCAATCCTGGCGAGCAGCTGGGCCACCGGCATGGATACCGGCGCCAGGGCGAGCGCGGCGAACCCGAGGACGGTGGCCGGTGCCACCGCGAACTCGGCCAGCAGATTGCACGGAATCGCCACCAGGCTGACCCGCGAGGCGAGCACCACGACCACTGGCGCGCATACCGCCTGCGCCGCGGCAGCTGCACCCAGCGCCTCCGCGAGCCGGGGCGGCACCCTGCGCCGCCGCAGCGCGGCACTCCATAGCGGTGCGACGGTGAGCAGTGCCCCGGTGGCCAGGACGGAGAGCACGAAGCCATAACTACGGGCCAGCCACGGGTCGTACAGCACAAGAAGCAGAACGGCGGCCGCCAGTGCGGGAATCAGCGATCGGCGGCGCCCCGTACCGATGGCCAGCAGTGTGATCAGGCCGCAGACGGCGGCCCGCAGCACACTCGGCTCCGGCCGGCAGACGAGGACGAAGGCGAGAGTGAGTCCCCCGCCGAGCAGCGCGGTCATCCGCAGCGACAGACCCAACCGAGGTGCCAGACCACGGCGTTCGACCCGAAGCGCGGTGCCGGGCGGCCCGATTAACAGCACGAGCAGAATCGCCAGATTGGCGCCGGAGACCGCCATCAGGTGCGTGAGATCCGCTGCCTGGAACACATCGTGCAATTCGGGGGTGACCCGTGAGGTGTCACCGACGACCAGCCCCGGCAACAGCGCACGCGCATCGGGCTCCAGCCCCTCGGTCGCCGTGCGCAGCCCGGCGCGCAGACCACCCGCCGCGCGCTGGAGAAGGGTGGGAGTCTCGATGACGCGGGGCGGGCCGTTGCCGTCCGGCCGCAGGACGGCGGCGTTGCGCTCCCCGCTGTGCAGAGGCGGCGAGAGGCGGCCGCTCAGGCGTAGCCGCGTGGAGGGCAGCAGCCGCTGCCACTGCGCCGCCGAACGGTCGGGGGACACGATCACCAGCACCGGGACACGGAGCCGGGTGACGGCACCGTCGGGCGCCGTCACCCGGATGATCTCGGCGTCCAGGAGAAGGGCGACCGGGGTACTGCGGTCACCGCGGACCTGGGTCCGGGTCTGCCGTGCGTCGGACGTGACGGTCACCTCCGCCTCGACCTTCGCGAAGCGCTGCGCGAGACCGTGAACCGGCTGCTGCCGCAGGTACGCGCTGTGCAGCCCGGCGGCCGTCGCCCCGGCCGCCGCGCACAGCAGAGCGGCGGCGGCCGCGGTGGCGTTCAGCCGCCGCCTCCGTACGGCGCTCTCCCCGCCGTCCCGAGCGTCCCCCTCGCCGGCCGGCCGGGCGCACGTGACCCGGGCCGCCGATGCCCGTGACACACCCAGAAGTACCAGCCCTGCGACGAGACAGAGCACTGTCCCCACGGCCGTCCAGCGCCCGGGCGCCCCCACAGCGAGGGCCGCGGCTGCCCAGGTCGCCAGTGCGGGCGGGACGAGCCGCAGATCGACCGGACCCTCCTGCTGCGGGTCGGAGACACCCAACCGCCGGCCCGACACCGCATGGACGTCCTGATGGGTGTCCGGGTGGACATCCGGACGGCCTTCCGGTCGGGGGTCATCCGGGCGGCTCATGGCCGCACCAGCGGTTGGAGGTCGGCGAACCGGCGGTCGCCGATCCCATTGACCTCACGGAGTTCACCGACGGACCGGAAGCCGCCGTGCTGTGTGCGGTAGTCGACAATGTGCTGGGCGAGAACAGGGCCGACCCCGGGCAGGGTGTCCAGCTGTTCCACCGTCGCGCTGTTGAGGCTGACCGGCCCGGTCGTGGCGCCGGCACCGGCGCCCGCTGCGGCACCTCCCACGGCAGCTCCTCCAGTGGCGCCGAAGGCCTGCGGTCCGGGTGGCGCGCCCACCACGACCTGCTCCCCGTCCATGAGCACCCGCGCCCGGTTGAGCCCGGTGAGATCCACGCCGGTCCGGACTCCGCCCGCCGCCTGCAGCGCGTCGGCGACCCGCGCACCGGACGGTAAGGGGTAGATGCCCGGCCGGCGCACCTTGCCGCTCACATCGACGACGATCCGTCCGCCCGGTCCTCCGGTGGGCGGCGGTCCGGGTGACGGATCGGGGGTGCCGGCCCGATCCACGCCCCGATCCATGCGCAGGTCCGATTCCGGGGCATGCGCGCCCTCGCTGACCGGATCGGGGGCGCGGACGGACTGCGGGCGTGCGGACCAGAAGTGGACGACGGCGAAGACCGCGGCAGCGACCAGGACGACTGCGAGCGCGGCGAGGGTTCTCGGCTCCAGACCGCACCTGAGCTGCAACCACATCGGGAGCCGCTCCCGCACCGCCGGGACCAGCCGCTCCCACCGCCCTGGCGCGGCCGGAGCCGTCGCCACCGCCCGCGCGTTCTCCTCTGCCGGAGCCGGCTGCGGTACCGGAGGCGGCGCAAGGCCCACTACCGGCCGGGCGACGCGCCCTCCGTACGCACCGGCCATGAGTGCGTCCGCGCGCTGCCGCGAAGCCGCCGCGACCCCGTCGTCACGCCCACGCGACAACCGTCGTCGCCCGGGGCCGGGGCCGGGGCCGGAGCTGGGCGCAGGTCCCGAGCCGGGACCGTGTCCGGAGCCCGCACCGGACCCGCGCCGGGCACGCACGTCCGACGCCGCAGCGCGGCCGGGTCCACTTCCACTGGTTGCACGGTGGGTTCGATGTGCTCGATCTGATCGGGGAGCCATGCCTCACGACGCTAGGCACATTCGGCCGAACCCGCGGAGCAGGCCCAATTCCGGTGGAAAACCGACCAGTTGTGGATAACTCCCTCACCCTCACGAGGGAGATCAGCGAGGCGAAACCACTGCTCCGAGCAGACCGGGACCGGTGTGCGCGCCGATCACCGCGCCGACCTCGCTGACATGCAGATCGACGAGCCCCGGAACACGCACACGCAACCTCTCGGCCAGCCGCTCGGCCCGCTCGGACGCCGCCAGGTGGTGCACGGCGATGTCCACCCGGCCGGTGCCCGCCCGCTCGGCGACGATCTCCTCCAGCCGCGCGATCGCCTTCGAGGCCGTCCGCACCTTCTCCAGCAGCTCGATCCTGCCTCCGTCCAACTGGAGCAGGGGCTTCACCGCGAGCGCCGATCCCAGCAGGGCCTGGGCCGCGCCGATGCGTCCCCCGCGACGCAGATAGTCCAGCGTGTCGACGTAGAAGTAGGCGGAGGTGCCCGCGGCCCGCTTCTCGGCGGCCACGACCGCCTCGTCCAGGCTGCCGCCCGCCTCCACCGCCTCGGCCGCAGCCAGAGCGCAGAATCCCAGGGCCATGGCGACCATGCCGGTGTCCACCACCCGTACCGGCACCGGAGCATCCTTCGCGGCGAGCAGCGCGGCGTCGTACGTGCCCGAGAACTCGGCCGAGAGGTGCAGCGAGACGATGCCGACGGCGCCGGCTTCGGCCGCAGCCCGGTACGTGGCGGCGAAGACCTCGGGACTGGGCCGGGACGTCGTCACGGGGCGCCGCTTCTGGAGGGCCAGCGCGAGGGAGCGGGCCGAGATCTCGGTGCCCTCCTCCAACGCCTGATCGCCGAGGACAACGGTCAGCGGCACTGCGGTGATGCCATGCCGCTCCATCGCCTGGGGCGGCAGGTAGGCCGTGGAATCGGTGACGATCGCGACATGGCGGGACATGAGCGGGAGGTTACCTGCCGGGGCGCTGTCTCGGCAGTCCGACCCCGACCGAGTGATCACTTCCGATCGCTTCGGTCCGCATCCTGCCACGACCGATCACATCGGTTCGAGCCTGGGCCTTCGGCCCCCGTCCCGCTCAGTTGGTCGTCTCGGGCCGCACGGCCTTCTGCCAGGGGTAACCGGTCTGCGCCCTGGGGTCCCGAGCCGTGAGCGCCTCCGGGCCTTCCTCGCCGGCCTGCGCACCCCGCGCCCGGTCGCCCCCACGCCCAGCGGCACCGGCACCGGCACCGGCACCGGCACCGGCACCGGCACCGGCCGAAGGCTCCTCCACCGTCCAGTGCCGCAGCGCCCCCGCCTCCACATCGATCTGCGTGTTCAGGGCCGCCAGATCGTCGTCGGCGAACTGCCGCGCCCGGTCGCGTGCGGCCCACCGCAGCGACTCCGCCGAGTGCGTGATCCGCTCCGTGCGCTGCTTCAGGCCCGGCAGCAGCGACGCGACCGTAGCCCGGTCGGGCTCGCGCTCCAGCCTCTTCAGCTCGTCGTCGAGCTCCCGCCCGTGCACGCTGAGTCGCTGGAACAGTCCCAGCGACTCCGACAGCGAGGCGTCCTCGGCGACGCCCGCCTGCAGGGCCTCCTGGGTGGCCCGCATCGACGTCCGCAGCGACAGCCGTAGCTGGGCCAGCTCTCCGGCCACTCCCACCTGGCCGATGCTCTTCGCCCGCAGCGTGGTCTCCTCGACCGTGCGGCGCGCCTGCGTGATCGTGCGGTCCACGCCACGCTTCGCCGCGCCGATGACCTTGACGCTCACATAGACGCCCAGGGCCATGAACGCGACGAAGAGCAGCCCCAAAATCAGGATCACGGCTTCCATGACGCCCCTTGGATGTCGATTCGGCTGCCGACTACCGGCCCCTCCACCGTAAACGGAACGGGCAGGCCGAGGGTTCCTTCGGAACCCCTAACCTGCCCGTAAGGGAAAGCCCTCACACCGTCGTGAGCCGATCGGCGGCTAGCCGGAGACCGTCACGCAGGGACGATGTTGACCAGCTTCGGCGCCCGCACGATCACCTTGCGGATCCCGGCCCCGTCCAGCGCCGCGACCACTGCCGGGTCGGCCAGGGCCAGCGCCTCCAGCTCCTCGTCCGTGATCGACGGGGAGATCTCCAGCCGTGCCTTGACCTTGCCCTTGACCTGCACCACGCAGGTCACGGTCTCGTCCACGACGTAGGCCGGGTCGGCGACCGGGAAGTCCTGGTGCACGACCGAATCGGTGTGGCCCAGCCGGCGCCACAGCTCCTCGGCGATGTGCGGCGCCAGCGGCGCGACCAGCAGCACCAGCCGCTCGGCGACGGACCGCGACAGCGGGCCGCCCACCTTGGTCAGGTGGTTGTTCAGCTCGGTGACCTTGGCGATGGCGGTGTTGAAGCGCATCCCGGCCATGTCCTGGCCGACGCCGTCGATGGCCTTGTGCAGCGCGCGCAGCGTGTCCTCGCCGGGCTCGGTGTCCACGACGGTGACCTCACCGGTCTCCTCGTCGACGACGTTGCGCCACAGCCGCTGCAGCAGCCGGTACTGACCCACGACGGCACGGGTGTCCCACGGCCGCGACACGTCCAGGGGGCCCATGGCCATCTCGTACAGACGCAGCGTGTCCGCCCCGTACTCGGCGCAGATCTCGTCGGGCGTGACCGCGTTCTTCAGGGACTTGCCCATCTTGCCCAGGACGCGGCTGACCTTCTCGCCCTGGTGGTAGAAGGCGCCGTCGCGCTCCTCGACCTCGGCTGCCGGAACCGCGATGCCGCGGCTGTCCCGGTAGACGAACGCCTGGATCATGCCCTGGTTGTACAGCTTGTGGAACGGCTCAGCCGAGGAGATGTACCCCAGGTCGTGCAGCACCTTGGACCAGAACCGTGCGTACAGCAGGTGCAGTACGGCGTGCTCGGCGCCGCCCACGTACAGGTCTACGCCACCGGTCGGCAGGCCCTCGCGCGGACCCATCCAGTACTGCTCGATCGCCGGGTCGACCAGCTGCCCGTCGTTGTTCGGGTCCAGGTAGCGCAGCTCGTACCAGCAGGAACCTGCCCAGTTGGGCATGGTGTTGGTCTCGCGGCGGTACTTCTTCGGGCCGTCGCCCAGGTCCAGCGTGACGTTGACCCAGTCGGCGTTCCGCGACAGCGGGGTCTCGGGCTTGGTGTCGGCGTCGTCCGGATCGAAGGTGCGCGGCGAGTAGTCGTCGCCCTCCGGCAGCTCCAGCGGCAGCATCGACTCGGGCAGCGAGTGGGCGATGCCGTCCTCGTCGTACACGATCGGGAAGGGCTCACCCCAGTAGCGCTGACGGCTGAACAGCCAGTCGCGCAGCCGGAAGTTGACGGTTCCCTCGCCCAGGCCCTTCGTCTGCAGCCATGCGGTGATCTTCGCCTTGGCCTCGACGACACCCAGGCCGTCCAGTGAGATCTCGTCGCTCGCGGAGTTGACCAGCTTCGCTTCGTACGAGGCGAATGCGTCGTCCCAGGTGGAGGGGTCCGTGCCGCGGTCGTCCGACGGCTCGACGACACAGCGCATCGGCAGCTCGAAGGCGCGCGCGAAGGCGAAGTCGCGCGCGTCGTGCGCCGGGACGGCCATGATCGCGCCGGTGCCGTAGCCCATCAGGACGTAGTCGGCGATGAAGACGGGCACCTTTTCGCCGCTGACCGGGTTGGTCGCGTACGCGCCGGTGAAGACGCCGGTCTTGTCCTTGGCCTCGGCCTGCCGCTCCACGTCGGACTTGGCGGCGGCCTGCTTGCGGTAGGCGGTGACGGCCTCGGCCGGGGACGCGTGTCCGCCGGTCCACACCGGGTGGGTACCCTCGGGCCAGGCGGCCGGAATGATCCGCTCCACCAGGTCGTGCTCGGGCGCCAGCACCATGTAGGTGGCGCCGAACAGGGTGTCCTGGCGGGTGGTGAAGACGGTGATGTCCCCTGCGCCGTCGACCGGGAAGTCGACACGCGCGCCTTCGGAACGCCCGATCCAGTTGCGCTGCTGCAGTTTGATCGCCTCGGGCCAGTCCAGCCCGTCCAGGTCGTTCAGCAGCCGGTCGGCGTAGGCGGTGATGCGCATGTTCCACTGGCGCAGCTTGGCCTTGAAGACGGGGAAGTTGCCGCGCTCGGAACGGCCGTCGGCAGTCACCTCTTCGTTGGCCAGTACGGTGCCCAGCCCGGGCGACCAGTTGACGGGCGCGTCGGAGGCGTACGCCAGGCGGTACTGACTCAGGACCTCGGCGTGCTCGACGGCGCTCAGGGCGCTCCAGTCACGGCCGTCCGGGGTCGGGCGCTCACCGCTCTCGAACTGCGCGACCAGGTCGGCGATCGGCCGGGCGCGGTCCGCCTCGGTGTCGTACCAGGAGTTGAAGATCTGCAGGAAGATCCACTGGGTCCACTTGTAGTAGTCCGCCTCGATCGTCGCGAACGAGCGGCGCTTGTCGTGGCCCAGGCCCAGCCGGCGCAGCTGGGACTTCATGTTCTCCATGTTGGCCTCGGTGGAGGCGCGCGGGTGCGTACCCGTCTGTACGGCGTACTGCTCCGCCGGCAGGCCGAAGGCGTCGAAACCCAGGGTGTGCAGCACGTTGTGCCCGGTCATGCGCTGGTGACGGGCGAAGACATCGGTGGCGATGTAGCCCAGCGGGTGACCGACGTGCAGGCCCGCACCGGAGGGGTACGGGAACATGTCCATGATGAACTTCTTCGGCTTGGCGGCCAGTTCCGGATTGTCCGCCAGATCGCCGGTCGGGTTCGGCGCCTCGTACGTGCCGTGGGCGTCCCAGAAGTCCTGCCAGCGTGCCTCGATGTCGGCAGCCATTGCCGCCGTATAGCGGTGCGGCGCAGCCGCCTCGGCTGCGGAATTCGTCTCGCTCATGATCCTCAAAGCTCCATCGATCGTCATCTGCCAGCGCTTACGGAAACGAAAAAGCCCCTCGCACAGGAGGGGACGCCGCGCCGATTCCAACCAGGCATTCACACCGGTCGGGACTGATCAGCGCGGCTCGCTAAGCAGAAGGCGTACGGCACGCATGGCGTCAGGGTACCGCACAGGCCCGGAGCGCATCCGGACGCTACCGCTCCGTGGACGACGACGGACGGCGGGGGCCCCGGAAAGCCTCCGGGAAAGCCCGAGGAAGGCCTGGGGAAAGCCCGGGAGGAGCACCAGGAAGCGGCAGCGGATCGTCCGGAAGAACCCTGCCGGGCCTTCGCGAGGCAGCGGCGGAACGTCCGGGAAGCGGGGGTTACTCCGCGTACCGCCCTCTACTGGGGCAACCGCTCAAACCCCGTACTGGCCGGTATGGAGCGACTTAGCATGCCGCAACGGGACCGCTTTGCCGAACAATTCGGAGTTGCCCCAATGAACCCTCATCGCAAGATCCGCTCATCCCCCACCTTGAGCGCCGGACCGAACCGCTCGGTACAGGCCGGGCTCACCGTCGCCGTGCTGGTTCTCATCCCTCTGCTCGCCGTCGCAGGGAGCGACGACTTGCGCGCCGCACTCGATTTCACCACCGGTGTGCTGTCACTGGTCTCGCTCACCGCCGCAGTGGCCTGGGGCCTGATCGCCACCGACCGGCTGTTCCTGTCCTCGCGACAGCGCCTGCTCGGCCAGGGCATCCACCGGGCCGCTGCCGCCGCCTCGCTCGGCTTCCTGCTCCTGCACGTCACCGTGAAGGTCGCGCTCGGGCATGTGGCGCTGCTCGGCGCCCTCATACCTTTCGGCCTCGGTATGCGTGGCACGGCCGGGCTGATCGGCTTCGGCTCGCTGGCCGGGCTGCTGATGGTCGTCGCCGCCGCGACCGGCGCGCTGCGCAGTGCCTTCGCCACCCCGGGCCGCGTAGCGGGCCGCTGGCGCGCGCTGCACGCACTGTCCTATCCGGCCTGGTGTGCGGCGCTGGTCCACGGTCTGTACGCGGGCAGGCCGCCCGCGACCTGGGTCGTCGTGATGTACAGCCTCTGTCTGGTCGCTGTGGCCGCCGCCCTGTGCCTGCGGCTGCTGCCGCCGCCGACGAAACGCCGGATCACCGAACTGATCGCCGCTCTGATCAAGCCGGACGCTCTCCTCTCCGAACCGGATCCGGCGCTCCGCGAGGCTCCGCTGCCTGGCGCGGAGCGCGTACTTCCGCTCGGGCGGGAGGAACTGGGCCGGGAGGACCTGGGCCGGGAACGCGCCTACGGCGGGCTCGGCCGGGACGAGCTGGGTCGCGACGAGCTCGCGCGGGAGCTGCGAGGCACCCCGCTGCCGTCGTCCTTCGACCGCCCGCGCGCGCCTCTCTCCGCACCCGCCCCACCGCTGTACGAGGCCCCGTACGAGACTTCGTACGAGGCTCCGCCCCGCTACTCCGACCGTCTGACCACGAGCCACGACACCGGACCCGTCGGGGGCACCGGACCCACCCGTACAGGCCCCGACCCCGGGATCTCCGCCGCCTACCGCGCCGTCTCGCGGGCCGCCGAGAACGCGGTCCCGGTCCCCGGGCCCGGCCCCCAGCAACCGGCCGGCCGTTGGCCCGCTCCCTCACCCGCACCACCGGCCCAGGCGCAGACCCAGACGTTCCGCCCCCCGTACGAGCCCGCTCAGGAGCACCCGTACGACCCGTACGCAACCGACGTGCCGACCGGCCCGCTGCCCGCCGTCGACGAGACCGCACCGCTGCCGGGGCCGCTCTATCCGCCCCCTGCCGGAGAACCCTGGCAGGCACCCGCAGGAGACCGACCGTGAACCTCCCCCTCCCCGACGTGCCCGAAGTCCGTGTCGTCGGCCTACCTCAGTTGACCACCGGGTTCGACCTGGTGGAGCGGCTCGACCTCGCCATGCATCTGAAGGTGCACGGACCGCTCGAGCCGATGACCGGAGAGCGCCTGGCCGAACTGGCCGAAACCATCTCGCTGCGTGGCCGGGGCGGTGCGGGCTTCCCCTTCGGGAAGAAGCTGCGGGCCGTCGCCAAGGCATCCATCCGGCGCGGGGTACGCCCCGTCGTCGTGATCAACGGCAGCGAGGGCGAGCCGGCCTGTCGCAAGGACACCGTCCTGCTGAACCGCGCACCGCACCTGATCCTGGACGGCGCCCTGCTGGCGGCGGAGGCGCTCGGCGCCCGCACGCTGATCGTCGCGGTCACCCGTAACTCCACGGAGATCTCCATACGCGAGGCTCTCGCCGAGCGTGGCCTGTCCGACCGGCGCGGACAGCAGTTGCGCGCCCGGGTCGTGCGCACCCCCGAGCGGATGGTCTCCGGCGAGGCATCCGCGGTCATCAGGGCGGCGGGCGGTGGCCCCGCGCTGCCGCCGGGCCGCCGCGAGCGGGCGGCCGAGTCGGGCGTCGGCGGGGCCCCCACCCTGCTGTCGAACGCCGAGACGTACGCGCAGCTGGCCGTCGCCGCCCGGATCGGCGCCCGCCGCTACGGGCACACCGGACTGCCCGACGAGCCCGGCACGGTGCTGCTCACCCTCTCCGGTGCCGTCTCGCGCCCGATGGTCATCGAGGTGCCCACCGGTGTGCCCCTGCGGTACGTGCTCCAGCTCGCCGGCGCGCCGCCGCTGCCCCAGGGCGTGCTGACCGGCGGCTATCACGGCAACTGGATCGACGCGATGGCCACGCACGACGCCGTCGTCTCCCGGGCTTCCCTGGCGGCGGCGGGCGGCGCGCTGGGCGCGGGGGCGATCCTGCCGATCGGGCCCGAGACCTGCCCGCTCGGCGAGTCGCTGCGGATCGCGAACTGGCTGGCCGCCGAGACCGCGGGCCAGTGCGGCCCCTGCAAGCTGGGGCTGCCGGCCGCGGCCGGCGGACTGTCCGACTTGCTGAACGGCGGAGGTCCCGCGGCCCTGGAGGCGCTGCGCGAGGTGACGCAGGCGGTGAAGGGCCGGGGAGCCTGCAAACATCCGGACGGCTCGGCCCGCTTCCTGACCTCGACCCTGTCCGCGTTCACGGACGATCTGGCCGCGCACGTCCTGGACGGCGGCTGCGGCCGGGAGACGGTCGGGGTCCTGCCCCTGCCCGCGCCCGGCTACCAGGACCTGGAGGAGTCCATTCCGAGCGGCGAGAAGCTGGCGGTGGACTGGACGCTCTGCAAGGGCCACGGGCTCTGCGCGGACATCGTCCCGGAGCTGATCAGGCTGGGCCCCGACGGCTACCCCGCGCTCGCGGACGCCGCGGTTCCGGTACATCTGCGGGGACGTGCGCAGCGCGCTGTCCGCCGGTGCCCCGCGCTGGCCCTCCGTGTCGAGCAGGCACCGGCGGAACGTCCCGCACTGCCGCCGGGATCCGCCCGCAAGGCTCTTGGCAGCGGTCGTAGTTGACCTGCGCAAACAAGCCCTGACAAACAGGAAGCGGGTCATCCGATTCGGATGACCCGCTTCCTGTTACTTCACTGTGGAGCTAAGGAGAATTGAACTCCTGACCTCCTGCATGCCATGCAGGCGCTCTACCAACTGAGCTATAGCCCCGTGCTGTTTTCCGCCCGGTCTCCCTGGCGACATCGAGAACATTACACGGTCACCCCGGCCCACCACCAAATCGATTCCCCTCGGTGCCGATATGACCCGATCCGGGAGGCTCGCCGACGTGGCGCTCAGGCAGTGGCGAAGGAGTAGAAGCGCTTGAGGGTGCAGTGCTCCTCCAGGAGCCGCCCGTAGATCGGCTCCCCCTCCAGTTCCCGATATGTCTCGATCGGGTCGCCCTTTATGATCAGCGCCCGCGCACACTCCTCGCACCAGTACTGGTACTCGAGGTTGATCGGGTCCATGTCCCTGACGATGGGCGTACCGCTGCCGCACCAGTCGCACTTCCGCCTGTGTGCACCCATGGGTCAGCCGACGCCGCCTTCGGGGAACTCGGAGGCCTCAAGGGCTTCGGACACTCGGGAAACTTCGGGAACAAGGGGCAGGTCCGCGACCTCGTGGCGGCTCGCAGGCATCGCGCGCTCCCTCCCGTTCGGTCCGTCGCCCCCTCCGGCGGTCCGATTCTGCCATGGCCCCGCAAGGGGGTCAGCCCTGCGGAGAATCGACCGGCCACCGACGTCGCACGAGACCTGCCGACGCACCTCGATCGCGGCCACCAGGAGCGCGAGGGCGCACACCCACAGCGCGTCCGCGGACCCGTGCGCCCCTGACGCATCAAGGCGGTTGAGGAGGAGCGTGCCGAAGGCCGCGGCCCCGATCAACCGGCCGAGTCGGGTCACGGTCATCAGCGCATCACTCGCATCGGCGGCGCCCTCCGGCCGTACGGCGGCCGGCGCGCCCGTGAGGGTGGGAGTGCAGCCCAGCGCCCGCCCGGCACCCATGACCACCAAAGCCGCATACGGCTTGATTCCGGCCTCCCCGCCGTCGCGCATCACGAGGCCGACAGCCACTGAAGCGGCAGCCGCCGGGACGAACCCGCCCGGAACCAGGACCTTTTGGGAGTCATCACCGCCGCAGCCACGCCCTGAAGCGGCCGGAAAGCGATCAACTGCCCGGCGCCCACAGCCAGTCCGCAAGCGAGCGAGACGTGGTGCAGACGGCGAGCCGGGCAAAGCGCGCCTGGCCGGGTCCGCGCAGGCTGCCGGGTCTGGTACCGGTGATCATCCCGTGTCACTGTCCGTCACGGGCCGCCGGAGTGCCGGATCGTGGCGTACACGCCGACCGACAAGGAAAGCGGGGGCAGGTGGCGGCGCTGCATCCATGCCGCGAGGGTTGACCCGGGAACGCGAAGATCCCGCCCCCTGGTGGGGACGGGATCCTGATTGTGGAGCTAAGGAGAATTGAACTCCTGACCTCCTGCATGCCATGCAGGCGCTCTACCAACTGAGCTATAGCCCCGCTGTTCGCTGTGTTTCCCTGCGTTTTCGCGCTGCGAACAAGAAGAACTTTAGCCTGTGACCAGCCAGAAAGTGAAATCCGGCCGACGCCGCCCGGAGGCGGCCTCCGGCCACGGAACCGGCGCGCCCCGAAGAGGCGCGCTAGGCATCGTCTCCGAGCACGGGCTCGGGCAGCGTGCCGGCGTTGTGCTCCAGCAGGCGCCAGCCGCGCGCGCCCTCGCCCAGCACCGACCAACAGCAGTTGGAGAGTCCGCCGAGCCCTTCCCAGTGGTGCGCTTCCAGGCCGAGCAGCCGCCCGATGGTCGTGCGGATCGTGCCTCCGTGGCTGACCACGACGAGCGTGCCGCCGTCGGGCAGCTTGTCGGCGTGATCGAGCACGACAGGGGCGGCCCGGTCGGCGACCTCGGTCTCCAGCTCGCCGCCGCCGCGCCGCACGGGCTCGCCGCGCTTCCACGCGGCGTACTGCTCGCCGTACTGCCGGACGATCTCCTCATGGGTGAGGCCCTGCCAGGCACCTGCGTAGGTCTCACGCAGCCCCGCGTCATGGGCGATCTCCAGCCCGGTGATCGCGGCGAGCTCGGCGGCCGTGGCCGCCGCCCGTCGCAGATCGGAGGCGACGATCGCGTCCGGCTTCAGCGAGGCGAGCAGCCGGGCGGCCCGGTGGGCCTGCCCGACTCCGGTGTCGGTCAGCTCGATGTCCGTGGACCCCTGGAACCGGCGCTCCAGGTTCCACGCCGTCTGACCGTGTCGCCAGAGGACGATCCTGCGGCCCCTGCCGCTGTTGCTGCCGTTCAGCTCAGGTCACCTTCCGTGCTGCCGGTGAGCTGGGCGTGCTCCTCGGCCTTGCCCCGAGTCTTGACGGCGTCCTCGGGGAGCGCGATCTCGGGGCAGTCCTTCCAGAGGCGCTCGAGCGCGTAGAAGACACGCTCCTCGCTGTGCTGGACGTGGATCACGATGTCGACGTAGTCGAGGAGGATCCAGCGGGCGTCGCGGTCGCCCTCGCGGCGCACCGGCTTGGCACCGAGCTCCTTCTGGAGCCGCTCCTCGATCTCGTCGACGATCGACTTGACCTGGCGGTCGTTGGGGGCCGAGGCCAGCAGGAAGGCGTCCGTGATCGACAGCACGTCGCTGACGTCGTACGCAATGATGTCGTGCGCGAGCCGGTCGGCGGCCGCCTGAGCGGCGGCGTTGATGAGCTCGATGGAGCGGTCCGTGGCGGTCACAAGCAGGCTTTCGTCGGCGGTCAGATCAACCTCTAGGGTCTCACGGACCGCCGACAGCCCACGCAGCGATCTTTCGAAGATCCATCTCGAAGATCGTTCAGGGCACGGAGCCCCAACTATTTGATCTTGTAGTCCTGGCCGAGGACAACGGACACATCGGCGTTCGCGGCAGGTTTGCCCTGCTTCACCGCGCTCGCCGGCAGGCCCAGGGTCTTGGCGACCTGGGTCGCCTTCTCCTTGTCGGCCGCCGCCTTGTAGACGACCTCGGACGACACCGCGGTGTCGGTGTTCCCGCCGCCGACGAAGGCATATCCGCCGTTGACCAGCCTGATCCGGGCGGACTCCGTGCCGTCCTCGTCCCCGGTGCCGTTCTTGACGCCGACCCGCACGGCCGCGTCCTGATCCGGGGCCTTCACCGTGCCACCCAGGATGTCCTTGACGACGCTCTCGGTGGCCGCGTCGGTGAGGGTGCCGTCGGGCTGCACCGGCAGCAGTGCCGTCTTGTAGTCGCCGATCTTGGCGTGCTCGGCGAGCTTCGCCAGGGAGGCGCCGAGGTCCCTCTCGGGCAGTGACGGGTCCAGGATCTGCGCCAGCGTCTGCACGGTGACCGTGGCGGCCTTCGGATCGTCCGAGATCTTCCGCAGCACTCCGCGCATGACCTGCCCGAACCGCATGAGCTGTTTCGTCTCGGCCTCACCGGGGCCCCGGTAGGTGGCGTACGCGACGGCCATCCGGCCGCTCAGGGTCTGCGACGCGCCCTTCTTGACCAAGGGCGACGCGCCCTTCTTGGTGTCCGGCACATCGGTGTCCGTGTCGACCTCGATGTTGCCGACCAGGTCGACGAGGTTCTCCAGGTACGGGGTGTCGAGCCGCCATGTGCCGCTGATGTCGGTGCCGAGCAGCGTGTCGATGGACTCGCGGGTGCCGTTGGAACCGTCGTCGTCGACGGACTTGCCGAGGGTGGTCGTGTTGCCCTCGTCGTCGGAGACCGCGAGCGAGTTGGGCAGCAGGACCGTGGTCCCCTGCTTGGTGGTCACGTTGTCGACGAGCAGCGCCGTGGAGGTGCCGCCCTTCTTGGTGTTGTGCAGATGGACCACGATGACGTCTCGCTTCTGCGGACCCGTCGTCGCGGTGTTCTCCTTCTCCGAGCCGCCGAGGCCCGGGATCTTGCCCGCGGACCAGAGGTAGCCGACACCGCCGACCACGACCAGGGCCACCACGACGATCAGCGCGACCATCCGGTTGCGGCCGCGGCGGCGCGCCTCTTCGCGCCGCTCGCTGCGGCTCTCGGTGAACTTCAGCCAGTCGATGACGTCTTCGGAGTCCTCGTCGGGCTCCTCGATGAAGGAGAACTGCCCGGTGCCGTAGTCACGGTCCGCGCGGCGCTGCTCGGGAACGACCGGCTCCGGCTCGAACTCCGGCTCCCGCTGCTGCGGGGCAGACGCCGGTATGGGGGCCTGCTGCGGGATGTTCCACTGCGCCGTGGTGTCGACCGCGGCCGGTTGCTGGCCGGTGTCGTAGCCGTATCCGTCGTAGCCGTAGGACTGCTGCTGAGGCTGCTGGGAGGCGTATGGGTCGTACTGCTGGGACTGCTGAGGCTGCTGCTGGGTGTACGGGTCGTATCCGTACCCCGGCTGCCCCTGTCCCTGTCCCTGCCCCTGCCCCTGCCCCTGCTGTCCATACGGGTCGTACTGCCGCTGGGGCTGCTGGTGTTGCTGCTGCTGCCCAGGCTGCTGATACACCGGCTGCCCGTACTCGTCGTAGCCGACGATCTGCGGCTGCTGGTAGTACGGGTCGTACGGGTTCTGTCGGTCGTTCACCGGTGCCCCTCTCCGTGGCTCATTCGCCGCGGTACAGCTGGCGCTTGTCGATGTAGCGGACCACACCGTCCGGTACCAAGTACCAGACGGGTTCCCCCTGCGCGACTCTCGCACGACAGTCCGTGGACGAGATCGCGAGCGCCGGGACCTCCACTAGGGAGACACCGCCCTCCGGCAGCCCGTCGTCCGTGAGCACGTGCCCAGGCCGTGTCACACCGATGAAGTGGGACAGCGAGAACAGTTCCTCGGCGTCCCGCCAGGTGAGAATCTGCGAGAGCGCGTCGGCGCCGGTGATGAAGAAGAGGTCCGCGTCGCCATGGACCGCGCGCAGGTCCCGCAGCGTATCGATCGTGTACGTCGGTCCGCCACGGTCGATGTCACTGCGGCTGACCGAGAACTGCGGATTGGACGCCGTCGCGATGACCGTCATCAGATAGCGGTCCTCGGCCGGGGAAACCTCCTTGTGGCTCTTCTGCCACGGCTGCCCGGTCGGAACGAAGACCACCTCGTCGAGGTGGAACTGGGCGGCCACTTCGCTGGCCGCCACCAGGTGTCCATGATGAATCGGGTCAAACGTCCCGCCCATCACACCGAGTCGGCGTTTGCCGCGGCCGGTAGGCACTTCCTGCTCTCCCATGCGTGCAGAGCCTACTGGCACAGCTGTACGCCTCCGCCTCAGCGGTCGCGGTTGAAGCGGGTGGTGATCCACAGCAGGAGCAGAAGCGTGACGAACGCACCGCCTCCGGTGAGGTACGGGCTGAGGCTTTCGTGGTTACCACCGTGCTCGCCACCCTCGGAGGCGAGAGTGACCAGCTGGTGTGCGGTGCTCGTGAGGCTCATCTTCGGCAGGACCTATCGATCGGGAGTCGGAAGGAAGACGTCGCGGACATCGTATGCGGGGGCCCCGGGCACGCTCACGCCGACTCAGTCGTTGTTGTCGTCGTTGCGGTATCCGCGCAGCAGGAACCAGGCGAGCAGCGCCGCGCCGATGAGCGCGGCGAGCAGCACGATCCGAAGGGTGTTGCCCGGGCCCTGGTCGTCGGATGCGGCGGCGAGCAGAGCAACGGTGTGCGGCATGTTGGGCGTCTCCTAAGTTATCCACAGCCCCCCACACACCGTAGCCCCAGCACCTACGCTGGGACTTGTCAGGGGGCGAGCGACGTCTCGTACGAACAGGGGGCCCAGTTCATGACCGACAACAGCCACGCGAGTCACGAGCACGTGCCGAGCAGGCAGCGCAGGCGTTTCGCGGGCATCTCGTCCCGGGCGTACGAACACCCGGCGGACCGGTCGGCTCTGGTGGCCCTCCGCAAGCTGAGCGGTTTCGACACGGTGTTCAAGGCACTGAGCGGCCTGCTGCCCGAGCGCAGTCTGCGGTTGCTCTTCCTCTCCGACTCCGTACGGGTGAGTGACGCCCAGTTCGCCCATCTCAACGACATGCTGCGCGACGCCTGTTACATCCTGGACCTGGAGAAGGTCCCGCCGATGTATGTGAACCAGGACCCGCAGCCGAATGCCATGTGCATCGGTCTCGACGAGCCGATCATCGTGGTGACGACGGGGCTGGTGGAGCTGCTCGACGAGGAGGAGATGCGAGCGGTCGTCGGCCATGAGGTGGGGCATGCCCTCTCCGGTCACGCCGTCTACCGCACGATTCTGCTGTTCCTCACCAATCTCGCACTGAAGGTCGCCTGGATCCCGCTCGGCAATGTGGCGATCATGACGATCGTGATGGCGCTGCGCGAGTGGTTCCGCAAGTCGGAGCTGTCCGCGGACCGGGCGGGGCTGCTGGTCGGCCAGGATTCGCAGGCCTCCATGCGCGGTCTGATGAAGATTGCCGGTGGCAATCATCTGCACGAGATGAATGTGGACGCCTTCCTCGCCCAGGCGGACGAGTACGAGAAGGGTGGCGACCTGCGCGATTCCGTACTCAAGATCCTCAATGTGCTGCCCCGCTCCCACCCGTTCACCACGGTGCGCGCGGCCGAGTTGAAGAAGTGGTCCGAGAGCCGCGACTACCAGCGGATCATGGACGGCCACTACCCGCGGCGCGAAGACGACAAGGACACGTCGGTGACGGACTCGTTCCGGGAGTCCGCCTCGCACTACGCCGACTCGGTGCGCACCAGCAAGGACCCGCTGATGAAGCTCGTGGGCGACATAGCCGGTGGCGCCGGCGACCTGGGCGGCAAGCTCCGCGACAAGTTCACCGGCGGCAGCCATGGCAGTGGTGCGGCAGGCAAGGGTGGCGCTACGGATGACTCCGGGGCGCCCCGGCAGTCGGGGACGGAGGACCCGGAGAGCCCTCAGGGGCCCGGGACAGCCGGGAGCTGACCTCCAGCGTCCCGCAGAGCGCCGTCGTCGGTCGGCCCGTCGCATACGGGTCGGTGCCCGCCGGCCCGCGGGAGGCCGCCCGCTCTCCGGCGAGCAGCGGGTGCAGGGTGCCGGTCGTGTCCGTCGAGCAGGCCTGCGGTCCGGCCTGGACGTAGCTGGTCCGCAGCTCCAGCCGGTGCAGCCGCAGGTCCTCCCGGTCGAAGCGGAAGTGCAGCTCGCGCCGTACGGTGAACAGCGAGACGCCGCCCGCTTTTTGGGGGCCTGAGACGGCCGGACGCAGGGCGTACGTGAAGGTGTGGTCCGACACCACCTCAAGGGTGTCGGACCCCGCCTCGGAGTAGGCCAGAGTCCCCTGGACCCGGATGTCCGGGTCGGCCAGCGCCACCTTCGCCGGGTCGAACCGCACCAGCCAGCCGGTCGCGGCATGCTGCCCGTCGTCGGCCGATCGGGTCATGCTCCGGTCGAACTGGTTCGCCTGGTCCGGGTCGAGCAGCAGCCCCACCGGCCGTACCGAGCCGCCGGTGAGGACGTCGGGGTCGAGGGAGGACGCCACCAGATAGTCCTTCACCGTGGTCAGGGCAGTGGTCACCTGGCTGTCCGAGAAGTTTTCGGTCCGCCGGGTCATCGGAAGGTTGATGCCTGCGGCACCTGTCCGGAAGTGGGCGGCGGGGCTCGTGGCGAAGAGGTCGGCGGCCTTGCCGCCGGGGACGGCTACGCGGGGCGCCAGGGGTATGACGGTCGACCGGAGCGGCTCGGCTCGTCTGCCGACGGGTGGCTGGTACGGGTTGCTGAGGCCCATGTAGACGGCCGTGGCGAAGGCGATGGCTATCAGGACGATCAGGGCGATGACGGCCCGGGATCCGGTGCGGAAGTGCCGGGCCGGGAGGCTGCGTACGGCGCGGGCGTGCTCGCCCATGCGTTCCTGGGCGGAGAATTCCTGGAGCCGGGCAGCACGGACGAACGACTCGTCGAAGACGACGGACCGGTACTCGTCCTCACCACCACCGGGGAGCCCCTCGGGTGCTCCTTCTGGCGGTTCTCCACGGCCTGTCATGACTTCTCCCGACTCCACGTCACCGGCCGAAGCCGACACGCTACGCTCTGCTTCGGCCGAAAGGGCCTCGGGCAGGGCCTGTCCGTCACGAGTTCGCGTGTGCGGACGAGTGAGAAGCCCCCTCCGGGGGAGGGGTCACACCTTCAGGGTAGGTCGATTGCCTCGAACGTAAACGCCCTGGCGTGTGAGAACTCGATCCGAGTTCTCACACGCCAGGGCGTTGCGCGTATCAGGGCGTGCGCGGGACCGCGGACACCGTGGGGCGGAAAAGGTCGGCGGAAGCGGATGGGGCGACGCCGGAGCCGGGCGCGCTGTCCACCCCGGTCGTGGCGGGTGGTGGGATCTGGTCCTGGCGGTTGGCCGAGGCGCCCCGGTAGACGGCGCTGAAGGCCAGCGCGACCATGCCGATACCCATCAGCAGCGCGAGCAGCCAGGCCACCGGACGGTGCCATCGCGCGGCACCCCGGTAGGGGCGCAAGGAGCCGCCATGGCGCCCGTACGGGCCGTTGTCGTAGTCGTCGAGCCCGTCGTGGTCCAGCGGGTCGCCGTAGGGGCTCCCGCGGCCGTATGCGCCGCCCTGCCCGTATCCGTCGTCGTACAGCTCGTCGTCGGCCGGGCCGCCACCGGCGCGGGCCCGGGCGGCCTCGGCCTCGGCACGCGCCTGGGCGGCCGCCAACAGCCGCTCGACCGCGGTGGCTTCATGGAACTCGGCAGCCCGGACGAAGTCCTCGTCGAACACCACGGAGGCGAAGTCCTCGTCCGCGCCCCCGCGGTCGTCGTCGGGCTCCCAGCCGTCCGGAAACGGCCTGCCCCCCACGTCGTCCGGCACAGCTTCAGCGTAGCCCCGGCGAGTCGTTTTGGGCAGGGAGACTGCAAACTCGCCGGGCACCGAAGATCACCGTACGTGACCGTCCCCGGTCACGATGTACTTCGTCGAGGTCAGCTCCGGCAGGCCCATCGGGCCCCTGGCGTGCAGCTTCTGGGTGGAGATTCCGATCTCCGCGCCGAACCCGAACTGCCCCCCGTCGGTGAACCGGGTGGACGCGTTCACGGCGACCGTCGTGGAATCCACCAGTTGAGTGAACCGGCGGGCGGCAGCCTGCGACGTGGTGACGATCGCCTCGGTGTGACCGGAGGACCAGAGCCGGATGTGGGCGACGGCCGCGTCCAGCGATTCGACGACGGCGGCCGCGATGTCGTACGAGAGGTACTCGGTCTCCCAGTCCTCCGGCGTCGCCGGCACGACGGTGGCCTTGGACCCCTCGGCGAACTCCAGCACCCGCTCGTCGCCGTGCACCGTCACCCCTGCGTCGGCCAGCGCGTCCAGCGCCCGGGGCAGGAACTCCGCGGCGATGTCCTTGTGGACCAGCAGCGTCTCGGCGGCGTTGCAGACACTCGGCCGCTGGGCCTTGGAGTTGATGAGGATGTCTACGGCCATGCCGAGGTCGGTCTGCGCGTCCACGTACACATGGCAGTTGCCGGTACCGGTCTCGATGACCGGAACGGTGGACTCCTCGACGACCGTGCGGATCAGGGACGCACCGCCGCGCGGGATCAGCACGTCGACGAGACCACGGGCCCGCATCAGTTCCCGTACCGAGTCGCGGTTCTCGCCCGGCACCAGCTGCACCGCGTCGGCCGGCAGACCGGAGCCGCCGACCGCGTCACGCAGCACCCGGACGAGTGCGGTGTTGGAGGCGTACGCGGAGGACGAACCGCGCAGCAGAACGGCATTGCCGGACTTCAGACAGAGCGCCGCCGCGTCCACCGTGACATTGGGCCGGGCCTCGTAGATGATCCCGACCACGCCGAGCGGCACCCGGACCTGGCGCAGGTCGATGCCGTTGGGCAGGGTCGAGCCGCGCACCACTTCGCCGACCGGGTCGGGCAGCGCCGCCACGTCCCGCACATCGGCGGCGATGGCCCGGATCCGCTCGGGAGTGAGGGTGAGCCGGTCGACGATCGATTCGCTGGTCCCGGCCTCGCGGGCGCGGGCCACGTCCTCGGCGTTGGCCGCGACGATCTCGGCCGTCCGCACTTCCAGCGCGTCCGCGATCGCCAGCAGGGCGTCGTCCTTCGCCGCGCGCGGCAGTGGCGCGATGTCGGCGGCGGCGGAGCGGGCCCGGTAGGCGGCCTGGGCGACCGGGGACATGTTGTCGTACGGCGAAAGCGTGGTCATGCCCGCAGAGTAGTGCGCACACTGCGGGCATTCCGCAGGTATCCCGTGATGCGAGACGGCCGTCCCGAGCGGGGCCGACCGGTCAGTACGGGTGCACGCCGACCGGGGCCGCCGGGGGCGGTCCGTATCCTTCCGCGATGCGCTGGTGGTACGTCTCCCGGTCGATGACCTCCAGGCCGACGATCTCCCAGGGCGGCAGCTTGGCGCTGGAGCGGTGCTCGCCCCACAGCCGCAGTGCGACCGCCGCTGCGTCGTGCAGGTCCCGTGCCTCTTCCCAGTAGCGGATCTCCGCGTGGTCGTTGGCGTATCGGCTGGTCAGCAGGAAGGGATGGTCGTTGGCGAGCTGTTCGAGACCGCGTCTGACCTCCTTCAGCGGTGTCTCGGCACCCGAGACGCTGAGCGTGATGTGCCACAGCTTCGACCGGGTGTGTTCCTCCTGCGCCACCACCGGCTCGGGGTCGGTGGTGGTCCCGTCGGTGGTCCGGTCGACGGACCGGACCTCGTCGAAGCCGACACCTGCTCCGACGCTGGTCAAGGCGCGGCCACCCGTTCCTCGGGGCGGCGCCCCCGGGCGAGCTCGTCTCACCGGCGGCCTCCTGTGAATGCGTTGCTGTGCTGTACCCCCGCTGTGTCCCCGTTACAAAGTTGACCAGTCCGGGGCCTGGCGTGGGGCGGTTTTCATGAAGGTCCCTGCCCGAAGTCCGGACTTTCAGCCGTTTCAGGGGGCCGGTCAGGGGTGCAGGATGACCAGATCGTCCCTGTGTACGACCTCGCGTTCGTACGCCGGGCCGAGTTCGCGCGCCAGGTCCCGGGTGGACCGGCCGAGCAGTTGCGGAATCTCCTTGGCATCGAAGTTGACGAGCCCGCGGGCCACGGGGCGGCCCTGGAGGTCACGCAGTTCCACCGGGTCCCCCGCGGTGAATTCGCCCTCGACGGCGGCGATTCCGGCCGGCAGAAGCGAGCTGTGGCGTTCGACGACGGCCTGCACCGCCCCGTCGTCGAGGGTCAGCGACCCCTGCGGGGTGGAGGCGTGGGCCAGCCAGAGCAGCCGGTCCGCCGAACGGCGTCCGGTGCGGCGGAAGTACGTACCGGTGTCGCGGCCGGCCAGGGCGTCGGCGGCGCGGCTCGCGGAGGTCAGGACGACCGGCACCCCGGCGGCCGTGGCGATTCGGGCGGCTTCGACCTTGGTGACCATGCCGCCGGTACCGACGCCCGCCTTTCCCGCGCTGCCGATGGTGACATCGGCCAGATCGGCCGGGCCGGTCACTTCGGCGATGCGTGAGGTGCCGGGGGTGCTGGGGTCGCCGTCGTAGAGGCCGTCCACGTCGGAGAGGAGGACCAGCAGATCGGCGCGGACGAGATGGGCGACGAGCGCGGCGAGCCGGTCGTTGTCGCCGAACCGGATCTCGTCGGTGGCGACGGTGTCGTTCTCGTTGACGATCGGGAGCGCGCCCATCGCCAGGAGCTGGTCCAGGGTGCGGTAGGCGTTGCGGTAGTGAGCGCGGCGGCTGGTGTCGTTGCTGGTGAGCAGCACCTGGCCGACGCGTACGCCGTAGCGCGCGAAGGAGGCGGTGTAGCGGGCGACGAGCAGCCCCTGGCCGACGCTGGCCGCGGCCTGCTGCCTGGCCAGGTCCCGGGGCCGGCGGTGCAGGCCGAGCGGGGCGAGTCCGGCGGCGATGGCTCCGGAGGAGACGAGGACTATCTCCTTCTCCCCGCCGCTCCTGACCTTGGCGAGGACATCGACGAGCGCGTCGACCCGGTCGGCGTCGAGGCCGCCGGCCGCGGTGGTCAGGGACGAGGAACCGACCTTGATCACGATCCTGCGCGCTTCGGTCACACCCTGCCTTGCCCCTGCCACGTGCACGTTCCTGCCCTCGTCGTCTTCATCGCCATCGGCTGCGTCTGCCTGGCCGTCAGGGTACGCGAGCGGGGTGGAACACCGGACCGAACAGGCGTTCCCGATAATCGGACTCCCGCTTTCCATCTTCCGGCCACGGATTGATGACCGCACAGCCTGCGGGCGGCGTGGCAACGAAAGTCACATCAAATGATTCACATACTCCGTACCGACATGGTCGGTCTCAATCATTGCGCATCAATCCAATTGGCCATCGGGACATCTCATTCACCGGAGCCATGGACGGCGACAATTCCCGTTAAATTGGCTTTCGCCATTCCGGTCTGTCTCGAACGCCAGAACAAGGATGTGATCGCATGCGGCAGCTCTCCTTCCCAGGGGCCTGGGTGCATGAACCCAAGCTCTTCCCGGACAGTCGCGGCAGCTTCCACGAGTGGTTCAAGAGGTCCGACCTCGATGACGCCACCGGACACGGTCTGCAGCTGGCGCAGGCCAACTACTCGATCTCCAGCCGGGGCACCCTGCGCGGCATCCACTTCGCCGATGTGCCGCCGAGCCAGGCCAAGTACGTGACATGTGTACGGGGCGTGGTGCTCGACGTCATCGTGGACATCCGGGTCGGCTCCCCCACGTACAAGCAGTGGGAAGCGGTACGCCTCGATGACGTGGTCCATCACGCCGTCTACGTCGCCGAGGGACTCGGTCACTCCTTCATGGCGCTGACCGATGACACAGCGGTCGTCTACCTGTGTTCCGAGGGTTACGCGCCCGGTCGTGAACGCGGCATCAATCCGCTCGACCCCGAGCTGGGCATCGAATGGCCCGAGGGCGTCACGCCGCTCCTCTCCGACAAGGATGCCGCCGCACCCTCGCTGGCCGAGGCCGAGGAGCAGGGGCTGCTGCCGTCGTACGAGGCCTGTCAGGCGTACTACGCGGAGCTGCGCGCCCGAGGCTGAGCCCGGCCGGGACCGCGGGAGGTACGGGCGGCCCCGGCGGAATTCAGCGGGGCTCGGAGGGCGAGGTCATCGCTGCGAGCTGTGCCGTTCCGCTGCGAGCAGGGCGGGGAACGCCTCCGCCAGCGCCACCCGCCAGTCGCGGATCGGTTCCATTCCGGCCGCCGCCCAGCGGTCGTGCCCGAGCACACTGAACGCGGGCCTGGGTGCAGGCCGGACGAAGGCGCCGCTGGTGGTGGGGCGGACACGCGCCGGGTCGGCCCCGAGCAGCCGGAAGATCTCCCGGGTGAAGCCGAACCAGGTCGTCTGCCCGCCGCTGGTGCCGTGGTAGATGCCCGCGGGGACGGCGCCGGCCAGGGCGGCCTGTCCGAGCCGGACGAGCCGGTCGGCCAGATCTGCGGTCCAAGTGGGCTGCCCACGCTGGTCGTCGACCACATCGAGGGCGTCCTTGACGCCCTCGAGTTCGATCATCGTACGGACGAAGTTGGGGCCGTACGCGCCGTACAGCCAGGCGGTACGGACGACGTAACCGGTGTCCGGGAGGGTGTCCAGCACGGCGCGTTCCCCGGCCAGTTTGGTCCGGCCGTAGGCGCTGCGCGGGCCGGCGGCGGCGTCCTCCGGGTACGGCTTCTGGGCGTCCCCGGCGAAGACGTAGTCGGTGGAGACCTGGAGAAGCACGACGCCGTGCTCACGGCAGGCCGCGGCGAGGACCTCGGGGCCCGTGCCGTTGACCCGCAGCGCCGCCTCCTCCTGCGACTCGGCGTCGTCGACGGCGGTCCAGGCGGCGCAGTTCACCACGACGGCGGGGCGGTGGAACTCCAGGGCGGCATGCACCAAGGCGGGGTCGGCGATGTCGAGGGCCACGCGGTTCGCGGCGACCGCGGTGACGGACTCGCCGGCGAGCCGGGCCAGGACGTCCCGGCCGAGCATTCCGGCGGCTCCGGTGACCAGCCAGACGGGGCTCACAGCGCGGCCCTGTCCTTCAGCGGCTCCCACCAGGCGCGGTTGTCGCGGTACCACTGCACGGTCTCGGCGAGACCGGTGCGGAAGTCCTTGCGGGGCTCGTAGCCGAGCTCGTCGCGGATCTTCGTGCAGTCGACGGAGTAGCGGCGGTCGTGGCCCTTGCGGTCCTCGACATGGATGACGCCGGTCTCCCAGTCGGCGCCGCAGGCGTTCAACAACAGGCCGGTGAGCTCCTTGTTGGACAGTTCGGTGCCGCCGCCGATGTTGTAGACCTCACCGGCGCGGCCCTTCGTGCGGACCAGTTCGATGCCCTGCACATGGTCGTCGATGTGCAGCCAGTCGCGGACGTTGGCGCCGTCGCCGTACAGCGGTACCGGCTTGCCGTCCAGCAGGTTCGTGACGAACAGCGGGATGACCTTCTCGGGGAAGTGGTGGTGCCCGTAGTTGTTGGAGCAGCGGGTCACGCGCACGTCGAGGCCGTGCGTGCGGTGGTACGAGAGGGCGATCAGGTCGCTGGACGCCTTGGCCGCGGCGTACGGCGAGTTGGGTGCCAGCGGGTCGGTCTCGGGCCAGGAGCCCTCGTCGATCGAGCCGTAGACCTCGTCGGTGGAGATGTGCACGAAGGTCTCGATGTCCGCCAGATGCGCGGCATGGACCAGGGTGTGCGTGCCCACCACATTCGTACGGACGAACTCGGCGCCGCCGTCGATGGACCGGTCCACATGGGACTCGGCGGCGAAGTGCACCACCTGGTCGTGCTCGGCCATCAGCTTGGCGACCAGCTCCGCGTCGCAGATGTCGCCCTGCTCGAAGGCGAATCCGGGATGGTCGCGGACCTCGTCGAGGTTGGCCGGGTTGCCGGCGTAGGTGAGCTTGTCGAGCACGGTGACGGCGACGCCCCCGGGCCCCTGCGGGCCGAGCACCGTACGGACGTAGTGCGAGCCGATGAAGCCGGCCCCGCCGGTCACCAGGATGCGAGTGGTCATGAGGAGATCTGCACCTTGCTGTGGTCACCGAGCACGAGTCGATGGGCGGACGGGGAGCGGGGCGCGGGGGTCACTTCGACGTCATGGCCGATGAGTGACGCCTCGACGCGGCGGACACCGTCGATCGAGGCACCCCGCAGGACGATCGAGTACTCGATCTCACTGTCCTCGATCCGGCAGTCCTCCGAGACGGAGGTGAACGGACCGACATACGCGCCGCGGATCACCGAGCGGGCGCCGATGATCGCGGGACCTACGATCCGGCTGCCGCTGACCTTGGCGCCCGCCTCGATCCGGACCCGGCCGATGATCTCGCTCTCGTCGTCGACGTCGGCGCCCTCGACGGAGGGCTCGACGGTCTCCAGCACCGTCCGGTTGACCTCCAGCATGTCGGTGACATTGCCGGTGTCCTTCCAGTACCCGCGGATCGTGGTGGAGCGGACGTCGCGCTTCTGGTCGATCAGCCACTGGATGGCGTGCGTGATCTCCAGCTCGCCCCGCCAGGAGGGTGCGATGGAGCGCACCGCCTCATGGATGACGGGGGTGAAGAGGTAGACACCGACCAGCGCCAGATCGCTCTTCGGCTCCTTCGGTTTCTCCTCCAGCGCCGCCACCCGGCCGTCGCCGTCGAGTTCGGCGACGCCGAAGGCGCTCGGGTCGGGCACCTGGGTCAGCAGGATCTGCGCATCGGGCCGGTCGGCGCGGAACTCCTCGACCAGGCCGGCGATCCCGCCGACGATGAAGTTGTCACCGAGGTACATGACGAAGTCGTCGTCCCCCAGGAAGCGCCGGGCGATCAGCACCGCGTGCGCGAGCCCGAGCGGCTCGTCCTGCGGGATGTACGTAACCTCGATGCCGAACCGGGAACCGTCGCCGACAGCCGCGCGAATCTCTGCGGCAGTGTCGCCCACAATGATGCCGACCTCGGTGATGCCCGCTTCCGCAATGGCTTCCAGGCCGTAGAACAGCACCGGCTTGTTCGCGACCGGGACCAGCTGTTTGGCAGAGGTGTGCGTAATGGGACGGAGCCGGGTGCCGGCCCCACCGGAAAGTACGAGAGCTTTCATTTTCCCTGCCCGATGGTGAGATTCCGGTCATGTCGCGACCGCGACCTTCGGGGCGATTTTACTGAGATCCACTGTCCGATCCGTCGCGAATGGGCCCACGGAATCGAGATGCGCCCGATTGACACTCGGAAACATTTTCCTGTTTCGTACATTCCTTCCACCGCGACAGAGGATGCGGGAATTACCTTCCGCACCGACCGCGTTTCCGACCGCCCGAGGCCACCCGGGGCATCCCCGGATGCCGATACGCGCCCATCTGTGCGGACCGGCCCGCGACTGTCAGCACACAGCCGACTGACGGGATGTGCACAGCCGCATGATCATCATTTAGAATGGTTGTACGAAGCTGCATATTGTTACACAGTCCTCACCTGAGCCACACAAGTGGATGACGTGGTTTCTCTACGGTGGGGTCGGATCACACCCGCTTCCGGGGCCCCGGCCCTGGCTATACCAGTCGGCCCGATCACCGTGCCATCCGGCCGCAATCGCGCCCTGCGCGAGCTCGAGCTGCTTGGAGTCCCCCGAGTGCAACCTCTTCCCCTCACCATGCGGCCTGCCGCGAAGCCCTTCCTGATATTCGTGCTGGCCGCGTCGTTCGTCGCCCAGGCCACCGCCGCGCTTCTTCCGAACGTCCCCCTGCTCATCGCGGCAACGGCGACCGGTCTCGCGACGGAAGCCGCCCTGCACCGCTGGCAGCCAGGCCTGAACTCGCAGTTCACCAAGGTCAGAGCCGATGTCACGGTACGGCAGGTCATACGCGACCTGCTGCTCGTCGTGGGCGTGCTCGAACTGGACAGCCAGCAGCGGGAGACGGCCTACCTCCCCCTCGTCTGCGCTCTGCTCTTCTTCTACGCGCTCCACTTCGCCGGCCACGCCACGGCGATCCTTGTGCGCTCCAGCCGCACCATGCCCCTGCTGACGCGCAACATCGACGCCTCCGCCCTGCGGATCACCCCGGCACCCCCCGCGCTGCTGATGGGCGGGCCCGGACCGCGGCTGCTGCTGTTCGGTCTGCCCGCGACCGCGGGCCTGCTGACGACGGCGGCGAGCGACGAGCCGGAGTTCGCCGCCGTCGGCATCGGCCTTTCGGTCCTGCTCGCCTGCGCCGGGCCGGCCGTGCTGCTGTGGCGGCTCGTCCGTCGCCGTCCCGCCTCGCAGGAAGAGGTTCTCGCCTGGTTCGACGCCTGGCTCGCCGAGTACCAGCCGACCGTCGGCATGTACTTCTCGGGCGGCTCCTCGTCCGCCTACCAGGCGAACATGTGGCTCGACACGCTGGCCCGGACCGACGGCCGCCCGCTCATCGTGCTGCGCGAGCGCTTCATGATGCAGAAGATCGGCGCGACGGACATCCCCATCGTGTGCATCCCCAGGGTCGCTCAGCTGATGCGCCTCGAGCACTCGACGCTCAAGATGCTGATCCACCCCGCGAACTCGGGCAAGACCTCGCAGGTCCTGCGCATCCCGACGATCAAGCACGCCTTCGTCAACCACGGTGAGAGCGACAAGCTCTCCAGCTGCAATCCCTACGCGAAGGCGTACGACGAGGTCTGGGTAGCGGGACCGGCCGCCCGGGAGCGCTACGCCCAGGCCGAGGTCGGTATCGACGACCGTGACGTGGTGGAGATCGGCCGCCCTCAGCTGGCGCCGATCGCCCCGTACGCGGGCCCGCCCACCGGCCCGCACACCACCGTGCTCTACGCCCCGACCTGGGAAGGCTGGGACGGCAACCCCGGTAACACGTCGGTGATCCTGGCCGGCGAGAACATCGTCCGTGCGCTGCTCGCCGACCCCGGGGTACGGCTCCTCTACAAGCCGCACCCGATGACGGGTTCGGTCGATCCGCGTGCGGGAGCCGCGAACGAGCGCATGCAGGAGCTGATCCGCGAGGCCAACCGCCGGCGCACCGGCCCCCGCCCCGGCCCCGAGGCCGCGGCCGCGCTTGCCCTGCGGACCACGGAGCTGCAAGGGATCACCGCCTCCTCCTTCCGGAAGGGTTCGGACGACGCGGAGCGGATGCTGGCCCAGAGCACACCGCCTGCGGGCCGCGCCGAAGCGGTCGCCGCGGCCACGGCCGCCTGGGAAGACGCCTACTGGGAATCCCTGCCCGACTGGGAGCACCAGATCATCACGACCCCGCAGCCCGCGCTGTACGCCTGCTTCAACCAGGCGGATCTGCTGATCAGCGATGTGTCGAGCGTGGTCACCGACTACCTGGCGAGCGAGAAGCCGTACGCCGTCGCGAACACCACCGAGCTGCCGGAGGACGCCTTCCGAGAAGCGTTCCCGACGGTCCGCGCGGCGACGATCCTCACCCCGGACGCCGAGGGTGTGACGGCACTGCTGCACTCCGTACGCAATCCCGAGCACGACACGCTGGTCCGCAGCCGCGCTGAGCTGAAGCTTCATCTGCTCGGCCCCTCGGATCCGCCGTCGCTGGAGCGCTTCAACGAGGCGGCACGCAGTCTCTGCGCGACGGCGGACAGTCACCGTGCACGCATGGCGCAGCGGCTGCTGTCCATGATTCCGGCACCGCGTGCGGCGGTGACCGAGGAAACGACGACGTCGGCGGAGGCTTCGAAGTCCCTGCTGAAGGCAACGCCCGAGGTGTAGCGCCCGGCGCACCGGAACAACGGCGAAGGGGCCCGCAGGTATGCGGGCCCCTTCGCCGTTGCTCTTCGTCACGGGTGGTGGTGGAGCCAGCCCTGCCACGCGGAGTCGATCATCTCGTCCACTCCGTATGTGGCCGACCAGCCCAGCTCCGTCCGGATCCGGTCGGCCCCGGCGACCACGCGCGCCGGGTCACCGGGACGGCGGGCCGTCACCTCAGGGGTGAGGTCGCCGCGGCCGGTCACCTTGAGGATCCGGTCGACCATCTCGTTCACGGAACTGCCCTCACCACGGCCGATATTGAGCGTGAGGTCGGTACCGCTCTCGGCCTCGTCGAGCCTGCGCACGGCGGCAAGATGCGCGGAGGCTATGTCCTCCACGTGGATGTAGTCACGGATGCATGTGCCGTCGGGCGTCTCGTAGTCGTCGCCGAAGATCCTCGGTCCCTCACCGGCCGCCAGCCGCTCGAAGACCATCGGGATGAGATTGAACACCCCGGCGTCGGCGAGCTCGGGTGAGGCGGCACCGGCGACATTGAAGTAACGGAGCGACGCGCAGCGCAGTCCGTGGGCCCGAGCGGCTGCATGGATCAGCCATTCACCGACGAGCTTCGTCTCGCCGTACGGGCTCATCGGCAGACACGGAGTGTCCTCCGTGACCAGATCCACATCCGGCATGCCGTAGACGGCGGCCGACGAGGAGAACACCAGCCGGTCGACACCCGACGCGACCATGCTCTCCAGGAGTGTCTCCAGCCCGGTCACGTTCTCCCGGTAGTAGTGGAGCGGCCGCTCGACGGACTCACCGACCTGCTTCTTCGCTGCGACGTGCACCACGCCTGTCACACCGTGGTCACGGATCGCCGCGTCGAGCCGCTGCCGGTCGAGCACGCTGCCGATCACCAGGGGAACCCCTGCGGGAACCTTCTCGGCGCTTCCCGTCGACAGGTCGTCGTAGACGACCACCGACTGACCGCCCGCGACCATCGCACGCACGACATGTGCACCGATATATCCCGCCCCACCTGTAACCATCCAGGCCATTTGCGCGTCTCCCTGTACGAGGTCTTACCGTCGGCTTCACTCTACGTGTGGGAAAAGTGGAGTCGAGCAAATAGGGCCAATCAGCACTATCGTTCAATATGCTCCCTTGCGGAGGAGGTGCCAGGACAGACACCTCCGGGTGAAGTCCGGGCCAACGCGGTGCGACAGCGAGCCAATGACGATCAATTACTCTGTCCGGGTACTTCGGCGCCGCCCTGTCGGTCGACCGGTATGAATCGGTGCCCACACGGACCCTCGACAGCTCTCTGGACTGGTGAAGGATGCCTCGACTGACACTCATCGTTCCTGCCTACAACGTGCAGGGATACATCCGGGAGTGCATCGACTCCGTACTGCAGCAGGACTTCACCGACTTCGAGATCGTCGCCGTCGACGACTGCTCGCCGGACGGTTCCGGCGAGATCATGGACGAGTTCGCCCGTCGCGACACCCGTGTGCGCGTCCTGCACCTCGGTGAGAATGTGGGCCTGGGCCGCGCCCGCAACGTCGGCATCGAACAGGCGACCGGCGACTATCTGCTGTTCCTGGACAGCGACGACACCCTTGCGCCCGGCTCCCTCAGTGCCATCGCCCGGCGGCTCGACACGACGGACGATCCCGACGTCCTGCTCTTCGACTACACGCGCACCTACTGGGACGGCCGACGCCTGCCGAACCAGCGCGCCGACCTGCTCGCCGAGACCGGCCCCGCGGTCTTCTCGTTGGCGGACCGGCCCGAGCTGCTGGACCTGCTGCAGATCGTATGGAACAAGGCATACCGTCGCGACTTCATCACCCGGCACGGCTTCCAGTTCCCGCCCGGTTATTACGAGGACGCCCCCTGGACGTACTCCACCCTGATAGCTGCGGACCGCCTTGCGGTGCTCGACCGCACGTGCGTCTTCTACCGGCAGCGACGTGAGGGCGGCAACATCCTCCGTACCGTCAGCCGCAAGCACTTCGACGTCTTCGACCAGTACGACCGCGTCTTCGCCTATCTGGACAACCACCCCGAGCTCGACCACTGGCGCACGGCGGTCTTCCGGAAGATGGCCGACCACTATCTGACCATCATGGAAAAGCCGGGCCGGCTGCCGCGCAACGCACGGTCCGAGTTCTTCCGGCGGGCATCCGCGGAGTACAGACGCAGGCTGCCGGACGGCTTCGTACGCCCCCCGGGCGTACGTGGCTACAAGTACGCGCTGCTCGGCATGGGCTCCTATCCGGCGCTGGCCGCCGCCACCCGGGCCCGTCGGCTGCGCAACCGGTCCAGCCTTCGCAGTCGCGAACGCGTCATCCGTGCCAAGCGCGCCGCCATGGGGATGTTCTACCAGTCCCAGCTGAGGATGGGACTGGACGACAACCTGGCGGTGTTCTCCGCCTACTGGAGCCGCGGCTACTCCTGCAACCCCGCGGCCATCGACGCCGAACTGGCCCGCCTGGCCCCGCACATCCGCCGGGTGTGGGCGGTCAGGGCCGACCAGGTCGACCGGGTGCCCAAGGGCGTCGAGGTGGCGGTCGTGGGCTCCCGTTCGTACTGGACGGCGGTGGCCCGCGCCAAGTACCTGGTCAACAACGTGAACTTCGCCAACGCGGTGGTCAAGCGCGAGGGCCAGATCCATCTGCAGACCCATCACGGCACCCCGTTGAAGACCATGGGGCTCGACCAGATGAACTTCCCGGCTTCCACCAGCATGGACTTCGAGGACCTGCTCAAACGCTGTGACCGCTGGGACTACAGTCTCTCCTCCAACCGGTTCTCGACCACTGTGTGGGAGCGGGTGTACCCGTGCCGCTACACCTCCCTGGAGACCGGCTACCCGCGCAACGACGTCCTGATCAACTCAACTGCCGCGGACGTGGCAAGGGTTCGCCGGGAGCTCGGACTGAAGGACGGCTCCAGCGTCTTCCTCTACATGCCGACCCACCGCGAGTACCAGAAGGACTTCACCCCGCGGCTCGACCTTCCACGGCTGGCCGATGAACTGGGCGAGGACGTCACCCTTCTGGTGCGCGGTCACTACTTCTACAAGCCGAACGGGCGGATGGCCGAGCTCCAGACCAGCGGCCGCATCATCGATGTGTCGGCACACCAGCGTGTCGAGGACCTCTACCTCGCCTCGGACGCCCTGATCACCGACTACTCGTCAGCAATGTTCGACTATGCGAATCTTGATCGGCCGATCGTGATCTTCGCCGACGACTGGGACACCTACAAGGCGGTCCGGGGTACGTACTTCGACCTGATGACCGAGCCTCCCGGCGCCGTTGCGACCAGTCAGGCACAGCTCACCGAGATCCTCGGATCCGGCGAGTGGCGGAGCGAGAAGTCCGCCGCCTTCCGCAGCGAGTTCCGCGAACGATACTGCGACTACGACGACGGTCACGCGGCGGAGCGCGTCGTCCGCAAAGTCTTCCTGGGCGAGGAGAGCCTCCTTCCCGTCGTACCGCTTGCCGAACGCAAGCCGGCACCCTCCCCAGCTCAGGCGCTCGAACCGGTCGAGCGGGTCTGACCCGAAAGGAATTCTGAAAGACATGGCCCCTCGGCTCAGTGTCATCGTTCCCATCTACAACGTGGAGCGCTATCTCCCGGCCTGCCTCGACTCGCTGGCGTCGCAGACGCTGCGTGAGATCGAAGTCCTGATGGTGGACGACGGATCCCCGGACGGCTCCGCGGCGATAGCCGCCGAATACGCGGCCCGCGATTCGCGGTTCACTCTCATACGCAAGGAGAACGGTGGCCTCGGCGCGGCCCGCAACACGGGCATCTCACACATATCGCCCGACGCGGAGTTCCTGACCTTCGTCGACAGCGACGACATCATCCCGCCGGACGCCTACCGGCTGATGACCGCGAGCCTCGACGAAAGCGGCTCCGACTTCGCCACCGGGAACGTCTTCCACCTCAAGGGCGAGAAGTCCTGGCAGGTGCCGCTGCTCAAGATGCTGGCGGGCGAGGCCCGCAAGCGGACGCACATCTCGAAGAACCCCAAGCTCGTCGCCGACCGCATCGCCTGCAACAAGGTGTTCCGGCGCACCTTCTGGGAGAAGCACGGGTTCGCCTTCCCCGAGGGCATCCTGCACGAGGACATCCCCGTCGTCCTCCCTGCCCACTACCGGGCCGAAGCCGTCGACATCATCGGTGAGCCGACGTATTTCTGGCGGCTGCGCGAGGGCGAGTCCGCCCCGTCGATCACCCAGCGCCGCCGGGAGCCCCAGGCGATCAGGGACCGGGTCACCGCGGTGAGCCTGGTCAGCGATTTCCTCTCCCAGCAGCAGGGCCCCGAGTTCGCCGAGTACAAGCGGCAGTACGACGACCGCGTACTCCGTGACGACCTGCGGCTGTTCCTGCGGGTGCTGCCCGACGCGACCGCGGAGTTCCACGAGGCGTTCCTCGAGGCCGCCAACCGCTACCTCGACACGATCGACCCGCAGATCGTCATGGCCCTGCCTGCGGACCTGCGGGTGCAGTGGCTGCTCGTGCGCAAGCACGCCATGCCCGAGCTGATCGCGCTGCTGGCCTCGCAGCGCCGCAAGGAGCCCGTCGAGGTCTCCGGCGGCTTCCGCAAGTACGCGAGCTTCGCACCGCTGGAGTCGAGCTCCGTCGAGCTGCCCAAGGCCGCGCTGCGCATCGACCGGGACCTGGACCTGCGCGCACCGCTGCGCTCGGTCGAGTGGAGGAACGGCCGGCTGGTGCTGTCCGGCGACGCCTGGATCGACAAGATCGACATGTCGACGAAGCGCAGCAGCATCAAGGTCGTCCAGCTCAAGCGGGACAACTCGCGGCGCCGGCTGTTCCTGCCCGCGAGGAACGTCCACCGTCCCGAGGCCACCACCAGCTCCGGCCAGAAGCGCTACAACTACGACTGGGCCGGCTGGGAGCTCGAACTCGACCCCGCCAAGTTCCGCAAGGGCGGCGCCTGGCAGGAGGGTCTGTGGCACGTCGGCATCAACGTCTACTCCTCGGGCCTGGTGCGGCGCAGCGGTGTGTGGGCGCGCGGCGGGTCGGCGGCCAACTTCCCGCCCTACCAGTGGCTCGACAAGGACTTCCGGCTGCTGCCCAGCGTCGAGCGCAGCGCGCTCAAGCTCCGCATCGAGAAGGTCCTCGCCCTCGTCACCGACCGCCGGCTGGACGGCGACCAGCTGGAGATCCGGGGTGAGCTTCGGGTCACGCTGAAGCAGGGCGAGACGCTCGACCTGCGGCTGGCCAACCCCAAGAGCGGTGAGATCAAGAAGTTCCCGGCGACTGTGGAGCGGACCGGCGACACCTCCACGTTCCGCGTACGCGTACCCGTCGCCGAGGTGGCCCTGCTCGCCGCCGAAGCGGTGGACGACAAGGCCCAGCCCGAGCGCCGGCTGTGGAGCACGGCCCTGCTCGCCACGGCTTCCGACGGCACGGAGCGCCAGTTCAGCAGCGTCGTCCAGGAGGGCCTGGCCGACCTCCGCCTCGACCTGCCGGAGAGCTTCGGCGAGGAGGGCACCCATCAGGAGCTGGCCCTGGTCTCGGGCCACAACGGCTATCTGAAGATCATCGGCCGGGCGCGGCGCGCCGTGATCACCGACATCTCCGAGCGCGACGGCCGGATCGTCGTCAGCGGCCGCACGAGCCCTCGGCTCGTCGGCGCCGAGCTGGTCCTCAAGGCCCGCAGCCGCTTCGACGAGCGGGTGGCGGCCGTCGAATGGGCCGCGGACGGGACCTTCACCACCTCCTTCGACCCGTCGGTCATGGGCGGCTCCGGCCAGGTTCCGCTCAAGGCGGGACGGTGGAACCTCTTCCTGCGGTCGGGGGAGGAGGACGTCCCGGACGCGGCCTTCGTCATCGACCGGCTCGCCACCTCCCAGTTCCCGCTGCACACCGAAATGGGCGGCCGCCGCTACTGGTTCGAGCACCGTTGGGGCGACTTCCCGCAGCTCAACTGCCGTTCCGAGCTGAGCGACATGGAGCTCGGCCCGTACCGGCAGCTGCAGATGCGCCGCGAGGTGTACGAGCCCGGCCGCGAGCAGCCGCTGCTCGACCAGGTCTTCTACCTGAGCTACAACGGCAAGCAATACTCCGACAGCCCCCGTGCCATCCACGAGGAGCTGCTGCGCCGCGGCAGTGACCTCAAGCACCTGTGGGCTGTCCGGGACGGGCAGGTCGTCCTGCCGCCGGCCACGGAGAAGGTCCGCATGTGGGGCCGCGAGTGGTTCGAGGCCCTGTCCAGGTCCCGGTACATCGTCACGAACGGGCACCTGCCCGAGTGGCTGGTGCGCCGCCCCGGCCAGGTGATCGTGCAGACCTGGCACGGCACGATGCTGAAGAAGATCGGCCATGACATCGAGACGCTGTACTTCGACCGCGAGTACCAGAACCGGCTGGCGCTCGAGGCGAACAACTGGAGCCTGCTCGTCTCGTCCAACCGGTTCAGCACGCCCATCCTGAAGCGCGCCTTCTCGTACGACGGCGAGATCTTCGAGGCCGGCTACCCGCGCAACGACTACCTCTACTCCCCCGACCAGGAGAAGATCGTCGAGCAGGTCAAGGCGAAGCTCGGTCTGCCCGCCGGGAAGAAGGTCGTCCTCTACGCGCCGACCTGGCGCGACGACCAGTCACACAGCGCCGGCCAGTACCTGTTCGACCTGCGGCTGGACCTGGAGGACGCGCGCCGTCGGCTCGGGGACGACCACGTGCTGCTGATCCGCCGCCACTCCAACGTGGTCGACGCCGTGCCGGGGGCCGGGAACGGCTTCGTCTGGGACGTCTCCGAGTACCCGGACATCGCCGATCTGTATCTGGCCTCCGACATCATGATCACCGACTACTCGTCCGTGATGTTCGACTACGCCCACCTCAAGCGGCCGATGCTCTTCTTCACATACGACCTGGAGCACTACCGCGACACCCTGCGCGGGTTCTACTTCGACTTCGAGGAGGACTCCCCCGGCCCGCTGATCCGCACCTCCGGTGAACTGATCGATTCCATCCGGAACATCGACAGCGTCTGGCCCGAGTACCGCGAGCGCTTCGACCGCTTCCACCACCTGTTCTGCGACCTGGACGACGGCCGGGCCTCGCAGCGGGTCGTGGACCGCATGCTGGAGCAGACCGCGGAGCTCTCCGACGGGAACTAGGCCTCTCGTCCGGATCATGCTGATCCAGCCTGATCCACACCCAGAAGGGCGGGCCCGCGGAGATCTTCTCCGCGGGCCCGCCCTTCAGTCCCCTGCCGGTGCCGTCCTACGGCTGTACGTCCACCGTCTTGAAGGCGAGCTGCGACCGGGCCGTGAAGTACGGCCTGATCTCGATCCTGGTGACCGGAGACGGTACGGGCTTGCCGCCGTTCAGCACCCTGGTCACCCGGCGCGCCACCTTGGCCAGCACTGTCCTGCTGGGCTCGGGCA
Organism: Streptomyces sp. NBC_01717; assembly: GCF_036248255.1. Classification (NCBI taxonomy): domain Bacteria; kingdom Bacillati; phylum Actinomycetota; class Actinomycetes; order Kitasatosporales; family Streptomycetaceae; genus Streptomyces; species Streptomyces sp. NBC_01717. The sequence goes on along the minus strand of NZ_CP109178.1, from coordinate 6,190,997 downwards.
GCACCCGGACCACCGGACGGGGGAAGGTGAACACCCCGATCGGTTCCAGGACGTCGGTGGCCAGCTTGCCGACCTGGACCCGGTCCGCTTCCTCCGCGGGCCGCAGCCACATGTCCCAGATCAGCTCTGGTCCCTCGTGCGCACGCACCAGCGCGGCGCAGTCGACCCGGGCGGTGATCCGGCGGCCCTCCACGGCCGCCACCGGGAAGGTCAGCACCCGTTCCTTGTCCTTGCGTTGCACGGCCTCCAGGACCGCACCCCGGCCCAACTCCACACCCCAGCCTGCCGCTTCCACCTCGATGGTCTCGGTGCTGACCACCAGCGCGTCGATCTCCACATGGGCGTCGCGCACCACGCTGCGGATCCGGAGGCGGTCCATCTCGCCCCGGTGCGGCAGCAGCAACTCCAGGGCCGGGGCGCCGTCCTCCCGGGGCAACCGCACATTGAACACATCACGTAAGTCGCAGCCGTAACCGTCCACCGTCAGCGGCACCTCGTTGCCCGCGGGGGTGCGTACCGACAGCTCCCAGGTCCCCTCGGACAGTCCGCCGCGCCACGGCACCACCGCGGTGCCTCCGGCGTCGATCGCGAACCGCTCCTCCTGGTCCTGCCTGCCGACCAGGCGGCAGGCGATCTCGGCGCCGTGCGCCTCCGGGGGCAGCGCGCCGACCTCGATCCGGACCGAGCCCTCCGGGTCCACCTGGGCGCTGGCCGTCGTCAGCAGTGCCCGGCGGGCGAACGCGTCGTTCAGGATCGCCTCGAAGCGCTCGCAGCTCGCGGGCTCGTGGAAGCGCACGGCATTGCGTACCGCGGCCTCACCCATCCGTTTGCGGCGCTCGTCGTTCTCGACCAGTTGGAGGACGGCCTCGGCCATGGCGTCGGTGTTGCCGCACGGGACGATGAAACCGTCCTCGCCGTGGGTGATGATGTTGCGCGGTCCGTGGTCGGCGTCGGTGCTGACCACGGGCAGACCGGCGGCCAGCGCCTCGACGATCACATTGCCGAACGCCTCCCGCTTGGACGGGAGCACGAAGATCGAACCCTTGCTGAATTCGGGGGCGACCGGGGCGACCGGTCCCATCAGCGCCACGGTGTTGTGCAGGCCGAGGTTCTCGATCTGCTTGCGCAGACCGGCCTTCTCCGTGCCCTCGCCGTAGATGCGCAGCCGCCAGTCGGGATGCTTGCGTACGACGGTGGCGAAGGCTTCGACGACCGCCGCGAAGTTCTTGTTCTCCTTGAGGAGACCCGCCGCGATGATGACCTTGTTGGTGCTCTTGGACTGCACCGGGGCGGCAGGCACGCAGTTCGGCATGACGGCCAGCCGGTTACGGACGCCGGGCACCTGCTTGCCGATGCTCTCGGCCTCTTCGGGCGTGGGAGCGGTGAGCGCGTCCAGCGAGTGGTACGCCTTGAACAGCCGGCCCTGGTAGTACTTCGCGTAGATCGAGGGCATCGAGTGCTCCTGCGTGACCCGCAGGTAGTCGCCCTCGGCGTACGAGAGCATGATCGTGTTCCGCGGGCTGGAGCTCACCACGACGTCGGAGTCGGTGGTCGCGAGGAATTCCAGCAGCCGCAGCTCGGCCAGTCTGCTGACCACCGGCTTCTTCTCTGCCGGGTCGACCGGGTAGACCTTCGGGAAGGCCTCGATCAACGGGTGCTCCAGGTCGGAGGCGGGGGAATGCCCCCGCAGGTCGGTGAGGACACGCACAGACACCCGCGGGTCGAGCGGGAAGTACGACGTGTCCCGCACCTTGCGCAGGGCGACGATCTCCACCTCGTGCCGGGAGGCGAGCGCGCCCGCAAGGTTCTGCGTCGCGCTGACCACCCCGCCCATATGGCACAGGTCGCGTACCAGGAATGAAATCTTCAACAGCGTCTTTCGGCCGGGCCGCAGCTCGCAGCAATCCCCGGGCAGCCTCGCGCGACTGTCATCACGCGCCCCCTACCCCCTCAGTCGGCGCGAGGGCAGGCCTCTGTCCTCGCATCGAGGTAGACACGCAGAAGCTCTAAAAGGCTGCACACCGGGCGAAAGTTTATCCATTCTTTGGACAAAACGCTCTATTTGCCACGACCCGGTATGGATTCAAGCCGGAACCCGGTCGGAAAGCTCCCGGAACGACAGAGGGGCCTGTCCCCGGACCAGGGATTTCCCTGGTCCGGGGACAGGCCCCTCGGCATCCCGCGCTACGCGAACGGGTCGAACTCCTGGTATTCCTTGCTGGCTTCGTCCCGCTCCGACTCGCGGTCGCGACGGCGCTGAGCGGCCGGACGCGGCGCTTCGAGACGGTGGTCCTCGCCACGGCGCCCGAGCATCTCCGCACCCGCCGCCACGGTCGGCTCCCAGTCGAAGACGACCGCGTTGTCCTCGGCGCCGATGGCCACACCGTCGCCCGCCCGGGCGCCGGCCTTCATCAGCTCGTCCTCGACACCGAGACGGTTGAGCCGGTCCGCCAGATAGCCGACGGCCTCGTCGTTGTTGAAGTCGGTCTGCCGCACCCAGCGCTCCGGCTTCTCGCCGCGCACCCGGTAGATGCCGTCCTCCTCCAGCGTGACGGTGAAGCCCGCGTCGTCCACGGCCTTCGGGCGGATGACGATGCGGGTCGCCTCCTCCACGGGCTTGGCGGCACGCGCCTCGGCGATCACACCGGCGAGCGCGTAGGAGAGTTCCTTGAGGCCGGTACGGGCGACGGCGGACACCTCGAAGACGCGGTAACCGCGCTCCTCCAGTTCCGGTCGGATCAAGTCGGCGAGGTCCTGGCCGTCCGGGATGTCGATCTTGTTGAGGACGACGATGCGGGGCCGGTCGTCCAGACCGCCGTACTGCTTCAGCTCCTCCTCGATCATGTCGAGGTCGGAGACCGGGTCGCGGTCGGACTCCAGCGTCGCCGTGTCCAGCACGTGTACGAGGACCGAGCAGCGCTCGACGTGCCGCAGGAACTCCAGGCCGAGGCCCCTGCCCTGGCTGGCACCCGGGATCAGGCCCGGCACGTCGGCGATGGTGTAGACGGTGCTGCCCGCCGTGACCACGCCCAGGTTCGGGACGAGCGTGGTGAACGGGTAGTCGGCGATCTTCGGCTTGGCCGCGGACAGGACCGAGATCAGCGAGGACTTGCCGGCACTCGGGTAGCCCACCAGAGCCACGTCGGCGACGGTCTTGAGCTCCAGGACGATGTCCCGGGCTTCGCCCGGCTCGCCGAGCAGCGCGAAGCCGGGGGCCTTGCGGCGGGCGGAGGCGAGTGCCGCGTTGCCGAGGCCGCCGCGGCCGCCCTGGCCGGCCACGAACGTGGTGCCCTGACCGACCAGGTCGGCCAGCACGTTGCCGTTCCTGTCGAGCACGACCGTGCCGTCGGGGACCGGCAGGACGAGGTCCTGGCCCTCCTTGCCGGTGCGGTGGTCGCCCGCGCCGGGCTGGCCGTTGGTGGCCTTGCGGTGCGGACTGTGGTGGTAGTCGAGGAGTGTGGTGATGTCCTGGTCGACGACCAGGGTCACATCGCCGCCACGGCCGCCGTTGCCGCCGTCCGGGCCGCCGAGCGGCTTGAACTTCTCACGGTGAACGGAGGCACAGCCGTGGCCTCCGTTACCCGCGGCGACATGCAGCTCGACGCGGTCCACGAAGGTGGTCATGGTGGAAACCTCCAGTTACATACATGCAGAAATGTTTCAAGCTCATGCTGTCTCTCCTAGGAGAAACACGCGAAAGGCGGACCCGCTTCCCATACGGGAAGTGAGGTCCGCCTCCGCAGAAACCGCTCGACGAGCGCCGAAATTACTCGGCGATCGGAACGATGTTCACGACCTTGCGGCCACGGTGGGTGCCGAACTCGACCGCACCAGCGGCGAGCGCGAACAGCGTGTCGTCGCCGCCACGGCCGACGCCCGTGCCCGGGTGGAAGTGGGTGCCACGCTGGCGGACCAGGATCTCACCGGCGTTGACGGCCTGGCCGCCGAAGCGCTTGACGCCGAGCCGCTGAGCGTTGGAATCGCGCCCGTTCCGGGTGGACGATGCGCCCTTCTTGTGTGCCATCTTTTCTCAGTCCCTTACTTCGCAGCCGCGGGGATACCGGTGACCTTGATCGCCGTGTACTGCTGACGGTGACCCTGGCGACGGCGGTAGCCGGTCTTGTTCTTGTAGCGAAGGATGTCGATCTTCGCGCCCTTGTGGTGGTCCACGACCTCGGCCTGGACCTTGATCCCGGCCAGCACCCACGGGTCGCTGGTCACGGCGTCGCCGTCGACCACGAGCAGGGTCGAGAGCTCGACCGTGTCACCAACCTGGGCAGTGGAAATCTTGTCAACCTCAACGATGTCACCGACAGCAACCTTGTGCTGGCGGCCACCGCTGCGCACGATGGCGTACACGCGGATCTCACTCTCGCTCGGAACGGAAACCCCTGATGCCAGCCGCTCACACGGGTCCGAAGACCCGCGACGATCCGGATTGGACGAGCGGCCTCTCCCGTACGAGCGGGAGGTCAGTGCTCAGAGGTGTGGCGAACAAACGCCGACGGTCAAGGCTACGGGGCCTTGGACAGCCGGTCAAACCGGGCCCCTGATTCAGGCCTCGACAGCCTTCACGTACTCGGCGTAGGCATCCCGGATCCCGTCCACGGACAGGTTCAGGTGTTCCAGGATCGTGTAGCGCCCGGGCCTGGTCTGGGGAGCGAATTCGACCACCGAGACGAACTCGTCCGCAGTGAAGCCGATCTCCTCGGCCAGCACGGGCAGGCCGTGGCTCCGCAGCGTCCGGGCCATCTGTACGGACTCCTCGCGGGCACCGCGCAGATGCATGGCGAACGCCGCACCCAGACCGCACTGCTCGCCGTGGCTGGCGGCACGCTGCGGGAAAAGGAGATCGAAGGCGTGGTTGATCTCGTGGCACGCGCCGGAAGCGGGGCGGCTGTCGCCCGCGACCGACATCGAGATACCGGTGATCACCAGGCCTTCGGCCAGCACCTGCAGGAAGCTGTCGTCCCCGATGCCGCCGGGGTGGCGCAGCACCGCCTCACCGGCCTGGCGGGCCATCGCGGCAGCGAGGCCGTCGATGTCCTCGCCCTTGACCTCATGGGCCAGCTCCCAGTCCGCGACCGCGGAGATGTTGGACAGCGCGTCGCCGATCCCGGAGCGCACGAACCGGGCCGGGGCCTCGCGGATGATGTCGAGGTCGATCAGGACCGCGATCGGGTTCGGGACACCGTACGAACCGCGGCCCGCGTCGTTGTCCAACGTCGCGACCGGCGAGCAGAGACCGTCGTGGGAGAGGTTCGTCGCCACCGCGACCAGCGGCAGCCCGACTCGCGCCGCGGCGAACTTCGCACAGTCGATGATCTTGCCGCCGCCGAGGCCGACCACGGCGTCGTAACGCCCGGACTTCATGGCCTCGGCGAGCTTGATCGCGTCCCCCAGGGAGCCGCCACCGACCTCGAACCAGGAAGCGCTCGGCAGGCTCGCCGACAGCCGCTCGCGCAGCGCCTGACCGGACCCTGCACTGATCGCGACCGCCAGCTTGCCCGAGCTGGAGATCCTCTGGTCCGCGAGGACGCTCGCGAGGTCGGCCAGGGCACCCGCGCGGATATCGACGACGATCGGCGCCGGTATGAGGCGGGTCAGTACTGGCACGCGATCCTCCTGCCCTTGGCGAGGTCCTCGTGGTTGTCGATCTCGACCCACTGGACGTCGCCGATCGGCGCCACGTCGATCTTGAAGTCGCGGTTGACGAGCTCCTGGTAGCCGTCCTCGTAGTACAGGTCCGGGTCGCGCTCGAAGGTCGTCCGCAGTGCGTCCGCGAGCTCGTCGGCCGCTTCGCCCTCGATGAGGGTGACGCCGATGTACTCGCCCGTCGCGTCCGCCGGGTCCATCAGCTTGGTGATCCGCTGGACGCCCTTCTCGGCGTCCACGACGACCTTCATCTCCTCGTCGGCGAGCTGCTTCACCGTGTCGAGGGCGAGGATGATCCTCTTGCCGTCACCGCGGGCGGCCAGCAGCGTCTTCTCGACGGAGACCGGGTGAACGGTGTCGCCGTTGGCGAGGATCACGCTGTGCTTGATCGAGTCGCGGCCGCACCAGAGGGAGTACGCGTTGTTCCACTCCTCGGCCTTGTCGTTGTCGATCAGCGTGATCGAGACGCCGTACTTCGCCTCAAGAGCCTCCTTGCGGGCGTACACGGCCTCCTTGCGGTAGCCCACGATGATCGCGACCTCGGTCAGCCCCACCTCGGCGAAGTTGCCCAGCGTCAGATCGATGACGGTGAGGGTTTCCTCGTCGCCCTCGGGGCCCACCGGCACCAGGGCCTTCGGAAGGGTGTCGGTGTACGGGCGCAGACGCCGTCCGGCACCGGCTGCGAGTATCAGGCCGATCATGAAGGTTCTCCTTGCTTCCTGGGTCGTGCTCTACGAGTTCATTGTCCGGTCGCGGCGCGTCCGACGACGGCCCGAGGACAGTTGCCTCGGTCACTTGAGCGAAGCCGCCCCGGCCGGGTCCGGTCCCGCGCAGTCTCCGTGGACCGGGGCGGGTGCGGCAGTGCACCGAACGCATGCCGACCGGCCACTCGTACGGGGCCGGTCCGGTTGCGTCGGCTGCTGCAGAGGTCGGGCCTTGGTCAGGCCCGACCTCTGAATGCCCTGCGGCGACTACTGCTCCGCTGCCGCCGTCTTCTTCGCCGCCGCCTTCTTGGCCGTCGTCTTCTTCGCGACGGTCTTCTTGGCAGCCGTCTTCTTGGTGGCTGCCTTCTTGGCGGTGACCTTCTTGGCGGTCTTGCGGGCCGTCTTCTTGGCCGGGGCCTCGGCCTCCGCGGTCTCCGCGGCGACCGCGGTGGCGTCGGCCGGGACCGGTTCGGCCTCGGACTCGATGGAGCCCGTCACCACGACGACCTCCGCACCGTCCGCACCTGCGGGCGAGCCCGCGGGGGCGGTGACCTTGCGGGTCACCCGGCGCCGGGCACGCGGCGGGGCGGCCGCTTCCTCGGGCGCGGCCTCGGCCACCGGGGCCTCGACGACCACGGCCTCGGCGGCAACCACGTCCGCTACGGGCAGCGGCGCCTCGACCGGCTCGGCCGCGGCCGGCGAGCCCGCCGGAGCGGTCGCCTTGCGGGTCGCCCGACGGCGCGTACGGCCCTGCGGAGCCTCGGCCACCGGGGCCTCGACGACCGGCACGGGCTCGGTCACCGGCTCCGGCTCCACGACCGGGGTGGGCTCAGGCGCCGTCCTCGGGGCGCCGGCCGGGGCCGATGCCTTGCGGGTCGCGCGCCGACGGCCACGGCCGCGCGAAGCGGCCGCCTCGGCCTCGGCCGGGCTGCTGTACAGCTCCTCGTCCGGTACGAACTCCGGCTCGGGAAGCGCCACCGGAGCGGCGACCTCGGCAGCCACCTCGGCCTCGGTCTCCACCTCGGCCTCTACGTGCTCGTGCTCGTGCTCGTGCTCGACGAGAGCCTCGGGCTGCTCACCGGCGCCCCCGCGGCCGCGCTTCTTCGCACGCTTGCCGTTGCCGCCGCCACCGACCGTGGTCGGCTGCTCCATGTGCACGATCACGCCGCGCCCGTTGCAGTGGACACAGGTCTCGGAGAAGGACTCCAGCAGACCCTGTCCCACCCGCTTGCGGGTCATCTGGACCAGGCCCAGCGAGGTGACCTCGGCGACCTGGTGCTTCGTACGGTCGCGACCCAGGCACTCCAGCAGACGCCGCAGCACCAGGTCCCGGTTGGACTCCAGGACCATGTCGATGAAGTCGATGACGACGATGCCACCGAGGTCGCGCAGCCGCAGCTGGCGCACGATCTCCTCGGCCGCCTCCAGGTTGTTCCTGGTGACGGTCTCCTCGAGGTTGCCGCCCTGACCGGTGAACTTGCCGGTGTTGACGTCGACGACGACCATCGCCTCGGTCTTGTCGATCACCAGCGAGCCGCCGCTGGGCAGCCAGACCTTGCGGTCCAGCGCCTTCATCAGCTGCTCGTCGATCCGGTAGGTCGCGAAGATGTCGACCTCGGAGGTCCACCTCGACAGACGGTCCGTCAGGTCGGGGGCAACGTGCGCGACGTAACCGTGGATGGTCTCCCACGCGTCGTCACCGCTGACGATGACCTTCGAGAAGTCCTCGTTGAAGATGTCGCGGACGACTCGGACCGTCATGTCCGGCTCGCCGTAGAGCAGCGTCGGCGCGTTGGCGCTGCCGTTGCTCTTCGACTTCTTCTGGATGTCCTCCCACTGCTGCTGCAGCCGCTCGACATCGCGGCGCAGCTCGTCCTCGCTCGCACCCTCGGCGGCGGTGCGCACGATGACGCCCGCGTCCTCGGGGACGATCTTCTTGAGGATGGTCTTCAGCCGGGCGCGCTCCGTGTCGGGCAGCTTGCGGCTGATACCGGTCATCGAGCCCTCGGGCACATAGACCAGGTAGCGGCCGGGCAGCGAGACCTGGCTGGTCAGGCGGGCGCCCTTGTGGCCGATCGGGTCCTTCGTCACCTGGACGAGGACGGACTGGCCGGACTTCAGCGCGGTCTCGATCCGGCGCGGCCCATGGGCCATGCCCAGCGCCTCGAAGTTGACCTCACCGGCGTACAGGACGGCGTTGCGGCCCTTGCCGATGTCGACGAACGCAGCCTCCATGGACGGCAGTACGTTCTGCACCTTGCCCAGGTAGACGTTGCCGACGTAGCTGGTGGCCTGCTCCTTGTTGACGTAGTGCTCGACGAGCACGTTGTCCTCGAGGACGCCGATCTGGGTGCGCTCGCCGTTCTGACGGACGACCATCACGCGCTCGACGGCCTCGCGGCGGGCCAGGAACTCCGCCTCCGTGATGATCGGGACGCGACGGCGGCCCTGCTCACGGCCTTCGCGGCGGCGCTGCTTCTTCGCCTCCATGCGGGTCGAGCCCTTGATGGACTGGACCTCGTCGAAGCCGGTGCCGGGCTCGCGCTCGGCTTCCTTCTTCCGGGGCTCACGGACCTTGACGACCGTGCGCTCCGGGTCGTCCGTACCGGCTTCGGCCTCGGGCGAGGCGTCACCGCTGCGACGACGGCGACGACGCCGGCGACGGCTGCTGCTGGAGCCGGAAGCGGACAGCTCGTGGTCCTCTTCCTCCTCCTCGTCGGCCTCGTGAGCGCGCTCGTGCTCGTCCTCGGACGTGTCGGCGGCGTGTTCGTCGGCGTGCTGCTCCGCGGCTTCTTCAGCCTCGGTCGACTCACCGCGGCGACGACGACGGCCACCGCGACGGCGACGGCGCGAGGGCCGGTCCCCGTACTCGTCCGACTCGTCGCCCTCGTGCTCGGCCTCGTGCTCGGCCTCGCCGTCGGCCTCCAGCTCGTGCTCGTCCTCGGCCGGCTCCTCGGCCGGGGCTGCGGGGGCGGGCGTCCGCTCGGCGGCCGCCTCGGTCTCGGCGGCCTCACCGCGACGGCGGCGACGACGACGGGAGCCGCCCTGCGGCGCGGCCTCGGCGACGGGGGCCGCCTCGGCAGCGGCCTCGTCGGTCGCGGCGGTCTCCTCGACCGTCTCGATCTCTTCCTCGGCCTCGTCGTAGCGCGAGGGGGTGCCGGCGGCCGCAGCCATGGCTGCGGCGGTCTCCGGGGTCTGGAACATCGGCTCGGCGAAGACCGGCGCCTGGAAGACGGCCACGGCCGGGCGCGTCGCGCGACGGCTCTTGCTGGCCGGCTCCTCGACCTTTCCGGTGAACTCCGGCCTCCCCGCGGCGGCGGTCGCCCGCCGGCGCTGACGGCCACGCGGCGCGGCGCTCTCGGCCGCCTCCTCCGGCTCGGCGGCCGGCTCCTCGGCGGCAGCCGCCTCGACCGGGGTCTCGGTGACGATCTCGACAGGGGCAACGGCCTCGGCGGCCTGCGGCGCACCCGCCGGAGCGGTCGCCTTACGGACCGCACGGCGACGGCCGCGCGGGGCCTCCGGCTCAGCGGCCTCGGCGGCCGGTGCGGCCTCCACGGTCTCAGCGGCGCCGGTGTCGGCCGGCGTGGTCTGCGGCGTACCGGCCGGAGCGGATGCGCGGCGGCGGGTACGGCCGCGGGGCGCCTCGGCCACGACGGGCTCGGCGACGGCGGGCTGCGCGGGCGCCTCGGTCTCGACGGCCGGGGTGGGCTCGACGACCTCCACGACCTCGGCGGCCGCCGGAGCACCTGCCGGAGCGGTGGCCTTGCGGGACGCCCGGCGACGCGCACGCGGCGCCTCCGCGGCCTCAGGGGTCTCTGCGGCCGGGGCGGTCTCGGTCTCAGCGGCCTCGGTGGTCTTCTCGGCGTTCGGCGCACCAGCCGGAGCGGTCGCCTTACGGGTCGCCCGGCGACGCGCACGCGGCGCCTCCGCGGCCTCAGGGGTCTCTGCGGCCGGAGTGGCCTCCGCGGTCTCCGCGGAGGCAGCGCTCGTGGGGGTCTCCACGACCTCGGCGGTCTCCGGCGCACCCGCGGGGGCTGTCGCCTTGCGGACCGCCCGGCGACGGGTACGCGCCGGCGGCGCGGTCTCCGCCTCGTCGGCGGCGACGGCGGTGGTGTCGGACACTGCGGCGTCAACGGCCGGTATGGCCGGCGCTGCAGCCTCCGAGCCGGCGGCGCCCGACGGCGGGCCGGCCGGCCGGGAAGCGGCACGGCGCCTGCGGCGCGGAGGCAGCTTGTCCCCGGGGGTGTTGTTCTCTTCGGCGTTCCCGGTCGTGCCGGGCTCGTTCGGTTCGAGCATGCGGGCGGTTCTCCCGTCACGCTCCCGGGCGCCACGCCTGATTCCGGTCCGGCACGGTCCGCATGGGAAACGCGGTACCGCCGTCCGGGGCGCGGGCGCCGCACGGGAGCTGAATGTCTGGCTCGCCGGTTCCGTACGCGATGTACGCACGGCCTGGCGAAAGTCTTATGGGTCAGCGCGCTGCCCGACCCAGGTGGCTCCCGAGTCCGAGGACTGCGCTACAACGACCGCCTTACGCGGAACCTGCACCTTCCGGCGCCGTCGCGACGGCGGTCCCGGTGGCCGTGGGTAGCACGGTCGGGGCTGCCTCGCGGTCGGGCGCGAGCGGGTCGGTCACCGTGCCGGACTCCTCGTCGAAGAGCCCCTGCGCCAGCCTGGTCACCGCTGCGGGGACCGGCGGCGCCAGGTCGGCCACAACGCGGAGACCGGACAGGACGTCGTCAGGTCGCACGGCAGGTGTCACGTGCCGAACAACCAGCCGCAGTATCGCACAGGGCTTGTCCCCCGGCCTATCAGCCTGAGGATCGACGGCTTCCAGATCCGCGACAGCGGCACGGGCGTCGAAGGTCCGCATGCCGTTCTTCGTGCGGCGCTGGACCTCGACGTTCTCGGCGCCGAGGAAACCGGCGACGGCCTTCTCGGCGTCCTCGATCGGAACCCCGTCGAGCCGCATCTCCCAGACGGAAGCAGTCAGCCGCTCGGCGAGACCCGAGGTGCGGGCCTCCACGGCGTCGGTGATGTCGAGGCCGTCCGGAAGCGACGCGTCGAGCAGGTCGCGCAACGTGTCGGGGTCCCGCGCCTCGGTGAGGGCGATCTCCAGGAACTCGGCCTCGCTGCCCGTGCCGGTGGGTGCGGCATTGGCGTACGACACCTTGGGATGCGGGGTGAAGCCCGCCGAGTAGGCCATGGGCACCTCGGCGCGGCGCAGCGCCCGCTCGAAGGCGCGCTGGAAGTCGCGGTGGCTGGTGAACCGGAGGCGGCCGCGCTTCGTGTAGCGCAGTCGGATGCGCTGCACTGCCGGTGCGGGCGGCGGGCCTTCGGGCTGTCGCTTGCCCAGTGGTTCTTCTCCTCGGTGCGGAGCGGACGCGGTGGCACGCCGCCCTCGAAATACGGGTGGCCCGGGGGTGTCCGGTCCGGCTCACCCCTGCTTTCGCAGGGAGATCTCTGGTTCGGGCGCCGCGCTGGGCACAGTCGTTGTACTACCCAGAGTACGCGCAAGGGGGGCCACCGGTTCCCGGGGCTCGGGGGCCGGGCCCCCGCCGACCAGTGCCCGCCATGCGTCGCGGCGGGCCTGGCGCACGGTCTCGCGTGCGGTGCGCAGGGCGCCGCGGGCCGCGCGTCCCGCCTCTGCGGCGGCACTTCTGGCCGGGGCCCAGACCATGTCGCGTACGAAGTGCCCGACGGGCGTGCACACGGTGCGGTAGGTCCAGGCCACCGGGGCGCCGATGAGGTGCCACGCCAGCCAGGCGAGAGCGCGGCCGACGGCCCGCGAGAGATACCCGGCAATGCGCCAGGCGACACCGATCGCGGCGGCGACCTCCCGGCCGACCGGGGTGAGGACCCGCTGCCAGAACCACCTCACAGGGGTGACGAGCACCGTCATGACCAGCCAGGCGACGGCTGTGCCCAGCCCCCGGCCCACCGCGACGACGCCGCTCGCCACCACGTCGGCCAGCCACGCGATGCCGTGGCCGAGCGGGGTGAGAAGTGCCCGGTACGCCCAGGCCAGCGGCGCGACGATCAGGTACTTCACGAGCCGGTCGAGGGCGAGCGCGAGCGGCACCAGCAGGTACCGCCACGCGCCGACCACCGGCCGGACGAAGAGAGCGGTGAGTACCCACACCGTCGCGGCGGCGACGCCCCGTCCGACGGGGGTGAGCAGTGAGCGGTACACCCGGCGCAGTCCGTGCCCGAGCGGGGTGAGAAGCGACACGTAGATCCGGACGGCCGGCGCGACGATGCCGTACCGGACCACGGGCACGACCACGTACTGCCACAGCGCCACCCACGGCCACACGAAGACCGCCGCGCCCAGCCACCGCACGCTCCGGCCGACCACGGCGGCCAGTCGGCGCAGTCCATGCCCCAGCGGGGTGAGGACCGACTCGTACAGCCAAACCAGCGGGATCACCACGAGGACCCGGCACAGCCACGCCAGCGCCCGTCCCGCGGGGCGCAGCAGCATCCGGTCGGCGGCGCGGGAGGTGGCGACGAGCGCGTCCCAGACCATCCGTACGGGCAGGACGATCACGAGCACCACGATCCGTACCGGAATCCTGATGAGCGTGGTCAGACAGCCGTCGCCGGACTCGTAGTGCGCGGGCGCCTGATGGTTGCCGTTGGCGCGGAGCTGCTTCTCCTGGTCCATGCCGGACAGGACGCGAAGACCCGGCCCAGGGTTTCCCCAGCCGGGTCTTCGTCATCGAGCTGTCACCCGAACCGTGACGTGCGGTGTCACCGGGACTGAGTGTCCGTCGGGGCCACTCACCGACGGACCCGCAACCGCTCGGCCATTCCGGCCGCGAGGCCATGTGGTCTGCGCGCCCGGCGGGGGGCGCTGTGCAATTCATCGAGCAGGCAAGGGACTTGGCGAGGATCTGACCTCGTCCGTACCCGGCGGCGGATCGACAAGCCGCGCCGGTGCTCAGGGTTGCCGCCGCACCCACCTCGGATCACGACAGGCGCGGGCGGGACTTGGGGCGCGGGCTGAAGGGCCTGCGGACACCCCGGCCTCAGCCCTCACCCGTTCGACGCCCGTACCGCGCCGCGCAGCCGATGCCGTCCGACAATGTGCAGAGGGGCAGAGGGACGGGTGGAACACACACCCCTTCACGTGACATCTCCCCCGGCGTGTGACTCGCCCGCCTCGGGCAGCCCGATCCACCCTCGCGGAGGCCCCCTTGGGACACGCAGTAGGCGATGTGCTCGGCCTGGCGGCCGGTGTCGCGGTCAGCCCGCTTCCCATCGTCGCGATGATCCTGGTCCTGGCCACTCCGCGCGGCCGTCTCAACGGACCGCTACTGGCCATCGGCTGGATCCTGGGGCTGGCGGTACTGGGGGCGATCATGCTGGTGGTCGGGGGCTCCGGTGGCGGGTCCACCGACAAGCACCCCGCCACCTGGGTAGGGGCACTGAAGCTCGCTCTGGGCGTGTTGCTGGTCCTGTTCGGCGCCCGCCAGTGGCGTCGGCGCCCCACCGACGCCGCTCAAGCGCAACTGCCGCAGTGGATGGCCGCGATCGACAGCTTCACCCCGGTCAAGATCCTCGCGCTGGGGCTGGCGCTGTCAGCGGCCAACGCCAAGAACGCACCCCTGACCATTGCCGCAGGTGCCTCGATCAGCTCTGCCGGAATCCCCGTGCCGCAGCAGATCGCGACACTCGCCGTGTTCGTCCTCATCGGGTCGCTGGGCGTGCTCGCACCGCTGGGCGTCTACCTGCTCATGGGGGAACGGGCGAAGAACGTGCTCGGCAACTGGCGCGACTGGGCCGTCCTGCACAACGTCGCGGTGATGGCCGTCCTCTTCCTGGTTCTCGGGCTCAAGCTGGTCGGGGACGGCGTGAGCGTCCTCGCTTCTTGAGGTGGCTGCCGGAGCGGCAGCCACCTCGTCATCACTTGCCCCCGAGGACGTGACTCACCCGACCGAGTGCCTCGCGCGCCTCAGTGCGCGTGCCCGCCGGCAGCAGGGGCAGCGTTCTTGACCGCCAGCGGCAGCAACTTCTTGCCGGTCGGCCCGATCTGGATGGACGTGTCCATCTGCGGACACACGCCACAGTCGAAGCACGGGGTCCAGCGGCAGTCCTCGACCTCGGTCTCGTCGAGCGAGTCCTGCCAGTCCTCCCAGAGCCAGTCCTTGTCGAGACCGGAGTCCAGGTGGTCCCAGGGCAGGACCTCCTCGTACGTGCGCTCACGGGTGGTGTACCAGTCGACGTCCACCCCGAACCCGGGGAGCGTCTTCTCGGCGCAGGCCATCCAGCGGTCGTACGAGAAGTGCTCGCGCCAGCCGTCGAAGCGGCCGCCGGCCTCGTAGACGGCGCGGATGACGGAGCCGATGCGGCGGTCGCCGCGCGAGAGCAGGCCCTCGACGATGCCGGGCTTGCCGTCGTGGTAGCGGAAGCCGATCGAGCGGCCGTACTTCTTGTCGCCGCGGATCTTGTCGCGCAGCTTCTCCAGGCGGGCGTCGGTCTCCTCGGCGCTGAGCTGCGGGGCCCACTGGAACGGGGTGTGCGGCTTGGGTACGAAGCCACCGATGGAGACGGTGCAGCGGATGTCGTTCTGCCCGGAGACCTCACGGCCCTTGGCGATGACGTTGACCGCCATGTCGCCGATCTGGAGGACGTCCTCGTCGGTCTCGGTGGGCAGGCCGCACATGAAGTACAGCTTCACCTGACGCCAGCCGTTGCCGTACGCGGTGGCGACGGTCCGGATGAGGTCCTCTTCCGAGACCATCTTGTTGATGACCTTGCGCATGCGCTCGGAGCCGCCCTCGGGGGCGAACGTGAGGCCCGAGCGGCGGCCGTTGCGGGTCAGCTCGTTGGCCAGGTCGACGTTGAACGCGTCGACGCGGGTGGAGGGCAGCGAGAGGCCGATCTTGTCCTCGGTGTACCGGTCGGCGAGGCCCTTGGCGATGTCGCCGATCTCACTGTGGTCCGCGGAGGACAGGGACAGCAGGCCGACCTCCTCGAAGCCGGTCGCCTTGAGACCCTTCTCGACCATTTCGCCGATGCCGGTGATGCTTCGCTCCCGTACGGGACGCGTGATCATGCCGGCCTGGCAGAAACGGCAGCCGCGGGTGCAGCCTCGGAAGATCTCGACGGACATCCGCTCGTGGACGGTCTCGGCGAGGGGGACCAGGGGCTGCTTCGGGTACGGCCACTCGTCGAGGTCCATGACGGTGTGCTTGGAGACCCGCCACGGCACGCCCGACTTGTTCGGCACGACGCGGCCGATGCGGCCGTCCGGGAGGTACTCGACGTCGTAGAACCTCGGTACGTAGACGCCACCGGTCTTCGCGAGCCGGAACAGCACCTCCTCGCGCCCGCCGGGGCGGCCCTCGGCCTTCCAGCCGCGGATGATCTCGGTGATCTCCAGGACCGCCTGCTCGCCGTCGCCGATGACCGCGCAGTCGATGAACTCCGCGATCGGCTCGGGGTTGAAGGCGGCGTGGCCGCCCGCGAGGACGATCGGGTCGTCGAGGCCGCGGTCCCGGGCGTCGAGGGGGATGCCCGCGAGGTCCAGGGCGGTGAGCATGTTGGTGTAGCCGAGCTCGGTGGAGAAGCTCAGCCCGAAGACGTCGAACGCCTTCACCGGGCGGTGGCTGTCCACGGTGAACTGCGGGACCTTGTGCTCGCGCATCAGCTCTTCGAGGTCCGGCCAGACGCTGTACGTGCGCTCGGCCATGACGCCGTCGCGCTCGTTGAGTACCTCGTACAGGATCATGACGCCCTGGTTGGGCAGTCCGACCTCGTACGCGTCCGGGTACATCAGCGCCCAGCGGACGTCACACTCGTCCCACGGCTTGACGGTGGAGTTCAGCTCACCGCCGACGTACTGGATGGGCTTCTGCACATGCGGGAGCAGAGCTTCGAGCTGTGGGAAGACCGATTCGACAGACATCGCGAACTTTCGAGAGCCGGCAGGGGTGACCATCCAGCGTACCCCGGTGCTCAGCCTTCCAGCGCCGCCCGCAATTTCGGCCGGGACGCCCGCTCCCACACCTCGGGAAGCTCCTGTTCGCGGGCGGCGGCGGTCGCCTCCTCGTGCCCGTACAGCAGTCCCCAGGTGAATGCGGTCTCCCCCGCGGCGTGCGCCTGGGCGGCCAGTGTGCGCAGGGCGCCGCGGGCGACGACGCTGTCCTGGTGGTCGCCGAGCAATGTCTGCACGGCCTTCATCCGCCGGGCGAACTTCTTGGCGGGACGGCCCAGCGCGGCGGTCGCCGCCTCCCCCGCGTACCGGGCGCGTTTCGCCGCCTTCCGGGCGTCGTGCATGGCGAGGTCGCGGTCGGGGCCGGGCCGGAGTTCCAGGGCGTGGCCGATACGGGTGGCGAGGCGCTCGTAGTCCCGGAGCAGGGCGCGGGGCAGTGCGTCCTCGGGGGCGTGGGCCGCGGCGGGCAGCAGCGGCGGCGCGGCCTGGAGCGCGTCGAGGCTTTCCAGGAGGGCCAGGTAGCGCTTCCCGTCGAGTACGCCGACGGACCGGCGCCGGGAGCCGTGCCGGCGGGCCACGGACCAGATCCGGAGCCGGCTGCGGACGGGGCCGAGGACCAGGGTGCCGGGCAGGTCGGCGATCCGGGCGCGCAGACGTTCGTCGAGGACCTCCTGGTCGCGGTCGATTCCGAGCTCGGCCGCCAGCCATTTCAGCTCGTCGCCGACGGGGTCGGTGACGGTGCGGTCGAGGATCTTCCGGTACGTCCTGAAGGCGCTGCGCAGTCTGCGGGTGGCGACCCTCATCTGGTGCACGGAGTCGGGGAGGCCGCGGCGTACGGCGGGGTCGAGGGCGACGACGGCGGTGATCTGGTCGCGTACGTAGGCCATGACGTGGTCGCCCGCGGTCCGGGGCCGTGCTGCGGTCTTCTTCGCGGTGCGCTGCTTCTTCGGGGCCGTCCGGCTTCCCGGGGCTGTCTCGGCGAGGGCCCGGGCAAGTTTGGAGGCCGATGCGGACGGCCTCACACCAGCCTTGCGGAGCCGGTGTTCGACTGCGTCGAGGAAGGCGGGATCGCCGTCGTCGGCGAGTTCGACCTCGATCTCGGTCCAGGCCGCTGTGCCGCTGCCGCCCGCGATCCGGACGGCCCGGACCTCGTCGACGCTGAGTTCGGCGAGGAGCGACCCGTCGGGGCCGAGCAGATGGTGGACGTCTCGCGAGGAGTGCAGCCGGACGACGGGGACGAGTTCCGTCTCCCTGACCCGGGAGCGCACCAGTGCGGCGAGGCTGCCCGGGAGGGTGTCCGAGAGCGGGGCCCGGATCTCGTCGCGGATGCCGGAGGCGACGGGAAATTTGAGGTGCCAGCCCGCGTCGTCACCGCCGGTGCGGCGACGCAGGGTGAGTGAGTCGGCGGCGAGCCGCTGGTCCTCGGTGTCGTAGTAGACGGCGTCGAGTTCCATGACGCCGCGGTGGTCCACGGCCGCGACCCCGGCCACCCGGGTGAGCTCGGGGAGCCGGGTTTCGACGGTGGCTTCGTACTTCCGCTCGATTTCGCGCTTCGAGTCCGCCATGCACCGAATCTAGACGCGTTTGCCGCCGTCCGGCAGGGGGCCCGGCGGATGGGGCACCTGCTCAGGCCGTTATCGGCCGCTGCATCCTGATCGACTGGAGCAGTCCGATGGCCACCCAGACGGCGAACATGGACGACCCTCCGTACGACACGAAGGGCAGGGGGAGCCCGGCGACGGGCATGATGCCGAGCGTCATGCCGATGTTCTCGAACGCCTGGAAGGCGAACCAGGCGATGATCCCGGCGGCGACGATCGTGCCGTACAGCTCGGTGGTCTCGCGGGCGATCCGGCAGGCGCGCCACAGGACGATGCCGAGGAGGACGAGGATCAGTCCGGCGCCGAGGAAGCCGAGCTCTTCGCCCGCGACGGTGAAGACGAAGTCGGTCTGCTGCTCGGGGACGAACTGGCCGGTGGTCTGGGTGCCCTGGAAGAGGCCGGTGCCGGTGAGTCCGCCGGAGCCGATCGCGATGCGGGCCTGGTTGGTGTTGTAGCCGACGCCCGCCGGGTCGAGTGCCGGGTTGGCGAAGGCGGCGAAACGGGCGATCTGGTAGTCGTCGAGCAGGCCGAGCTGCCAGACGGCGACGGCTCCGGCGATGCCGGCGGTGAGGAGGCCGAAGATCCAGCGGTTCGACGCCCCGGAGGCGAGGAGCACGCCGAGCACGATGACGGCCATGACCATGACGGAGCCGAGGTCCGGCATTCCCATGACGATCACCATCGGGAGGAGCGCGAGGCCCAGCGCCTTGGCGACGGTCCGGTGGTCGGGGTGCACCTGGTCGCCCGCGTCGACGCGGGCGGCGAGGACCATCGCCATGACGAGGATGATGGTGATCTTGGTGAATTCGGACGGCTGCAGGGAGAAGCCGCCGCCGATGATGATCCAGGCGTGGGCGCCGTTGACGGTGGCGCCGAGCGGGGTGAGCACGGCGACGACCAGGAGCACCGAGAGGCCGTAGAGGATCGGGACGGCGCCGCGCAGGGTGCGGTGGCCGAGCCAGATCGTGCCGACCATCAGGGCGAATCCGATGCCCGTGTTGAGGGCGTGCCGGAGCAGGAAGTAGTACGGGTCGCCGTGGGTGAGGGCGTCACGGCCGCGGGTCGCGGAGTAGACCAGGGCGGAGCCGATGAGGGAGAGCGCGATGGCGGAGCCGAGGAGCGGCCAGTCGAGCCGGCGTACGACGGAGTCGCGGGCGGTGAGCCGGCCCCAGGCGGAGCGCTTGGGGGCGTACCGGGAGACGGAGAAGCCGGACATCAGTCACGCCTCCCGAGCACCGCGGCGAGTGTCTGCTCCGCCGGGACCTTCTGCGAGTCCGGGTCATAGGGCTTGATCGTCGGGGCGTCGATCGAGCCGTCGTGCTGGATCTTGGGCAGGGACTTCTGCGGGTGGGGCAGCAGCGCCTTCTTGAGGTCCTGCTTGCCGGAGTCGTCGAGTCCGTAGAGCGCGTCGTAGATGTTGCGGACGGCAGGCCCTGAGGCGCCGGAGCCCGTACCACCTTGGGAGATCGTCATGACGATCGAGTAGTCCTTGGTGTACGTGGCGAACCACGAGGTCGTCTGCTTGCCGTAGACCTCGGCCGTGCCCGTCTTGGCGTGCATCGGGATCTTGTCCTGCGGCCAGCCGCCGAACCTCCAGGCGGCGGTACCGCGGGTCGCGACGCCCGCCAGCGCCCCCTCCATCTCCTTCAGGGTCTTGGCGCTGACCGGCAGCTTGCCGTGCGACTTGGGCCCGATCATGCTGACCTGCTTGCCGTCGGGGCTGACGATCGCCTTGCCGACGGTCGGGTCGTAGAGCGTGCCGCCGTTGCTGATGGCGGCGTAGATGGTCGCCATCTGGATCGGTGTGACGAGGGTGTCGCCCTGACCGATCGAGTAGTTGATCGAGTCATAGGCGTGCAGCTTCATGCCCTCGAGGCAGTTCTCGTGGGCGAGCACGGTGTTGAAGTCCTTCTTCTTGGGCCACTTCTTGGCCTCTTCGCACCAGGTGTCCTTGTTGGCCTTCCAGAAGTCCTTCTTCCACTGGCGGTCGGGGACGCGGCCGGTGACCTCGTTGGGGAGGTCGATGCCGGTCTCCTTGCCGAGGCCGAACTGGTGGGCGGTCTTGAAGAACCAGTCCTTGGGGTTCTTCTTGGGCTTCATTCCGCCGTCCTTCTGCCACTGCTGGTAGCCGAGGCCGTAGAAGACGGTGTCGCAGGAGACCTCGAGTGCCTGGCCCAGGGTGATCGGGCCGTGGCTCTGCGATTCGAAGTTCTGGTAGGTATGGCCCTCGGCGGTGTACGAGCTGCCGCAGGTGTAGTGGCCGTCGAACGGGTAGCCCGCCTGGACGGATGCCGCGGTCGAGACGACCTTGAAGATCGAGCCCGGTGCGGCCTGGCCCTGGATGCCCCGGTTGAGCAGCGGATAGTTGGACTTCTTGCTGGTCATCCGGGCGTAGTCCTTGCCCGAGATGCCGCCGACCCAGGCGTTGGGATCGTAGTCGGGCAGGGAGGCCATCGCGACGACGCGGCCGGTCTTGGCTTCCATGACGACGACGGCACCGGAGTCGGCCTTGTAGTTCTCGTTGGTGTTCTTGTCGAACTGGGTGCGGGCGACCTTCATCGCATCGTTCAGCTCGTACTCCGCGACGGCCTGGACCCGGGCGTCGATGGAGGTGACGACGCTCGATCCGGGCTCGGCCTTGTCGTCCTTCGCCTGGCCGATGACCCGGCCGAGGTTGTCGACCTCGTAGCGGGTGACGCCGGCCTTGCCACGCAGTTCCTTGTCGTACGTGCGCTCCAGGCCGGAGCGGCCGACCTGGTCGGAGCGGAGGTACGGCGACTCGGTGTCCTTGGCCTTGGTGATCTCTTCGTCGGTGACGGGAGAGAGGTAGCCGAGGACCTGGGCGGTGTTGGCCTTGCCGGGTGCGGCGTAGCGGCGTACGGCGGTGGGTTCGGCGGTGATGCCGGGGAAGTCCTCGGCACGTTCGCGGATCTGGAGGGCCTGCTGGGTGGTGGCCTCGTCGGTGACCGGGATCGGCTGGTACGGCGAACCGTTCCAGCAGGGCTGCGGCGTCTCCGAGTCGCAGAGCCGGATCTTGTCGAAGACGTCCTTCGGCTTCATGCCGAGCACATCGGCGAGCCGGGTCAGGACGCCCTTGCCGTCGTCGTCCATCTTCATCAGATCGGTGCGGTCGGCGGAGACGACGAGGCGGGTCTCGTTGTCGGCGAGGGGCACTCCCCGCGCGTCGAGGATGGAGCCGCGGACCGCGGGCTGGACGACCTGCTGGACGTGGTTGTTCTTCGCCTCGTCGGTGTACTCCTGGCCGTTGCGGATCTGGAGGTACCAGAGGCGGCCACCGAGCGTCAGCAGCAGGGAGAAGACGAGAACCTGGATGATGATGAGCCGGATCTGGACCCGCTGGGTCCGGCCCGTCTCCGGGATGTTGCTCACGGGGCGCCCCCGGTAGTGGTCGGGCCGGGGGTCCGGGGGGTGTCCCCGGCGAGGTTCAGCCTCACAGTCGCTTGACTCCCTTGATCCGTCCCGCCCGTGCCGCTCGGCTGCGGGCAGCCTTCAAACGCAGTCCGCCGCGCGGGCCGCCGATCCTGAGTCCGGTGCCGGAGGACAGCCAGCCCGCGGCCATGTCGCCGCCGCTGGAGGAGTCGGAGAGCGGGTCGTTCTCGGTGCGTCTGGCGAGCGCCATGATCAGTGGAACGGTGAACGGCGCGAGGAGAAGATCGTAGACGGCTGCGGTGAACAGCAGGCTGCCGAGGCCGACATGACGGGCGGCGGTGTCGCCGACGAGGGCGCCGACGAGGGCGTACAGCAGGGTCGATCCGATCGCCGCGGCCACGACGGCGGCCATCGGGACGAACGCGGACTTGAGCCGGCCGTTGTCCGGCCGGACAAGTCCCGCGCAGTAGCCGATGACGCAGAGGACCAGGGCGTACCGTCCGGCGGCGTGGTCGGCGGGCGGTGCCAGGTCGGCGAGGAGTCCCGCGCCGAAACCGATCAGGGCACCGGCGACATGTCCGTACACGAAGGCCAGACCGAGGACGACGAGGAGCAGCAGGTCGGGCACGGCCCCGGGGAGCTGCAGTCGGGCGAGTACGGAGACCTGGACGACCAGGGCGATCACGACCAGTGCGGTGGAGAGCAGAGTCCGGTTGAAGCGCATGGGGATCAGCTCTACCTCTGCTCGTTGACCGTGTTGCCGGTGGATCCGGTGGGGCTCGGACTCCCGCTGGGGGTCCCGTTGACGTTCCCGACCACCTTGCCGTTGGTGTCGACGATGTCGCCGTTGGGCGAGATCGTGACGGTGACCGTCGGGGTGGGGGTGGGCTTCGGCTTCTCGGCCTTCTTCGGCAGGACCATGTCGCGGGGGTCCTCGCGCGGTGCCTGGACGACGATGCCGACGATGTCGAGCTTGCTGAAGGCGGCGTACGGGCGGACGTAGACGGTACGGGTGAGGTCACCGCCCGACGGGTCGACGCGGACGACCTCGCCGACCGGGACGCCCGGCACGAACGGCTTGCCCTTGCTGGAGCCGAAGGTGACCAGCCGGTCGCCCTTCTTCACCTTGGCCTTGCCGTTGAGGAACTGGACGGACAGCGGACGGTCGCCCTGGCCGGTGGCGAAGCCGAGCTCGTCGGTCTTCTCCATCCGGGTGCCGACGGTGAAGTCCGGATCGTTGGCGAGGAGCACCGTCGCGGTGTCCGGGCCGACGGTGGTGACCCGGCCGACGAGCCCGTCGCCGTTGATGACGGTCATGTCGCGCTTGATGCCGTCGTCGGAGCCGGCGTCGATGGTGACGGTCCAGGAGAAGCCCTGGGCCGCTCCTATGGCGATGACCTCGGCAGCCTTGATGCCGTACTGTCCGGCGGACGACTTCTTCAGCAGCTTGTCGAGTTCGCGGACCCGGTTGCGGTTGCGGTCGTCGCTGCCGAGCTTCGCCTTCAGGGCGGCGTTCTGCTGTTCCAGGACGGCGATCCGGTCGTGTCGTGCACCGGATGCACGGATCGCCCCTATGGCGTTGCCCACCGGATCGACGGCTGCCGCGACGCCTTTCTCGACCGGCCCGAAGGCCGTTGCGGCGGCCTGCCGGGCGCCGTCCACCGGTGACTCCTCGCCGCCGCGGATGTCCACCGTAATCAGTGCGAATGCGATGGCGATCAGCAGCACCAGGAGCAGCCGGCTCTCTCGTGTGTCCCTCACGTGCGGCGGCCGTGCCTTCCTCGTCGGAATGTTCGTGCCTGTATATCAACGATCCGCCGCACGGGCGGCAGCGCCCGTACGGCGGACCGCTGTGTTGTCGCCCCGGTACTACCTGCGGGGCTGGGCGTCCAGCACCTGCTGGAGCGCCTCGAACTCCTCGACACACTTGCCGGATCCGAGCGCCACCGAGTCCAGCGGGTCCTCGGCGATATGGATCGGCATGCCGGTCTCGTGGCGCAGCCGCTCGTCCAGCCCGCGCAGCAGCGCACCGCCGCCGGTGAGGACGATGCCGCGGTCCATGACGTCACCGGACAGCTCCGGCGGGCACTTGTCGAGCGTCGTCTTCACGGCGTCGACGATCGCGTTGACCGGCTCCTCGATGGCCTTGCGGACCTCGGCTGCGGAGATGACCACGGTCTTGGGCAGTCCGGAGACCAGGTCGCGACCGCGGATCTCGGTGTGCTCGTCCTTGTCGATCTCGTACGCCGAACCAATGGTGATCTTGATCTGCTCGGCGGTCCGCTCACCGAGGAGGAGCGAGTACTCCTTCTTGATGTGCTGGATGATCGCGTTGTCCAACTCGTCGCCGGCGACCCGGATCGACTGGGCAGTGACGATTCCGCCGAGCGAGATGACCGCGACCTCGGTGGTGCCGCCACCGATGTCGACGACCATGTTGCCGGTGGCCTCGTGGACCGGGAGGCCCGAGCCGATGGCCGCGGCCATCGGCTCTTCGATGATGTGCACCTGGCGCGCACCGGCCTGCGTCGACGCCTCGATGACGGCGCGCCGCTCGACCCCGGTGATGCCGGAGGGCACGCAGACGACGACCCTCGGCCGGGCCAGGTAGCGGCGCTTGTGGATCTTCAGGATGAAGTAGCGGAGCATCCGCTCCGTGATCTCGAAGTCGGCGATCACGCCGTCCTTCAGGGGGCGCACGGCAACGATGTTGCCCGGCGTCCGCCCGATCATCTTCTTGGCCTCGGAACCGACTGCCAGGATGCCGCCGGTGTTGGTGTTGATGGCCACGACGGACGGCTCGTTCAGAACGATGCCGCGCCCCCTGACGTACACCAGCGTGTTGGCAGTCCCGAGGTCGATAGCCATGTCACGGCCGATGAACGACATTGAGTTCCCCTTGTTCCCCATGAGGATGCGTCGGGCCTTCCCAAGAAAGCGATGATGGCTTGTTTTTGGTAGGCGAAGTGAGCGCTGCGGGCGTGGAAGATTCCATCGTAGTGCCGTACGCACGGACACCGCGCGAGGGGCCTTCGCCAGTGTGGGCGGAACGGGTGGCCGTTCCACTCATGGTGACGCTACGTCGGAGGGATGCGTTCCCCCGATCGGCGGTCATATGCCGAAGGGCGACCGAATTACTTCGGTCGCCCCAGGTCATCAGCGCTGTTCGGCTGATCCGAGGTCAGGAAAGTCCCGGAAAGAACAGCTTCAGTTCCCGCTCTGCGGACTCCTCGGAGTCCGAGGCGTGGATGAGGTTCTCGCGGGTGATCGTCCCGAAGTCGCCACGGATCGATCCGGGCGCGGCGGCGATCGGGTCGGTCGGACCGGCCAGGGCGCGGACGCCCTCGATGACCCGCTCGCCCTCGGCGACCAGGACGACGACCGGGCCGGACTGCATGAACTCCACGAGCGGCTCGTAGAACGGGCGGCCGACGTGCTCCGCGTAGTGCTGCTCCAGGGTCGCACGGTCCAGCGTGCGCAGCTCCAGCGCGGTGACCTGCCAGCCGGCCTTGCGCTCGATCCGGCCGACGATCTCGCCGATCAGCCCACGCCGGACGGCGTCGGGCTTGAGAAGGACGAGGGTGCGCTGAGTCATGTGCGGCTCCTTGAAGGCATGCGGGTGCGGTGAGGCGAGATTACAGGGCTACGCGGACGGGCCGGCGGCCGGGTTTGCCCGCCGTCACGGGCTTCAGCCGGCCGCGGGGGCCCTGAGGGCCGTCCCGTGATCCCTGGCGGGCGTTCGGACAACGCGCGACGACAGCTACGGCACCTCGCCGCGTTGTCCGAACGCCCGCCCTAGCTGGTCGCTTCCTGCGCCGCCCAGCGAGCCTTGGCCTCGTCGATCTTGCGGCCGTAGTGCACCGAGGCCCACCAGAGGGCGCCGAAGAGCAGACCGAGGATGTACATCATCGGGATGAAGAACCCGCCGGCGACCAGCGCGATCTGCAGCGCCCAGCCGAGCTGCACGCCGCCGGGGCGGGTGATCACGCCGCAGAGCAGGACGGACAGCAGCATGCCGATGCCGCAGACCGTCCAGACGGTGGCGTTCGACAGGTCGTCGGACTTCATGGCGACGAGTCCGGCGAAGCCGATCACGAAGAACTCGCCGATCAGCGTCGATGCACAGAGCGTACGCACAGGGTCAGTGCCTTCCCAGAAGCAGCCGGGCCTCGCCGACCGTGATCACGGAACCGGTGACGAGGACGCCGGCGCCCGCGTACTCGTCCTCCTCCTCGGCGAGGGTGATCGCCGCCTCCAGCGCGTCGTCGAGGCGCGGTTCGACCTGGACGCGGTCGCCGCCGAAGACCTCGACCGCGATGGCGGCCAGTTCGTCGGCGTTCATCGCGCGGCCGGTGGAGTTCTGTGTGATGACGACCTCGGCGAAGATCGGCTCGAAGGCTTCGAGGAGCCCCCGTACGTCCTTGTCGTCGCTGGCGCCGACCACGCCGATCAGCCGGGAGAAGCCGAACGCCTCGGACAGCCCGTCGGCGGTGGCGCGGGCACCCGCCGGGTTGTGGGCGGCGTCCAGGACGACGGTCGGACTGCTCCGTACGACTTCGAGGCGGCCGGGCGAGCGCACCGAGGCGAAGGCCCGGCGGATCGTGTCGTGGTCGAGCGAGCCGGGCTGCTCTGCACCGATACCGAAGAACGCCTCGACCGCGGAGAGCGCCACCGCCGCGTTGTGCGCCTGGTGGGCGCCGTACAGCGGGAGGAAGATCTCCTCGTACTCGCCACCGAGGCCACGCAGGGTCAGCAGCTGCCCGCCGACCGCGATCTCGCGGGAGACGATGCCGAACTCCATTCCCTCGCGGGCGACCGTGGCGTCGACCTCCACGGCCTTCTTCAGCATCACCTGGGCGGCGTCGACCGGCTGCTGCGCCAGGATGACCGTGGCGTCCTGCTTGATGACCCCGGCCTTCTCACCGGCGATCTCGGCGGGCGTGGTGCCGAGCCGGTCGGTGTGGTCCAGCGAGATGGGGGTGACGACGGCGACCGAGGCGTCGATCACGTTCGTCGCGTCCCAGCTGCCGCCCATGCCGACCTCGACGACCGCGACATCGACCGGCGCGTCGGCGAAGGCCGCGTACGCCATGCCGGTCAGCACCTCGAAGAAGGAGAGCCGGTACGGCTGCTGGGCGTCGACCATCTCGACGTACGGCTTGATGTCCTGGTACGTCTCGATGAACCGCTCGGGGTCCATCGGCGCACCGTCCAGGCTGATCCGCTCGGTGATCGACTGGACGTGCGGCGAGGTGTAGCGGCCGGTGCGCAGGTCGAAGGCGCCGAGCAGCGCCTCGATCATGCGGGCCGTGCTCGTCTTGCCGTTGGTGCCGGTGATGTGGATCGAGGGGTACGCGCGCTGCGGCTCGCCGAGCACGTCCATCAGTGCGGCGATGCGCGCCACCGAGGGCTCGAGTTTGGTCTCGCCCCAGCGGCCGGCGAGCTCCTGCTCCACCGCGCGCAGCGCCTTGTCCACCTCCGGGTCGGCGGGGCGGGAGGGGACCTCGTCGTCCGGGACCGGTCCCGAGGCGGTGCGCAGGGTGCGGCTGCCGGCCTCGATCACCGCCAGGTCGGGGTCGCGTTGGGTCGCTTCGTCGACGATCTCCGCGAAGGTGTCGTCGGACTCGGACGCGTCGTGCCGGTCGGAAGGGCGGGGCTCACTCACGGGGCCCAGTCTACGGACCGGGACGGACATCCGGCGCAGCGCCCGGGCAATGGGCACGAATGGGCGCCCGTACGGCGAAGCCCCCGTGCCTCTGGTCGGTCAGGGGCACGGGGGCTTCGCACTCAGGTCATCAGCTCTGCGGCAGGTTCGCCAGCTGAGCGGTGATCCTCGCGATGTCCGCGTCGGCCTTGGCGAGCCGGGTACGGATCTTGTCGACCACGTTGTCCGGGGCCTTGGCCAGGAACGCCTCGTTGCCGAGCTTCGCGTTGGCCTGGGCCTTCTCCTTCTCGGCGGCGCCCAGATCCTTCGTCAGCCGCTTGCGCTCGGCCTCCACGTCGATGGTGCCGGACAGGTCGAGTGCGACGGTGGCTCCCGCGACCGGCAGCGAAGCGGTGGCGTGGAAGCCGTCCCCGGCGGGCTGCAGGCGCAGCAGCTGGCGGATGGCCGCCTCGTGCGGGGCCAGCGCCGTGCCGGTCAGGGTGAACTCGGCCGGGACCTTCTGGCCGGGCTGCAGACCCTGGTCGGAGCGGAACCGGCGGACCTCGGTGACGACCTGCTGGACGAGCTCGATCTCCTGTTCGGCGGCCTCGTCACGGAAGCCGGAGTCCTTCGGCCAGTCGGCGATGACGACGGACTCACGGCCGGTCAGGGAGGTCCAGAGCGTCTCGGTGACGAAGGGGACGACCGGGTGCAGGAGCCGCAGCATCACGTCGAGGACCTCACCGAGGACCCGGCCGGAGACCTTGGCCTGCTCGCCGCCGGCGAAGAACGTGGTCTTCGACAGCTCGACGTACCAGTCGAACACCTCGTCCCACGCGAAGTGGAAGAGCGCCTCGCTGAGCTTGGAGAACTGGAAATCGTCGTAGAACGCGTCGACTTCGGCGACGGTCTTGTTGAGCTTCGACAGGATCCAGCGGTCCGTCGCGGACATCTGCGACGGGTCGGGCAGCTCGCCCTCGATCGTGGCACCGTTCATCAGCGCGAAGCGCGTGGCGTTCCAGATCTTGTTGGCGAAATTACGCGAACCCTGGACCCAGTCCTCGCCGATCGGGACGTCGACACCGGGGTTGGCGCCGCGCGCCAGGGTGAAGCGCAGCGCGTCGGAGCCGTACTTGTCCATCCAGTCCAGCGGATTGACCGCATTGCCGAAGGACTTGGACATCTTCTTGCCGAACTGGTCGCGGACCATGCCGTGCAGAGCGATTGTGTGGAAAGGCGGGGTGCCGTCCATCGCGTACAGGCCGAACATCATCATCCGGGCGACCCAGAAGAAGAGGATGTCGTAGCCGGTGACCAGGACGGAGTTCGGGTAGAACTTCGCCAGGCTCTCGGTCTGCTCCGGCCAGCCGAGCGTCGAGAACGGCCACAGACCGGAGGAGAACCAGGTGTCCAGGACATCGGTCTCCTGCGTCCAGCCCTCGCCGCTCGGGGGCTGCTCATCGGGGCCGACGCAGACGATCTCCCCGTCCGGGCCGTACCAGACGGGGATGCGGTGGCCCCACCACAGCTGACGCGAGATGCACCAGTCATGGAGGTTGTCGACCCAGTCGAAGTACCGCTTCTCCATCTCCTGCGGGTGGATCTTGACCCGGCCGTCGCGGACCGCGTCGCCGGCCGCCTTGGCCAGCGGCCCGACCTTGACCCACCACTGCATGGACAGCCGCGGCTCGATCGTCGTCTTGCAGCGCGAGCAGTGGCCGACGGAGTGGACGTACGGGCGCTTCTCGGCGACGATCCGGCCCTCGGCGCGGAGAGCGCCGACGATGGCGCTGCGCGCCTCCAGCCGGTCCAGGCCCTGGAAGGGACCGTGCGCCGTGATGATCGCGTGCTCGTCCATGACGGCAAGGCTCGGCAGACCGTGCCGCCGGCCGATCTCGAAGTCGTTCGGGTCGTGCGCGGGCGTGACCTTGACGGCGCCCGTGCCGAACTCGGGGTCGACGTGCTCGTCGGCGACGACCGGGATGCGGCGGCCGGTGAGCGGCAGCTCGATCTCCTTGCCGACCAGGTGCTTGTAGCGGTCGTCCTCCGGGTGAACGGCAACAGCCGTGTCGCCCAGCATCGTCTCGGCACGGGTCGTCGCGACGACGATGGAGTCCTCGCCCTCGCCGTACCGGATGGAGACGAGCTCGCCGTCGTCGTCCTGGTACTCGACCTCGATGTCAGAGATGGCCGTGAGACAGCGCGGACACCAGTTGATGATGCGCTCGGCCCGGTAGATCAGCTCGTCGTCGTAGAGCTTCTTGAAAATGGTCTGGACGGCCTGGGAAAGACCCTCGTCCATGGTGAAGCGCTCACGCGACCAGGCGACACCGTCACCAAGGCGCTTCATCTGCCCGGAGATCTGCCCGCCGGACTCGCCCTTCCACTGCCAGACGCGGTCGATGAAGGCCTCGCGCCCCAGGTCGTGGCGGGACTTGCCCTCCTTGGCGAGCTCACGCTCGACAACGTTCTGCGTGGCGATACCGGCGTGGTCCATGCCGGGCTGCCACAGCGTCTCGTAGCCCTGCATCCGCTTGCGGCGGGTGAGGGCGTCGATCAGCGTGTGCTCGAAGGCGTGCCCCAGGTGGAGGCTGCCCGTGACGTTCGGCGGCGGGATGACGACGGTGAACGGAGGCTTGTCGCTCGTCGCGTCGGCCTCGAAGTAACCACGTTCTACCCAGCGCTCATACAGCTTCCCCTCTACCTCGGCCGGTGCGTACTGGGTCGGCAGTTCGGGGTTGCTGGCTGGCGTCTGCTGAGTGTTCTCGGTCACGGGGGACAGTTTAGGGCCGTCACAGTCATGCACTGAAACCGGTTTGTTCAGTAACGGTGTGGCTCCCGCCGCCCCATGTCCGCGGGGCTTCCGACAGGATGTTCGGAACGCATAAGCATTGTGGAGGGGACAGCGCAGATGAGCTACAACCAGCCGGGCCCGTACGGGGGCCAGCCGCCGCAGGGCCAGCCCGGACCGTACGGCAGCCAGCCGCCGCAGGGTCAGCCCGGCCCGTACGGCCAGCAGCCGGGCCCGTACGGCGGTCAGCCGCCGCAGGGCGGCCAGCCGGGGTACGGATACCCGCAGCAGGCCCCCCAGGGTGTTCCGCAGCAGCCCCAACCGGGCTACGGCTACCCGCAGGCCCAGCAGCCGGGCCCGTACGGCCAGCAGCCCCAGGCCCCGTACGGCCAGGCCCCCTACGGCGGCCAGGTCCCGATGCCGCCGGCCGCGCCGAAGAAGAAGACGGGTCTGATCATCGGCGTTGTGGTCGTGGCGCTGGCGGTCATCGCGGGCGGGGCGTACTTCCTGACGTCGGGCGGGGGCAGCACGTCGGTCGCGGACGACGGCAAGACGTACAAGCTGACGACGCCGGCGACGGTGCTCGGGGGCACGTACAAGAAGGCACCGAACAGCACCGAAGACAAGATGACGGACGACGACCTCAAGGAGTTCGAGCAGTACGGGGTGGACAACCCCAAGAGTGCTGCGGGCAGTTACACCTCCGGCGACGCGGCCGCCCAGAAGATGCTGTCGTTCAGCGGGGTGTACGGCGAGATCGAGGATCCCGCCGCTGTCGTCGACGCCATGTTCGGCAAGATGAAGACCGAAGCCGCCAAGGACAAGGAGTCCACCGGCGAACTGGTGGGCAGTCCGAAGACCTACACCCCGGCCGGGTTCGAGAACGGCATCCTGAAGTGCCAGGAAACCAAGATCTCGGGCGAGAGCGGATCGGCCAAGCCCACGTCCATGCCCATCTGCATCTGGGGCGACCACAGCACCGTTGCCGTGGTCATCGACATGGACATGGCCGCAATGATGACCGGTAAGAGCATGTCGGTGGAGAGCGCCGCCAACAACGCGGCCAAGCTCCGCAACGACGTCCGCGTCGAGGTCAAGTAGCACTTCGCGCGGCACTGAAAAGGGGCGCCCGGCCAGTCACCTGTCCGGGCGCCCCTTCGCGTACGTGTCGCTGCCGCTACGCGGACTTCTCGTGCCGTCCGCCGTCGTTCTTGCCGATCGTGCGCGGTTCGCGCGGGACCAGCGTCGGGTTGACGTTGTTGCGGACCACGTCCGCCGTGATGACGACGCGGGCGACGTCCTTGCGGGACGGCACCTCGTACATCACGGACTGCAGGACTTCCTCCATGATGGCCCGGAGACCACGCGCGCCGGTACCACGCAGGATCGCCTGGTCGGCGATGGCCTCCAGCGCCGGGCGGTCGAAGTCCAGCTCCACACCGTCGAGTTCGAACAGCCGCTGGTACTGCTTCACCAGTGCGTTGCGCGGCTCGACGAGGATCTGCAGCAGCGCCTCGCGGTCCAGGTTGTGGACCGAGGTCAGCACGGGGAGGCGGCCGATGAACTCGGGAATCATCCCGAACTTCACCAGGTCCTCCGGCATGACCTCCTGGAACTGGTCACTCGCCTCGATCTCGCGCTTGGAGCGGATCGTCGCGCCGAAGCCGATGCCCTTGGCGCCCGCCCGGGACTCGATGATCCTCTCCAGGCCGGCGAAGGCACCGCCCACGATGAACAGCACGTTCGTCGTGTCGATCTGGATGAACTCCTGGTGCGGGTGCTTCCGGCCGCCCTGCGGCGGTACGGAGGCGGTGGTGCCCTCCAGGATCTTCAGCAGGGCCTGCTGGACGCCCTCGCCGGAGACATCACGGGTGATCGACGGGTTCTCGCTCTTGCGGGCGACCTTATCGATCTCGTCGATGTAGATGATCCCGGTCTCGGCCTTCTTGACGTCGTAGTCCGCGGCCTGGATCAGCTTCAGCAGAATGTTCTCGACGTCCTCGCCGACATAGCCGGCCTCCGTCAGCGCCGTCGCGTCGGCGATGGCGAACGGAACGTTGAGCATGCGGGCCAGCGTCTGCGCGAGGAGCGTCTTGCCGGAGCCCGTGGGGCCCAGCAGCAGGATGTTGGACTTGGCCAGCTCGATGGCGTCGTCCCGGCCCTGCGCGCCGGCGTTCTCGCCCGCCTGGACCCGCTTGTAGTGGTTGTACACAGCGACCGAGAGGGCCTTCTTCGCGGGCTCCTGACCGACGACGTACCCCTCGAGGAACTCGTAGATCTCGCGCGGCTTGGGAAGTTCCTCCCACCGCACCTCCGAGGTCTCCGCGAGCTCCTCCTCGATGATCTCGTTGCAGAGATCGATGCACTCGTCGCAGATGTACACACCGGGTCCCGCAATGAGCTTCTTCACCTGCTTCTGGCTCTTTCCGCAGAACGAGCACTTGAGCAGGTCGCCGCCATCACCGATGCGTGCCACGAGGTGCTTCCCCTTCGCCTGGGAGCAGCTTGGTGCAGCGGCTCCTGGTGCCTCTATCCGACGGTACCTTGCCTGGCCCCCCGTTCGGGCCCCCCTTGGCACGGTTCACGCGGTCACGACCGTGTGAACCGACCGTGCCAAGGGGTAAAGACCGACGTCAGGCCATCGCTCCGGCCGCGCTCTTGCGGGTGGAGACGATCTGGTCGACGAGACCGTAGGCGAGGGCGTCCTCGGCAGTCAGGATCTTGTCGCGCTCGATGTCGTCGCGGATCTTCTCCAGCGGCGTGGTGGAGTGCTTGGCCAGCATCTCCTCCAGCTGGGTGCGCATCCGCAGGATCTCGTTGGCTGCGATCTCCAGGTCGGACAGCTGCTCACGGCCCGTCTGCGAGGACGGCTGGTGGATCAGCACACGGGCGTTGGGCAGTGCCATGCGCTTGCCGGGCGTACCGGCTGCGAGCAGCACGGCCGCGGCGGAAGCGGCCTGGCCCATGCAGACCGTCTGGATGTCCGGCTTCACGAACTGCATCGTGTCGTAGATCGCGGTGAGCGCGGTGAACGAGCCGCCGGGGCTGTTGATGTAGATCGAGATGTCGCGGTCCGGGTCCATCGACTCCAGGCACAGCAGCTGCGCCATGACGTCGTTGGCGGAGGCGTCGTCGATTTGGACGCCGAGGAAGATCACGCGCTCTTCGAAGAGCTTCGCGTACGGGTCGTACTCACGCACACCCTGCGAGGTGCGCTCCACGAAGCGCGGCACGATGTAGCGGTTGTCCACCTGCGGGCCGGTGTAGAGACCGCTCGCGGAGGCGCCGGGGAAGTTGTTCATGTGGGTGTTCACCATCCTGGTGGCGTTCTGGGGGCTGGGGCTGCGGGCTGGACGGACAGGGCTCAGGCCCCGGTGCCGCCGCCGCCCGGAACGCCCGAGGCGATCGTGATGATCTCGTCGATGAGGCCGTAGTCCTTGGCCTCCTCCGCGGTGTACCAGCGGTCGCGGTCACCGTCGCGAATGATCGTCTCCACGGTCTGACCGGAGTGGCGGGCGGTGATCTCCGCCATCCGCTGCTTCGTGCGGAGCAGGTACTGCGCCTGGATCTTGATGTCCGACGCGGTACCACCGATGCCGGCCGAACCCTGGTGCATGAGGATGTCGGTGTTCGGGAGCGCGAAGCGCTTGCCCGCGGTGCCACCGGTCAGCAGGAACTGGCCCATCGAGGCCGCCATGCCCATACCGATGGTGACCACGTCGTTCGGGATGTACTGCATGGTGTCGTAGACCGCCATGCCGGCCGTCACCGAGCCACCGGGGCTGTTGATGTAGAGGTAGATGTCCTTGTCCGGCTCCGCGGCAAGGAGAAGCAGCTGCGCCGTGATCTTGTTGGCGATGTCATCGTCGACCTGCTGACCGAGGAAGATGATGCGCTCGCCGAGCAGTCGGCTGTAGACCTGGTCGCCGAGGCCACCACCGAGGGACGGCTCTCCGGCGGCGTAAGGCATCAGATTCGTCACGTATCCACCTGCTCGTCTCTGACGGCTCCGGCCGTCTCAGCGTCTTCGTACCGGGCGGGCGGGGGCTCCCCCACCCTTCCTATTCATGGACCCTAACGCGCAGGTAGGACAACGCCATCCCGCTTCCGCAACTGTTCGCTGGGAGCGCAAGCTGAGCAGTGCGCACAAGGGTTGTGGGGGTTGGCCACGGATACGACGACGGGCTCCGGGCGCTGAGCGTCCGGAGCCCGTCGTACGGGTTCAGCGCGAGGCTCAGGCCTCGGTCTTCTCCTCGGCGGCGTCCTCGGTGTGACCCTCGGCGGCCTCGACCGTCTCGATGGCCTCTTCCTCGTCGTCCTCGAGCTCGACGAGCTCACCGTTGGTGTCGACGACCTTGGCGGCCTCGACGACCACGGCGAGCGCCTTGCCACGGGCGACCTCGCCGACGAGCATCGGCACCTGGCCGCCCTCGACGACGGCCTGGGCGAACTGGTCGGGGCTCATGCCGGAGGAAGCAGCGCGCCGCATGAGGTGCTCGGTGAGCTCCTCCTGGTTGACGTTCAGCTTCTCCTTGTTGACGAGCTCGTCCAGGATGAACTGGGTCTTGATGCCCTTGACCGCCTGCTCGGAGGTCTCGGCCTCGAACTCCTCGAGCGTCTTGCCCTGGATCTCCAGGTACTTCTCGAGGGTCAGACCCATCTGGCCGAGCTGGTGGTGCTCGAGGTTGTGCTTGCGGGTCTGGACCTCGTCCGCGAGCAGCTTCTCGGGGATCGGGACCTCGGCCAGCTTCAGCAGCTCGTCGAGGACGCGCTCCTGGGCCTGGGTGGCCTGGTCGTACTGCTTGGTGTTCTCGAGGCGCTTGCGGCTGTCCGCCTTCAGCTCGTCGAGGGTGTCGAACTCGCTCGCCATCTGGGCGAACTCGTCGTCCAGCTCGGGGAGCTCACGGGCGGCGACGGCGGTGACCTTGACGGTGACCTCGGCCTCCTTGCCCTCGGCCGAGCCACCCTTCAGCTCGGACGTGAAGGTGGCCTCGCCGCCCGCCTCCAGGCCGGTGACGGCCGCATCGATGCCGTCGAGGAGCTCGCCGGAACCGATGGTGTACGAGACACCCTCGGCCACGCCGTCCTCCAGGACCTCGCCGTCGACCTTGGCCTGCAGGTCGATCGTGACGACGTCGCCCTCTGCGGCGGCGCGCTCGACCGGGTTGGTGGAGGCGAAGCGGCCACGGAGCTGCTCCACGGCCTTCTCGACGTCCTCGTCGCTGACCTCGAGGGCGTCCACGGTGACCTCGATGCCGGAGTAGTCCGGGATCTCGATCGCGGGGCGCACGTCGACCTCGGCGGTGAAGGCCAGCAGCTCGCCGTCCTTCAGCTCGGTGATGTCGACCTCGGGCTGGCCCAGAACGTTGAGCTCACCCTCGTTGACAGCCTCGGTGTAGAACTTCGGGAGGGCGTCGTTGACGGCCTCCTCCAGCACAGCACCACGGCCGAACCGCTGGTCGATGACGCGGTTGGGGATCTTGCCCTTACGGAAGCCCTTCACCGTGACCTGCTGGTTGATCTTCTTGTACGCCGCGTCGAGGCTGTCCTTGAGCTCCTCGAAGGGCACCTCGATGCTGAGCCGAACCCGAGTCGGGTTCAGGGTCTCCACGGCGCTCTTCACGGTTCGGTCTCCTTGGTGGCTGACTTCTTGGGGTTCTGCTCGGCCACCGGACAGCGGCTCCGCGGATCGAGCCCGGTACATCAGACACACGGGCACGCAATTTGCATAGTAACGGCAAGGGGGATGACTCCCACAATGCGATCTTGACTGTGGTCGGGGTGGCCGGATTCGAACCGACGACCTTCCGCTCCCAAAGCGGACGCGCTACCAAGCTGCGCCACACCCCGTCGGTGCGACACGTAGGGTACATGGAGACCGGCAGTGCACAGGCCGCTTTACGGGGGCGGCGTGGATTGCGGCACCCGGTGCCGCAATGAGGTGTGCGGACAACGTCCGCGACCCGCTACGATGCTCCTCGTGCCGCGGTCCGAGGACCTGCGGCGCCTGCGGGCGTAGCTCAATGGTAGAGCCCTAGTCTTCCAAACTAGCTACGCGGGTTCGATTCCCGTCGCCCGCTCCATGCGTGGGCCCGGTTCGGCGAATTGCTCGTCGGACCGGGCCTTCTGCGTTCCGCGTCCGCCTTCTGCGGTACGGATCAGAAGCTGATGTGGTTGATGGTCTCCGCTATCGAGTTCATGAACCTGTTGATCGACGGCGCCATGCCGGTCGATGCCAGGAAGAAGCCGAAGAGCACCGCGACGATCGCGGGTCCGGCCTTGATGGAGCCGCCTCGGATCAGGACCACCAGGATGATCGCCAACAGAAGCACCACAGACAGTGAAATGGCCACGACTGATCACACCCTTGGTCGGTCCGCCTTGCCGGCCCGGAAGCGTGCGCCCGGGCACTCCTCCGTTGCGTCCATCGTGCCACCAACTCCCCTGTGGTTGCTGCCAGGTGACGAATCGAACTGTCGGGATCGCGCCATCCTCACGCCCCGCGTGCGCGGGGGCGGACAGACCCGTCGACCGGCCCTTCCGGGGCTCCGCCCGGAAGGCGGCCGGCGGCGCGGGCAACTTCCGTGGGCGTCGGCCCAAAAGCCCGGGACAGTGATCGTTTCCATATCCACACAGGTCGTTCACACGCGTTTCGCCACGCCCGATGCGATGAAATTCACTACACCCAACCGCCTGGCGATATGCACCATTTAAGGAGGATCAATCGGGTGATAGGGGGCGGTTTTCGGTAGTTTCACTTTCGATTGGGCGGGAACACGCAATACCTGCGGACGGTTTTACGAATTCCAATCGAGGCGTCTAAGGTGCTTTAGATGTTCCACGCTCCGAACACATTTCAGAGGGCCCCGCTCCCCCCAGCGACCCGGGAGTCGGAGCCCAGACGCCAGGGCGGCACGACCATCACCGCGACGCGCCCCGAACCGGTGGTGAACCAGCCTTCGACGGCCGCGCCGACGAAGCGGCGTGACGCCTACTTCGACAACGCCAAATATCTGGCGATCGTGCTGGTCGCCGTGGCGCACGCGTGGGTACCGGTGATGGACGGGAGCCGGACCGCCCGCGCGCTGTACATGGTCGCGTACACGTTCCACATGCCGGCCTTCATCATCATCTCCGGCTACTTCTCACGCTCGTTCGACATGAGCGCCAAGAAGATGAAACGCCTGGTCACCGGCGTCGCCGTGCCCTATGTGGTCTTCGAGACGGCGTACTCGCTCTTCAAGCGGTACGCGGACGACTCGCCGGACCATCCGATCAGCCTGATCGACCCCTGGTTCCTCACCTGGTTCCTGGCCGCGCTGTTCATCTGGCGGCTCACCACGCCCGTCTGGCAGGCACTGCGCCACCCGCTGCCGGTCGCGCTCGTCATTGCCGTGCTCGCGTCGTTCTCCCCCACGATCGGCGACGATCTCGATCTCCAGCGGGTGCTGCAGTTCCTGCCGTTCTTCGTGCTCGGACTCCAACTGAAGCCTGAACATTTCCAGTTGATGCGTCGGCGTGAGGTGCGGCTGCTGGCGCTGCCGCTGTTCGCCGGGGCCGCCCTCTTCGCGTACTGGGCGGCGCCGCGGATGCAGCTGGGCTGGTTCTACCGCAGCAACAGCGCCCCGGAGATGGGCGCCCCGTGGTGGTCGGGTGCGGTGATGACGCTGCTGATGTTCGGCTGCGCACTGCTGCTCACCATCGGGTTCCTGGCATGGGTGCCGCGTCGCCACATGTGGTTCACCGTGCTGGGCGCCGGGACGATCTGCGGCTATCTGCTGCACGGTTTCCTGGTCAAGGGGGCCGGCTACGTCGGGCTGTTCGACCGGTACGAGTGGCTGGCCTCGCCGGGCGGGCTGATCGTCGTCTCGCTGGTCGCGGCCGGCGCGGTGACGCTGCTGTGCACGCCGCCGGTACGACGGGTGCTGCGTTTCGTGACCGAGCCGGACATGGACTGGGCGTTCCGGCGGGACGCCGCCAGGCTCTAGTGGATCAGCCCTCCGTGGTGTTGGCCGGATCCGGCTGTTCGGTGGGCGATTCGGCGGCGCTGAGTCCGAGCAGCGCGCGTACCTGCGCATATTTCGCGGTCAGTCGGGTACGCGTCGCCGGGTCCAGGACCGCGAGGCGGGTCGGGTCGGCGTTGTGGGCAAGGTCGGATTCCTTGATCAACAAGGCGCCCGGGGTGGCGAGGATGCGCCGGGTGTACGCCGCCACACCCTCGCCGTCCCGTTTGGTGACGGCGAGGACCATGTCCTTGACCTGCTGCGGCAGCGCGGCGGCCGCCAGCCACTCGGCGGACAGCGCGTCGTCCTCGACCGCGTCGTGCAGCCAGGCGGCGGCGATCTGGTCGTCGCTGCCGCCCCTGGCACGCACACCGTCCGCGACGGCGGCGAGGTGTTCGGCGTACGGGCGTCCCGCCTTGTCCCGCTGGCCGGCGTGCGCGTTGCGGGCGATCGCCTCGACTTCCGTCAGGGGCAGGGGTGCGCGTGGCGTGGGCATGGGACGACTCTACGGGCGGGCGGTCGTCCGGCGCAGGGCCGCGTGGACGGGCATCGTCATGACGGCCGGGCGCCGATTGCCCGGCCCTGGTTCCGTACGGTTCAGGGCCGGCGGCACAGAAGCAGCAGCGCCCGGTCGTCGTTGACGTCCTTCGCGCACGCCTCGATCAGATGCCAGGCCGCGCCGTCGAAGCCGGTGGCGACATAGCGGTCGGCCTCGCCGGTCAGCCGGTCGATGCCCTCCGCGATGTCCCGGTCGGACGCCTCCACCAGACCGTCCGTGAAGAGCATCAGCACATCGCCGGGGGCCAGTGAGCCCTTCACCGCGTCGAACTGTGCCCCGTCGTACACCCCGAGCAGCGGGCCCTCCGCCGCTTTCTCCTCCCACTGGCCGCTGCCCGCGTGCAGTTGCAGGGCCGGTGGGTGGCCCGCGGAGAGGAGCTCGTAATCGCCCGAGTCCAGGTCCAGCACCAGATGGATGGAGGTGGCGAAGCCCTCGTCCCAGTCCTGACGCAGCAGATAGGCGTTGGCCGCGGGCAGGAAGCCGTGCGGGGGGAGCGAGCCGAGCAGGCCGCCGAACGCGCCGGACAGCAGCAGGGCGCGGGACCCCGCGTCCATGCCCTTGCCGGAGACATCGGTGAGCACCGCCTCCAGGGTGCGGCCGCCGTTGGTGCGGGCCGCGACGACGAAGTCACCGGAGAACGACTGGCCGCCCGCCGGGCGCAGCGCCATCTCGCGGTGCCAGCCCTCCGGCAGCCGCGGCAGGGCGCTCTGCACCCGGATGCGTTCGCGCAGGTCGAAGAGCATGGTGCCGCCGCGCCGCCACGGCACACCGACCCTGGCCCGGAACTGGGCGAGGATCAGTCCGAAGAAGCCGCAGGCCGCGACCACCAGGACGGTGCCCGGGGTCACCCGGGCCGGCCCTTCCGAGTACGGGCCGAGCGCGATCGACTCCACGATCAGGGCTGCGGCGGCGGTCGCGTACAGCCCGAGCAGGCTGGCCGGTCGCAGCAGCAGACCGCCCGCGACGATCGGCAGGACGAGCGCGGCCGGTGCGCACCACACCGCGTTCAGCAGTGTGCCGCAGGTGATGGCCGGGACGGTCAACAGCAGGCCTGCCAGGGCGATCCAGTCGGAGCCGTCACCGCGGAAGTAGTCGACGCCGGATTTGCGCAGCGCTATGCGCGCCCGGTGCGCCGATTTCTGCAATCGGGCCGGGTACGAGTCTGCTCCTGCGCGACGGGCCATTGCGGGGACCTTATCCACACGAGCGCCTCGGGTGCAGGGGGACCCCTGTGACAATGCGTTCGAAAATGGGTCGCCCGTCTGCCGTACCCCTGGTAGGCATGGCATATGACTACTGAGCTGCGGGTGTTGCGTCCGTCCGAATGGAACGAATGGTTCCGGAGCCTGGAGCTCGCGTTCGGCGGCGTCGTCACCGACTCTCCGGAGGAGCGCGAGCTCTGGGAGGCGCTGACCGAGCACGAGCGGTCGATCGGCATCTGGGACGGCCCGGACGTGGTCGGCACGGCGGGGGCCTTCAGCTTCCGGCTGGCCGTGCCCGGCGGCGTCCTGGTGCCCGCGGCCGGTGTGACGATGGTCGGTGTCGCGGCCACGCACCGCAGGCGCGGACTGCTGACCTCGATGATGCGGCGTCAGCTCGACGACGTACGGGCGCTGGGTGAACCCCTCGCCGTGCTGACGGCCTCGGAACCCGCGATCTACGGCCGGTTCGGGTACGGAGCGGCCACGAGGCAGATGTCCCTGGAGATCGACACGGACCGGGTGCGGCTGGCGGTGCCGGACGGCACGGACGAGGTCCGCCTGCGGTACGCCAAGCCGGACGAGGCGACCGCCGCGTGCGAGGGCGTGTACGAGCAGCTGGTGGCGGGGCGGCCGGGGACGCCGGCGCACGGTCCCGGCTGGGAGCGGAGGGCGCTGATCGACCCGGCGAGCGCCCGGCAGGGGGCGTCGCCGCTGCAGTGCCTGCTGGCGGAGCGTGCGGGCGAGGTCGTCGGGTACTCGACGTTCCGCATCAAGCCGGCCTGGGACGCGGCGGGCCCCAAGGGCCGGATCGCCGTGGACGACCTGTCGGCGCTGGACCCGGCGGCGTACGCGGCGCTGTGGCGGTTCCTCTTCGAGATCGACCTGACGTCGACGGTCGAGGCGCGGAACCGGCCGGTCGACGATGCGGTCCTGCATCTCGTCTCGGACGTGCGCCGGTGCAACATCAAGCTGCGCGACTCGCTGTACGTACGGCTGGTGGAGCTGGGCGCGGCGCTGGAGGCGCGGGCGTACCGGGCGGCGGTGGACGTGGTGTTCGAGGTCGAGGACGCGTTCTGCCCGTGGAACGCGGGGCGTTGGCGGCTCACGGCCGACACGAAGGGGGGCGCGTCGTGCAAACGGACGGATGATCCGGCGGATCTGGCGCTTTCCGTACGGGAGCTGGGGTCGGTGTACCTGGGCGGCGAATCGCTGGTCTCACTGGCGCGGGCCGGGCGGGTACAGGAGCTGCGGCCGGGTGCGGTGGCGGAGGCGGCCTCGGGGTTCTCGGAGTTGGTGGAGCCTTGGCTTCCGCGAGGGTTCTAGCCGGGAGTGACATTGCCGGGGACGCCCGGCCGGGCGTTTTGGGCTCGGAGAGGACACGCGGCCTCCAAGAGCGCGTGCGGGCGGGGAAATCGGGCCCACCCGGCGATCGAGGACGTTCGCGGGGCGGTGCGGAAGGCGCGCCGGGGCGCAGGATCAAGCGCGCCCGGCGTGAGGACAACTCTTAGGCGCGCTGGCAGGTCGGGCACCAGAAGAGGTTGCGGGCCGCCAGGTCCGCCGCACGGATCTCCGTGCCGCAGATGTGACACCCCTGCCGAGCCCGCCGGTACACGTACACCTCGCCCCCGTGGTCGTCCACCCGCGGCGCCCGCCCCATCGCCTCCGGCATGTGCTCCGGACGCACCGTGTCGATGCGGTTGTTCCGTACACCCGCGCGCATCAGTGTCACCAGGTCCGCCCAGATCGCGTCCCACTCCGCACGGGTGAGGTCCTTGCCCTGGCGGTACGGGTCGATGCCGTGCCGGAACAGGACCTCCGCCCGGTACACGTTGCCGACGCCCGCGATGACCTTCTGGTCCATCAGCAGCGCCGCCACCGTGATGCGGCTGCGCGAGATCCGCCACCAGGCGCGTTCGCCGTCCTCGTC
Source organism: Streptomyces sp. NBC_01717 (assembly GCF_036248255.1). NCBI lineage: Bacteria > Bacillati > Actinomycetota > Actinomycetes > Kitasatosporales > Streptomycetaceae > Streptomyces > Streptomyces sp. NBC_01717. The sequence continues at coordinate 6,149,584 of NZ_CP109178.1, read as the reverse complement.
GGTACGCAGTGGGTCCGGGCCCAGCCGGTCGTGTATCGCGCGCTTCTCGGGTTCCGTGATGAGGGCGCAGGTGGTCGGGCCGCGCAGGTCCGCGTGGTGGTCGTCGTTGGCCAGGCGCAGACGGACGGTGTCCGTGGGCGGCGGAACCGGTGTCGTACCGAAGTGGAGTTTGCCGAACAGGCCGAGGTGGATGTGGATCCATCCGGCGTCCTCGAAGCCGAGGAACAGGTGCTTGCCGTGCGCGTCGACGCCGGTGAACCCACGGCCGTCGAGGAGCGCCGCGCTGTCCGAGAACCTGCCCTGCGGGCTGCTGACCCGCACCGGCCCGCCCACGAACCGGTCGCGATGGTCCGCGGCCAGGCGATGGATGGTGTGTCCCTCGGGCACGGCGGCAGCTCTCCTGAGTGACGTGGGATACGGGAAATGGCTGTGCCGCCGGGCGGGCCGGCGGCACGGGGGGTAGGGCGATCAGCCCTGCTGCGGGTGGTGGGCCGGGATCGGGGGAAGCTCGCCCGTCGTCTCGTACGCAGTCAGCATCGCGATGCGGCGGGTGTGACGCTCCTCGCCCGAGTACGGCGTGGCGAGGAAGATCTCGACGAACTTCGTCGACTCCTCCACCGTGTGCATGCGGCCACCGATGGCCACCACGTTGGCGTCGTTGTGCTCGCGGCCGAGAGCGGCGGTCTGCTCGCTCCAGGCGAGTGCGGCACGTACGCCCTTCACCTTGTTGGCGGCCATCTGCTCGCCGTTGCCGGAGCCACCGATCACGATGCCGAGGCTGCCCGCGTCCGCGACCGTCCTCTCGGCGGCGCGCAGGCAGAACGGCGGGTAGTCGTCCTGGGCGTCATAGATGTGGGGGCCACAGTCGACGGCTTCGTGGCCCTGGGCCGTGAGCCACTCGACGAGGTGGTTCTTGAGTTCGAAACCGGCATGGTCTGAGCCGAGGTACACGCGCATGGGTCGAGTGTGGCATGCGGATCACGGGGTAGCCGTCATCGGGGTCGGGACCCTCCGGGCCTACCCCGTGCGGAGCCTTTGTGCGGAGCGTGTGTGCGCAAACCCACACCGGCAACGATCCGGACAATGATCCGGAAGAGGGGGTTCCGATTCCGGGGTTCTGCGGCTTCAATGCCTGAGACTCGCCGCCCACCACCGTGCAGCGGCACAGCCACGGAACCGAGTGATCCAGAACGTAAGGATTCGATCCATGACGCAAACGACTCTGGCAGGGCCGGGCCACCAGCCCGGCGAGCCGGGCCGGGCGGACAAGCCGGGCTCCGCGGACGGGCTCCAGGCCGGTCTCAAGAACCGTCACCTCTCGATGATCGCCATCGGCGGAGTGATCGGCGCGGGCCTCTTCGTGGGTTCCGGTGCCGGTATCGCCGCCGCGGGACCCGCCATTCTGCTCTCGTACGCGCTGGTCGGCCTCATGGTCGTCTTCGTGATGCGGATGCTCGGCGAGATGGCCGCGGCCCGGCCCAGCTCGGGCTCCTTCTCCGCCTACGCCGACCGCGCCCTCGGCCGCTGGGCCGGCTTCTCGATCGGCTGGCTGTACTGGTTCTTCTGGGTCGTGGTGCTCGCCGTCGAAGCCACGGCGGGTGCCAAGATCCTGGAGGGCTGGGTGCCGGGCGTCCCGCAGTGGGCATGGGCGCTGATCGTCATGGTGGTGCTCACCGCGACGAACCTGGTCTCGGTCAGTTCGTACGGAGAGTTCGAGTTCTGGTTCGCCGGAATCAAGGTCGTGGCGATCGCCGCGTTCGTGGTCGTCGGGTTGCTCGCCGTCTTCGGGCTGCTGCCCGGTTCGGACAACCCGGGGTCGGGGCTCGCGCATCTCACCGACAGTGGCGGCTTCTTCCCCCACGGGCCGGGTGCCATCCTCACCGGTGTGCTCATGGTCGTCTTCTCGTTCATGGGCAGCGAGATCGTGACGCTGGCGGCCGGCGAGTCGGAGAACCCGCAGCGCGCCGTCCAGAAGGCCACCAACAGCGTGATCTGGCGGATCGCCGTCTTCTACCTGGGCTCGATCTTCATCGTGCTGACGCTGCTGCCGTGGAACGACGCGTCGATCCTCAAGGACGGCAGCTATGTCGCCGCCCTGAACTCGATCGGCATTCCGCACGCCGGACAGGTGATGGACGTCATCGTGCTGACGGCCGTGCTGTCCTGCCTCAACTCCGGCCTCTACACGGCCTCGCGGATGGCGTTCTCGCTCGGTGAGCGCGGCGACGCGCCGAAGGCGTTCGCCCGGACGAACAAGCGGGGCGTGCCGCGGGCGGCCATCCTGTCCTCCGTCGTCTTCGGCTTCGTCGCCGTGTTCTTCAACTACCAGTGGCCGGACACCGTCTTCCAGTTCCTGCTGAACTCCTCCGGTGCCGTCGCCCTGTTCGTCTGGCTGGTCATCTGCTTCACCCAGCTGCGGATGCGCGGCATCATCCTGCGCGAGTCGCCGGAGAAGCTGGTCGTGCGGATGTGGCTCTTCCCGTACCTGACCTGGGCGACCATCGCCATGATCTCGTTCGTGCTGGTCTACATGCTGACCGACGACAGCGGCCGTGAGCAGGTGCTGCTCTCGCTGCTCGTCGCGGCGATCGTGGTGGCGATCTCCCTGGTACGTGACGTCCGTCAGCGCAAGTCCGGAGCGGCCGCGGTCACGGCGGACGCGTCCGCGGACGCCTGACCGCGCCCATCCCCACCTGACGGTCGATGTCAGGTACACCGGGGAGGCTCTCCCCTGCCGCACACCGGGCGAACGGAGAGCCTCTCCTGGAACCACCAGCTGCCTGCCCAGATCACCCTCCGCCCCGGCGACCCCCGGACATGCGGAGGAACTGGCCGGCTTTCAGACAGGTTCTACGCTCCGGCCCGGACCTCGTCGGCGTCACCGATGCCGACGAGGTCCGGGCCGCCGTCGTGTACCCCGCCGGGCGCGAATAGCCCGACGCTGTCCGGCTCCTGCAGCCACTGCCCGTGGGCCGGCCGCCGAACTTCTTGTCGGACGGCGGGGACCGTACCGGAGCATCACGACGAGCGGACACGGAAGAGGCTCGCCGGTCTGGTGTCGCAGTGCGACCCGGCGAGCCTCTTCGGAACGGTTCACGCAAGCGCGTGAGACGCGTGAGCCTCCGTCAGCCGCGGCGGCCGACGAGCTTCCAGGCGGCGGGCAGCGCGCCCATCGCCAGCGCCGCCTTCAGCGCGTCACCGAGCAGGAACGGAACCAGTCCCGCCGCGATCGCGGCGCTCGCCGACATGCCGGTGGACAGCGCCAGGTACGGGACACCGACCGCGTAGATGATCGCGGAGCCGAGCACCATGGTGCCGGCGGTGCGCAGCACGGAGCGGTCGCCGCCGCGGCGGGCGAGACCGCCGACCACGGTGGCGGCGAGGAGCATGCCGAGGACGTAACCGAACGAGGCGCCGCCCGCGCCGGAGCTGCCGCCGGCGAACCACGGCATGCCCGCCATGCCGACGAGCGCGTACACGGCGAGGGAGAGGAAGCCGCGGCGGGCGCCGAGCGCGGTGCCGACGAGGAGCGCGGCGAAGGTCTGCCCGGTGACGGGGACCGGGGAGCCGGGGACCGGGACGGCGATCTGCGCGGCGATGCCGGTGAGCGCGGCGCCGCCGACGACCAGGGCCGTGTCGACGGCGTAACGGTGCCTGGCGGCGGGCAGCAGGTCGGCGAGGACCGCTCCGGTACGGACGGGGGCGGCAGCAGTGCTCATCGGGACTCCGCGGTGGTGAGGGCAGGTGGGGGACAGACTGAGGCTGACGTTAGCCCACGGGTTAACGCTCGATCACCATCAGCCGCCCACAAAGCGGCGGTTGGCGGGTTGGTGGGGTTCGGACAAAGACCGGTACGCAATCATGTGACGGCGTGATGCTCGTCACTGAGGTGGGGGCCTGGAGGGGCCGCCTGACGGACCGGGTCTCGCAGCGTGAGACTGTAGGTTCCCCATAAAATATCCGAGAGTGACCCGCACCCCCATGCACGACGCCCCTCCCCCCACGCAGCAGGAACCGCTCTCGCACGGACTGAAGCAGCGCCATCTGACCATGCTCGGCCTGGGCGGGGTGATCGGCGCCGGACTCTTCGTCGGTTCGGGCGCCGGGATCGCGGTCGCCGGACCGGGCATCGTCGTGTCGTATCTGATCGCCGGCGCACTCGCGATGCTGGTGATGCGGATGCTCGGCGAGATGTCGGCCGCGATACCCGCCTCCGGCGCCTTCTCCGTCCATGCCGAGCGGGCGCTCGGCCGCTGGGCCGGGTTCAGTGTGGGGTGGCTCTACTGGTTCCTGCTGGTGGTGGTCCTCGCCGTGGAGGCGACGGCCGCCGCGCAGATCGCCCACGGCTGGGTGCCGGGCGTGGACCAGTGGGCGTGGGTGCTGACGTTCATGGTGGTGTTCACCGTCACGAATCTGACCGCGGTGAAGAACTTCGGCGAGTTCGAGTTCTGGTTCGCCGCTCTCAAGGTCGCCGCGATCGTGATCTTCCTGGTGCTCGGGCTGCTCGCCGTCTTCGGTCTGCTCCCGGACACCGATCCGGTGGGGCTGACCAATCTCACCGGGCAGGGCGGCTTCCTGCCGAACGGCTGGGGCGGCGTCGTCTCAGGTGTGCTGACCGTCGTCTTCGCGTTCGGCGGCCTGGAGGTCGTGACGATCGCTGCGGCCGAGACCGACAACCCGGCGCGCGCGGTGGGACGTGCGGTGCGCAGCGCGGTCGTGCGGATCCTCTTCTTCTACGTCGGCTCGATGCTGGTGATCGTCACGGTGCTGCCGTGGACCGCGCAGCGGGCCGGACTGAGCCCGTACGTCAAGGTCCTGGACGCGATCGGGGTGCCGTCGGCCGGGCAGATCATGAACATCGTGGTGTTCGTGGCGCTGCTCTCCGCGCTCAACGCCAATCTCTACGGCGCGTCCCGGATGGTCTTCTCACTGGCCGAGCGCGGCGAGGGGCCGCGCGGACTGCTCAAGGTGTCGGGGAGCGTGGGCGGGGGCGGGGTGCCGCGGCGGGCGGTCCTCGCCTCGGTCGCCTTCGGCTTCGTCTCCGTACTGCTCAATCTCAAATGGCCCGACTCCGTCTTCCTCTATCTGCTCAACTCGGTGGGCGCGGTGCTGCTGTTCGTCTGGGGGCTGATCGCCGCGTCACAGCTGCGGCTGCGCCGCCGGCTGGAGCGCGAGGCACCCGAGGCTCTGACCCTGCGGATGTGGTGCTTCCCATGGCTGACCTGGGTGACGCTGGCCGCGCTCGTGGCCGTACTGGTGCTGATGCTGACCGATGACGTGGCACGCCCACAGGTGTTGTGGTCGGCGGGGGCGACGGGTCTGGTGCTGCTCGTGGCGGGGGCGCGGGAGCTGCGGGACCGCCGACGGGCCTGACGGGCGGACCCGTGGCGGGGTGTGTACCCGGCATATGTACGCAGGTGTTCACCTTGTGTGAGCCTGGTGCCCGTATAGCGGACACATGTTCCGTGTCAGCGGGAGGCGCGCACAGACTATGGGCTCGTCCCAGTCTCAGCTACCGAACAGAGCACGTCCATGTCTCGGACCTCCGCGTCTCCCCCCACCGCCGGCTCCGAAGTCTCCGCAGTCCCGGCCGGCTCCGACGTCTCCGCCGTCAAGGCCGACTCCGCCCTCACCCATGGACTCAAGCAACGCCATCTGTCGATGATCGCCCTCGGCGGTGTCATCGGCGCCGGGCTGTTCGTCGGTTCCGGAGCCGGTATCGCCTCCGCCGGGCCCTCGATCGTCATCGCCTACGCCATCTCCGGGCTGCTGGTCATGTTCGTGATGCGCATGCTCGGCGAGATGTCCGCGGCCAATCCGGCCTCCGGTTCCTTCTCCGTCCACGCGGAACGGGCGATCGGGCCGTGGGCGGGGTTCACCGCCGGCTGGGCGTTCTGGGTGCTGCTCTGCGTCGCCGTCGGGCTGGAAGGGATCGGTGCCGCGAAGATCGTCACCGGCTGGCTGCCCGGCACTCCCGAGTGGGCGTGGGTGGCGCTGTTCATGGCGGTCTTCCTCGGCACGAACCTGGCCGCCGTCAAGAACTTCGGCGAGTTCGAGTTCTGGTTCGCCTCGCTGAAGGTCGCCGCGATCACGCTCTTCCTGGTGCTGGGTGTGCTGGCCATCCTCGGGGTGCTGCCCGGCACGGACGCCCCGGGCGGCGCCAATCTCCGCGGTGACGGCGGGTTCCTGCCGAACGGCTCCAACGGCTTCATCATCGGACTGCTCGCCTCCGTCTTCGCGTACGGAGGTCTGGAGACGGTCACCATCGCCGCGGCCGAGTCCGAGAACCCGGTGCGGGGCGTCGCCAAGGCGGTCCGGACGGCGATGTGGCGGATCGCGCTGTTCTACGTCGGTTCGATGGCGGTCATCGTCACCCTCGTGCCGTGGGACGACCCGAAGGTCGCGACGGTCGGCCCGTTCTACGCGACCCTCGACCACCTGGGCATCAGCGGCGCCGCGGAGATCATGAATGTGGTCATCCTGATCGCGCTGCTCTCCGCGATGAACGCGAACATCTACGGCGCCTCGCGGATGGCCTGCTCGCTGGTCGCCCGCGGCCAGGGTCCGAAGCGGCTCGGCCGGGTCAGCTCCGGCGTGCCGCGTACCGCCGTGCTCGTCTCGTCCGTCATCGGCTTCCTGTGCGTGCTGCTGAGCTACTGGCGGCCGGACGATGTCTTCCCCTGGCTGCTCAACATGATCGGCGCGGTGATCCTGGTCGTCTGGATCTTCATCGCGGTGTCGCAGCTGCTCCTGCGCCGACGGCTGGAGCGCGAGGCACCCGAGAAGCTGGTCGTGCGGATGTGGCTGTTCCCGGTGGGGACGCTGGTCGCGCTGGCGGCCATGGCAGGCATCTTCCTGCTGATGCTGCGCGAGCCCGGCACGCGTGACCAGCTGCTGGCGACCGGTGCGCTGACCGTCGTACTGGCCGTCATCGGTGTCGTACGCCAGCGGCGGGCCGCGGCCGTCAAGAACTGACGTCGGGGGCGCACGGCACGTTGAGGGAGAGCAGCGCGCCGCCCTCGTCCCCCAGCTGCACCTCGCTCACCGCCGCGTTGCGCAATTGCGGAAGGACCCGGCGGTAGGCGCCGAGCGGGATCGACAGCAGTTCGCACAGCACCAGCCGCAGCAGCGTGTTGTGCGCGACGACCAGTACCCGCTGCCCCGGATGGAAGTGTGCGATCCGGCGCAGCGCGGCCGTCCCCCGGGCCGCCGCCGTGCGCGGGTCCTCGGCCCCGGGGAAGGGATGGGTCACCGGGTCGGCGACATATGCCTCGGCCCATTTCGGGTCCTCGGCGGCGAATTCGGCGAGGGTGCGCCCTTCCACCGCCCCGAAGTCGCACTCGCGCAGATCGTGTTCGCGCCCGGGTACGAGGCCGAGCGCCCGGCAGGCGGGTTCGGCGGTCTCGATGGCGCGGGGGACGGTCGACGTCCAGATCGCGTCGACCGGATGCCGGGCCGCCCAGTCCGCCAGCTGCTCGGCCTGGTGGCGGCCCTCGTCGGTGAGTGCGACGTCGCTGACCCCGGCGTAGCGGTTCTCGGAGTGCCAGACGGTCTGTCCGTGCCGGGCGAGGAGCAGGGTCGTGGGGAAGATGGTCATCGGCTCTCCGTTCGGGCCCGGGCGTGGGCGGCGAGCGCCCCGGGCCATCGGCCCCGCCGTTCCAGTTCGTCCACCAGCTTGGGGTACGGCGCGGTGTGGCGGGCGGTGCGCGCCGGGTCCGGGCGCAGGACCAGCCGGATTCTGACCATGTGGCCCGCTGCCGGCGTCTCATGGTCACGGGCCGAGGCGTCCGGTCGCGCCGGGACCCGTCCGGAGAATGCGGCGGTCAACGCCCCTCCGCCACCGCCCGACGTCCCGCCGGGCAACCAACTTCCTTCCAGGAAACGGTAGTTGAAAACCACATCGGTACGGTACCCGAGCGGCGACGCGGTGACCCCCTCGAGGACCGGGGTCGCGCCGAGCGCCGAATCCCACGATCCGACGGGCTGTGCACCGGGGGCGAACCACGCTGCGCACGCATCCGGCGTCCGGCCGCGATGAGCCCGACCGCCACCATGCGCCTGCGGTTCTGAGCCGAAGGGCCGATCACACTCCCCCCTTACTGCTGTTAGCCTGCTCTTGCATATGGTTTGCAATAACAACAGGACAGCAGCTGGAGGGTTCGCCCCATGGCCACGTACACGCTCCCGGAACTCCCGTACGACTACGCGGCGCTCGAACCGGTCATCAACCCGCAGATCATCGAGCTCCACCACGACAAGCACCACGCCGCCTACGTCAAGGGCGCCAACGACACCCTGGAGCAGCTGGAAGAGGCACGCGCCAAGGAGGCCTGGGGAGCCGTCAACGGTCTGCAGAAGAACCTCGCGTTCCATCTCTCCGGCCACATCCTGCACTCGATCTACTGGCACAACATGAGCGGCGACGGTGGCGGCGAGCCCCGCGCGGCGGACGGCGTCGGCGACCTCGCGGACGCCATCACCGACTCCTTCGGCTCGTACGCGGGCTTCAAGTCCCAGCTGACGAAGGCCGCCGCCACCACCCAGGGTTCCGGCTGGGGGGTGCTGGCCTACGAGCCGCTCAGCGGCAGGCTGATCGTCGAGCAGGTCTACGACCACCAGGGCAACGTCGGCCAGGGCTCGGTTCCGATCCTGGTCTTCGACGCCTGGGAGCACGCCTTCTACCTCCAGTACAAGAACCAGAAGGTCGACTTCATCGAGGCCATGTGGCGCGTCGTCAACTGGCAGGACGTGGCGAAGCGGTACGCGGCCGCCAAGGAGCGCGCCGGCGTTCTGCTGCTCGCCCCCTGACCCGGGCACACGGACGTCCTGCCTCGTGATCGTCTTCTCAACCTTCACCGGCAGGCGGATGAACGGGGAGCCCCCGCGAGGACGTGACTCGCGGGGGCTCCCCCATTGCTTCGCATTTAGCTTGTTTGCTAATTAGCTCATGTGCTAAACATCTGACATGGCAACGACCGATGACGAGGCGAGCGCCTTCCGCGCCCTCGCCGATCCGACCAGGCGCCAGATCCTGGAGGACCTCCGCGGCGGCGAACTGGCGGCCGGGGAGATCGCGGCCCGGTTCGCGATCAGCGCACCGTCCATCTCGCGTCACCTCGGCGTACTGAAGGGCGCCGGGCTGGTCACCGAGCGCCGCGACGGCAACCGCATCCTCTACTCGCTGGCCGAGGACCGGCTGGCGACGAGCATCGGACGGTTCCTGAGCTCCGTCTGCCCCGAGCAGATCGTCCTGCGCCACACCAAGTGGCGGTCCGCCACGCAAGAGGAAGGCGGCACATCGTGATCCAGCCCCGACTCTCCAGCGTCATCGAGCGGCGCCTCCTGGTGAACTACCGGGTCACCCCGGACGCCGCCGCCCGCCTGCTGCCCGCCGGCCTGCGGCCCCAGTTGGTACGCGGCCACGCCGTCGCCGGTATCTGCCTCCTGCGCCTGGGCTCCGCACGCCCCACATGGGCGCCGCCGCCGGTGGGTCTGCGCAGCGAGAACGCCGCGCACCGCATCTCCGTCGAGTGGGACGGCCCCGACGGCGTCGAGACCGGCGTCTACATCACACGCCGCGACACCGGCTCACGGATCAACTCCTGGGCGGGCGGGCGGGTTTTTCCCGGTGAGCACGGCCGCGCCGACTTCACGGTGCACGAGACGCCCGACGAGGTACGGGTCGCTCTCGCCACCCGGGACGGCGAGATCCGGGTCGACGTCACGGCCGAGGTCACCGACGAACTGCGCGGCAGTGAACTCTTCACCGATCTCCAGGAGGCATCGGACTTCTTCCGCGCCGGGAACAGGGGCCTGTCGCCAGCGGCTTCGGGCCGCCGTCTCGACGCCATGGAGCTGGAAACGGACGCGTGGCAGGTGGCAGCCGGGCGGATCCGATCCGCGCGGTCGTCCTTCTTCGACGACCCGGACCGCTTCCCGCCCGGCACCGCGACCCTGGACAGCGTCCTGGTCATGCGCGACGTCGCCGCCCGCTGGCGCCCGCTACCGGCGAGACCCATGGCCCGTCGCTGACGAGCAGTGGCCGTCGGCCCGTCGTGCCCCTTGGCATCGACGGTCCGTACCGCGGTGGCGCCCGGCGGCCCGGCTGCGACCGCTTGGTCAACCGGCGCCCGCCGCGCACCTTGCGCCGGCGTCATGGCATCGCTCGGTATAGAGCGAGCCTCCCAGGAAACGTGTGCTCTTCGGGGTGAATGCGATGATGGCGCCATGAGTCCGGTCCCCGCCGCCCCCGCCGACCCCACCGCTGTGCGCCCCATGCCCGGACAGCCCCGCGTGGTCCAGCTGAAGCCCCTGGTGACATCGGAACTGATCGAGGTAGGCGCCTACTCGTACTACGACGACCCCGATGACGCGACCGCGTTCGAAACCCGCAACGTGCTGTACCACTACGGCCCGGAGAAGCTCGTCATCGGAAAGTTCTGCGCGCTCGGGACCGGGGTGCGGTTCCTCATGAACGGCGCCAACCACCGTATGGACGGCCCCTCCACGTTCCCGTTCCCCACGATGGGCGGCTCCTGGGCCGACCACTTCGACCTGCTGACCGGGCTGCCGAACCGGGGCGACACCGTCGTCGGCAACGACGTCTGGTTCGGGTACGGATCGATGGTCCTGCCGGGCGTACGGATCGGGCACGGCGCCGTCATCGGTGCCGGGGCGGTCGTCGTCGGCGACGTCCCGGACTACGGCATCGTCGGCGGCAACCCGGCGCGGCTGATCCGCACCCGCCACGACGACGAGACCGTCGCCCGGCTCCTCGCCGTCGCGTGGTGGGACTGGCCCATCGAGCTCATCACCCGGCACATCCGCACGATCATGTCCGGCAGCGTCGAAGCACTCGAAGCGGCTGCCCAGGAGGGGACGTCATGACCATCACCGTTCAGGGACTGGCGTACTACCCCGTCAAGGGTTGCGGCGCGGTTCCGGTCGACCGGGCGGAGATCACCGGGACCGGTCTCGTGCACGACCGCACGTTCATGGTGGTGGACGCCGAGGACGGCGCGTTCCGCAGTCAGCGGACACACCCCGCGATGGCTGCGATCAAAGCCGAAGTCCTGGACGGCGGCGCCATGTTGGCCCTCGCCGTGCCGGGCCTGGAGGCCCTGGAGCTGACCGTCGACCCGGACGGCCCGCGCTGCGCGGTCAGCATGTTCGACCGTCCGCTCGGCGAGGCGTGCGACCAGGGGGACGCGGTCGCCGAGTGGTTCTCGGAGGCGCTCGGTGCGAAGTCCCGGCTGGTACGGGTGGCACCCGGCTTCGACCGCGACGGCTGGGGCGAGACCCCCGGCAAGGTCGCCTTCGCCGACGCCCATGCGGTGCTGGTCGCCTCCACCGCGTCGCTGGCCGGCCTCAACGCCCGCATCGAGGCCCGCGGCGACGCGGCCGGCGTACCGATGGACCGCTTCCGTCCGAACATCGTCCTGTCCGGTGACGACGAGCCGCACTTCGAGGACCGGGTACGCCGGATGACCATCGGATCGGCCGAACTCGCCTACTCCGTGAGGGCGATGCGATGCAACGTCCCGCTGGTGGACCAGTCGACGGGCCGCCGGGCGGGCCCGGAGCCGGTCCGGACCCTGGCGACGTACCGCCGCGAACCCGACTACGGCAACAAGGTCAGTTTCGGCGTGAAGAACGCGGTGGTCCGCGAGGGTGTGGTGGCCGTCGGCGACGCGGTCGAGATCACGAGCCGGCTCGACGCGTGAACCCCGTCAGCCGAGCGAGTCGATCCAGCGTTCCAGCCGGCGCCCTTCGGCGGCCATCAGGTCGGGGTCCCGGAAGGTGTTGGTGAGCAGCGAGATCCCCTGGTAGGCGGCGATCAGAGCGACCGCGAGTTCACGGGAGTCGCCGCGTCCCATCGCCTGGAACTGCTGCTCGACCCAGTCGAGCAGCACCTGGATGACCTTGGCGACCGACTGGTCGAGGCCGTCGGCGCGCTTGTCGAGTTCCGAAGCCATGGTCCCGGTCGGACAGCCGTACCGAGCCGTGAGCTCACGCTGTTCGATCCAGCCGTTCAGGAGTGCCTTCAACCGGTCCTGGGGCGCGGGAAGCTCGTCGAGCACGCCGATCATCGACCTCAGACTCTGCGCATGCGCGTCGATCGCCGCCTCGACGAGCTGATCCTTGGTCTTGAAGTAGTAGTACACGTTACCCAACGGGACGTCGGCCGCTCGTGCGATGTCGGCGATCGTGGTCTGTTCGACGCCTTGCTCGTGAAGAACCCGGGCCGCGGCGGCCGCCAGCCTTTCGCGCTTGCCCGGCGGCTGCCGGACACCTTTTGAGTGAGTCACCTGACTAACTATAGACGCGCGCCGGGAGACCGGCTATCGTCGCATCTAAGTCAGTTAACTAACTAACACAGGGGATCTCGTGATCGTTGCAACGGGCGCGACCGGAAACGTCGGACGGGAACTCGTACGGATCCTTGCCTCGGCCGGTGAGCAGGTGACGGCCGTCTCCCGGCGGCCTCCGGCGCATCTGCCCGACGGCGTACGGCACCAGCAGGCCGATCTCGCCGATCCGGAGAGCCTGCGCACCGCACTGGACGGCGCCGACGCGCTGTTCCTGCTCGTCGCGGGCGACGACCCGCAGGACATTCTCGACATCGCGGCGGCCGGCGGTGTGCGCCGCGTCGTCCTGCTCTCCTCCTTGGGCGTCGGGACGCGGCCGGAGGCCTACCGTCACCCGGGGGCGTTCGAGGACGCCGTCCGCCGGCCGGGCCTCGCATGGACGGTCCTGCGGTCCGGCGGCCTGAACTCCAACACCTTCGCGTGGGCCGAGTCGATCCGTAGGCAGCGCACAGTTGCCGCACCCTTCGGCGACGTCGGGCTGCCCACCGTCGACCCGGCGGATGTCGCCGAGGTCGCGGCCGTGGTCCTGCGCGAGGCCGGCCACGCGGGCCGTACGTACGAACTGACCGGTCCCGCGACGGTCACTCAGCGGGAACGGGCCGAGGCGATCGGCGACGCGCTGGGCACTCCGGTGCGGTTCGTCGAGCAGACCCGCGAGGAGGCCCGCGCGCAGATGCTGCAGTTCATGCCCGCGCCGGTGGTGGAGGGCACGCTCGGCATCCTCGGCGAGCCGCTGGCGGCGGAGCAGAAGGTCAGCCCCGACGTCGAGCGGATCCTCGGCCGCGCGCCGCGCACCTTCGCCGACTGGGCCGCACGCGCCGCGGACTCCTTCCGGTGAGACCGGTGCGCGGCGAACTTCGCCGGCCTCGAGATCGAGCGCCACGGCGTGGCCGATCACGGCCCGGAGGGCGGACTGCCACGAACTCCGCCTAACCGCCCGGCTGTTGCACCTTCGGAGTCGATTGCCGGACCCGTCCGGATGCTGCACCGGGTGGCCGGGCGGCTGCCGAAGCCCACCCAGCTGTACGCATGACGCACCACGGTGCGGGTTCCGGACCATGGCCGGAACCCGCACCGGTGGGTACGTCAGTCGAAGATCGGGCCCTGCGTCCGGGTCCGCTTGATCTCGTAGAAGCCGGGGATCGACGCCACCAGCAGCGTGCCGTCCCACAGCTTCGCCGCGTCCTCGCCCTTCGGGGCGGGGGTGACGACCGGGCCGAAGAAGGCGATCTGCTCGCCGTCGGAGCCCGGCACGGCGATGACCGGCGTGCCGACGTCCTGGCCGACCTTGTCGATGCCCTCCTGGTGGGAGGCGCGCAGCTCCGCGTCGTACGTGTCCGAGTCGGCGTACTCCGCGAGCTCGGCCGGCAGACCGACCTCTTCGAGCGCCGCCACGATCGCCTCACGGGTGGGGCCCTCGCCCTGGTTGTGGAAGCGGGTGCCGAGCGCGGTGTACAGCGGGCCGACGATGTCGTCGCCGTGCTTCTGCTGGGCGGCGACGACGACGCGGACCGGGCCCCAGGCCTTGGTCTCGAGCATGTCGCGGTACTCCTCGGGCAGCTCGTCGAGCCTGTTCTCGTTGAGGACGGCAAGGCTCATCACATGCCAGCGGACCTCGACGTCACGGACCTTCTCCACCTCCAGCATCCAGCGGGAGGTCATCCACGCCCAGGGACAGAGCGGGTCGAACCAGAAATCGGCGGGCGTCTTGCCGTTCACCGTGGCGTTCTCAGACATGTCTCTCCTCAAGAGGCGATCGCACCTGTGCGCGAGAACACCGCTGAACGGCCCTGCCATTCCCGCGCGCCCGGGCCGCGAGGCACATGGGAGGATCAAACTGTTCGAACGTGACACAAAGGAGTGCACCAGTGCCCGGTCAAAACCTGTCCCGCGACGAAGCCCACGAGCGGGCCGAGCTGCTGACCGTCGACGGATACGACGTCGTGCTCGACCTGCGGTCCGCGATCGGTGATCCCGAGAGCGGCGGCGGGGACGGCGGGGACCGGCCGGCCGTCGATCCCCGGACCTTCCGCTCGGTGACCACGATCCGGTTCCGCTCCGCGCGGGCGGGGGCGTCGACGTTCGCGGATCTGCTGGCGCCGAGCGTGACCTCGGTGACCCTGAACGGGCAGGCGCTCGACCCCGCCGTCGTCTTCGACGGGACGCGGGTGACGCTGGACGGTCTGCCGGAGGGCGACAACGTCCTGGTGGTCGACGCGCAGTGCGCGTACAGCCGGACCGGCGAGGGCATGCACCGGTTCGTCGACCCGGAGGACGGCGAGGTCTACCTCTACACGCAGTACGAGCCGGCCGACGCGCGGCGTGTCTTCGCGAACTTCGAGCAGCCCGACCTGAAGGCCCCCTTCCGCTTCGAGGTGACGGCGCCCGAGGGGTGGACGGTCTGGAGCAACGGGGCCGAGGAGTCCCGGGACGGCGGGGTCTGGCGGTTCGCCGAGACGAAGCCGATCTCGACGTACATCACGGCGGTCGTCGCCGGTCCGTACCACCATGTGACCGACTCGTACAGCCGTACCTTCGACGACGGCACGACGCTGGACATCCCGCTCGGCGCGCTCTGCCGCAAGGGGCTCGCCCGGCACTTCGACGCGGACGACATCTTCCTCGTCACCAAGCAGGGCCTGGACTTCTTCCACGACAACTTCGACTACCCGTACCCGTTCGGGAAGTACGACCAGGCGTTCGTACCCGAGTACAACCTCGGCGCGATGGAGAACCCGGGCTGTGTCACGTTCCGCGAGGAGTACATCTTCCGCGGCAAGGTGACACAGGCGTCGTACGAGAGCCGCGCCAACGTCATTCTGCACGAGATGGCGCACATGTGGTTCGGCGACCTCGTCACCATGCAGTGGTGGGACGACCTGTGGCTGAAGGAGTCGTTCGCCGACTTCATGGGCGTCTTCGCGATGGTGGAGTCGACCCGCTTCAAGGAGGGCTGGATCACCTTCGCCAACAACCGCAAGTCCTGGGCGTACCGCGCCGACCAGCTGCCGTCCACGCACCCGATCACGGCCGACATCCGTGACCTGGAGGACGCCAAGCTGAACTTCGACGGCATCACGTACGCCAAGGGTGCGTCGGTGCTGAAGCAGCTGGTGGCGTACGCGGGACGGGACGCGTTCCTGGAGGGGGCCCGGCGCTACTTCAAGAAGCATGCGTACGGCAACACGCAGCTGGGCGACCTGCTGTCGGTGCTGGCCGAGACGTCCGGGCGGGACATGGTCACCTGGTCGCGGTCGTGGCTGCAGACGGCCGGCGTCAACTCGCTGACGCCGGTGGTGACGTACGGCGCGGCGGACCGGATCACCGAGCTGGCGGTCCTCCAGGAGGCCGTCGACTCGCACCCCGAGTTGCGGCCGCACCGGGTCGCGGTCGGCCTGTACCGCCGCACGACCCGCGGCGACCTGGTCCGGTACGCGCGCGCCGAGGTGGATGTGGCGGGGCCGCGCACGGTGGTCGCCGCGCTGACCGGTGTCGAGCGGCCCGAGCTGATCCTCGTCAACGACGACGACCTCACGTACTGCAAGGTCCGCTTCGACGAGGCGTCCCTCGCCACCCTGCGCGCGCACCTCGGGGACATCACCGACCCGCTGGCGCGGGCGCTGTGCTGGTCCGCGCTGTGGAACCTGACGCGGGACGGGCTGATGCCGGCCCAGGACTTCATCTCGCTCGTGCTGGCCTTCTCCGGCCAGGAGTCCGACATCGGTGTCCTGCAGATGCTGCACGCCTGGACCCGGACCGCGCTCGTCCACTACGCCGCCCCGGGGTGGCGTGAGGAGGGCGGACGGGCGCTGGCCGAGGGTGCGCTGCGGGAGCTGCGGATCGCCGAGCCGGGGAGCGAGCACCAGCTGGCGTGGGCGCGGTTCTTCGCGACGGTCGCGGACTCGGAATCGGACTTCCAGCTGCTGTCCTCACTGCTGGGGGAGTCCGCGCGGATCGACGGGCTGGAGGTCGACCAGGAGCTGCGGTGGGCGTTCCTGTCCGCGCTGGCCGCACACGGGGTCGCCGACGAGCCGGTGATCGATGCCGAACTGGGCCGGGACGACACGGCGTCCGGCAAGCGGCACCAGGTGCGGTGCCTGGCCTCGCGGCCGTCGGCGGCGGTCAAGGCGCAGGCGTGGGCGGCCGTGGTGGAGTCGGACGCGCTGTCCAACGCGCTGGTGGAGGCGACGATCGCGGGATTCGGGCAGTCGTCGCAGCGGGAGTTGCTGGCGCCGTACGCAGCCCGGTACTTCGATGCGATCGAACGGGTGTGGGCCGAGCGGTCGATCCAGATCGGGATGTCCGTGGTGAGGGGGCTGTTCCCGGCGCTGCAGGACGACCCGGCGACGCTGGCGGCGGCGGATGCCTGGCTGGAGGCGCATGGGGATGCGGCGCCGGCGTTGCGTCGGCTGGTGCTGGAGGCGCGGGACGATCTGGCGCGGGCCTTGCGGGCGCAGGCGTGTGACACGGGGGCGGCGGCCGGCCTCTGACGGGGCGCCCCGGGGCGAGCACGGCGGTGTTGTCCCCAGCCGCCGGACGGGCTTGATTTTCGGCCCGTCCGGCGCCGGGGTCGGCAGCGGGCCGGAGTGGCCCGCGTGGGCTGACGGGACGCACAATCCCCGACGGGATCACCCTTTTCGGTTGTCGAACGTTCGTACTTTAGGACGCCGTTGTCCTGAATTGTCGACGGGCGTGTAACAGGGGTTAGCCGCACCGCGGCCTGCGGCATACCCCGGAGCATGACCCAGAACACCCCTCTCTCCCCCTGTCACTTCCGCCACCCCGTCGGCGAACGGCAACGCGTGCTGTCCGTCGAGCAGTTGAAGACACTCGGCGTGTCCCCCGCGCGCGCTGCCGCGCAGTGCCGGGCCGGTGGTCCGTGGCAGCAGCCGTTGCCCGGTGTGTATGTGCTGCACCCGGGTCCGCCCACCGGCGAGGAGCGGCTGCGGTCCGCCCTGCTGTACGTCGGGCGACGACGTACCGTCCCCGCGCAGGGCGGCGCGGCGCCGGCGACCGGCTACGGCGAGGCCATGGTCACCGGCCGGGCCGCGCTCGCCCTCCACGGGTTCTCTCTCGTACCGCCGACGAGTTCGCTCGACCGGATCGACGTGCTGGTGCCGCGCACCCGGCGGCTGCGGTCCGTCCGGTACGTGCACGTGGTGCGAACGACCGAACTGCCCCGCCCCGAGCAACTCGCCGGCCTGCCGGTGGCCCCCGTGGCACGGGCACTCGCGGATGCGGTCACCGGCCTCGGGGACACTGACGCCGTACGGCTGCTGCTCACCGAGGCGGTCCGCGGCGGACACTGCGAACCCGGCGCGGTCGTGAGCGAGCTGAGCCGCAGCAAGTTGCTGGACCGGCCCCACATCGTGAACGCCGTCGACTCGCTGCTCGCCGAGGGGCGGGCGCTGGCGGAGAGGCGGCTGTACGACATGGTGCGGACCTATGACCTGCCGGAGCCGCTCTGGAACGTGGACCTGCGGCTGCCCGGCGGCCCCCACCTCGGTGGGGTGGACGCCTACTGGCCCGACCAGGCCGTTGCTGTCGAACTCGACAGCCGCGCACCCCTGCACAGCACGCTCGACGGCGACCGGAGCCCGGAAGGGCACGACGCCGACTGGTCCGGCTGCGCCGCCGAGCGGGAGCATCTGGAACGGCTCGGGGTCACCGTCGTCCACGTCACGCCGAGGAAGCTGCGCGTCGCGGCTGAGCAGCAGGCGACCGTGGTGCGTACCGCGCTGATGGCGGCGGCCGACCGCGAACCCGCCGCTTATGTGGTCATCCTTCCCCGGTGACAGGGCAGTTATCGACCCTTTCGTCCCTCATGACGCATCAGCCCCAGTGGCGGGAGTACGCCATGACCGCATCTCGCCTCCCTCAACCCTCCACAAACCCAGGTCATTTGCGAAAGGCTGAGCGGTCATCCGGTACCGAATTCCGGACTTTCTCTTTCACATACAGGGATGCTGATGACCTCCGAATCCCCCAGCTCCATATCCGGGGCGAGACGCGTGGCCCGAGTCGCGGCCGCTGCCGGTCTGGTGGCCGCACTGGCCGCTTCCGGCGCGGCCCCGGTCTTCGCCGCCGACGACCCGGCCGACACCCCGGTGAAGGCGGCCGCCACGAGCGACAAGCTCGGCGCTGCCGACGCCGACCTCTTGACCAAGGCGAAGGCCAAGGGCGAGAAGAACGTCACCATGATGGTCGCCACCACGCCCGGTGCGACCGAGCAGGTCGCCGCGCAGTTGGACGCCGTGAAGGGGTCCGTGCTGGGTCGTACGTACGACAAGCTCGGCTACGTACGCGCGACCGTCCCGACCGCGACCGCCGAGGCGACCATCAAGGCGGCCTCGAAGCTGACGTCCGTCTACGGCATCGATCTCAAGCAGGAGATCATGCTCGACGACCCGACGCCCGCGGGCGACCGGGCCGCCGGGGCGAAGACGCAGACCACGGGCACCTACCCGGCGCCCGGCAAGAAGACGCCGGCGAAGAACCCGTACAACCCGTCCTTCGAGACGGGCGCGGTCGACTTCGTCCAGCAGCACCCGAAGGCCGACGGCCGCGGCGTGACCATCGGCATCCTGGACTCGGGTGTCGACCTCGGTCACCCGGCGCTGCAGAAGACCACCACCGGCGAGCGCAAGATCGTCGACTGGGTGACGGCGACCGACCCGGTCAGCGACGGCGACGGTACCTGGCTGCGGATGACCGCCTCGGTGACCGGCCCCGTCTTCACGATCGGTGGCCGCACCTACTCGGCACCGGCCGGCTCGTACAAGATCCAGCTCTTCTCCGAGGCCGCCACCAAGGGCGGCGACATGGCCGGAGACCTGAACCGGGACGGCGACACCACCGACACCTGGGCCGTGCTCTACGACCCGGTCACCGGCACCACCCGTGTCGACCTGAACAACGACGCCAACTTCTCCGACGACGCCGTCATGAAGCCGTACAAGGAGAAGCACCAGGTCTCCTACTTCGGCACGGACGACCCGCGGACCCAGGTCGTCGAGCGCATCCCGTTCGTCGTCGAGACGCGCAAGGACGTCGTGTACAACGCGGCCGGCGACAAGGCCGACTACGTCAACATCGGTGTCATCGAGAGCGAGCACGGCACCCACGTCGCCGGCATCACCTCCGCCAACGGGCTCTTCGGCGGCAAGATGAACGGCGCCGCGCCCGGCGCGAAGATCGTCTCCTCGCGCGCCTGCACCTGGTCCGGCGGCTGCACCAACATCGCGCTCATGGAGGGCATGACCGACCTCGTCGTGAACCGCGGTGTCGATGTCGTCAACATGTCGATCGGCGGCCTGCCGCCGCTCAACGACGGCAACAACGCCCGCGCCGTGCTGTACAAGCGGCTCATCGACACCTACGGCGTCCAGCTGGTCATCTCGGCCGGCAACGACGGCCCGGGTGTGAACACCATCGGTGACCCCGGCCTCGCCGACCACGTCATCTCCGTCGGCGCGTCCATCTCCAAGGAGACCTGGGCCGCGAACTACGGCTCCAATGTCACCAAGAAGTACGACATGCTGCCGTTCTCGTCCCGTGGTCCGCGTGAGGACGGCGGCTTCGCGCCGATCCTGACCGCGCCCGGCGCCTCCATCAACACCACCCAGACCTGGCTGCCCGGCGGCCCGGTCAAGGAGGCGGGCTACTCGCTTCCGGCCGGTTACTCCATGCTGCAGGGCACCTCGATGTCCTCGCCGCAGGCCGCCGGTGCGACCGCGCTGCTGCTGTCCGCCGCGAAGCAGAAGCACATCGAGCTGCCCCCGGCCGACCTGCGTACCGCGCTGACCAGCACCGCGACCCATATCCAGGGTGTGCCCGCGCACGCCCAGGGTTCCGGCCTGATCAACATCGTGGGCGCCTGGAAGCAGATCGAGAAGCAGGGTTCCCCGGCGCACGAGTACTCCGTGAAGGCCCCGGTCGACACGGCGATCGACTTCGCGCTGAAGACCCCCGGCTTCGGCACCGGCCTGTACGACCGCGAGGGCGGCCTGAAGGCCGGCCAGAAGAAGTCGTACGACGTCACGGTCACCCGCACCACGGGCCCGGACAAGGCCGTCGCGCACAAGCTGTCCTGGAAGAACAACGACGGCACCTTCACGCTGACCGGCAGCAGCACCGTCTCGCTGCCGCTGGGCAAGCCGGTGACCGTCAAGGTCCAGGCGAAGCCGGGCAGCGCGGGCGTGCACAGCGCGATCCTGCAGGTCGATGACGCGAAGACCTCCGGTGTGGACCAGCAGATCCTCGCCACGGTCGTCGTCGCCAAGGACCTGGTGAAGCCCGCCTACGCGTTCGCTGCGTCCGGCTCGGTGCAGCGCAACGGCACCACGTCGTACTTCGTGAACGTGCCGGAGGGCGCCAAGACTCTTGAGGTCGCGATGAGCGCGCTGCGCTCGGGCAGCCAGACCCGCTTCATCTCCATCCACCCGTACGGGGTGGCGGTGGAGGACAGCGGCACGCCGTTCTGCTACCCGAACTACGACAACCCGACCAACACCTGCCGCCCCGACGTGCGCTCGTACGCCGACCCGCAGGCCGGTGTCTGGGAGATCGAGGTCGAGGCACGGCGTACGTCGCCGCTGCTGGACAACCCGTTCAAGCTGGATGTCAGCCTGCTCGGCGCGTCCTTCGACCCGGCCGTGCAGACGCTGCCCGAGGCGAAGGTCGGCACGCCGACCGCGGTGAACTGGACCGTCACCAACTCCGCGGGCGACCTGGCGGGCAAGCTCAAGGGCGGCTCGCTGGGCTCGGCCAAGGTTGCCACCCCGTCGATCAAGACGGGCGACCAGCAGGTCACCACGGTCACCATCGGTGAGGGCGTCGAGAAGCTGGACGTCGCCGTCGGCGGCACCTCGGACGCCAACGCCGACATCGACCTGTACGTGCTCGACGCGGACGGCACCGAGGTCGGTTCGTCCACGAGCGCGGGTGCGGAGGAATCGGTCAGTCTGGCCGCCCCCGCCGCCGGTACGTACACGATCGTCGTGGACGGTTACTCGGTTCCGGCCGGCACCACCACGTACGACTACCGTGACGTGTACTACTCCCCGTCGCTCGGCACGCTCAAGGTCGACGAGTCGAAGGCCGTGAACCTGGCCAGCGGCGCTTCGGCGCAGGTCGGCGCGGACGTCGTGGTCGGCGGTGCGGCTCCCGAGGGACGCCAGTTCTTCGGCGAGGTGCAGCTGGTGAACAGCCGCGGTACCGCGGCGGGCACCGGCAGCGTCGTGATCGAGAAGGTCACGCCGTAACGACCCGGATGCGTTGTCGGTAACGACGGTGGGGCGGGCGCTCCGTGGAGCGCCCGCCCCACTGCTCTGCCCGGCCCGCGCCGGGACACTGTCCGTCTGCCGGACAATGGATTGGACAAGGAAGCCGTGGACATACGCATCATGGAGCGGCAACCGTGCCAGTTCGTACGTTTGAAGGAGTCCCTGTGAAGGTCGGAATCGTCGGCGCCACCGGTCAGGTCGGCACAGTCATGCGCAGGATCCTGGCCGAGCGGAAATTCCCGACCGACCAGCTGCGGCTCTTCGCCTCCGCCCGCTCCGCAGGCTCCACCATCGAGTGGCAGGGCCAGGAGATCACCGTCGAGGACGCCTCCACCGCGGACTACACGGGTCTCGACATCGTGCTGTTCTCGGCCGGCGGCGCCACCTCGAAGGCGCTCGCCGAGAAGGTCGCCGCCCAGGGCGCCGTGGTGATCGACAACTCCTCCGCATGGCGCAAGGACCCCGAGGTCCCGCTCGTCGTCTCCGAGGTCAACGCGCACGCGATCAAGAACCGCCCCAAGGGCATCATCGCCAACCCGAACTGCACGACGATGGCCGCGATGCCCGTGCTGCGCCCGCTGCACGACGAGGCCGGTCTCGACGCGCTGGTCGTCACCAGCTACCAGGCGGTCTCCGGCTCCGGTCTGGCCGGCGTCTCCGAGCTGCACGGACAGGCGTCCAAGGTGGTCGCCGACGCCGACAAGCTCACCCACGACGGCGGCGCCGTCGAGTTCCCCGAGCCGGCCGTCTACAAGCGGCCCATCGCTTTCAACGTGCTGCCGCTGGCCGGTTCGATCGTCGACGACGGCTCCTTCGAGACGGACGAGGAGCAGAAGCTCCGCAACGAGTCCCGCAAGATCCTGGAGATCCCGGAGCTCAAGGTGTCCGGCACCTGTGTCCGGGTCCCGGTCTTCACCGGTCACTCGCTCCAGATCAACGCCCGCTTCGCCCGCCCGATCGGCGTGGAGCGCGCCTACGAGCTGCTCGAGGGTGCCGAGGGTGTCGAGCTCTCGGAGATCCCCACCCCGCTCCAGGCGGCCGGCCAGGACGTGTCGTACGTGGGCCGCATCCGGGCCGACGAGACCGTCGAGAACGGTCTGGCGCTCTTCGTCTCCGGCGACAACCTGCGCAAGGGCGCGGCGCTGAACGCCGTGCAGATCGCGGAACTGGTCGCTGCCGAGCTGAACGGCTGACACCCGCAAAGCACGTGAGAGGGCGGCCACCGGTGCTCGGTGGCCGCCCTTTCGCATGCGCCGGAGAGCGTGTGCGGGCTCCGGCGTCCGCATGTGTCAGAGGGCGAGGTGACGTCGCAGGGCGGCGTCGATCTCGGCCATGCGCGGGCGCGGGACGGTGCCGATCCGTTTCAGGACACGGTCCGGAGAGACTGCACGGACCTGCTCGCACTGGACCTTCGAGTCCTTCAGCAGACGGCTCTCGTCAGCCCTGAGAAGGACCTGGAACGTGAGAACACGCGCGATGTTCGACGTCACCGGCACCACGGTGATCACACCTCGCCCGCTGAGCTCCGCCGACTGGTTCGCCGCGTTGTTGGACACGATCACGGCCGGTCTGACCTTGTTGGCCTCACTGCCCCTGGACGGCTCCAGATCGACCAGATGGATATCGCCTCTACGCATCGGCGATTCCGTCCCCCACCGTACGGTCCCAGAGCGCGGCGTCCTCGCTCGCGTCCCACTCCTCGAACGCTTCCGTGTACTCCGCCTCGAGTCCGGCGACACGCAGCAGCTCGATGGCGGCGTGTATCACGGCGGACCGGGAGTCCGCGTCGGTCTTCATGGCGTACTCGTCGACGAAGGCGACATCCTCCTGCGGCAAGCTCACACTGATCTTCATACCACCAATGCTACCGCAGTAGGCAAACAGTGGCTACTCCGCTTCTCCCGGCGATCGACGTGGAAGGATGACCGGAAACGTCACCATCGAAGGAGATGACCGCGTGCCTGGCACGAATCTGACCCGCGAAGAGGCACAGGAGCGGGCGCGCCTGCTGACCGTGGACGCGTACGAGATCGATCTCGACCTCTCCGGAGCGCAGGAGGGCGGCACCTACCGGTCCGTGACCACTGTCCGCTTCGACTCCGCCGAAGCCGGTGCGGAGACCTTCATCGACCTGGTCGCCCCGGCCGTGCACGAGGTCGAGCTCAACGGCAAGACCCTGGACGTCGCCGCCGTCTTCCGCGACTCGCGGATCGCGCTGCCGCACCTGCACGCGGGCTCCAACGTGCTGCGGGTGGTCGCGGACTGCGCCTACACCAACACCGGCGAGGGTCTGCACCGGTTCGTCGACCAGGTCGACCAGCAGGCGTACCTGTACACGCAGTTCGAGGTCCCGGACGCGCGCCGGGTCTTCGCGAGCTTCGAACAGCCTGATCTGAAGGCGACCTTCCAGTTCACCGTGAAGGCGCCGGCGGGCTGGACGGTCATCTCGAACTCCCCCACGCCGGAGCCCAAGGACGACGTCTGGGTCTTCGAGCCGACGCCGCGCATCTCGACGTACATCACGGCCCTGATCGTCGGTCCGTACCACGCGGTGCACAGCAGCTACGAGAAGGACGGCCAGTCCGTTCCGCTCGGCATCTACTGCCGCCCGTCGCTCGCCGAGTTCCTCGACGCGGACGCGATCTTCGACGTCACGCGGCAGGGCTTCGACTGGTTCCAGGAGAAGTTCGACTACGCGTACCCGTTCGCCAAGTACGACCAGCTGTTCGTCCCGGAGTTCAACGCGGGCGCGATGGAGAACGCGGGCGCGGTCACCATCCGCGACCAGTACGTGTTCCGTTCGAAGGTGACGGACGCGGCGTACGAGACCCGGGCCGAGACGATCCTGCACGAGCTGGCCCACATGTGGTTCGGCGACCTCGTCACCATGGAGTGGTGGAACGACCTGTGGCTGAACGAGTCGTTCGCCACGTACACGTCGATCGCCTGCCAGGCGTACGCGGAGGGCTCGAAGTGGCCGCACTCCTGGACGACGTTCGCCAACTCCATGAAGACGTGGGCGTACCGCCAGGACCAGCTGCCGTCGACGCACCCGATCATGGCGGACATCCGTGACCTGGACGATGTCCTGGTCAACTTCGACGGCATCACGTACGCCAAGGGCGCCTCGGTCCTGAAGCAGCTCGTGGCGTACGTCGGCATGGACGAGTTCTTCAAGGGCGTCCAGGCGTACTTCAAGGCGCACGCGTTCGGGAACACCCGCCTGTCCGACCTGCTGGGCGCACTGGAGGAGACCTCCGGCCGCGACCTGAAGACCTGGTCGAAGGCGTGGCTGGAGACGGCCGGCATCAACATCCTGCGCCCGGAGGTCACCACCGACGGGAACGGTCACGTCACCTCGTTCACCGTCCTCCAGGAGGCCCCGGCGCTGCCCGCCGGCGCCAAGGGCGAACCGACGCTGCGCCCGCACCGGATCGCGATCGGCTGCTACGACCTCGACGGGGACGGAAAGCTGGTCCGCACGAACCGGATCGAGCTGGACGTCGACGGCGAGCGCACCGAGGTCCCGTTCCCGGCGGGCACCGCCCGTCCGGCGGTCATCCTGCTCAACGACGACGACCTGTCGTACGCGAAGGTCCGGCTCGACGAGGAGTCGCTGCGGGTCGTCACCGAGCACCTCGGCGACTTCACCGAGTCGCTGCCGCGCGCCCTGTGCTGGGCATCCGCCTGGGACATGACCCGCGACGGCGAACTGGCGACGCGCGACTACCTCTCGCTCGTCCTGTCCGGCATCGGCAAGGAGTCGGACATCGGCGTCGTCCAGTCGCTGCACCGCCAGGTGAAGCTGGCCCTGGACCTGTACGCGGCGCCGGAGTTCCGCGAGGCGGGCCTGACCCAGTGGACGGAGGCGACGCTCGCGCACCTGCGCGCCGCGGAGCCGGCCGGCGACCACCAGCTGGCCTGGGCCCGCGCCTTCGCGGCGACGGCCCGCACCCCCGTCCAGCTGGACCTGCTCCGGGCGCTGCTGGACGGCGCGGAGGCGGTCGAGGGCCTCGTCGTCGACACCGAGCTGCGCTGGGCGTTCGTGGAGCGGCTGGCCGCGGTCGGCCTGCTGGACGAGGACGAGATCGCCGCCGAGTACGAGCGCGACAAGACGGCCGCGGGCGAGCGTCACGCTGCGACGGCCCGCGCGGCGCGCCCGTCGGCCGAGGCGAAGGCGGAGGCCTGGGCCTCCGTCGTCGAGTCCGACAAGCTCCCGAACTCCCTCCAGGAGGCGGTCATCGGCGGCTTCGTCCAGACCGACCAGCGCGAACTGCTGGCCCCGTACACCGAGAAGTTCTTCGCAGCGGTGAAGGACGTCTGGGACTCGCGGAGCCACGAGATGGCCCAGCAGATCGCCGTCGGCCTCTACCCGGCGCTCCAGGTCTCGCAGGAGACCCTGGACGCGACGGACGCCTGGCTGGACTCGGCGGAGCCGAGCGCGGCGCTGCGCCGGCTGGTCTCCGAGTCGCGGGCAGGCGTGGAGCGCGCGCTGAAGGCCCAGGCTGCGGACGCGGCCGCGGCAACCGCGTAGCCTCTGCCCACGTGCGGAGGAGTGCCCCGGACCGTCCGCACGGTCCGGGGCACTCCTGTTCCGCGGCTGTTCGCCGGGCGGCGGCAACAGGGATTACACGCCCGACTCCTCGTAGCGGTCGGCCAGTTCGGCGGCGCCCCGTTCCGTGAGTGTGCCGTGCAGGCGCATGCGGGCCACTCCGCCGTCCGGGAAGGCGTCGAGGCGGACGTGGGTGACCACCGCCCGGGCGTGCAGCGGGAAGCGGTGGAGGGTGTCGGGCTGGAGCTTGGTGCGGGGGATGATCTCGAACCATTCACCCGTCTCGCCGTTGCGGCCCTGGAGGGCGATCCAGCCGGCCGCATTGCCCTTGAGGCAGGCTGTGTCGATCTCGACCGCGCGGACCGCCCCCTGGGCGACCAGGCGGAAGCGGACCCAGTCGTTCGTGTCGCGGACACGGCGGCGGCGGTTCTCCCAGCCGTCGTCCATCTTGCGGGAGGTGCCGGGCAGGATGATCTGGGTCGGTGAGGAGTAGAAGCGGTCCGAGGCGTCCTCGTACGCGCCGCCGTTGAGGACCGCGATCAGGTCGATCGTGCCGAGGGTCGCCAGCCAGGCGGGGTCGGGGACCACTTCGCCGTGGACGCGGAGGCGGGCGACGCCGCCGTCGGGGTGCTGGCAGAGGCGGATGTGGGTGTAGCGGCGGCCGCCGGTGATCTCGAAGCCGTTGGCGGCGTGGCCGCGTACGGCGGTGGGCGGGACGATCTCCTCCCACTTCACGTCGTCGGCAAGGAGCTCCGACTCCGAGGGACTGGGTGAGCCCTCGACCGATGTCGCCTGCACCGAGACGCGCTGCGGGTAGTTGCCGCGGAAGTGGGCGGTGTCGACGACGATGCCGCGGATGATGCCGGGGGCACCGAGCCGGACGAGGGCCCAGTCGTGGTCCTCGGGGGCCGGGAAGGGGTGTGCGGCGTCGGTGCCGCGGCGGCGCCGGGTCTCCCAGCCGTCCATGATCTTGCCCTTGTGCCCGAAGCGCTCGGGGTCGAACACGGCGCGTTCGCGGTTCAGGAGGTTCTCGCGCTCGGCGAAGAACTCGTCGTTCGCGGCCACCACGCCCGCGCCCAGGCGGCGGTCGGCGAGGTCCACCAGGTCGGTGAAGGGGAAGTCGCCGGCGCGGTAGTCGGCGTACGGGTCGCCGCCGCCGTACGGGGCCGCGTCATTGGCGTGGGGGTCGTTGTCCTCGGCAGGGTTCTCGTTCACGTCGGAGGTCATGTACGGAACTGTGGTACCGAATGACCCATCAGGTCCATCGAAAGTTTTCGTACAATTCTTTCAGTTCAGTTAAATGGTTCCTCGCGGGCCGCACTGACCTGCTGAAGCGCGGACAGGACCCGGGCCACCGCCGGCCCGCCCTCCGCGCCCTGCCGTACGGCGGCGACCACATGGCGCCGGGGCAGGTCCGCCTCCAGAACACGCATCACCACACCCGTACGGCGCTCCGCCGACGCCATCCGCGGGATCAGTGCGACACCCATGCCCGCTTCGACCATGGCGAGGATCGCGGTCCACCCGGAGGCGCTGTGCGCCTGCTCCGGCACGAACCCGGCGGCCTCGCACGCGGCCGTGGTGATCTCCGACCACGGGCCCGAACCGCCGAAGATCCACGGCTCGGCGGCGAGGTCGGCCAGCCGCAACCCGGGGGCGTCGGCCAGCCGGTGTCCGGCGGGGAGGGCGACATCGAGCGGGTCGGCGAGCAGAGGGAGGAGAGTGAAGCGCGGGTCGTGGGCGGTCGGTGCGTGCGCGGCGAGGGAGAGCGCGAGATCGACGTCGCCGGCCGACAGGAGTTCGTACGCCTCCGCGGCCTCCGCCTCCCGTACCCGCACGGACGGTCCGGGCCGGTCGTCGGCGCGCAGGAGCCGGACCGCCGGTACGACGAGGGCGGGCACGGCCGTCGAGAAGGCACCGACCCGCACCTCCCCCGCCTCGCCCCGCAGATACCCCGTCAACTCCGCTTCGGCGCGTTCCAGTTGGGCGAAGACCGCTTCGGCGTGGCGGAGTACGAGATGTGCGGCGTCGGTGAGCCGGACCCGGCGGCCCTGGGCCTCCAGCAGGGGCACGCCGAGCTGCTTGGCCAGGTTGGAGAGCTGCTGGGACACCGCCGAGGGGGTCATCAGCAGCGCCTCGGCCGTTGCCGTGACGGTCCCGCGCTCGCTCAGCACGCGCAGGATCCTGAGCTTCTTGATGTCCCACTCGGTCATGTCCGCACATTAGCCGCCGAGGCAGGCCCCGCCCGTCCGGCAGCGGAACGCGGAGCAGGGCGCCTCGAAGTGCTCACGCACTTCGGGCGCCCTGAAAAAAGCGCTGGTGGAACTACGCGGGCCCGGCGCCGCGCAGCGGGAGGGTCAGGCCTGCTTCTTGGACTTGTCCAGGAGCATGACCAGGCCCACGATGATCACGAACAGGGCGATGGGTGCCACGACGTAGAGGCCGATCGTGTCCATCACGCTCAGGCCGGGGCCCGGGTCGTCACCGTCGTCACGGGTCAGCGCAAGCGCGGGGGACGACATGAGCAGCATCATCAGCGTCGTACCGGCCGCCACGGCGCCGGCGCGCATTGCGTTCTTCTTGTCCACGGTGCAAACGTAGCGAACGTCTAGGAGCGGCGCGCGCCCGGGGGTGCCGTACGAGGCTTCGACTGTTCTTTCGGGTGTCCGTCCACCGGCTTCAGTACCTCCATCAGATGGTGCAGACGCGGCGACGACGCCAGCTCCTCCAGAGTGACCGGGTGACCTTCCGCATCCGCGACGGGCAGCCGCCAGTTGGGGTACTGGTCCCAGGTGCCGGGCAGATTCTGCGGCCGGCGGTCGCCGACCGTGTCCGGGAGCCAGACGCCGACCATGCGGGCAGGGGTGCGCAGCAGGAAGCGGTGGACGGCGCGGACCGCCCCCTCCTCGTCGCCCTCGCCCTCCGGCAGCAAGCCGAGCCGGGCGAGCAGGCCGAGCCACGTGGCGGTGTCGGTGGCGTCCTCGGCCTGTTCCTGCTCCAGGGTGTGGGTGAGCAGTCCCAGGCGGTGGCGGAGTGTCACATGGTCGCCGGTCAGCCGGGCGGCGGTGGACGGCAGGTCGTGGGTCGTGGCGGTGGCGAGGCAACCTTCCCGCCAGCGCTCCGGGGGCAGCGGGCGGCCGGTGCCCGTCCAGTCGCGCTCGAACCAGAGCACGGAGGTGCCGAGCACTCCGCGCCGGGCGAGCGACTCGCGTACGCCCGGTTCGACCGTGCCGAGGTCCTCCCCTATGACGACCGCACCGGCCCGGTGCGCCTCCAGGACGAGGACGGCGAGCATCGCCTCGGCGTCATGGCTGACGTACGTGCCCTCGGTGGGCGGTCTTCCCTCGGGGACCCACCAGAGCCGGAACAGGCCCATGACGTGATCGATGCGCAGGGCGCCGGCGTGGGCGAGCAGGCCGCGCAGCAGCCCCCGGTACGGGGCGTAGCCGGACGCGGCGAGGACGTCGGGGCGCCACGGGGGCAGCCCCCAGTCCTGACCGCGCGCGTTGAAGGCGTCCGGGGGCGCGCCGACCGACATGCCGTGCGCGAAGGCGTCCTGCTGGGCCCAGGCGTCGGCGCCGCCGGGGTGCACGCCGACGGCGAGGTCGTGGACGATGCCGACGGCCATCCCGGCGTCCCTCGCGACGCTCTGGGCCGCGGCGAGCTGGTCGTCGGTCAGCCAGGCGAGCCGGCAGTGGAAGTCCACCCGGTCGAGCAGTTCGGCACGCGCGCGGGCGACCTGCGGGGAGCGGGGGTCGCGCAGTGCGGACGGCCAGGCGTGCCAGTCCGAGCCGTGCACCTCCGCGAGGGCGCACCACAGGGCGTGGTCCTCCAGGGCCTGCCCCTGGGCGGCGAGGAAGTCGCAGTACGCGGCGCGCCGGCCCGGGGTCAGCGGCACCTCCCGTACGAGTTCGAGAGCCTGACGCTTGAGCTCCCAGACGGCGTCCCGGTCGATCAGCGCGCCCTTGTTCAAGACGGTGTCGCTCAGTGTTTCAGCGCTCTGCCGCAGGTCGTCGAGGGCCGCCCGGTCCGGTACGTGCCCGTACTCCGGGATCGACTCGACATGCAGATGGACGGGGTCGGGGAAGCGGCGCGAGGACGGACGGTACGGCGACGGGTCGGTGGGTGTGCCCGGCACGGCGGCGTGCAGCGGGTTCACCTGTACGAACCCGGCGCCGAGGGTCCGCCCCGACCAGGCGGCGAGATCGGCGAGGTCACCGAGGTCGCCCATGCCCCAGGAGCGGCCGGAGAGCAGGGAGTAGAGCTGGACGAGGAAGCCGTGGGTGCGCCGTGGCGGCTGGGGCACCCGGGCCGGGGCCACGATCAGGGTGGTGGTCATGGTGCGGCCGTCCTGGGCACGGGCGGTCAACCGGTGCACCCCGAGCGGGGGTTCGGTCCACCAGGCGGGGGTCGGGGCGGGTGCACCGGGAGCGGAACCGGGTTTGCCGGTTCCGACAGCCGTCCCGACGGGGGCCGTCCCAGGAGGCGCCGCCCCAAGGGCGGCCGCGTCGAAGGCTCGGGCGGAGACCGGGTCGGCGGCAGCACCGACGACCGTGCCGGCCGTCGCCGAAACGGCCGGATCCGGTCGTCCGCTCGGCACCCGCATCCGCGGCGTGGGGGACGAACCGGCGGCGTCCTCGGGCTCGATCTCCAGCGTCGTGCCGGGCCGCAGGGCGGTCAGGGCGGCCGGCAGCGGCTCCCCCGACCACACCACCAGGGTGGGCGGGAGCAGCCGGGAGGCGGCCACCGCCTCGGCGGCGGCAAGCGATTCCCGCACCGCTTCAGGGGTGGCGGCGTCCACGCCGAGCGCGGCGAGCACGGCGACGACCGTGTCGTCGGGAACTGACACCGTGACATCCGCGGACGGCGCGTAGGAGGTGGCGACGCCGTGCAGTGCGGCGAGCCGGGACAAGCCCATTCAGACTCCTGGGGACTCCGTGCCCCGCGCAGCGCCGGGGGCGGTCGGCTCGCTGGTCAGTGGGGCGATGACGGCGAGCGGCGGCTCGCTGGTCAGGGGTGCGGCATCGGCGAGCGGCGGCTCGCTCGTCAGGGGTATGGCGTCGGCGAACGCGGGCTCACCGGTCAACGGTCCGGGGCCCGGCACCTGTTTGGACAGGGCGGAGAGCAGAAGCTGCGCGGCAGCGGGCATGGCGGCCTCCTGGCCGTGGAGAACTGGACACAGCAGGCCTACCCAGCGGACGCAGCCGCAGACATAGGCGTTACGACAACGACTTCAACGTGCTCCGGGTCACATTCCGTTCCCCAGCGGCCAGTTACCCGCAAGTTGTCCGCCGTATTCGGCCATTCGACGCCGTCTCTGCTGCGGCCCCGCCGTTCGCCCCCGACACCCCGCCCCATCCGCCACAACGGGCAAATACGGCACAACGGCCACACACATTGACACCCTCGCGCGTGGGGTGGTGGGCTCGGAGCCCATCGGTGGGAGCGAGGGAGTACGGCATGCGGCTCAGGCACAGAAAGCACGCGACGGCCGTCGCTGTCGCCGTGCTCGGCGGACTGCTCTCCACCGGGACCCCGGCCGCCTTCGCGGCGCCGTCGGACCCCGGCTCCCCCGCCGTCACCACACCCGACCGTACCGACGAGGACGCGCTGCCCACCGTGTGGCCGCGGCCACAGACCATCAAGGCGGCCGGGACGGCCGTACCGCTCTCCACCGAGGTGACCCTCGTCGCCGGCGCGCACGCCGATCCGTACGCCGTCGACGCCGCCAGGCAGGTGCTGCGCGACGCGGGCGTGCGGACCGTGCACGAGGCGCTGCCGGGACGCGGGCCGGTCATCCGGCTCGGCGGCGACGGCGCGCAGGACGCCCTGCGCACGCTGCGCGCCCCCGAGCGCGCCGATCTGCCGTCCGGCGGCTACCGGATCGCGGTCGGCACGGTCGCGGGCCGCTCCACCGTCGCCCTGGACGGTGTCGGCGACGACGGCCTGTTCCACGCCGTGCAGACGCTGCGCCAGCTGGTCCGGAACGGGAGCGTCGCCGGGGTCTCCGTGCGGGACTGGCCGGGCACCGCCGTACGCGGAATGACCGAGGGGTTCTACGGGCAGCCGTGGACGCGCGAGGAGCGGCTCGCGCAGATCGACTTCATGGGGCGTACGAAGCAGAACCGGTACCTCTACGCGGCGGGCGACGACCCGTACCGGCAGGCCCGCTGGCGCGATCCGTACCCTGCCGAGCGGCGCGCCGACTTCCGGGCGCTGGCCGAACGGGCCCGCGCCCGGCACGTGACCCTCGGCTGGGCGGTCGCCCCCGGCCAGGCCATGTGCATGTCCTCCGACGGCGATGTGAAGGCGCTGACCCGGAAGATCGACGCGATGTGGGCGCTGGGCGTGCGCGTCTTCCAGCTCCAGTTCCAGGACGTCAGCTACAGCGAATGGCACTGCGACAACGACGCCGCCACGTTCGGCAGCGGCCCGGAGGCGGCGGCGAGGGCGCAGGCGCGGGTCGCCAGCGAGGTCGCCCGGCACCTCGCGCAGCGGCATCCGGGCTCGGAGCCGCTGTCGGTGATGCCGACGGAGTTCTACCAGGACGGGGCCACGGACTACCGGACCGCGCTCGCCAAGGAGCTGGACGACCGGGTGCAGATCGCCTGGACCGGGGTCGGCGTCGTACCGAGGACCATCACCGGCCGGGAACTGGCCGGTGCGCGCGCCACGTTCCGGCATCCGCTCGTCACGATGGACAACTACCCGGTCAACGACTACGCGCAGGACCGTATCTTCCTCGGCCCGTACACCGGCCGGGACCCTGCGGTCGCGATGGGCTCGGCGGCGCTGCTCGCCAATGCGATGGAGCAGCCGTCCGCGTCCCGCATCCCGCTGTTCACCGCGGCCGACTTCGCCTGGAACCCGAAGGGTTACCTGCCGCAGGAGTCCTGGCAGGCGGCGATCGACGATCTGGCGGGCGATGACGCGGGGGCCCGGGAGGCGCTGCGTGCGCTGGCCCGGAACAGTGCGACGTCCGTGCTGGGCGGCGACGAGTCGGCGTATCTGCAGCCGCTTCTGGCCGCGTTCTGGAAGTCCCGTACGACGACGAACGCGACGGCACAGGCGGACGCGGCGCGCGAGCTGCGGGCCGCGTTCACGGTGATGCGCGAGGCACCGCAGCGGCTGAAGGGCCCGGCGGACGGGCGACTCGACGACGAAGTAAGGCCGTGGACCGAGCAGTTGGCCCGGTACGGCCGGGCGGGCGAGCTCGCCGTCGATCTGCTGCAGGCCCAGGCGCGCGGCGACGGCGCGGCCGCATGGAAGGCGTCGCTGGCGCTGGAGCCGCTGCAGAAGGCCACCGGGGCGAGCGGCGCGACGGTCGGCAAGGGTGTCCTCGATCCGTTCCTGGACCGGGTGCGCAAGGAGGCCGACGCGTGGACCGGCGCGGACCGGGACGCCGGAACGGTGACCGAGGCCCCGGGCAGCTATACGGTCCGGCTGAAACGCGCGCGCCCGATGGAGGCCGTGACCGCGATGACCGTTCCCGGGGTGGGGGCGGACGCGACGCTGCAGGCCCATGTGCCGGGCGAGGGCTGGCGCAGCCTCGGCCCGGTGTCGCGGACCGGCTGGACCCAGACCGCGGCCGAGGGCCTCAGAACCGACGCGATCCGGCTGATCTGGCCCACGGGCTCCTTGGCGACGGCCCCGGGCGCGAGCGCGGGCACGCTGCCGCCGATCGTCTCCGGAACCGTCACCGCACCCGAAGCCCCCCGGGTACGCGCCCTCGTGCCGTGGTTCGGCGACGAACCCGCCGCCTGGCTCGATCTCGTACGCGGCGAGACCGACGCGGAGATCGGCGGCAGGCCGCAGCGGGTCCAGGCACGGCTCGCCGCCCGCCGCCCCACCGCGGTGCGCGGCGCACTCACCGCGAAGGCCCCGAAGGGCATCAAGGTGTCCGTCCCCGGTCGGACGACGGTGCCGCGCGGGTCCCGTACCGACGTCCCGGTGGAGATCACGGTCCCGGCGAACACCCCGGCCGGCGAGTACGAGGTGCCCTTCAGATTCGGTGGCGAGGAGAGCACCCTCACCGTCCGGGCCTACCCGCGCACCGCCGGCCCCGACCTGGTCCGCACCGCCACCGCCTCCTCGTCCGGCGACGAGACCCCGGACTTCCCGGCCACGGCCGCCTCCGACGGCGATCCCACCACCCGCTGGTCGTCCCCGGCCGAGGACGGCGCCTGGTGGCAGGCGGAGCTGGCGGAGCCCGCCAGGATCGGCCAGGTGGTGCTGCAGTGGCAGGACGCGTACGCCTCCCGCTACCGCGTTCAGGTCTCCGCGGACGGCCGCACCTGGCGTACGGCGGCGACCGTCCGGGACGGCAAGGGCGGCCGCGAGTCCGTCCGGATGGACGCGAAGGACACCCGTTTCCTCAGGATTCAGGGCGACGGCCGGGGCACCGAGTTCGGCTACTCGCTCTGGTCGGTGGAGGCGTACGCCGTCGCGGAGTAGCCGCACGCGTCCGGCACGAACTCCCCTGAAACACGAGTGGTTCACCACTCCTGCGGTAGTTGCCCACCGTCAAGTATTCACTCAGTACATATACCGAGTATATAGTCCGCCTCATGAGCACCCGCCATGTCCTTCTGGGACTGCTCGCCGGAGGTTCCAGACACGGCTACGACCTCAAACGGCGGTACGACGAACGCTTCCCGCAGGCCCGCCCACTGGCCTACGGGCAGGTCTACACCACCCTGCAACGCCTGGTGCGTGACGGTCT
Source organism: Streptomyces sp. NBC_01717 (assembly GCF_036248255.1). NCBI lineage: Bacteria > Bacillati > Actinomycetota > Actinomycetes > Kitasatosporales > Streptomycetaceae > Streptomyces > Streptomyces sp. NBC_01717. The sequence continues at coordinate 6,114,658 of NZ_CP109178.1, read as the reverse complement.
GGCCGCCGTCGAAGGCACCGATTCCGACGGTGGCCCCGAGCGCACCCTCTACCGCTCCACGGCCGAAGGGTCACGCGAACTCGCCAGGTGGGCCGACGAGGTCACCCCGCCGGCGCCTTTCGTGACGAACGAGATCTTCGCCAAGGTCGTCGTCTCGATCCTGGTCGCGGCTGCCGCCGGTGGCGGTGACCGCACGTCCGACGCAGCCGCGTACCTCCAGGCCCAGCGTGCCGCCCACATGGCGCGCATGCGCGAACTGACCGAACTCAAGACAACGCCGGGCACCGACCTCAGCACGGTGCTCTCCGCCGACTACGCCCTCGCCCATCTGGACGCCGACGTGCGGTGGATGACCACCACAGCGACCCGTCTCGCCACCCTGACCGCGGAGGTCGACACAGCATGAGTACGCAACCCGAGCAGCCCTCCCGGGCGACAGCGCCCCTGCTCACGGCCACAGGCCTGAAGAAGTCGTACGGGAGAGCCGCCCAGGCGCTGCGCGGCGCGTCGGTCGACCTCCACGCAGGTGAGATTCTCGCCGTCACCGGCGCCAGCGGCAGCGGAAAGTCCACGCTGCTGCACTGCCTGGCCGGGATCGTCCGTCCCGACGAGGGTTCGGTCTCGTACGGACAGGAGCGGCTCGACCGGATGCCGGAGGCGCGCCTCAGCGAGCTGCGGCGAACCGACTTCGGCGTGGTGTTCCAGTTCGGGCAGCTGATCCCCGAGCTCACCGCGCTCGACAACGTGGCGCTGCCCCTGCTGCTCGCGGGGACCGCACGCGCCGAGGCGCAGAGTCGGGCGGACGAGTGGCTGGAGCGCTTCGGCGTGCGCGAACAGGCCTGTCTGCGGCCGGGCGAGCTGAGTGGCGGCCAGAGTCAACGGGTCGCACTGGCACGGGCGTTGGTGACGGGGCCGAAGGCCGTCTTCGCGGACGAGCCGACCGGCGCGCTCGACTCGCTCGCCGGGGAGCAGGTGATGACCGCTCTGGTGCACGCCGCCCGCGAGTCCGGCACCGCGGTGCTGTTGATCACACATGACGCACAGATCGCGGCGTACGCGGACCGGGAGGTGTGGCTGCGGGACGGGGCCGTCCACTCCGGCACGGCGCAGTTCACCGCCCAGGAGGTCGCTCACCATGAAGGCTGACGCCCGCATCGCCTGGATCCTGACGCGCGGCTCCGACCGCCGTGAGTGGTGGCGGATCTCGCTCACCGCGGTGGGCGCCCTGCTCGCCACGGGCTTCGCCCTCGCGGCGATCGCAGTCGCCGCTGTCTCGGGGCAGGTCTCCATCCCGTACGGGCACGGCCTGCTGAACCAGCCCGGCCAGCGCGCCGGTGTGGTGGTCACGCTGCTGCTCCTGCTCGTCCCAGTGCTCGGTTTCCTCGGCCAGTGCGCCCGCATCGGCGCCGTGCACCGCGACCGGCGGATGGCCGGGCTGCGGCTCGCCGGGGCGTCACCCGCGCAGGTGCGGCGCATCTCCGCACTGGAGTCCGCGTTGGCGTGTCTGGCGGGATCGGTCGGCGGATTCGCCGTCTTCGCCGCAGTCCTCACCGGCTCCGGCCACACACCGCCCCCGTCGGCCTGGGCGGCTTTCGTGGTGGTCGTTGTCGTCGTGCCGGTGGTCGCCGCACTGGTGAGCGCGCTCGCACTGCGCCGCGTCGTCGCCTCGCCGCTCGGCTGGGTACGCCGGGTACGGCCGGAGCGCGGGCACCGGACGCTGCTCGCGCTCCTGATTCCGACGGTGCTGATCGCCGCGGCGGCTTTCCTCCTCGTCCTCCAGGGCAGCGGCCTCGACGCGGCGTCGTTCCCGCTGCTGGTGTTCGCCGTGGTGTTCCTCACCGGAGCCGGTGCGGTCTGGGCGGCCGGGGCCTCGGCCGCCTTCATGGGCCGACGGCTGACGGTCCGTGCGAAAAGTCCCGCGGTACTGATCGCCGCGGGCCGCCTCAGGGACGACCCGTGGGCCGCCGCGCGTACCCATGCCGCACTGCTGCTGGTGACCGTCGTCGGCGTGGCCTTCGTGGGGGTACGGGAAGTGCTGCTCGCCGGGTTGCGCGGGGGCGACTACTCGGCGGACGACCTCGATTTCTACACCACCGGTATCGACCTCGCCGGGGCCGCCGTCCTGGTGGCCCTGGTCATCAGCCTCTTCGGCCTCGCCGTGGGCACCGCCGAGTCCCTTGCCACTCGCCGTAGAGGACTCGCCGCCCAGGCCGCGGCCGGAGTACCGCACGCGGTGCTGGCCAGGACTCTCCTCCTGGAGACCGCGCTCCCACTGGCCCCCGCGGTCCTGCTCGCAGGCATCGGGGGCATGGCGGTCCACCTCGCGTACGCCGCCCTCGCTGCACCCGGCTCCGTGCCCTCGATGCTCCCGCTGCTCGTACCTGTGGTGGTGTACGCCGCATGCCTGCTGGCCGCGGCGACATCGCTGCCGCTGCTGCGGCGCGCGGCGCACCCCGCGGAGCTGCGGTTCACGTAGCGCGTGGCGCTCCGCGGATCCGCACCCCTCTGGAGACGCAGAAGCCCGGATCGTCAGGCTGAAATGCCATCGATCCGGGCCATTGCGTCGTCCGCGCCGAACGGTTGCAGGTACGGCAGCCATCGCGGGTCCCTGTGCCCCGTCCCGATGATGCGCCACGCGAGACCGGTCGGCGGCGCGGGCTGTTGGTGCAGCCGCCAGCCGAGCTCCGGCAGATGGCGGTCGGCCTTGACGTGGTTGCAGCGGCGGCAGGCCGCCACCACGTTGTCCCAGGCGTGCTGGCCACCACGGCTGCGTGGAATGACATGGTCGACGCTGGTCGCGGCGGCGCCGCAGTACATGCAGCGGCCGCCGTCCCTGGCGAAGAGCGCCCGGCGGGTGAGTGGAACGGGCCCCCGGTAGGGGACCCGTACGAACCGCTTCAGGCGGACGACGCTGGGTGCCGGTACAGCACGGGTGGCACTGTGCATGAAGGCGCCGGACTCCTCGAGGCAGATGGCCTTGTTCTCGAGGACGAGGACGAGCGCGCGGCGGAGCGGTACGACGCCGAGCGGCTCGTACGACGCATTGAGAACCAGGACATGCGGCACGGTTGATGCCTCCTTGTACGCCGGCGGCGCGTGGCTCGCGCCGGGACGATCCGATCTCAGTCTCTCCTCCTGCCTGGTGGAAGCGCCACCACGTGCGAGTAACGGGCCGGAAGGATTTTCCCCGGCCCGCTGTCGCGCGCACCCCCCGAAGACCCCGGATCAGGCGGTTCGGGGCCGCCGCCGCGGCGGCTCCGGCCCGGTGTGCGATCGGCCACACCCGGCCCGGCGCCCTGATTCGGCTCCGGCCCCCACACCTTCTGTATCCCCGGTCCAAACGGGTCTCTCCCCTCCGTCACGGCAACGGAGCACTCCGGATGCCCCGTTAGTGTGGTTGGTCAGCCCTCGCCCATTTGGAGGTTCCGCCGTGTCTCTGTCAGCGCTGCTGGCCGCTGCCCCGTCGCCCGAGCCGGGCGGCTCGCTGGACGAAGCCGCCAAGCAGGCGGGCGATGCCGCGGGCTGGGTGGAGGAGAACTGGTCCACCTGGCTGAACACCGGTCTTCGCATCCTTCTCATCGCGGCGATCGCGATCGTGTTGCGCATCGCGATCCGTCGTGCTCTCAGCAAGCTCATCGAGCGGATGAACCGCAGCGCCCAGGCCGTCGAGGGCACCGCGCTCGGCGGGCTGCTGGTCAATGCGGAACGTCGCCGTCAGCGCTCCGAGGCCATCGGGTCCGTACTCCGGTCGGTCGCCTCGTTCCTGATCCTCGGTACGGCCGCCCTGATGATCCTGGGGGCGTTCCAGATCGATCTGGCCCCGCTGCTCGCCTCCGCCGGTGTCGCCGGCGTGGCGCTCGGCTTCGGCGCGCGCAACCTCGTCACCGACTTCCTCTCCGGCGTCTTCATGATCCTGGAGGACCAGTACGGCGTCGGCGACACCATCGACGCGGGTGTCGCCTCCGGCGAGGTCATCGAGGTCGGGCTGCGGGTCACCAAGCTGCGCGGTGACAATGGCGAGATCTGGTACGTCCGCAACGGCGAGGTGAAGAGGATCGGCAACCTCAGCCAGGGCTGGTCGACCGCCGGGCTCGACGTGCAGGTGCGCCCCACGGAGGATCTCGACCGGGTACGCACGGTGATCACCGAGGCGGCCGCGCGGATGGCCAAGGAGGACCCGTGGAACGAGCGCCTGTGGGGTCCGGTGGAGGTCCTCGGCCTGGACTCCGTGCTCCTCGACTCGATGACGGTCCGGGTGACGGCGAAGACGATGCCGGGCAAGTCCCTGGGCGTGGAGCGCGAGCTGCGCTGGCGGATCAAGGGGGCCTTCGACGAGGCGGGCATCCGGATGGTCGGCGGCGTACCGGCACAGCCGGACGAGGCGTCGGCGGCGGACCCGACGGCCGCAATGGCTGCCCCGTCGGCGTACTCGTCGACGACGTCGCCGCAGTCGCTGGCCACGTCGCCGATCACCCCGCCGTCGAGCCCGGGCAAGTAGAACCCCGGATCCAAGGGCGTCCGGCCCGGCCCGCAAGGAGCCACGCCGGGCGCCCTTCGGCGTGAAAGCGCCTTGACCGGCCCCCCAGGTAACGCTTTGGTTGCCAGCGGAGCCCTGCCCATTGACGGGCTGGTGACGTGCGCCATACCGTCCTCTCACCGAATAGGAAAGTTTCCTAACAGAGGGCAGGTGCTCATGGCCGGAACAACACCGGGTACCCCCCGCGTCCTGCGGGCCATGAACGACCGGGCCGCCCTCGACCTGCTGCTGGAGCACGGCCCCCTCTCCCGGACCAGGATCGGCAAGCTGACGGGCCTCTCCAAGCCCACCGCCTCGCAGCTGCTGGCCCGACTGGAGGCGGCCGGTCTGGTCGTCGCCACCGGCACCGTCGCGGGACGCCCGGGACCCAACGCCCAGCTGTACGCGGTGAACGCCCGGGCTGCCCATGTCGCCGGACTCGATGTGAACGCCCAGCGGATCGTCGCCGCCGTCGCCGATGTGACCGGTGAGACGGTCGGTGAGTTCGAGCTGCGCACCCCCGGCCGGCGCGCCGACAGCGTGGTGCGGCAGGTGACCGAGGCGCTGGACGGCGCGGTCAAGGACGCCGGGCTCACCCGCGCCGAGGTGCACCGGGTGGTCATCGGCACACCGGGCGCCTTCGACCCCGGCACCGGACGGCTGCGGTACGCCTCCCACCTGCCCGGCTGGCATTCCCCCACACTGCTCGACGAGCTGGCCGCGTTCCTGCCGATGCCGGTCGAGTACGAGAACGATGTGAACCTCGTCGCCGTGGCCGAGCAGCGGCTCGGGGCGGCCCGTGGACACGACGACTTCGTCCTGCTGTGGAACGAGGAGGGGCTCGGCGCCGCCCTCGTCATCAACGGACGGCTGCACCGCGGCTTCACCGGCGGCGCCGGTGAGGTCGGCTTCCTGCCGGTGCCCGGCGCCCCGCTGGTCCGCCAGGTCACCAAGGCGAACTCGGGCGGCTTCCAGGAACTGGCGGGCGCGCAGGTACTGTCCCGGCTGGCCGGGCAGCTCGGCATAGACGACGAGCTGAGCCGCGCGGACGGCACCCACCATGAGGTCGCGGCCGGCCTGATCGCCCGGGCCGCCGAGGCCGCGGAGCGCGGCGAGGACGGCCCGTACCCCCGCCTCCTCGATCTGTTCGCCACCGGGCTCGCGACCGGACTGGCCTCCATGATCGCCGTACTCGACCCCGAACTCGTGGTGCTCTCCGGCGAGTTGATAACGGTCGGTGGCGAACCGTTGCGCGAGCGGGTGCAGGCGGAACTCGCCGAGCTGGCGGCCTCCCGGCCCCGGCTGATCACCGGCGCCGTGACCCAGCGGCCCGTACTGCGCGGAGCGCTGGAGAGCGCCCTCGCCACGACCCGTGACGAAGTCTTCGACACCTCACGCTGATCCCCTGCCGCGGCCGTCCGCACGCGGACCCGCACCTTCACAGACCCGCACGTTCGCAGTCCCAGCCTCTTCCCCGCCCCAACCCATCGGGAGACACTGCCATGTCCGGAAACCGCCGGAAGACGGCCGTCGCGCTCGCCGCGACCGCCGCGATATCCCTCTTCGCCTCTGCCTGTACCGGTCAGAGCAGCAACGGCGCCAGTGATGATCCGTCCAAGGAGACGACCATCAACTTCTGGCACGGCTGGAGTGCCCCGGGTGAGGTCAAGGCCATTCAGGCCACCGTCGACGCCTTCGAGAAGGCGCACCCGAACATCCATGTGAAGGTCGTCGGCAACATGACCGACGACAAGATCAACCAGGCTCTGCGGGCGGGCGGTTCGAAGGCCCCCGACGTGGTCTCCTCGTTCACCACGAACAATGTGGGCAAGTTCTGCTCGTCCAAGGCCTTCGTCGATCTGAACTCCTTCCTCAAGAAGGACGGGATCGACCCCGACAAGACGTTCCCGAAGGCGATGAACGAGTACACCCAGTACGACGGGGTGCGCTGCACGCTGCCGCTGCTCGGTGACGCGTACGGGCTGTACTACAACAAGGACGCGTTCAAGGCCGCCGGGATCACCGCTCCGCCGAAGACCTGGTCGGAACTGGCCGAGGACGCCAAGAAGCTGACGAAGAGCAAGGGCGACTCGTACGAGCAGCTCGGCTTCATGCCGAACTACCACGGCTACGAGTCGACGACCGAGCACTACCTCGGCGGCTGGAACCCGACGTACTTCGACGCAGACGGCAAGTCGAACATCGCCGAGGACCCGGCCTTCGCGTCCATGCTCACCACGCAGAAGAAGCTGGTCGACGACCTGGGCGGCTACGCGAAGCTGGAGAAGTACCGCACCTCGTTCGGTGACGAGTGGGGCGCCAAGCACCCGTTCCACACCGGCCAGGTGGCCATGCAGCTGGACGGTGAGTGGCGGCTCGGCATGGCCGAGGACACCAAGCCGAAGTTCGAGATCGGGGTGGCCCCGATGCCCGTCGCCGACGACGAGGCCGACACGTACGGCAAGGGCTACCTGACCGGCACCATCGCCGGTATCGCGTCCACCTCCACCCAGCAGAACGCGGCGTGGGAGCTGGTGAAGTTCATGACGACCGACACCGACGCGGTGGTCGCCTTCGCCAACGCCATTCACAATGTGCCGTCGACGATGGCAGCCCTGAAGTCGCCGAAGCTGAAGTACGACCCGCGGTTCAAGACCTTCCTGGACATCGCCGCGAACCCCGACAGCACCACCACCCCGCCCTCGGTGAACGGCGGCGCGTACCTGGTGTCCCTGCAGAACCTCGGATTCGACATCGAGAAGGGCAAGCAGACGGACATCAAGGCGGGTCTGGAGAAGACCGCCAAGGAGATCGACGCAGCCATCGCACAGGCGAAGTAGCACCGCGATGACCACGTACACACTCCGTTCGAAGCGCCGCACGGCGACCCTTGTCGCGAAGCGCAGAAAAGCGGCACTGCGGACGGCGGCCTTCATGTCGCCGTGGCTGATCGGGTTCTGCGTCTTCTTCGCCTACCCGCTGATCTCCACGCTCTATTTCTCCTTCACCCACTACGACGGTTTCGCAGCACCGGAGTTCAACGGGCTGAAGAACTGGTCGTACGTCTTCAACGACTACCCGCTGTTCTGGCCCGCCCTGCGCAACACCCTCTGGCTGGTCGTGGTGATGGTCAGCTGCCGGGTCGTCTTCGGTCTCGGCGTCGGCCTGCTGATCACCAGGATCAAGACGGGTACCGGTGTCTTCCGCACCCTGTTCTACCTGCCGTATCTGGCTCCGCCGGTCGCGGCGACCCTGGGCTTCGTCTTCCTGCTCAACCCGGGTACGGGGCCGGTCAATTCGATCCTCGGCGATCTGGGGCTGCCCACGCCGGGCTGGTTCACCGACGCCGCCTGGTCCAAGCCGGCCCTGACCGCGCTCGCGGTGTGGGGGGTGGGCGACCTGATGGTGATCTTCATGGCCGCGCTGCTCGACGTACCGAAGGAGCAGTACGAGGCGGCGGAGCTGGACGGGGCGACCTCGTTCCAGCGGTTCCGCTTCGTCACGCTGCCGAACATCTCGCCGATCGTGATGTTCGCCGTGGTCACCGGGATCATCCAGACGATGCAGTACTACACCCAGCCACTCGTGGCGGGGAAGGTCGCCTCGGGTGTGATGGGCGGATCAGGGCAGCAGTTCGAACCGGGCTATCCCGACAAGTCGACACTGACGCTTCCGCAGCTCGTCTACAACCTCGGCTTCCAGCGTTTCGACTACGGGTCCGCCTGTGTGGTCGCGCTCGTTCTGTTCGTACTCGCCATGGCGTTCACCGCACTGCTGATGCGGCGCCGCAGCGGGCTGATCCAGGCAGGTGAGTGACGTGGCGCAGGCTCTCGACACCTTCAAGGCCGCCGACCCGTCCGCCGGGCCGGTCACCCCGGCCGAGCGCGTCGCACGCCGCAAGGCGCTGCTGAACTGGATCGCCGTGCACACGCTCGGCGTCGCGGCCGCGCTCTTCTTCGTGCTGCCGTTCGTCTTCCTGTTCCTCACCTCGCTGATGAGCGACCAGCAGGCGCTGACCCGCGATCTGTGGCCGCACCCCTTCGAGTGGAGCAACTACCGGAGGGTGTTCGACACCCCGGGCTTCCTGACCTGGTGGAAGAACACCCTGCTGTACGCGGGGCTCGGCACCGTCCTCACGGTCGTGTCGTCGCTGCCCGTGGCCTACGCGCTCGCCAAATTCCGCTTCCGCGGCCGGCAGCTGTCGCTGATGCTCGTCATCTCGATGATGATGCTGCCGCCGCAGGTCGTCGTCATCCCGATGTACCTGTTCTGGGCGAAGCAGTTGGACATGTCCGGGACGCTCTGGCCGCTGATCATCCCGATGGCCTTCGGTGACGCGTTCTCCATCTTCCTGCTGAGGCAGTTCCTGCTGACCATCCCGAACGAGTACCTCGACGCGGCGAAGGTCGACGGCTGCGGCGAACTGCGCACCCTGCTGAAGGTCGTGGTGCCGATGGCCAGGCCGGGCATCGCCGCCGTCGCGCTGTTCCAGTTCTTCTACGCCTGGAACGACTACTTCGGGCCGCAGATCTACGCCTCCGAGAACCCGGCCGCCTGGACGCTCAGTTACGGACTGGAGTCCTTCAAGGGCGCACACCACACCGACTGGAACCTGACCATGGCCGCGACCGCACTGGTCATGGCCCCCGTGATCCTCGTCTTCTTCTTCGCTCAGAAGGCTTTCGTCGAGGGCGTCACACTGACCGGAGTGAAGGGCTGACATGAAGCTCGCAGTAGTTGGTGGCGGGTCCACCTACACACCTGAACTGATCGACGGCTTCGCCCGGCTGCGGGACACACTCCCCGTCGAGGAGCTGGTGCTCGTCGACCCGGCGGCCGACCGCCTCGAACTCGTCGGCGGCCTCGCCCGCCGGATCTTCGCCAAGCAGGGCCACCCGGGCCGCATCGTCACCACCTCGGACATCGACGCGGGCGTCGCCGACGCCGACGCGGTCCTGCTCCAGCTGCGCGTCGGCGGCCAGGCCGCCCGCAACCAGGACGAGACCTGGCCCCTGGAGTGCGGCTGCATCGGCCAGGAGACCACCGGAGCCGGCGGCCTCGCCAAAGCCCTGCGCACCGTCCCCGTCGTCCTCGACATCGCCGAACGCGTCCGCCGCACCAACCCCGACGCCTGGATCATCGACTTCACCAACCCGGTCGGCATCGTGACCCGGGCCCTGCTCCAAGCCGGCCACAAGGCCGTCGGCCTGTGCAACGTGGCGATCGGCTTCCAGCGCAAGTTCGCCGCACTGCTCGACGTCACCCCCGGCGAAGTGCACCTCGACCACGTCGGGCTCAACCACCTGACGTGGGAACTCGGGGTCCGGCTCGGCGGCCCGGACGGCGAGAACCTGCTGCCGAAGCTGCTCGCCGAGCACGGCGACACGATCGCCGACGATCTGCACATGCCCCGCGCGATCGTCGACCGGCTCGGCGTCGTCCCCTCCTACTACCTGCGGTACTTCTACGCACACGACGAGGTCGTACGCGAGCTCGGCACCAAGCCGTCCCGCGCGGCCGAGGTAGCCGCGATGGAGAAGGAACTCCTCGCCCTGTACGGCGACCCGGCACTGGACGAGAAGCCCGCGCTGCTCGCCAGACGCGGCGGCGCGTTCTACTCCGAGGCGGCCGTGGACCTGGCGTCCTCACTGCTGGGCTCCGGCGGCTCCGCGGTGCAGGTGGTCAACACCTACAACAAGGGGACGCTGCCGTTCCTGCCCGACGACGCCGTGATCGAGGTACAGGCCCGCGTCGACGGCACCGGCGCCACACCACTCGCCGTACCCGAGCTGGACCCGCTGTACGCCGGCCTGATCTCCCACGTGACGGCGTACGAGGACCTCGCCCTGGAAGCCGCCCTGCGCGGCGGCCGGGACCGGGTCTTCAAGGCACTCCTCGCCCACCCCCTGATCGGCCAGTTCGAGTACGCCGAGGCACTCACCGACAAGCTGATCGCACACAACCGGGAGCACCTCGCGTGGGCGTGAACGCCGCCGTCCTCGCCATCGACGCGGGGAACAGCAAGACCGATGTGGCACTGATCGGACCGGATGGAACGGTGCTGAGCACGGCGCGCGGGGGCGGTTTCCAGCCGCAGGCCGTCTCCGTCGCGGCGGCAGTGGACGTCCTCGGCGCGACGCTCGACGACGCGCTGGCGAAAGCGCGTGAGAGCGCCGGCCCCGTCGACTCCGTCGGCCATGTGTCGGCCTGTCTCGCCAATGCCGATCTCCCGGTCGAGGAACGGGAGTTGGCCGAGGCGCTGCGGGACCGTGGCTGGGGCGGCACGGTCGAGGTCCGCAATGACACCTTCGCGATCCTGCGCGCGGGTGTCGACGAGCCCCGGGGCGTGGCCGTCGTCTGCGGCGCGGGGATCAACTGTGTCGGCATGGTGCCGGACGGGCGGACCGCCCGCTTCCCCGCGATCGGCCGGATCTCCGGCGACTGGGGCGGCGGTTCGGGTCTCGCCGAGGAGGCCATGTGGTTCGCCTCGCGGTCCGAGGACGGGCGCGGGGAGCCGACGGAGCTGGCCCGCACACTCCCCGCCCACTTCGGGCTCGACTCGATGTACGCGCTGATCGAGGCGGTGCACCTGGGACACATCGAGCTCGAGCGCCGGCACGAGCTGACGCCGGTGCTGTTCGCGACCGGTGCCGCCGGGGACCCGGTGGCGCGTGCTCTGGTGCACCGGCTCGCGGAGGAGGTCGTCGCGATGGCGGCGGTCGCGCTGACCCGCCTCGGGCTGCTGGACGAGGAGGCACCGGTGGTGCTGGGCGGCAGCGTGCTGGCGGCCCGTCACCCGCAGTTGGACGACGCGATCGCCGAACTCCTCGCGGTACGCGCCCCGAAGGCGGTGATCCGGGTGGTGGCGGAGCCGCCGGTGCTGGGCGCCGGACTGCTGGGCCTGGACCGGACGGGGGCGGCGCCGGAGGTGCACAACCGGCTCCGTGCGCAGTACGGCTGACGCACCGGGAACATCGGGAACATCTCGAACGCGGACGGGCGTCCTGTGGCCATTGTGCTGCAGGACGCCCCTTGCGTACGGGAACCGATCAGTTGTCCCGAACGTGTTCATGGATGGGGAGATCGGTCCGCTTCGGGGACTGCTCCGCCGATCGTCTTGATCGACGGCGCCGTCCTTGATCGAATGCGTGTGCATCCGTGGCCCGGTGCAGGATCCAGGTGTTCCTGGTGTGGATGTCAGTCCCTGCGGCCATACTTCTGGCCGGGCACCAGTCCTCCGATCGGCCGGGGGGCGGGCCACCGTCAGCGACCGAGGGGGAGGTCACGTGACATACCCGCCGAATGTGCGCACGGCGCCGGAGCACGCGTCGGCCCAACCGCCCGCGCCCGTACCTGCGTCGGTACCCGCGCCGCGTCGCAGCGCCTGGTCCGGGTCGACGGCGCGGCTGAGGGCCGCGGCGACGACCGAACCGGGCAGGCTCCAGATCATCGGGGCCGCGCTGGCCGTACTCGTCATCGCGTTCGGGGCCGTGACGGCGTTCGAGATCTCCGGCCGGGCGGCCGCCACCGACGACGTGGTGAGCCGCAGCCAGCCACTGAGCGCCGAGGCGGCGAACATCTACCGTTCGCTGGCCGATGCGGACACTGCGGCGGCAAGCGGATTCCTCGCGGGGGCGCAGGAGCCGCGCGATGTCCACGAGCGGTACGAGAAGGACATCAAGGACGCTTCCAGGCTGCTCGTGAAGGCGGCGTCCACCACGGACGCGTCGTCGCCGTCGGGCCAGGAGATCACCAAGCTCAACGAAGAACTCCCCCGGTACACCGGCCTGATCGAGCGTGCCCGCGCCAACAACCGGCAGGGGCTGCCTCTGGGCGGCGCCTATCTCCGGTACGCGAACCAGAAGATGTCCACCGAGCTGCTGCCGGCCGCCGAGCGGCTGTACACGGCCGAGACCGGCCGGCTCGACCAGGACAACGACTCCGCGAGAGCGTGGCCGTTCCTCTCGCTGGGCCTCGGTGTCGTGGCGCTGGGTGCGCTGTTCTGGGCGCAGCGGCGCAACTACCGCAGGACGAACCGGGTCTTCAACCACGGGCTGCTCGCCGCAACCGCCGCGTCGACGGTGCTGCTGCTGTGGCTGGGCGTGGGGCACACGGTCGCGCGGTCCGAACTGCAGGACGCCAATGTGCACGGGCAGCAGTCCCTCGATGTGCTCAATCACGCGCGGATCAACTCACTGAAGGCGCGCGCCAATGAGAACCTCACCCTCGTCGCCCGCGGCGCCGTGCTGACGGCGGACGGCAAGAACGACAAGTACCAGACCGACTACACCACGGGCATGAAGGCCCTCCGCGAAGAGCTGGGGACGGCCAGGAAGCTCGCCGACGACTCCCAGGGGAGCGGGCCGGTGGCGGATGCCATCAGCGGTGTCTCCGAGTGGCAGGGCCGCCACCGGACCGCCCGCACGACCGACGACAACGGCGACTACGAGGGCGCCCTGAAGCAGATCATCGGGCCCAGGAACTCCACGGGGGAGTCCTTCAACCGGGTGGACGAGGCGCTGGAGAAGGCACTCGCCCATGAGCAGGGCGAGTTCACCCGGGCCGCCGAGGACGGGCGCGGGGCGCTGGGCGGGCTGCCGATCGGGGCGGCGGCTCTCGCCGTACTGGCCGCGGTCGCCGCGATCGTCGGGGTCAACCGCAGACTGTCGGAGTACCGGTGAGAGGGGGAACGATGACCAGGACCATTTCCACCCGGGGCAGGCTGCGCGGCTGGGGCGGGGTGACGGGGATGGCCGTGGCCTGCGCGGTCACGGCGTCGCTCACCCTGCTGCCGCTCTCGCACGGCGGCTCCGGGCCGTTCGGCATCGGTGTCTCCGGGCCGGGTACGGCCACGGCGGTGCCGGCCAGCGCCGACGACTGCACGGACCCGGAGGCGAGCCTGCAGCCGTCGAGCGACGACGGGCCGGGCATCGAGAAGATCAAGGAGCGCGGGAAGCTGATCGCCGGCGTCGACCAGAACAGCTTCCGCTGGGGCTACCGCAACCCGGAGACCGGGAAGCTCGAAGGGTTCGACATCGATCTGGTGCGGGCCATCGCACAGAACATCCTGGGCGACCCGGACAAGGTGATCTTCCGTGCCATCCCCACCAACCAGCGCATCGCCGCCCTGGAGAACGACAAGGTCGACGTCGTCGTCCGGACGATGACGATCAACTGCAGCCGACTGGACCAGGTCTCGTTCTCCACGGCCTACTTCCAGGCCGGTCAGCAGGTCCTCGCGCCGAAGGACTCGCCGATCACGGGGTACGACAAGTCCCTGGCCGGCAAGCGGGTCTGCACCGCGGAGGGTTCCACCGCGTACGAGGCACTGGAGAAGCAGTCGTTCGGCGCCAAGTTCAAGGACCTGCACGACGGCACCGAGGCGGACGAGGACCAGCTCACCGTCCCCAACCAGTTGGACTGCCTGGTCCGGCTGCAGTTGGGCGAGGTCGACGCGGTGGTCACCGACAACGCGCTGGCGGCGGGCCAGGCCGCCCAGGACCCGGCCGTCGTCCTCAAGGGCGACAAGCCGTTCACCACCGAGTACTACGGCGTGGCCACGAAGCACGGAGCGGACGACCTGGTGGCCCGGGTCAATCAGGTGCTGGTCGACTACCGCAAGGGGGGCGAGGACAGCCCCTGGATGGTGTCGTACCGGAAGTGGCTGGCGAGCGGACTGCCCGGGATATCGGCGCCGCCTGCGCCCAAGTACCGGAGCAACTAGTCCTTGATCCTGCCGGGCCCGGCCCGGCAGGGAGAGCAGAGAGGTGATCGATGGGCGTCGCGGGCCCCTTCCCCGGCTATGCGGGGAAGCCCCCCGGCCCGGTCCTGGACCGGGACGAGGCGGACCGTGCGCTGGCCCGGCTCGGTGCGGAGCACGAGGCGATCGAGACCTCGCTCCTCGCCCTGCAGGACCATGCCGGCCGCCGGCTCCTGGAGGGCGCCGACCTGACCGGTGTCACCAAGGAGCGCTGGGCCACCACCGAGCAGTCGATCACGCTGCTGTGGGGGTATTTCGACGCCTACGCCGCAGCGATCGAGCAGGCCCGTGAGATCCGGGCCAGGCGGCGCTCCCCCAACCATGACGACCTGCTGGCGCTGACCGAACTGCTGCGCGGCCAGAGCGTCACGATGGCGTCCACCGCCACCCGGGCCGACCCGTCCATCACCGGCCCGGCCAAGCTCTCCGAGCGGTTCTCGCTCGAGGAGCTGGTCGCCCGGATGAACGATCTGTACGCACGCTCGCTGGACATGGTCGTCGCCTCCGACTCCGTCTGGTCCGCGCTGCCCGCCCGGATAGATCTGCTCGCCGCCGAGCTGCGCCGTACGCGTTCGCTTGCGCACTCCGTCGGCGTACGGCCCGGAGAGCATCCGGCGGGCGACGACCTGGAGTCGATCACCCATGAGCTGACCACTCTGCGGGTGCAGGTGATCTCCGATCCGCTGGCGTTCTGGCTGCCGGGCCCCGGCAGCGCGGCGCCCGGCGGCGGCCGTCCGGACACCGCGCGCTACGACCGGGCGGCCCGTGCCCTGGACGACGTGCGTCGCGAGATCGAGGCGGTCCTTGCGGTCCGGCAGGACGCCGAGCAGCGCCTCGTCCAGTTGCGCGACGTGCTCTCCCGCGCGGACCGCACGCTGGCCGAGGCCCGCTCGGCGCGCGGCGAGGTGCTGGCGAAGATCGCCGCCTCCGAGGTGCCCGCGGTCAGTGGCCCGCCGACGGCCCTCCAGGAGCGGCTGGCCGCCGCGTCGGAGTACCGCAGGCACGCCCAGTGGCACCGGCTCTCACCGCTGCTGGAGTCTCTGGAGCGGGAGGCCGAGGACGAACTGCTGCGCGCCCGCGAGTCGCTGACCGCGGTCACCGCGCCGCTGGCGGTCCGGGCGGAGTTGCGCGGCCGGCTGGACGCGTACAAGGCGAAGGTCGCCCGGCACGGCCTGGCGGAGGACCCGGTACTGATCGAGCGGTACGACGCGGCGCGCCGCATGCTGTGGAGCGCGCCGTGCGATCTGCGGGTCGCCGCGCAGGCGGTGCTGCGGTACCAGGAGGCGGTGGCGGAGCTGCTGAACCCGCGCCGGCCGTTCGCACCGGAGGACCGCCGATGAGCAGGCGTACGAGTACGGGCAGGGCGAACGGGCCGCTGCTGCGGCGGGGCGAACAGGGGGACAGACCATGAGTACGCAGTGCCAGCGCCCCTCGTGCGAGGGCAATTACGAGGACATGGGCGGCGGTGAGCTGTACTGCGACACCTGCGGTCTGGCTCCGGTCGTCTCGCCGACGGGGATGTTGAGCTCGCCGCCCACCGGCATCGCGGCCGGCGGTGCGAGCGGCAAGGGCAGCAACAGCAGCTCGGCGCGGAGCGGTTCGCGGGCGTCGTCCCGGGCCTCCGCGCGCTCCTCGGCCCGCTCGTCGACCTCGCGGCGTTCGGTGTCGGGGCGGCTGTCGCGCTCCCTGTCGGGCAGCGCCACGTCCCGCTCGGTGTCGGTGCGCTCCTCCGGTACGTCGACGGGGGCGTCCGGGCGCAACCGGCTGGGAGCGGGTCTGGTGCAGGTGCCGGACGTGCCGCGCCCCGACCCGCGCTCAGCGGTGATGGAGAACCCGGAGGTGCCGGAGCGGAAACGGTTCTGTTCGCGCTCCGACTGCGGGGCCCCGGTGGGCCGGTCCCGTGGTGAACGGCCGGGCCGGACCGAGGGGTTCTGCACCAAGTGCGGCCACCCGTACTCCTTCGTACCGAAGCTGCACGGCGGCGACATCGTGCACGGCCAGTACGAGGTGGCGGGCTGTCTGGCGCACGGCGGGCTCGGCTGGGTCTATCTCGCGGTGGACCGTGCGGTCTCGGACCGTTGGGTGGTCCTCAAGGGCCTGCTGGACACCGGCGACCAGGACGCGATGGCGGCCGCGATCTCGGAGCGCCGCTTCCTCGCCGAGATCGAGCACTCCAACATCGTCCGGATCTACAACTTCGTCGAGCATCTCGACCAGCGCACCGGCTCGCTCGACGGCTACATCGTGATGGAGTACGTCGGCGGCAAGGCGCTCAAGGAGATCGCGAACGAGCGCCGTACCCCCTCCGGGAAGCGGGATCCGCTGCCGGTCGAGCAGGCCTGCGCCTACGGCATCGAGGCGCTGGAGGCGCTCGGCCATCTGCACAGCCGCAACCTGCTGTACTGCGACTTCAAGGTCGACAACGCGATCCAGACCGAGGACCAGCTCAAGCTGATCGACATGGGTGCGGTGCGCAGGATGGACGACGAGGAGTCGGCCATCTACGGCACGGTGGGCTATCAGGCGCCGGAGGTCGCGGAGGTCGGCCCGTCGGTCGCCTCCGACCTGTACACGGTCGCGCGGACGCTCGCGGTGCTCACCTTCGACTTCCAGGGCTACACGAACGTCTTCGTGGACTCGCTGCCGGACCCGGACAACATCGAGGTGTTCCGGACGTACGAGTCGTTCTACCGGCTGCTGGTGCGGGCCACGGATCCGGATCCGGCGAGACGGTTCGCCTCGGCATCGGAGATGGCCGAGCAGCTGACGGGGGTGTTGCGGGAGGTCGTGGCGCTGCAGACGGGGCGGCCGCGACCGGCGCTCTCGACGCTGTTCGGCACGGAACTACGGGTCACGGACACGCAGTTGTTCGCCGAGCTGACGGACGATGTCTCGCGGCTCGGGGTACGGACGGAGCCGACCGGGCGGCGCAGGGGGAGGGACCGGAGTCCGGTTGCGGCGTTCGGCGGGGTTCCGGTGGCCCCGCCGGCGACGGTCGGGCATGTGGCGCCCGGTGCGTCGCCGTTCGTTCCCGGGCAGTCGGCTCAGGGGGCCGCACCGCTGCCGGCGTCCGCCACGCACGTACGGGGCGGCAACGGCACCCCTGCCCCGTACGCACAGACGCAGGCGGCCATTCCGGCGCCCCGGGTCGCTCCCGCACCGGTCGTCCCCGGCGCGCTGCCGGGGACCTCCGCTCCGGGCGTGCCACGGCTGGCCGGGCTCGACGCGCGGGCCACCTCGCTCGCGCTGCCCGTACCGCGGGTGGACGCGAGCGACCCCAATGCGGGCTTCCTCGCCGGACTGATGGCATCCGCACCCGCCGAACTGATTGCCGCATTGCAGGCCGTACCCGCCGCCTCGCTGGAGACCAGACTTCGGGAACTGCGCGCCCGCCTGGAGATGAACGAACTGGGCGCCGCCGGGCAGACCTTGACCGGTCTGGAGGCGCAGTACCCGGACGACTGGCGGGTCGTCTGGTACCGCGGGATCGCCTCGCTGGTGACGGGTGACAACGAGACCGCCGCGCTGTCGTTCGACGCGGTCTACGACGCGTTCCCCGGTGAGCCCGCTCCCAAGCTGGCGCTGGGCATCTGTGCGGAGGTCCTCGGCCAGCTGGACAACGCCGCCGAGTACTACCGCCTGGTGTGGACGACGGACCCGAGCTTCGTCAGCGCCGCGTTCGGCCTGGCCCGGGTGCAGATGGCGGCCGGGGACCGGGCCGGGGCCGTACGGACGCTGGAGTCCGTGCCCGAGGCCTCGATCCACTACACGGCCGCCCGGGTCGCCGCCGTACGGGCCCGGCTGCGTGAACGGGCCCCGCACGAGCCGCTGATCGCCGATCTGACGGCCGCCGCCGACCAGGTGTCCGGGCTGCAGAGTTTCGGACTGGACGCGGTGCGCCGTGAGCAGTTGTCGACCGAGGTGCTGGGGACGGCGCTGGACTGGGTACTCTCCGGAAGCCCCATGGACCGGCCGGACTCCCCGCAGTACCGAGCTCCTGCCGGACCGAGGATGCTGCTCGGCAGCGAGGTGGACGAACGCGGGCTGCGTTTCGGTCTTGAGCGTTCGTACCGGATGCTCGCCCGGCTTGCGCAGCGTGGCGACGAGAGGATCGAACTGGTGGAGCGGGCCAACCGCTTCCGCCCCCGGACGTGGGTGTGAAGATGTCGCAGATGCACCAGGAGACCGCCTTGTCGAGGTGTCCGAACTGCGAGGAGCCGCTGGAATCGGGCGACCTGTTCTGCGGTGCGTGCGGGTACGACCTGTCGGTCGTACCGGCGCCGCCGGAGGACCACCCGACGATCGCGATGGCCGCGCCCGTGGAGGGCGGTGCGCCGGGAGGCACGGCGGCCTCCGGGCCGGGCGCGCCCACCGCGGCGACTTCGGGTTCGGTCGAGTGGTCGGCCGGCCCCGTGACCGGCCGGTCCGAGCCGCCCGCGCCGGGCGGTGCACCGGTTCATGCTCCCGCAGGGGTCCGCTTCGACCGTCCGAACGCCTCGGGCGCGGGGCTGAGCTCCGACTCGGGCTCCGGTTCAGGCGCCGCCTCGGTCTCCGGCCCGGGCTCCGGCTCAGGTGACTTCGAGCTGGCGGCTCCCGTCGCCCCCGACCCCCGTACCTCCGCGGGCGCCGCCTTCCCGGAGCCGGCCCTCACCCCGCCGGACGGCACCAAGCTGTGCGTCGCCTGCCGCGCCGGTCATGTCGACCCCGACGGCTACTGCGAGAACTGCGGTCACGCCCAGCCCCGCGAGCGCGACCACATGGAGCAGGAGCTCGGTTCGGTGGCCGCCGTCAGCGACCGGGGGCTGCGCCATCACCGCAACGAGGACTCGTTCGCGGTGTCGACGACCGCCCTGCCGGACGGCTCACCGGCCGTCGTCGCGATCGTCTGCGACGGCGTCTCCTCCGCGAGCCGCCCCGACGAGGCCTCCGCCGCCGCCGCGATCGCCGCCAACGAGTCGCTGCTGGAGTCGCTGCCGCGCGGCGCCCACCCGCAGCAGGCGATGCACGAGGCGATCGTCGCCGCCGCCGAGTCGGTCAACTCGCTGGCCCACGACGACGGCCGGGCCCAGGAGCACGATCCGCACCACCATCAGAACGCCCCGGCCTGCACGCTGGTCGGCGCGGTCATGGCGGGCGGCCTGCTGGTCGTCGGCTGGGTCGGCGACAGCCGCGTCTACTGGGTGCCGGACGACCGCACCACCCCGCCCGCCCGGCTCACCGAGGACGACTCCTGGGCCGCGCAGATGGTGGCGACGGGCCTGATGAACGAGGCCGAGGCGTACGCGGACGAACGCGCCCACGCCATCACGGGCTGGCTCGGCGCCGATGCGTACGAACTGGAGCCGCACACCGCTTCGTTCAAACCGGACCGGCCGGGTCTGGTGGTGGTGTGCACGGACGGGCTGTGGAACTACGCGGAGTCGGCCGCCGAAATGGCCGCCGTCGTCCCCCCGGACGCGCACGAACGACCGCTGCACGGAGCCCAGGTGCTGGTGGGTCACGCGCTCGACGGTGGGGGCCACGACAACGTAACAGTGGCTCTGCTGCCGTTCGCCGTACCTCCGCAAGGGGCAGGATCGGCCTACAGCACCGCTTGAGTCCTGTTGAGTCCGGTTCCGTCCCGTCCGCTCGCGCACTGCGACCTTTGCCAGCTCTGCCACCTTCGCCAGGAGCCGATCAGATGGCCAACTTCTCCAAGTCCCACGTGCCGCAGTTCTCCGTCGAGGTGTACCAGAACGAATATCTGCCGGAGGGCGGCCGCGACGTCAACGCGATCGTCACGGTCACGTCGACCGGTGGCGGCACCACCGGTGGCGTCCCGCTGACCGGTGCGACCGCCTCGCCCGTCCATGTGCCGGGGCGGGGGCCGAACGCCGCCGTGGTGATCATGGTGGACTGTTCCGGTTCGATGGACTATCCGCCGACGAAGATGCGCAACGCCCGCGACGCGACGGCCGCGGCCATCGACACCCTGCGCGACGGTACGTCGTTCGCCGTGGTCGGCGGTACGCACGTCGCCAAAGAGGTCTACCCGGGCAACGGCCGCCTCGCCACCGCCGACGCACAGACCAGGGCCCAGGCGAAGGAGGCACTTCGTCGGCTCAGTGCGGGCGGCGGTACGGCGATCGGCACCTGGCTGCGGCTGGCCGACCGGCTGCTCGGCGCCGCCGATGTGGACATCCGGCACGGGATCCTGCTCACCGACGGCCGCAACGAGCACGAGTCGCCCCAGGACCTGGCGGACGCGCTCGAGGCGTGCGCGGGCCGTTTCACCTGTGACGCGCGCGGCGTCGGCACCGACTGGGAGGTGAAAGAAGTCACAGCCATAGCCTCCGCGCTGCTCGGAACCGTGGACATCGTCGCCGATCCGGCGGGGCTCGCCGCGGACTTCACGCAGATGATGGAGAACGCGATGGGCAAGGAGGTCGCGGACGTGGCGCTGCGGCTCTGGACGCCCGTCGGAGTCGAGATCAAGTTCGTGAAGCAGGTCGCGCCGACGGTCGCCGATCTGACCGACCGCCGCACCGAGGTGGGCCCGCGCGCCGGGGACTACCCGACCGGGTCCTGGGGCGACGAGTCCCGCGACTACCACGTGTGTGTACAGGTGCCGGAGGCCGGGATCGGGCAGGAAATGCTCGCGGCCCGCGTCTCGTTGATCCTCCCCGACCCGTCGGGGACGGCGGCTCCGCAGACGCTTTCGCACGGGTTGGTGCGGGCGGTGTGGACCGACGACATGGTGGCGTCCACCTCGATCAATCCGCAGGTCGCGCACTACACGGGCCAGGCGGAACTGGCGCAAGTCATCCAACAGGGGCTCGATGCGCGCAAGTCGGGAGATTTCGACGGAGCGACGGCGAAATTGGGCCGCGCGGTGCAGCTGGCATCGGCCTCCGGGAACGCTGACACTGCGAAACTGCTTTCGAAGGTGGTGGACGTCGTGGACGCGGCGACAGGTACTGTGCGACTGAAGGCGAAGGTGGCGGAGGCCGACGAGATGACCCTCGAAACGCGCTCCACCAAGACCGTCCGCGTGAAGAAGTGACCTGATGGCCGACCGGCAGCCGGCCGGCTCTGCGACCTGGCGAAGCAACAGAGACGACGGCCCCCGGGGCCGGACGAGGAGAGGGGGAAGCGCCGACATGCCGACCTGCCCGAACGGACACCAGTCGGGTTCCGACGACTGGTGCGAGGTCTGCGGCCATCGCATGGCCGGCGCGGGCGCGCCTGCGGGCGCAGTCCCACCGCCGCCTCCCCCGCCGCCCGCACCCGGTTACGGCTACCCGCAGGGCCCCGGCCCCGATGCGACGCAGCAGGCGGAGCTCTGCCCGCAGTGCCGCACCCCGCGAGAGGCGATGGCGCCGTTCTGCGAGGAGTGCCGGTGGAACTTCCTCACGAACACGGCGACGTCGTACACCCCGCTGGCCCCGCAGCACGGGGGTCCAGGTGGCCCGGGTGCCGGCGGACCGGTGCCCGGTCTGAACCTGCCGCCCGGCTTCCAGGCGCAGCAAAGCCCTCCGCCTCCGCCGCCGCAGCAGCGCGATCCGTTCGAATACCAGAGCTCGCGGCCGTCCCAGGTGAACCGTCCGGCCGAGCCGCTGTCCGGTCCCGGCAGCCACCCGGGTCCTCCTGGACCGGGTCCGCAGCAGCCGCCGAACCCGTTCCTGCGGCAGGGTCCGCCGCCTCCGCCGTCCTTCCAGCAGCAGACCGCGCCGCCGCAGCCACAGGTCCAGCAGCCGGGCGGTGACGACTGGATGCTGCCGCCGCCCTCGCAGCCCCAGGCACCGCAGGCACCGCAGGCACCGAGGCAGCAGCAGCCGCCGCCCTTCCAGAGCCAGGTCCCGAACCAGGCTCCCGCGAACTGGACGGCGGTCATCGCCCCGGACCGTGAGTACTTCCTGGCGATGATGCAGCGCAGCGGCCCCGAGGCGACCGGGCTCAACCTGCCCGCGTACTCCCCGGAGCAGCGCCTTCCACTCACCGGCAACCAGGTCACCATCGGCCGTCGTCGGCACAGCACCGGCGAGTCCCCCGATGTCGATCTGTCCGTGCCGCCGGAGGACCCGGGGGTCTCGCACCAGCACGCGGTGCTGGTGCAGCAGCCCGACGGAAGCTGGGCCGTGGTCGACCAGAACTCCACGAACGGCACCACGCTGAACGGCGCCGAGGACCCGATCCAGCCCTACGTCCCCGTTCCGCTCCAGGACGGCGACCAGGTGCACGTCGGGGCATGGACGACGATCACCATCCGGCGCGGCTGACCGGAACGCTCAGTCCGTGAGGTCGGCGGGCAGTGGCCAGGCGTACGGCCCCTCCGGGTCGTCCAGCCAGGCCCACTGCCGCCCGTCCCGGACCGTGACGCCGAACCTCGCCCGCTCGGGGCGCCCCTCCCGCTGCCAGAGGGAGAGGGCCTCGCGCGGGTCGAGAGTGGACCCGGTCAGCGTCAGCATGAACAGGAACAACTCGTCCTCGGCCACCCGCCTCGGCAGTCCTGCGGTGTGCGGGTGGCGCACCGGCGGCACCGCCCCGCGCAGTGGCACGAAGAACGCGGGCGTGTACAGGAACCGCCCCTCGGCACACCTCCCGTGCGGAGTCTCCCGCACCCCCAGCAGGATCAGACCGGTGGCGAACGGCGCCAGGATCCGCGCCCCCGGCCGGCACTGCGCCAGCCATGCCTGCGGTACGGACGGCAGGGTGCAGGTCGCGATGATCCGGTCGTACGGGCCCCGCTCGGGGCAGCCCCGCGCCCCGTCCCCGGTGATCACCGCCGGGTGGTGGCCGGCCGCCGCGAGATGTCGGCGGGCCGACTCCGTGATCTCCGGATCGAGGTCGATGGTGGTCACCGCGTCGTCGCCGAGGCGGTGGGCGAGCAGCGCGGCGTTGTAGCCGGTGCCCGCACCGATCTCCAGGACGGTCATGCCGTCCGTCATCTCCAGCTCCTCCAGCATCCGGGCCATCAGCGACGGCTGACTGCTCGACGAGACGAGTTCACCGTCCCGGATCCGGGTGGCCAGCGCCTCGTCCGCGTATGCCCCGTGCAGCCACCGGGCCCGCCGGGCCGGGTCGGGGTCCTCGCGCCAGAGCCGCTGGGGCCCGCCGGTCCCGGTAACGAAGTAGTACGGCACGAACAGATGGCGCGGCACCTCCTCGAACGCGGCACGCCAGGCGGGGTCCTTCAACGCACCGCGCGCGACCATTTCCCGCACCATCGCCCACCGGGCCTCGGCGCCGGCCTCCGAGAACTGATCCAGGTATGGGCCCATGCCTCCACTCTCCCGCTCGCGCCCCCCGGAAGCGACGAGGCGCACAGCGGCTGTCCGGGCCCGGGTCCTAGGACCCAGGTCCTCGGCCGGTGCGTCTGCGACCATGGACGGGTGACAGAGAATCCGCACGACACGCTTCAGGAGCAGACCTTCTACGAGCAGGTCGGCGGCGAGGAGACCTTCCGGCGCCTGGTCCACCGCTTCTACCAGGGGGTTGCCGAGGACCCGCTGCTGCGGCCGATGTATCCGGAGGAGGATCTGGGGCCGGCCGAGGAGCGGTTCACGCTGTTCCTGATCCAGTACTGGGGTGGCCCCCGGACGTACAGCGAGCAGCGCGGTCACCCACGGCTGCGGATGCGGCACGTCCCGTTCCGGGTGGACCGGGCCGCGCACGATGCCTGGCTGGGCCGGATGCGGGTGGCTCTCGATGAGCTCGGGCTGTCCCCGCAGCATGAGCGGCAGCTGTGGGACTACCTCACGTACGCCGCTGCCTCGATGGTGAACACCGAGGGCTGACGGTCCAGCCCCGTTCTCCCTTTTCTACCGTCCCGTACCTTTCTCCCCCTCTTATACCCATGTGCTGTGCGGAATGCGGTGCTCCGCCACCGCATAACGGTCACGATCCCATCAAGGTGCACGGGCAAGCGGTTTCCAGAGGTGGGTGCGCTCTGAAAGCATCCTGGGAGCGTCGGGGGGCGTGCGGGGTGACAGTGTCGAGGGGGCCAGGTGACGGGGTTCGTCTTTCTGCGGGTGAGGGCGCATCGGCTCCTTCTCGCCGCAGCCGTGCTGGCCGTCCTGCTCACCACATCCGTGCTGGCGGCACTCACCGCCTTCTCCGGCTCCATCGGCGACGCGGCCCTGCGCCACACGCTCACCCACCGTTCCGCCGCGTCCGCCTCGCTCGTCATCTCCGCGCAGGTGGAGCGCGAGCAGCAGGAAGCGGCCGACGCAACCGCGCGCAAGGCCGCCCGTGAGACGTTCGACGGGCTGGCGGTGACCGTACGGACGCTGAAGGCCTCGGGGCCGTACGCCCTGCCGCGCAGCCTGCAGGCTCCGGCGGCCCGGCGCGGCGATCCGGATCTCACCCGGTTCGCCTCGCTCGACCGCAGCCGCGTCCGTCTCACCGCCGGCCGCATGCCAGGCGCCGGGAGCGGGAGGAGCGGCGCCCCCGTCGAGGTGGCCCTGCCCTCCGTCGCCGCCGATGTCCTGAAGCTGAAGCCCGGCGCGCGACTCACGCTCACCGACCGGCTCGCCGACGGCGCCAGGCTGCCGGTCCTGATCACCGGCCTCTACAAGGCGGCCGACCAGGCCGACCCGTACTGGCAGTTGGACGAGCTCGGCGGGCGCGGCATCCGCAAGGTCGTCTTCACCACATACGGTCCGCTGCTCACCGATCCCGCCGTGCTCGACTCCGGGCGGATCAGCTCGGGCGAGATGTCGTGGCTGGCCGTCGCAGACTTCCGTACCGTCACCACGGACCGCATCCAGGCGCTGCACACCGCATCGACCAGGGGCCCGAAGGCGCTCCTCGCCTCCCCGGAGTTCAAGGACGGGGCCCTCGCGCAGACCTCGCTGCCCACCGTCCTCGACCAGATCGACCGGGCGCTGCTGGTGTCCCGTTCGACCCTGATGATCGTCGCCGTGCAGCTGGTGCTGCTCGCCGGTTATGCGCTGCTGCTCGTGGCCCGGTTGCTGAGCAGTGAGCGCGGCGGGGAGACGGAACTGCTGCGGGCCCGCGGCGGTTCGCGCGGACGGATCACCTCGCTCGCCGCGATCGAGGCGCTGCTGCTGGCGCTGCCCGCCGCCGTCATCGCCCCGCTGCTGGCCGGGCCGCTGACCCGGCTGCTGGCGGACCGCAGTGAGTTGACCCGGCTCGGGCTGCGGCTCGACGCGGGCGCGACCGGCACCGTGTGGCTGGTGGCCGCCGCCGTCGCGCTGGCCTGTGCACTGGCCGTCGTCGCCCCCGCGCTGGCCGCAAGCGCGGGGGCGCGCAGCCGCACCCGGGCCGCCGCGCTGCCCGGGCCGGTGCGCGCGGGCGCCGACATCGGACTGCTGCTGATCGCTGCGGTGGCGTACTGGCAGCTCGACCGGCAGACCGGGAGCTCCGGCAGCGGTGCGCTCAGCGGTGACCGGGAGGGCGATCTCGGCGTCGACCCGCTGCTCGTCGCCGCACCCGCGCTGCTGCTGCTCGCGGGCACCGTGCTGACGCTGCGGCTGCTGCCGCCCGCGGCCAGGCTGGCGGAACGTCGTGCGGCGGGCGGTCGGGGGCTGTCCACCGCGCTGGCCGGCTGGCAGTTCAGCCGCCGTCCGCTGCGCGGCGCCGGACCGGTGCTGCTGCTGGTCCTGGCTTCCGCGATGGGGATGCTGGCGATCGGGCAGAGCGCCTCCTGGGATCGTTCGCAGGGCGACCAGGCCGACTTCAGGACCGGCACGTCGGTGCGCATGGTCGGCGGAATCAACGGCGATCCGGCGAAGGCCGGGGCGTACGCACAGCTGCCGGGGGTACGGGAGGCGGCGCCCGCGTTCCGTACGAAGGTGGATCTGTCCGGCGACCGCACGGCGGATGTGGTCGCTCTGGACACCGCGCACGCCGACGAGCGGATGCTGATGCGCGACGATCTCGCCGGCGAACCGGTGGACCGGCTGCTCAGCGCGCTCGAACCGCCGAAGACCGCCCGGACCGGTCTGCTGCTGCCGAAGGGCAGCAGGGAGATCCGGTTCGACCTGCGGATCACCGTGCCCTCCGCACCGCACCGGGCGTCGCCGTCCGGCATGGTCCCGTTGGTCACCGTGGAGCTGGAGGACCGCTACGGCCTGCCGTACCAGGTGCTCGTCGGCCCCGTACCGGCCGACGGCCGGGCGCATCCCCTGTCGCTCGCGGTGGCGGCCGCCGGTGAGCTGGCCGTGACCGGGTTCGAGCTGGACAGCAGGCAGCCCGTCGAGCATGCCGAGACGCACCTGCTCACCGTGAGCCGGCTGCGGACCCTGACCGCGGACGGCACCGAGCGGCCGGTCCCCGTTCCGGCCGGGTTCGACTGGCAGGGTGCCCTGACCACCAGTCTGCTCAACGAGACGCAGCCGGGCGCCGCCGTCCACGCGACCGCCTCCGACCGGGACCCGCTGACGCTCCGATACGACACCGGGTCCGTTTCGGTCGAGGACACGGGCTACGGGGTGCCGACCCTCAATCTGCGGGCCGCTGCGCCCCGCGCCGAGGCCCCGCCGCTCCGCGGGGTCGCCACCGACGCCTATCTGAAGGCGTCCGGGGCGAAGCCGGGGCAGGAAGTCGATGTCACGCTGGCCGGCGAAACGGTCCGGGTGAAGATCGTGCGGACGGCCCGTCAGCTGCCCACCACCGGGCCGGGCGTCGCCACCGCCGCTGCCGCCGAGACGTCCCGGCTCCGGGACGGCGGCGCGCTGCTGCTCGACCTCAGGGCCCTCGGCCAGGTCTTCGCAGACCGCCCGGACGCGGTCCTCACCGCCACCGAATGGTGGCTGAGCACCGACCCGGGCCAGGCCGGGAAGGTCGCCGCCGCTCTCCGTGCGCAGCCCGACACCGACCCCGCGCAGGTCCTCGTCCGCGACGAGGTGGCCCGGGATCTGCTGGGCGACCCGCTGGGCGCCGGGCCGCAGTCCGCGCTGCTCGCTGTGGCGGTCGTCGCCGCCGCGCTGGCAGCGGTCGGCTTCGCGGTGAGCGCTGTCGGATCGCAGCGCGAACGGTCCGCCGAATTCGCCGTGCTGCGGGCGCTGGGGGCACCGCGCCGCGGGCCGGCCCGGATGATCGCCGCCGAGCAGGGCGTGCTGATCGCCATCGCGCTGCTGGTCGGGTTCGCGCTCGGGGCCGTACTGACCAGGGCCGTCGTGCCACTCATCGTGCTGACCGGGCAGGCCGCCCAGCCGGTGCCGCCCGTACTGGTGCAGCTGCCGGCCGGGCAGGTCGCCGCACTGCTGGCGGGCGTCGCCGCGCTGCCGCTGCTGATCGTGGCGGCGATCGCCCTGCGCCGCGCCGACCCGGTGACTTCGTTGCGCCACCAGGGGGACAACTGACATGAGCTCACGTTCCGACAGAGGCCGTTCCGCAGGCGTCGCCCGGGCCGCGGCCTGTGCCCCGTGGGTCCGGACCCGGCTGCGTACCGCGCCCGCGGCCGCCTGCGCGCTCGGGTTGCTGGTGCTGGTCACAGCGTTCCTCGCCGCCGCGTTCCCACGTGCCGTCGACACGTACGAGAGCAAAGGGCTGCGCCACGACCTGGTCGTCGAGGACCCCCGGCGCAGCGTCCTGGAGCTGACCGCTCCGCCGCCCGCCCTGGGAGTAGAGGCGGAGCGCGCGGCCGCGGTGCGCAAGGCGACGCTCGGCGCGGTCCACCGCAAGGTGCTGGCCGGGCTGCCCGAACCGGTGCGCGCCGACGCCTTCCAGTCCTCGTACGGCATCCGCACGACGGAGCCGATCGCCGCCGGGGAGAAATGGCTGCCCCGGCCCTATGGGCTCGATCCCAAGCTGACGTACGCCACCCCCTCGGCCCTGCCGTCCCACGCCACGCTGCGCGACGGCGCCTGGCCCACCGTCCACGGCGAGGTCACCACCACCGCCACGGAGGTCGAGGCCGCGGTCACCGAAGGGACCGCGAAGGCCCTGGGGCTCAAGGTGGGTTCGACGATCGCGGTACCGACCCGGGGCGAGGAGCCGCTGACCGTACGGATCACCGGCATAGTCGCCCCGAAGCTTCCGGATGCCGCCTACTGGTCGTTCGAGCGCCTGCTGCGTACCCCGGCGCTGGTCCCGACGAACACCAAGGGTCCCCCGCTCTACTACTGGATAGCCGCCCTGTTGCTGCCGCCGGACGCGGCGCCCGCGCTGCTCTCCACGACCGGTGCGCCCGAGCCGTACTGGCGGATCGCGCCGGACGCCTCCCGGCTCACCGCGCTCGAGGTGGACCGGCTCCGTTCCCGGGTGGCTTCTCTGGAGAGCGGCCCGGAGCTGCTGAAGCTCCGTGCGCTGGCCGGACCGGCGGCGACACTGACGACCGATCTGGACGTGGTCCTCAACCGGTACGACGCGTTGCGTTCGGCGATCAGTCCGGTCGTCACGGTCGCCGCCGTCGGGATCGGCGCCGTCGCCGCCGTCGTGCTGCTGATGACCGGCGGCCTGCTCGCCGCCCGCCGCCACGGCGAACTGGCCCTGATGCGCTCACGAGGCGGATCGTTGCGCGGCATAGGCGGACGGCTGCTCGCGGAGACCGCGGTGACGGTGGTGCCCGCGGCGGCACTCGGTCTTCTGCTCGCCGTCGCCGCCGTCGGCCCTGCCCGGCTGTGGCCCGCGGTCGTCGGGGCCGCCGCCGTCGCCGTCCTGGTCTGTGTCGCCCTGCCGCTGGGTACGACGCTCCTTCACCGCAGACCACAGCTGCACGGCGCCCGCGACGACATGATGACCGCCCGCCCGTCGCGGCGGCGCACGGTTGCCGAACTCACCGTGCTGGTGCTGGCCGTCGGCGCGGTCGCCGCGCTGCGCCGCCGCGGTACGGCCGCGGGCGGCGGTACGGACTTCCTGGTCAGCGCCGCTCCGGTGCTGGTCGGACTGATCGCGGCGCTGCTCCTCGCCCGCCTGTACCCGCTGCCGCTGCGGCTCGCCTCCCGCACCGTCGCGCGGTTGCGCGGCGCGGTCGGCTTCCTCGCCCTGGCCCGTGCCGGGCGCGCGTCGGTGAGCGGCGCACCGGCCCTGTTGGCGCTGCTGGTCGCGCTGACGACGGCGGCGTTCGGCGGCTCGGTGCTGGCGGGCGTCGCGGACGCCCGGGACGATGCGGCGGTGCGGGCCACCGGTGCGGACGCCCGGATCAGCGGCGAGGGCGATGCGATGCCGCTGCCGGACCGGCTGGTCCGGGACGTACGGAAGGCGGGCGGTGTACAGGACGTGGCGCCGATCCAGATCGAGTACGGCGTACCGCTGCCGTCCAACGACGCCGGCATCGAGGACGCGAAGGGCACCACGCTGGTCGGTGTCGATCCGGGGACGTACGCGAAGCTGGCGCGCGCAACCGGTTTCGGACCCTTTTCCGCAGACCGGCTGAAGGCCGCCGGCGCGGCGCCCAGGAAGGGCACGCTGCCGTCGAAGGACCGGGTGCTGCCCGTCCTCGCCTCACCGGCCGTGGCCGAGCGGCTCGGCGGACGGCCGCGCGACATCAACTCGCAGGCCGGGGACTTCAAGGTGCGCGTCGTCGGAACGGTGACGCGCACACCGGCGGTCGACAGCGCCGGCTTCCTGATCGTCGACGCCGCGTCCCTCACCCACCGGCAGACCACCACCCTGCTGGTCACGGGCGGCTCCCCGGACGCGAAGGCACTGCGCGCGGCCGCGCACCGGGCGGGCTCGACGTTCTCCGTACAGCTGCGGTCCGAGGAGCGCGCGGCGTTCGTCGACACCCCCATGCAGTCCGGCGCCGAGCGGATCTACGCGGCGGCGATCGCGGCCGGCGCGGGCTACGCACTGCTCGCCGTACTGCTGTCGCTGCTGCAGACCGCACCTGAACGCACCGCACTGCTGGCCCGGTTGCGGACGATGGGCCTAACTCTCCGGCAGGGCCGGCGGCTCCTCGGCCTCGAGGCGATGCCACAGGCACTGCTGGCCGCCGTCGGCGGACTGCTCGTCGGCTGGTCGACGATCGCCCTGCTGGCACCCGGCGTCGACCTGGTACAGCTGGCGCTGTCCAGCGGCACCGGATCCGACGCACTCGATACCGCTCCGCTGCGGGCCGACCCGTGGTCGCTGGCGCTGCCGGCGCTCGGCGTGGTCGCCCTCGCCGCCACCGTGGCAGCCGTACAGGCCTGGTGGGCCGGGCGCCGTGGATCGATCACCGAACTCAGGGCAGGAGACACCCGATGACGTCGACGACGACCGAGACCACTCTGGCGGAGCTCGAACAGCGGGCCGCCGCCCGCCGCGACCGGCCCTCGTACGGGCACGACGCGCTGATCGCCTGCGATCGGCTGGTCCGCATCTTCAGCGCGGACGGGGTGGAGGTGCAGGCCCTCCAGGGCCTCGATCTGCTGGTCACCGAGGGCGAGTTGATGGCGCTCGTCGGGGCGTCCGGCAGCGGCAAGTCGACCCTGATGAACATTCTGGCGGGCCTCGACGTACCGACGGCCGGGTCGGCGAAGGTCGCGGGCTGCGATCTGCTGTCGAT
Organism: Streptomyces sp. NBC_01717; assembly: GCF_036248255.1. Lineage (NCBI taxonomy): Bacteria > Bacillati > Actinomycetota > Actinomycetes > Kitasatosporales > Streptomycetaceae > Streptomyces > Streptomyces sp. NBC_01717. Next base: position 6,083,947 of record NZ_CP109178.1, on the reverse strand, counting down.
GGGCCCGAAGGAACGGCTCCGCTACCGCCGGGACATCGTCGGGTTCGTCTGGCAGCAGACGGCCCGCAACCTGCTCCCCTATCTCACCGCCGTCCAGAACGTCACGCTGCCCATGCAGCTGCGCGGCCGCGGCCGGAGCCGCGAACGCGCCGCGCGCGCCGAGTCGCTGCTGCAGATGCTGGACGTCGCGGACTGCCGCGACCGACGGCCCCCGCAGATGTCCGGCGGCCAGCAGCAGCGGGTCGCGATCGCGGTCGCGCTCGCCAACAATCCCTCGGTGCTGCTCGCCGACGAACCTACCGGCGAACTGGACTCGGCGACGGGCGAGCAGGTCTTCGCCGCGTTCCGCCGGGCCAACGAGGAGCTGGGCACGACGATCGTGATCGTCACCCACGACCAGGCGGTGGCGGGCGAGGTCCGCCGTACGGTCGCCATCCGCGACGGCCGTACGTCGTCCGAGGTGCTGCGCCGTACGGAGGTGGACGCGGCGACGGGCCAGGAGTCCCAAGTGGCCCGCGAGTACGCGATGCTCGACCGCGCGGGGCGGCTGCAACTGCCCGCCGAGTACACGGAGACGCTCGGGATGGAGCACCGCGTGATGCTGGAACTGGAGCAGGACCACATCGGGGTGTGGCCGGACGACCAGCAGCGCGGATAGCGGGCGCCCCACCCGCGGGTCCGCTCGGGACGCGGCGTCAGCGGACGCCGACCGACACCCCGAGGTCGCCGAGGCCGCCGCCCGCACCGCGCAGCGCGATCGAGCCGAACGGGGTGCGCAGCCGCAGCCAGGGGCCGGACGCCAGCAGGGCGACCGGGAAGTCCGGGGCCGGGCGGAGGAAGCCGAGGGACTGGGCGGCGTGGACGGCGCGCAGCGGGAGTTCCGTGTTCCCGACCGTGCGCGACCAGATCTCACGGCCGATCAGGTCCCGTTCCGCCCTGGTGCGGCGGTCCGCGGGCAGCGCTTCGTCGCGGGAGCGGAACTCCGCCACCGCTGCGCTCAACTCGACGCGCAGGGAGACGGGGTCGGGCAGCCCCGGCTGCTCGTACCAGCCGCCGCGCGGCGGGAGGACCCCGGTCCACGGCGGCCCGGTGACGGGCGCGGGCAGGGAGCCCGCACCGTGTGCCTCGCGGGTGCCGCCGTCGATGTCGAGCGATTCGAGGAGTTCACCGGCGGACACGGTGATGTCGAAGTCGTGCGTGCCGCGCAGCCGCGCCGTCCGGATGGCGAGGACCTCGAACGACGGCGGCCTGCCGAACACGGCCAGCGCACCGCCGCCCGCCTGCAGCCGGACGGCGGCCGCCCGGTCGTAGTGGAGCAGCCGGCCGAGGAAGGCGGCAAGATCCGCCGCCTCCCTCGCGTCCGCGAACTCCAGCAACTGCACGGGAACCGTCATGCGGCGGCGGGCTCCTCGGCCAGGAACTCCTGGAGGAAGTGTTTCTCCTCCGCGGAGATCCGCCGCGGCCGCTCCTCGGCCAGGTTGTACGGGACGACGACGGTCGAGGCCCGCACGTACACCTGGTCCGGGTCCTTGATCTCGTAGCAGATCGTCAGCGACGCGGCACCTATCTTCGTGACCCACGACTCGACGGTCACCGGCGCGTGCCGGTGGACCAGCGGGCGCACGTAGTCGATCTCGTGCCGGGCCACGACGGACCCGCCCGCGAAGGACGGCGAGCCGTCCCCCGGCGCCAGCCGGAACATGAAGTCGATGCGCGCCTCCTCCAGGTAGCGGAGGAAGACCACGTTGTTGACGTGGCCGAAGGCATCCATGTCCGACCAGCGCAGCGGGCAGCTGTAGATGTGACGAGCCAAGACGATCAGCCTCGCGTGAGCTTCTTGTACGTGGCGCGGTGCGGGCGGGCCGCGTCCGCGCCGAGGCGCTCGACCTTGTTCTTCTCGTACGACTCGAAGTTGCCCTCGAACCAGTACCACTTGGATTCGCCCTCGTACGCCAGGATGTGCGTGGCGACGCGGTCCAGGAACCAGCGGTCGTGGGAGATGACCACTGCGGCGCCCGGGAACTCCAGGAGTGCGTTCTCCAGCGAGGACAGGGTCTCGACGTCGAGGTCGTTGGTGGGCTCGTCGAGGAGCAGCAGGTTGCCGCCCTCCTTGAGCGTGAGCGCCAGGTTGAGGCGGTTGCGCTCACCACCGGAGAGGACACCGGCCGGCTTCTGCTGGTCCGGGCCCTTGAAGCCGAACGCGGAGACGTACGCCCGCGAAGGCATCTCGACCTGGCCGACGTTGATGTAGTCCAGCTCGTCCGACACGACCGCCCAGAGGGTCTTCTTGGGGTCGATGTTGGCGCGGCTCTGGTCGACGTAGGAGATCTTGACGGTCTCGCCGACCTTGATGGCGCCGGAGTCCGGCGTCTCCAGGCCCTGGATCATCTTGAACAGGGTGGTCTTGCCCGCACCGTTCGGACCGATGACGCCGACGATGCCGTTGCGCGGCAGCGTGAACGACAGGTCGTCGATGAGGACCTTGTCGCCGAAGGCCTTCGAGAGGTTGTTGACCTCGACGACGATGGAACCGAGCCGCGGGCCCGGCGGAATCTGGATCTCCTCGAAGTCCAGCTTCCGCATCTTGTCCGCCTCGGCCGCCATCTCCTCGTACCGGGCGAGACGTGCCTTGGACTTGGTCTGCCGGCCCTTGGCGTTGGAGCGGACCCACTCCAGCTCTTCCTTGAGCCGCTTGGCGCGCTTCTCGTCCTTGCGGCCCTCGACCTTGAGGCGGGTGGCCTTCTTGTCGAGGTACGTGGAGTAGTTGCCCTCGTACGGGAGCGCGCGACCGCGGTCCAGCTCGAGGATCCACTCGGCGACGTTGTTCAGGAAGTACCGGTCGTGCGTGACGGCGACGACGGCGCCCGCGTACTTCGAGAGGTGCTGCTCCAGCCAGTTCACCGACTCGGCGTCGAGGTGGTTGGTGGGCTCGTCGAGCAGGAGCAGGTCCGGGGCCTCGATCAGCAGCTTGCAGAGCGCGACACGGCGCTTCTCGCCACCGGAGAGGTTGACGACCGGCCAGTCGCCGGGCGGGCAGCCCAGGGCGTCCATGGCCTGCTCCAGCTGGGCGTCCAGGTCCCACGCGTTGGCGTGGTCCAGGTCCTCCTGGAGCTTGCCCATCTCCTCCATCAGCGCGTCCGAGTAGTCCGTCGCCATGAGCTCGGCGACCTCGTTGAAGCGCGTGAGCTTGCCCATGATCTCGGCGGCGCCGGCCTGGACGTTCTCCAGCACGGTCTTCGACTCGTCGAGCAGCGGCTCCTGCATGAGGATGCCGACACTGAAGCCGGGCGACAGGAACGCGTCACCGTTGGACGGCTGCTCCAGGCCCGCCATGATCTTCAGCACCGTGGACTTACCGGCACCGTTGGGGCCAACGACACCGATCTTCGCGCCGGGCAGGAAGTTCAGGGTGACGTCATCGAGGATCACCTTGTCGCCGTGCGCCTTGCGCGTCTTGCGCATGGTGTAGATGAACTCAGCCAAGAGAAACCGTCCGGCAGCAATAGAGGTGTGGGCAGATACACCCCATCTTGCCTGACGTCCACCCCAGGACGGAAACGGGAACCTCGGAGCCCCCCTGATCAGGGCGGCACGGACGATCAAGCCCGGAGGGGCGGTCGCTGTCGGTCGTCGCTGGTCGACGCTGCCCCCGTTTCGGCGGCCGGAGCGGTGGTTGGCAGGATCGTCCACCGGGCGGGACCCGGCCCCCGCCCCTGTGACGCGGGCCACGGGAACCCGGTGCGGGTCGCGGAGAGGTACAGGGCGTGGAGCACATCGAACAGCCGGCACGACCGGCGCAACCACCGGGCGACTCGGGCGACCGGGCCGCCCCGGACGACCTGAGGGCATCGGCAGACCCCGGCGTACGGGAACGGATCCGCACGGGCGACCGGGAGGCCTTCGCGGATCTCTACGACCGTTACGCCAGGACCGTCTACCAGCACGCCTGCCGCCTCACCGGCGACCTCTCGGCCGCCGAGGACGTCATGTCGGAGACCTTCCTCGTCGCCTGGCGCACCCGCGACCAGGTCGATCCGGAGGGCGGTCCGCTGGGCCCCTGGCTCCTCGGTATCGCCACCAACAGGGCGCGCAACCACCGGCGCGGGGTCGGCCGCCGCCTCGCGTTCCTGGCCCGGCAGCCGAAGCCGAAGGAGACCGAGGACTTCGCCGAGACCTCCGCCGAACGCCTGGACCACCAGCGCGAGCTGGCGGCCGTACGCGAGGTGCTCGACCGGCTCCGGCAGCCCGAGCGCGAGGTGCTCGCGCTCTGCGTGTGGGCCGGGCTGGACTACACCCAGGCGGCGGCCGCGCTGGACGTCCCGGTCGGCACCGTACGCTCCCGGCTCTCCCGGGCCCGGGCCCGGCTGCGCTCGCTGGCAGGCGAACGGCTCGCGGAGGACCGGCTTTCGGAGGGGCGGCGGGAAACCGGGCAGGAACCCGGGGCCGGTCGCGGAGAGGTAGGAGGCAGGGCGGCATTCGTCGCCCTGCCCAACGAGGGGGGATCGCGATGACCGCGACGACGGGTACCGACGACGGCCGGGACGAGCGCGCCGAGCTGGCGCGGCTGCTGCCGCCCGCCACCGGATTCGACCTTCCGCCGGGCCGCCACGAGCACCACAGGGAACGCCTGATGAACCTGATCGACGATGACGCCGACCGCTCCGAGAACCGAGGCAAGGACCGGGCCCGGGAGGGCGCGGCCCGTGCCGACCGCCCCGCCCGCCCGGGCCTCCTGCGCCCGTCCTTCCTGGCCCCGGTCACGGCGCTGGCCCTGGCCGGTGCGCTGATCGCGGGCTACACCGCGCGGGGCGACGACCCGTCCGCCGGACCGGAGGCGGTAGAGGCGGGCGGCAACGCCTCGGCGCGCGCCGGGAACGCCCAGCCGGTCGCCCTGGTGCTGAACCGGATCTCGGACGCGGCGGCGAAGAGCGACGCCGGACCGGTCGGCGACGACCAGTTCGTGTACGTGCGCAGCCAGGTCCAGGACAGCGACCTCACCAGCGGGAAGCTGGTGACGGGACCGCTGAAGGAACGGGAGATCTGGTACGCCCAGAAGCCCGGCCCACTGAAGAAGCTCGGCTACATCCGCGAGGACGGGGACACCCTCCCCATCAACGCCGAGTTCGGGGACACCGACGGCACCCGCGAGGGCCTGACCCGGCCCACCTACCGCTGGCTGGCAGCCCTGCCCACCGACCCGCAGAAGCTGCTCGAGCACCTCACCGCACTCACCCCGAAGGAAGAGGGCCAGGAGCACGCCCAGGCGGTGTTCGAGCAGATCGGGTACCTGATCGGAGAGACCGTGCTGCCGCCGGAGACCGCCGCGGCGCTGTACAAGGCCGCGGCGCTGATCCCCGGGGTGACCGAGGCCCCGGACGCGGTGGACGCGCTGGGCCGCCACGGGGTGGGCATCGCCCGTGAGGACACCCGGCACGCCACCCGCTCGGAGTGGGTCTTCAACCCGAAGGGGCTCTCCTTCCTGGGCTCGCGCACCTTCCTGACGAAGAACACGGAGATCGGCAAGAAGGGCGCCCTGCTCGGCGCCGACGCCGTACTGAAGCGGTCCGTGGTGAACAAGGGCGGGGTCCGGCCGCAGGACCAGTAGGGCTTTGTCAGATGGTGTCGTGGGCGGTGGTGCCGTGGGGCGTGGTGCCGTGGGCTGCCATGGGGTGGGTTGTCGGCAGCTGCGGCGGGTGCCGGTCCAGGTGACCAGGAGATGTTGGAGGAGGTGCAGGGCCTGGCAGAGGTCAGGCCCTGGCCGGAGCAGCAGGCCACCCTTGTCACGTAGGACGGCCTAGGCAACCTGCGACGGCGCCCGGGGGGCTTCTGTTACGCGAAAGCCCCGGTACGCGTGGGCGTACCGGGGCTGTCAGCAGCACACCGTGACAATGTGCCGCTCAGGTGTCACGTTCCGCTCATCCCTCGGTCGACTGCCCCGCGGACGGCGCCTTCCGCTTGCGGAGGAGGAAGACCGCGCCGCCACCGATGACGACGAGTGCGATGGCGATGCCCGCGATGATCGGCGTGGCGTTGGAGCTGCCGGTCTCGGCGAGGTCGCCACCGGTCCCGGTCGAGCTGCCGCCGGCCGTGGCCGGGGCGGGCTGGTCGGCGGTCTGGGTGTCGAGGCCGCCGGTACCGCTGCCGGTGGTCTTGCAGTCCAGGACGCCCTTGAACGTCTTGGTGAACCCGCCGGGACCGGTGATCGTGAAGTCGTACGCCTGGTCCTCGGCGACCGGGACGGTCACCGTCTCGGTCTGTCCGGCCTCGACGGTGTGCTCGGCACCGGCCAGCTCGAAGGTGAACGGCTCGTCGCCCTCGTTGCTCGCGGTGACGTCCACGCCGCCCTTGGCGCAGTTCTTCTTCGCGGTGATCGCGGGGATTGCACCCTTCTTGGCCCAGGTCGCGGTGGCGGTCGCGGAGACCGTGGACTCGCTGGAGCCGGCCAGGATCTGGGTCTGGCTCTTGGTCACCCCGGCGAAGGCCCGGCCGACCGGCACCGAGGTGGTGGCCTGCACGGTCAGCGAGGCGGTGCCGTCGGCGGCACCCGCCGGGACGTCGAAGTAGAGCTCGGCGCCGTTGACGGCGGCGGTGACGGGCTTGCCGCTCTTGTCGGTGACCTTGACGCCGCTGGCGGAGTCGGCGGGCGGGGTCACCGAGACCTGGCCGGCGTCGGTGTGGACGGTGACCGGCCCGAGCCGCTCACCGGACAGACCGGAGACCGCTGCCGGGTCCAGGGCGAGGGACGCCTTGGGCTCGGCGACGTCCTCGGCGTGCTCTCCCAGCCAGTCGGCGAGCTTCTCCGCCTGCTGGTCGGAGGCGTCGACATCGGCGTTGTCCGAGTAGCGCCAGATGGCGACCTGGGTGCCCGCCGCCGCGGTCTGCTCGGTCAGCGGCCCGGTGCCGGCCTGTTCGGCGAGCGCCGCGAGGTCGTCGATCTGCGGGTAGGAGTGCTGCAGGATCCAGCGGATCCTGCCCGCGTTCTTGTTGGCGCCGAGCGACGTCTGGTTCCAGGGGGTCTCCAGGTACTTCGCCTGGTCCTGGGTGGGGTTGTGAATGTCGATGCAGTACGTCTTGAGCTTGCCGCCGCCGTCGACGGTCATCTCGAAGAGCCCTGCGGCCAGCTCCTGCTTCTTGCCGTCCGTGTGGAGCACGGCCCGGTCGTAGGTCTTCAACCCGTCCAGGACAGCGGTCGCGCCGCCCTGGTGCTGGGGCGCCTCGTCGGCGGCCGCGCTGCCTGCGCCGACGAGAGCGGCGGCTATGACGAGCCCGGATGCCACCGCCGATGCGGCCAACCGGGATATGCCCGGTCTCCGTGGGGGATTCGTCCCCGCACTGGATGCCGAAGCGGTCGCTGAAGAAGCAGAAAACACGGATGTCCCCTCCGGGCGGGATCCTCGCGCTTGGTGCGCGTGTGGGGTTTGTCCCGCCAGCCGACTCAAGTGCCCTGTGAGTACTGGGAGATCCTAAGGAAACGGCGATGCGTATTCCCCCGTCATACCGTCGTACAACCATTCCGACTCGGAATCGTTATCGCCGACAACTTCCGCACACACAGGCCCGGTCACAGCGCCGACGCCAGCTCTGGGATCTGTTCCTGACGCACCGTCTGTCCACGCTGCCCACGCCGCGCGCCCCGCTCACTCTGTACCCCCCTGTCCCCCTGCGCCCCCTGCGCCCGCTTCGCGGACCGCACAACAGGCTCCCTCCGTTCGACCGGCCCCCCGAACCCGCCGGACTTCCCCTCTTCCTCTTCCTCCGCCGGACCGCCCCGCCTGCCCGGGCCGGCCGTCAGCGTCGGATCACCCCGCACCACCCGCCGGAACGCCGCCGTCCCCCGTGTCAGATCGTGTCCGACCGCCAGCGCCTCGATGTCCACGAACGTCCGGCGCTGCCCGTCCCGTTCCTCCTCGCGCACCTTCAACCGACCGTGCACGACCAATGGTTCTCCCACAGCGACCGAACCCGCGAGATTCGAGGCCAGCGTGCGCCACGCCCACACGGTGTAGAAGCTGGTGTGCCCGTCCGTCCAGGACTGCTTCTCCCGGTCCCAACGGCGGGCCGTCACAGCGAAGCGGAATCGCGCCATTCCGCCGGTCACGGTCTCCCGGAACTCCACCCCGGTCGCCGCGTTGCCCACCAGTGTCACCACGGTCTCGTTCATGCCTCCGCCTCCCCTTCGTCGCCCGTGACCGCTGCCGCGCGGTCACTGATCTCATACTGAAGGGGAGGCGGGGATCCTGCTCGGGGCTGTGGACTACCGGCCGCTTGTGGAAAACTCCGTCACCGCCACGAACCGCTCCCGCACCTCGCGGTACCGCACCAGTTCGGCCGCCACCGGATCGAGTACCCGCGCCCGGCCGCAGGCCGCCGCCGCCTCCCGCAGCCGTCGCTCGGCCTCCAGCCCGTACCGCCGTGCGGGCCCACGCGCGGCGGCCGCACACGACCACTCGACCAGCGGCCCGCCGACGACGCCGGCCATCATCACCGATGCGGCGGTGAGCAGCCCCGGTTCGACCACGCCGACGATCTGGCCGATCAGCCAGAGGCCGCCGAAGATCTGAAGCAGCGTCATGGAGACCTGTGCCAGCACGGCGGCGGGCCACCACGCGGGCCGCGGCGGCCTGCCGGCCACCCGCCCGCTGTGTGCCCCACCGGATCCAGTCGCGGCAGCGACCGCAGCCCCGCCGTCGGCATCGACGGGCGCCGCGCCAGGCCCCGCATCCTCGCCCGCACGCTCGTCCTCTCCCACGGCCCTGCCATGGCCCTCCGCCGCCGTGCCGCTCTTCTGCGCCAGCTCGTCCAGCGCCTCCGGCAACCCCTCCGCCCCGTTCATCGCGGCCTCGCGGACCGCCTGCGCCCAGGGGCCGGGCAGCCCGTCGGCGGCGGCGTCCGCCACCGTGCGGACCGCCTGCTCGACGCGTTGCCGGGCGGTGAGCTGCTCCTCCGGCGGCGCGGGCAGCGCTGCTGCCCAGTCCATGGTTCCCGGCTGCCTGGTGGACTCGTACCAGCGCCACAGCCGCAGCCAGGGCGTCCCGCAGGCCCGCCCGGCGTTCCTGCGCCACTCACGCTCGGCGGCCTGACCTGCCGCGGCCGCGCCGACGGCCTCGGCGAGCCGGTCGGCGAACTCCTCACGGGCACACTCACCGAGCCCCGGCCGCCCCTCGGCGACGTACGCCGACCGCAGTCTGGCCGCCACGGCGTCCACATCGGCGGAGAGCCGGCGCGCCGCGGCCGTGCGCTCCTGGACGAACCGGCCGAGCAGCTCGCGCAGTTCGCCCACCCCGTCGCCGGTGAGAGCCGACAGGGACAACACGGTGGCGCCCGGTTCGCCGTGCTCGCCGAGCGCCATGCCGTCCTCGTCGAGCAGCCGGCGCAGGTCGTCGAGAACCTGGTCGGCGGCGTCGCCGGGCAGCCGGTCCACCTGGTTGAGCACGACGAACGTGACCTCCGCGTGCCCGGCCAGCGGCCGCAGATAGCGCTCGTGCAGAGCCGCGTCCGCGTACTTCTCCGGATCCACGACCCAGATCACCGCGTCGACCAGCGCAAGCACCCGGTCCACCTGCTCGCGGTGCCCGGTCGCCGCCGAGTCGTGGTCGGGCAGATCGACGAGAACGAGCCCCTGAAGCGCCTCGTCCGCTTCCGTACCGCCCTGGTACGGCCTGCGCCTGAGCCGTCCGGGAATGGCGAGCCGGTCCAGCAGCCCGGCGGCGCCGTCGGTCCAGGAGCAGGCAATGGGCGCGGCGGTGGTCGGCCGTCGCAGCCCGGTGTCGGAGATCTGCGCGCCCGCGAGGGAATTGAAGAGGGTCGACTTGCCGCTGCCTGACGCACCGGCAATGGCGACGACGGTGTGCCGCGAGGAGAGCCGCTGCCGGGCGGCAGCCTCGTCGAGTACGCGCCCCGCTTCGGCGAGGGTGGCTTGGTCGAGCCGGGCCCTGGACAGTCCGACGAGCTCACGCAGCGCGTCGAGCCGCGGCCCGAGCGGGCTGCCGGACGGTACGTACGCCTCGACCTGGGGCCGTACGTCGTCGGAGGCGGCCTCGCGGCCGGGATCGGGACCGGGTCCGGATTTCCCGGAGGGTTCCTTGGAGGCGGCAGCGGCACGTCGGGCGATGAGCCCGTCGTCCCAGCGCCCGACGGGCTCGGGGACGCTGCGGATCGCGACTTCCGCACTGCGGCCCTGCCCCGGCTCGCGGTCCATGTCCCGGTCCGGATCCGGACCCGGCACCCGGCCCTGTTCCTGGCTGTGGTCCTGGTCAGTGACGACAGTCAACGCTGTCACCTCTCCTTCTGCAGTACGGACAGCGCGGCAATCAGTTCTGCCTGCGGCTCCGGGGTCACATCGAGCGCGTCGAGCGGCGCGAGCCGCCGGTCACGCTCACCGTTCAGCACCCGGTCGAGATAGGTGGTCAGCAGCGCGCCGCCCTTGTCGCGCAGTCGCAGGGCCCCCTGGACGCCGATGCGTTCGGCGAGCTGTTCCCCGGCGCTGCGGGCCCGGCGTCCGCCGAGCAGCGCGGCGGCCAGCAGTGCGGCAACCGTCTCGGCGTCGGGCGCGGCGCTGCGTTCCAGCTGGCGCACCTCTTCCTCGGCCAGCTCCTCCAGCACCCGCCGCCATCGTCGTACGGCCATGGCGATCCGGCCCCGGATGTCCTCGGCCGGCCCCCACCCCCCGGCCTGACGGCCGACGGCCTCGGCCCCGAGGACACCGGCTGCCGGCTCGTGCCGCCAGGTCGTGCGGATCTGTTCGTCGGCGGCGGCGACAGCGCACTGCAGGAGCGCGGCCAGGCTCTCCACCAGTGCGTCGAGAAGCTCCTCGGAGGAGCTGTAGAGCGGGTATCCGCGCCACCGGGTGCGGGCGTCCCCGGCGAGCACACCACCGTTCTGCAGCCGCCGCTGCACCCGGGTGCCTTCCTTCCGGTACGCGTCCTCGACCACGCCGGTGAGCCGCACGGCCGCCGCGTACTGCGCGGCAACGGCCCCGGCCAGCTCCGGCATGCGTACGTCCAGCGAGTCGATGACCCCGGTCGCCGTACGCCCCACGGCCTGCTGGCGGGCCGCCGGATCGTGCACGCGGTGGCCGAGCCAGGAGCGCAGCGGTGCGACCGCTGTGGTGGGCAGCAGCCCGCTGCCGCCGCCCGCCGACTCGGGCAGCTCCGGGATGGTGAAGCGGGGCACCTCACCGAGACCCGCCCTGGTGAGCAGCGCTCCGTACTGCCGCGACACTTCGGCGATTACCTGGTGCGGCACCCGGTCGAGCACGATGACGAGGGAGGCGTCGTACTCCTTTGCCGTACGCAGCATCTGCCACGGCACCGCGTCGGCGTACCGGGAAGCGGTGGTGACCATGACCCAGATGTCGGCGGCGCAGACGAGTTCGGCTGCCAGCACCCGGTTCCGTACGACGAGCGAGTCGATGTCCGGGGCGTCGAGCAGCGCGAGTCCGCGCGGCAGACTCGCGGCGGTCTCGATCCGCAGCGCGGTCCCGTCCTCCTGCTCGTCCTCGCGGAGCCCGTCGCGGTCGTCGCAGAGGCCGGGATCCGCGGACTCCTGTGGCGGCAGCCAGACCCGGGTCAGTTGCGGCAGTACGCGTACCCCGGCGAACCAGTGATGATCATCCGGATGGCAGACAAGGACAGGGGTCCGGGTGGTCGGCCGCAGCACCCCGGCCTCGCTGACCCGTCGCCCCACGAGCGAGTTGACGAGCGTCGACTTCCCGGCCCCGGTGGATCCACCGACGACCGCGAGCAGCGGCGCTTCAGGATCCTTCAGCCGGGGAAGCAGGTAGTCGTCGAGCTGTGCGAGCAGCTCGACCCTGGTCTGACGGGCACGTGCCGCCCCAGGAAGCGGGAGTGGCAGACGCACGGCAGCGACACGGTCGCGCAGGGCGGAAAGTGCGTCGATGAGCTGAGGCCGTACGTCCATGGTCACCACATGCGAAGAATGCCCAATTTTGGCGCCATTTTGAAGCGTATAGCCGTCTCTGCGCGCCGGTTACGCCGTCGGGACAGAGGGGACGAGTGGGGCGCAGGCATAACGAGTGCACAACACCCGGGGCGTCAGGCGTCAAAAGCAGTGCAAGATCCGCACCCACCTGCGATTATCGGTTCGCTTCACCGAACCTCCACATCGTGCCACGCAGGTGAAGCAACCGGGTCGAGGCGATCGGAGCCCTATCCTTGTCCCGGCAAGGTCACGGACCGGCCCGGTCCCAGGGCTCCAGGCCGCCGAGGCCACCACCCGGCCCCCGTAGCTCAGTGGATAGAGCAGGCGCCTTCTAAGCGCTTGGCCGCAGGTTCGAGTCCTGCCGGGGGCACACAGTCCGCACCGCGCCAGGCCCTCCCTCGGGAGGGCCTTTTCAGCAGGTCACAGCACCGTAGCGAGGGCCGCGTAGCGAACGCATAAACGCCGGACCGACCCCAGGTCACGGCGGGGCGGGTCCGGCGCGGTCCGGCTGTCACCGGGTTTCTGCGGGGGGCCACGGTGGATGCACGGTGGCGCTTCCAGAGTCGCGCCCGCCACCGGGCCGGAGTGCGCGCGGCGGTGGACTGTTCTAGCGTCGAACGGAGAAGGGGCGGTCCTGCCGAGCCGACGGGAGCGGGGGCCCGGGACAACACTTGTACACCGGCCGCTTCCGCTGCTCGGCGCCTTGGAATCCGCGAGTCCCCGACCAACCCTTGAGAGCAGGTGGCTCCCATGCGCACGTCGGCCCGAACAGCCGGAGTCCTCACCGGTCTGACCCTCGCACTGGGCGGCATTTTTGTCGCTCCCGCCGCCCACGCGGACATCCCGGCCTGCACGAACATGGTCCAGCAGACGGGCGTCGAAGTCTCGGACACCGTCAGAACGGCATGCACCCAAGGTGTGCACGCCGACCTGCAAGGCTGTGTGAGTGCCCTGACCGGGGCCGGCGTCCCGGGCGGCGCCGCGAACGGTGCCTGCCGGATGGCGGCCAACCCGCCGTCGTGACCGCCTCCCTGTCGGCGTACGTCAGCGCGGCCGCCGCGGGGGAGGTGGGTCCCGGCCCATCGGACAGGACTCGGACAGGATCTAGTCCGCGATGCCCGTGAAGGCGGTCACCCGGTCGATCGTGGCGCGGATCAGGTACTCCCCCGGGACCGAGTTTCGCTGTCCGTACCGGTCGGCCCGGTCGGCGCCCATGTAGCGGGCGCCGATCCTGGTGGCCCAGTGGCGGAGGTCGGCCGGGTCCTCGGTGAAGGTGGCGGTGCATTCGAGCATGACGTATGCGTAGGGCGGTTCCTGGTCGTCGATGCAGAGTGCGAACCGGGGGTTCCTGCGCAGGGACTTCGCCTTGAGGGATTCGTGCCACGTGGTGAAGAGGACCTGCGGCCGGCCGGTCTCGGCGTCCTCGGCCTCGTCGAGGAGGAACCACACCGGTGTGACATGGGGGCGGCCGTCCTTACGGTGAGTCGCCAGCTTCGCCGTTCGGGTGCCGGAGAGGGCGAACGCACGCCACTCGGCCTCGGACATGGACTGCATGGATGGGACGCTCCTCTGCTCTCTCAACTCTGTTCGGGCCGGTTCCTGAGCTTGACCTGATCGGTGTCCGCGCACCGCGGGCGCGCCGAAGCTCCGCCGGGGGCTGAGGACTTGGGGAGGAGTCCATTGCCTCGGCGGAGCATTCGGTCGGGGTGTCCCGGTCAGTCTGCGAGCGGGAAGAAGTCGATCAGCATCATGTCGCGGATGCCCTCCGTGGCTCCGGGGGCCGGGGTGATGCCGGAGACGCCGTGGAAGACCCGGCGGTCGTCGATGACGATCGACTCGAGCGGATCGAGCAGTGTGGTCCGGAAGATCGGGTTGCGGTCGCGGTCGTACAGCTGCGACTCGCCCCCGGTGACGCCCTCGCGATTGATCAGCACCTGGGCGACGAAGTGGTGGCCGTCCTCGTGGATGCCCTCCGGGGCGGGCAGCGAGGCCTCGTCGCGGCCTGCGGTGATCCGGATCTGGTGGACGCCTATGGCGGCGTCGGACCGGTCGATCTTCCCTGGCAGGTTGTCCAGGAAGGTGAACACGACCGTCTCGAGCAACGCGGAGGCCGCCACGTCCTCACGGAGCGGTTCGAAGTGCCGCTGGACGCCACCGAACAGCGAGTTCACCTCCTTGGACTGCTCGAACACGATCTGTCCGCTGGGCACCAGGCGGTCGTCGGCCAGGTGGAACTGGCTGTACCTTCGGCGGCGGAACGTCGCCCCGTCCTTGAGATATGCGTCGACCGGCAGGTCCTCCCAGGACGAGGTGAACTCCTTGCGCTCCCACTCCGCGTGCCGGGCCAGGGCTCGGCGGAGCAGGGTCGCGGAGAAGTGGCGGAACGGAGTCGTCCCGGTGGCGGTCGCGGGGGCGGGGGCGATGGTGGCTACTGCGGACATGGTGAGCTCTCCTCTTCGTGACTGTTCTGGCTGAACAGACCTCTGGTGCGGCGATGACTGGTGGAGGTGTTCCGGCCGCTGCGGCTTCGGCAACCGGATACGGGGAGCGGCGAGCCCGGTCAGCCCCTGCTCGCGCCGGCCAGCTGACCCTGGGGCGCGCCGGCCTGGTCCGTGGGGGTGGCCGGGACGCCGGAGACCCGGAACGCCGCGGCGGTTGCGACGAGGGCCTGCTCCACGTCGCGGCTGGTCGCACCCCGGAAGCGGAAGCGGCCGCCGACGTGCTCGTAGTACGCGTCGGCCAGCGGCAGGATGTCGCCGACCTCCAGGAGCGCCTCGGCGTACGGTCCCGGGGTGCTGCCGACCATCGAGGTGACCTCGGTGATGCGGCACGGCCGCGCCCCTGGGGCCGGGATCAGCAGATAGCCGCCGATCTCCTCGGGACTGCCCATCTGCCCTCGGGGAACGGGGCGTTGGAGCTGGAGCTGGAATGCGGCATCCATCAGGTCGTAACCGTGGAGCTCACGCCAGACGAAGGGGATCTCGGCGCCGCCGACCCGTGCGCCCACCTCCAGGAAGCTGCAGCGGGGGCCGTCCGGGGTGTCGTTGACGAAGAGTTCCAGGTGGAAGACGAGCGGGTCGCCGGAGAGCGCCCGGAGGTAGTCGGCCGTGCTCTCGCCGATGGCCCTGTTGACCGCCTCGTCGTCCTCCTCGACGGAGCCGAGGAAGTCGCCCGAGCGGAATCCCAGGCAGGTGTTCACATAACGCGAGGCGCGCCAGTGCTGGATCTCGCGGCCGGTGAAGACGCCGTCCACGTGGTAGATCCGGCCGGGGTTGAAGGTCTGCACCATCATGGGCGTGTCCGCGAGGTCGACGGCTAGGACGTCCTCGGGGCCGTCGAGCTTGACGACACCTTCGCTCGAACTGCCCATGACCGGCTTCAGGATGAGCGGCCAGCCGTGCTTCGCGCCGAATTCCAGGATGGATGTCCCGTCGCCGGCGAGGGTGAAGTCCGGCAGGTCGAGGCCGGCTTCCGCGACGGCGGTGGCCATGAGGTACTTGTCCCTGAAGCGGGCCAGGTGGCCCACCCGTTGGCCGGGGCAGTTCCACTCCTCGCGCAGCTCGGCGGCGATCAGGAGATCGTCCTCCTTGAGGGCGACGATCGCCTCGGGGCGTCCGTGCCGCACGGCGAGCACCCTGAGTGCGGCGCGCACGGCCTCCAGGTTGTCGGTCCGGTCCACCACCAGGATGTCGCCCGCCGCCTCGGGTACGGACGGCAGTCCCACCTCCGTGGTGATGTAGGAGACCTGGTGGGTGGTGTGGTCGAGGTATTCGGCATAGCGGGCGTACTGCTCGCGCCAGCGGTTGATGACGACAATGTGTGGCTGGGCGGCGTTGTTCGCGTTCATGGGGTCAGGACTCCTCGGAGAGTGCGTACATTCCGTCGCCGTCCAGGTAGTGAATGGTGTTGATGTCACGCATGACGACTTCCTCGAGCTCGTGGAAGAGCCGCACGAAACCGACGTAGGTGCTGTCGTTGACCGTGGGGACGACCGTGCCGCCGAGCGGGACGAACTGCGACAGGTCGTGGAAGCTTTCGAGCTCCTCGATCTCCTTGAGGTGGCGCAGCGACTCCAGCCGCCCCGCCTTGGCGGAGACCAGGCCGACCGAGGCGAAGTACCGCTGGATCTCGTAGTCGTTGTCGTGGCGCTCGTGGAAGCGGTCCGGCCGCACGAAGGCGTCGACGGTCCAGTCGAAGGGGGACTCGCCGGTCGCCAGCTGCACATAGTGCGGCAGGTCTCCGCCGCAGATGCGGGCGCCCATCTCGATGAGTACGGGCCCTGAGGGGGTGAGCTTCAGCTCGATGTGCGAGGGGCCGTGCCGCACGCCCAGCGCGTCAAGGACTTCGAACGCGTACGGGACCAGCTGGTCCTGTGCCTCACCGTGGCGGGGCAGCAGATAGCAGGAGTTGCTGATGTCGTGAACGCCGTTCACGGAAATGCGGGTGGTGGCGATGATGTCGGTCACATGGTGCTTGCCGTCGCGGCTGACGGTGTTGACCATGTACTCGCCGCCGAAGAGATGTTCCTGGGCGACGACGCCCTCGTTGCGCTGGCTGAACAGATTTTCCGCGCCGGTGAGTTCGAGGAAGGCGGCCGCGCTCTCCTCGGGGGTGGCGCAGAACCTGACGCCGTCATTGCCCGCGCTCTTGAGCGGTTTGACCACGACGCGGGTGCCCAACTCCTGGTGCCATCGGGCCAGTTCGTCGGCACTTGTGGCGAGCAGCTGCCTGGCTCCGCGCACTCCGGCGGCCTTGATCGTCTCGATCATCGTGAACTTGTCGCGGCGGGCGGCGCTGAGCTCCGTGCCGTTGGTCGGCAGGCCCATGGCCTCGCTCAGCCGGTCGGCGAACTCGACGCCGAACTCGCTACCGGCGAAGACCGCCACCGGTTCGTACGCGCCGGCGGCCCGTACGGTCTCTTCGAGGTCCCCGGTGTGGACGATGTTGTCGGCGTAGAGCGTCAGGTCGAGGGAGCCGGCGAAGGCCGGCGGGATCTCAGGGGTGCTCTGCACCCGCACGCATGCGTAGCCCGCTTCGTGGAACTCCGGCGGGAAGAACCGGGCCGGGGCGAATGCGTCGACGATGACGACGTAACCCTTGGTGTCCATTCAGGTCTCCAACTGCTGTGCATGAAAGGTGATATGAGGTGTCTGCCGTCAGGCGGCGGCGTCGGCGAGGACCGGTGTGTTCTGCGGCTCGGCGGCCGGCCTGCGGGCCAGCCAGGCGGTCCAGCCGAGGGCGACCCCGGAGAGGGCGGCGCTGGTGAGGCCGATGACCACGAAGGCCCAGAGTGGGCTCCTGGCGTCCTGGATCGCCCCGGACAGGGGGGCACCGATGCTGTTGCCGAGGGTGAGGGAGGCGCTGTAGATGCCCATCACGACGCCCCGGGCCCCGGCCGGGGCCAGCCCGCTCGCGGCGCCGCCCGTCGCCGCGAAGGAGGGCGAGCAGAGAGCGGCCGGCAGCACCATGGCCAGGCACAGCAGGCGCCAGTCGCCGGTGGCGAAGCCGCCGACCACGGTCGTGAGGCCCACCAGTGCCGAGACGACGGCGAAGTGCGGCGGCCGTTTCAACGTGCCGTACAGGAGCGCGCCGATGAACGAGCAGAACCCGCAGACCGTGAGGACGAGGCCGGCCCATTCGACCTGGCCCGAGTCGCGCAGCCCGCCCACGATCGCCGTCTCGTAGCCGGCGGTCGCCAGAGTGGTGGCGGTGGTGGCCACGAGGACCGGGACGAGCGCGGGCTTGAACCACTCGCGGAACTTCATGCGGGGGGCGGGCTCGCTGCCGGTCTCCTTGGCGGAGTCGCGGACCTGGGGGTTGAGCAGGGCAAGGCCCGCCCCGGCGAGGGCGACGATCAGGCCGAGGCCCCGCATCGAGACGTCGCTGGAGACGGCGGTCGCCACGGTCACACCGAGCGCCGGGCCCACCATGTACGAGATGTTGGACGTCATGGCGTCGAGCGCGAAGGCGGTGTGCCGCTGCTCCTCCGGGATGGCGACGGCGAGCCTCAACCGCACGACGGCGAACCCCGGGAGGTTGAGGAGTCCGCAGCCGACGGCGGCCACCGACAGCACCCCGTAGGACATGCTGGGGCCGATCCCCCAGAAGAGCGCCTGGCCGGTCAACGAGACGATGAGCACGGGCCGTACGCCGTACTTGTCCATCATGCGGCCCTGCACCGGACCGCCGACCGCCACTCCCACCGTCCACAGCGCGATCACCAGGCCGGCGGCGCCGAAGCCTCGGTCGAGGCCGAACACGACGCCGAGGTTCATCACGACGGGGATCGCCACCACCGCGATCTTCGAGAAGAACCCGAGGAGCATGAGCAGGCCGATACCTGGTTGGCTCACGACCTTGCGATAGCCGTCAATCCGCATGGCTGCCTGCCGTTTCCTTCATCTCTTTCTCCCACACTTCGGTTTTCGTCATACCGTTGCCACGGCGGTCGTCGCCGCCGCCTCCGCATCGGCCACCCCTACGGCCGCCGCGATCTGCCGCAGGAATGACCGGTCGGTGAATTCGTGGCGCTGCCAGAGCGATTCGAGCTTCGCCGGGAGTTCCGCCCGGTCGTCGAGCTCGCAGGTGATGATCACATTGGGATGGTCGATGCCGTCGATATTGAGCGACTGCGTCCGTACGACATCGAGTTCGCCGGTCACATCGTGCACGAATTCCGGGGAGAGTTCGCGCACCGGGAACTGCAGGCACACCCGCTGGAGACCGTGCCCGTGGTCCGCCTCGTCCGGCCAGGTCCCGTCCAGGATGGAGAGCAGGCAGTCGTACGTGTTGAAGTCGGTGGAGGCTATGCAGGGGGTGGTCGTTCCAGTGACCCGGGGGTTGATCTCGAGAATCCGGTAGATTCCGTCCTCGTAAATCATGTCCAGACCGACCGCGCCGTGCAGATCGAGGGCCCGCGCGAGCTTCTTGAGTTTCTCGGCCACCGGGGCGAATGCCAGATCCGCCTCCCGGCGCGGTGCCACATAGCGCAGCCGGCCGAAGTTGAAGACCGGGCCGGTCTCCGCCGGACCCTGCCACACCACCGGGTGGACCACGTACTGTCCGCGGGCCCCGACCACTTCCACCGAGCAGATCTCACCGGAAACACAGCGTTCCAGGATGAAATTTCCGCTGTGCGGTTCGGTCAAGTGCCGTTCCAGTTCCGCTTCGTCGGCCAGCGGCACCATGCCGGCGCCCATGCAGTCCCAGAGCGGCTTGCTGAGCACGGGATATCCCATGTCGGCGGTCTGGATCAGGATCGAGTCGACGTACGCGGGAATGCGCAGGCCGCGACCGGCGAGTACATCGCTGTCCACCAGCACCCCGGGCGGAATGTCGAATCCGTGCTCCTCCAGCAGCCGCTTCGTCTCCCACTTGTTGGCGGTGAGGCTCGTGGCGGCCAGGCTGTGCGCCACCATGGGAATTCCCACGGTCTCCAGGCGGCGGCGCACCACCGAGTCACGCAGAGCGTTCTCGTCTGCGATGGAAAGGGAGATCACCCCGTCGGCGCCCCAGCCGATGACCTTCTTGGTGAGCTCGTCGGCGGATATGTCACCGGCTATCTTCTCCGATTCGCCGGGGAAGTCATCGGGTCCGCACTCGCCGTCCGTGTAGAAGAGTTTCGCTTCGGTGTCCTCCCGCTGGAGACGTGCCTCAAGGGCTGTGAGAAAAGGCTTTGTCTGCTGAATCTCAATGGATCGCAGGAATGCGATTCGGCGCATTGTTTCACCCTTCCGGGGAACCTCGGTCGTTCAGATCGACCGTGCTGTACAGCGCGATATGAAGACTTTGCCAGCAACAGCGGCTCAGTTGGAGAGATACTCGGTGTCCTAAGCTGGCCAGACCGGAAGAGGATCTCGACAAATGGCGCGTTCAGGGACACAACGCGGCGCCTCGGCGCTCATTCTCGAGCCAGTCTCGCTGTCCGTCTATGAATGGGCGCTGCGGAACGGCGGACTCCGCGACACCGACGACGCTGCGGCCGAATTAGGCCTGCCCATGGGCGAGTTGACTCTTGCGCGCGACAACCTACTGGAACTCGGATTGCTTGTGTCCAGTACCGACGGCGGCGAACTGCTGCCGGCGGACCCGGCGATCGCCGAGATGCTCGCCCGGGCACCGTTGGAGCAGGAGATCCGGCAGCGGCAGCAGGAACTGGCCCGCATGCACGCCCAACTTCGGCCTCTGGCACCGCTGTTCGCGGAGCACAGCCGCGCCGGGCGCACCTCGGACGGGCTGCGCTCCTTCGACGATCCCGCCGAGGTGCGCCGTGAGTTGTCGATGATGACCCGGCTGTGCACCGAAGAGATGGTCTCCATCCAGCCGGGCGGCGGCCGCGACCCCGACACGCTGAGCTCGATCGTCGCGGAGAGCCTGTCGATGCTGGAGAGGGGAGTGCGGCTGCGCACCCTGTACCAGCACACCGCCCGGGCGAGCCTCTCGACGCAGGCCTATGTGCGGTCGGTCTCCGTGGCCGGGGCCCGGATCCGCACCACCGCCGAGGCGTTCGACCGGATCATCGTCTTCGACCGGGAGACGGCCTTCGTCCCTCAGCCCCGTGCCGCGGGCCGGCCGCAGGGGGCCTCGGTGGTCACCGACCCGACGGTGGTGGGTTTCCTGTACCGGATGTTCGAGAGCCTCTGGGAGTCGGGCCGGCCCTTTGACGCCCATCAGGCCGAATTCCAGCCATCCACAGAGGAGTTGAAAACCTCGATCCTGCGCCTGATGGCGACCGGCCTCAAGGACGAGGTGATTGCCAAGCGGCTGGGGATGGCGACCCGGACCTTCCGTCGGCACGTGAAGGACATCACCGACGAGCTGGGGGTCGAGAGCCGCTTCCAAGCCGGTTTCCGCGCGTGGCAATTGGGGATTTCACTGGGAGAAAGCGACGATCCCGGCACATCCGGGACGGATTGACGCGCCGGCGGTTCCGGCGGGCCGGCGGCTCACGGCTTCACTCCTGGCCGGCATCCGACGGCTATTTGACATCTCTGTGAAATAGGCGCGTTCTGTTCACCGCTCCGCGGACGAACAGGCACAATGCCCATGCAGCAGGCACACAACCCCGCTCTGTCGGCGGCGGATTCGGCTCACCATCGGCTCGGCCCGTGGAAGCTACAGTCCGCCTCCTTCTGCGTGATCACCAATACTCTCAACGGAGTTGGCTATGTATCCGGCAAAGCCAGTGGTGCCCATACCCAGCACGAAGGCGCGCGCTACGTACGTCGAACTCCTCCGGAAGGACTCGGGTGCGCAGTCCGAGCAGGAGCAGTCGGGCGGCCCGTCGGAGTGCCCTGAGGACGGAATCCGCGAGGATCGCGAGCTCATGGATGAGCTCCTGGCCATGGGGATGGTCCGCGAGGACGCCTCCTCCCCCTCGCGCTTCGTCGCGGTGGAGCCCGGCATCGTGGAGGCCCGGATCGGAGCGCTGCTGCGCTCTTCCGCGCTGACCATGCTGGAGGAGGCCCGGAACCTCACGGACCTGCTGCGACCCCTCATCGTCGACTCCCGGCACACCGCGGGGCCGCAGGGCGGCGAGTCCATCGTCCGCATCCAGGGCAAGGCCGCGATCAGCGCCATCGTCAACGAGAGTGTGCAGCAGAGCACCTCGGCGCTGTTCACCGCCCAGCCGGGGGGCGGCCGGCCCAAGGCCACGCTCGAGCAGATCCGCCAGCAGACCGCCGAGCTGCTCGACCGCGGGGTGGAGGTGCGGACGCTCTACCAGCACACCGCCTGGCACGACGGGCCCACCCGTGAATACGTGACCGAAATGACCTCGCTGGGCGCCCAGGTCCGCACCCTCGACGAGTTCTTCGACCGATTGATCATCGTCGACCGGAGCATGGCATTCGTCCCTGCCGACACCGAGCGGGACCAGGCCGTCATTATCAGGGAACCGGCCGTGGTGCGTTTTCTCACCGAGGTGTTCGAGCGCAACTGGCAGCGCGCCAAGCCCTTTCAGGGATCCCGGACTCCGAATGAATCGAGCCATATCAGCGCCGTGTTACGCGAGACCATTATCAGGTGCCTCATCCATGGGGACAGCGACAATGCCATCGCCAAGAGGATCGGGCTCAGCACCCGCGCGTACGCCACCCACCTGGCCAAACTCAAGGCCGACCTCAAGGCCGAGAGCCGCTTCCAACTCGGATACCGGCTCGGCCAGTTGGCCAGTGGCGGCCCGTCTCCCGAAGCAGGCGAAACAGCCGGGGTGTGAAGTGACCCTGGGATCACTTCACACCCCGGCTGCAGTTGCGCCGTAGCGACGGTCGGCTGATGCGTTTCGCTGTCCTGGTCTAGGAGGCCGTGACCGCCGGAGTCGGGCTGGGCTCGAGGAGGGCGGGCGCGGGCTCCTGGACCGGGGCCGGCACGAGCCGGGCGGCGGGAGCCGGCGCAGTGGGCGCGGCCTCGCGCGTCTGCGCGACGGCTGCCGGACGGGACTCCGGAGCCGACTCGGCGGCAGGACGCCGCAGGGCCGCCAGTACGTGGTAGCCGAGGAGGGTGACGAGGGTGCCCAGGGCTATGCCGCTGACCGAGAAGGTGTCCGTCACCTTGAGCGAGACCCCGCCGATGCCCAGCACCGCGCCGGCTGCGATCGGGACCAGGTTCACCGGGTCCGCGAAGTCCACCGATGACTTGATCCAGATCTTGGCGCCGAGCAGCCCGATCATCCCGTACAGGACGACGGTGATGCCGCCGAGGACACCGCCCGGGGTGGCCGCGACGAGCGCGCCGAACTTGGGGCACAGGCCGAACAGCAGGGCCGCGGCGGCCGCCATCCAGTACGCGGCGGTCGAGTAGACCCGGGTCGCGGCCATCACCCCGATGTTCTCCGCGAAGGTCGTGGTCGGCGCGCCGCCGACCGCCGAGGAGACCGCCGTGGCCAGTCCGTCGCCGAGGATGGCACGCCCGAGCACCGGGTCGAGGTCGGACCCCGTCATCTCGGCCACCGCCTTGATGTGTCCGGTGTTTCCGCCACCAGGGCGATCACGCCCGGCAGCACGAGGAGCGCGGCGGACGCGGTGAACGTCGGTGCGTGCATGGTCGGCAGGCCGAACCACGGGGCCGAGGCGGCCTCCGAGAGCTGCACCCGCAGATGGCGGGTGACCTCGCCGGTGGCCCCGGGCGCGGTGATCGGGCCCGCCGTCCGGTCCAGCACCCACGAGAGGACGTATCCGAAGACCAGGCCGACGAAGACCGCGAGCCTGCTCCAGAATCCGCGCAGCAGCACGCCCGTGACGACGACCACGCACATGGTCGCGAGAGCCACCCACTGGTCCTGGGGCCAGTAGATGTCGGCCACCACCGGCGCCAGGTTGAGCCCGATGAGCAGGACCACCGCGCCCGCCACGACGGGCGGGAACGCCTTGTTGATCAATCCGGGCCCGGCGAAGTGGACGATCAGGCCCACCGCGGCGAGCACCAGCCCCGCGACGAGGATCGCGCCGGTGACGGTGGACGTGGTGCCGCCGGCCGCCCGGATGGCCGCCACCGCGCCGACGAATGAGGCGCTCGTGCCGAGGTAACTGGGGATCCGGCCCTGAACCACCAGCAGAAACAGAACGGTCGAGACTCCGGACATCATGATGGCCAGGTTCGGGTCGAGCCCCATGACCACCGGAAAGACGAATGTCGCACCGAACATCGCCACCACGTGCTGGGCTCCGAGGCCCACCGTGCGCGGCCAGGAGAGCCGCTCGTCCGGCATCACCGCGGCGCCCGGTTGCGGTGCCCGGCCGTCGCCGTGCAGTCGCCATCCGACACCGAGGGCCCGGCGTGCCGGACTCGGACTCTGTGTTCCCTTCATGGTTCTCGTTCCTCCGGTCATGGGCAGGCCGCCGCACCGCCGGGGCGGCGGCACGGCGGTGCCGTTCAAGGGGTGGGTGCGGAGAGTGGAGACAGCCGGTCTCTCCGGGAGGGGCTCAGCTCTCGATGCAGCTGGAGATGCCCGCGATGGCCTCGTCGGCGCGGGCGTCGGCCTGGTCCGGTCCCGAGGCCAGGACGATGACGTGGCCGAGACGGGTGTACTTGGAGTGGGTGCTGCCCACCAGGTCGCCCGGCTCCGCGTAGGAGCGGACGGCGATGACGTGCGGGCTGGCGGCGAGGCCGCTCAGACCGCGGAAGACACCGTGCCGCGGGGTGTTGATGAACCGGAGCGCCACCGCACCGCTGCGGGTCGGCCGGGTGTCGGGCAGCTCGCCGAGGACGGCCTGGAGATAGGCCGCGGCCACGCCGACGCCGGTGGCGTGCTCGATCATCTCCATGACGGGTCCGTCGGGCGGG
Source organism: Streptomyces sp. NBC_01717 (assembly GCF_036248255.1). NCBI lineage: Bacteria > Bacillati > Actinomycetota > Actinomycetes > Kitasatosporales > Streptomycetaceae > Streptomyces > Streptomyces sp. NBC_01717. The sequence continues at coordinate 6,059,725 of NZ_CP109178.1, read as the reverse complement.
CCCGCGCCCACCTCGATGAGCCGGGGACCCTCTGCCGTCATCTTCAGATGGCTGTGCGCGATGCCGTCCCGCAGCCCGAGGGCCGCGAGCCCGCGCTCCACGGTGGCCAGGATCGTGATCCGGCTCAGCTCGTCCACGTCGGCGGGCAGAGTACGGCCGAGCTCCTCGCTGTTCCGGCCGCCGGTGGAGATCCGGCGGACGATCGCCAGGTGCGTGCAGCCGCCGCGGTGCAGCACGGTCTCCACGCTGTACTCGGCGCCTTTCAGGTGCTCCTGGATCACCGCGACGGCGTCGAAGCGGATTCCGTAGGTGATGTCCTCGCGCCATTTCAGGGCGCGCCGGACCGCGCCGGGCAGTTCGTCCGGCGTCTCGACGAGGGTCAGCCCGATACTGCCCGAGCCCTCGGCCGGTCTGACGACTACCGGGTAGTGAAGGCCGGCCGACCGCAGCCGCTCCTCGGCGGCCTCGGGGGAGACGACCGCCACCGTGCGCGGCCCGGGCACGCCGCGCGTCCGCAGGGTCTGCGCCATCTGCCACCTGCCGCGGGCGGACCGCGCCGTGGCTGGATCATGGCCAGGCAGTCCCAGCCGGTCTGTCAGCGCTGCGGCGACCGGGGACAGCGTCTCCCGGCCGACCGCCACTCCGCCGATGCCTTCCTGGGCGCAGTACTCGGCGAGTTGGTCGACGGCGTACGCCGTGCTGCGGAAGTCGGTGAAGACGGTTCCGGCGAGCTGCTTGCGCAGTTCGCCGGGACAGCTCCGGTACAACTCCCGGTGGGTCGCGATGTGCAGGTGGATCTCGAGGGTCTGGGCCGCTCCCACCAGCTGCTCGGCCACGGCGCCTTCGGCACCCAGCAGCAGAACTGCTCTGGCCATGGTGTTCTCACCTCGCTTTCGACGGCATCTCGTAGTTCGCGGAACTCTTCGCCCCGGACTTACGCGCCATACGCTCTGCTGAACTTACCGATGATGTAGTCGCCCGAGCGCACCGGTTGGTGCCTCGGCGGATTGAGCGGACCGGTGCAGGTGGGGATGCACTCGATGAGGGCGTCGTAGGCCGGCTGGTGGAAGAAGGGGACCGAGTAGCGTTCCTTTCCAGCCAGTTCACGCGGCGGATTGACCACCCGGTGGACGGTGCTCACCCATCGATTATTGGTCCAAATGGCCATCAGGTCACCGATGTTGACAACAAAGGAACCCTCGATGACGGGCACGTCGAGCCACTGGCCGGCCTTGTCGAGGACCTGCAGGCCGCCCGGGGCGTCGTCCTGGTAGAGGATGGTCAGGCTGCCCCAGTCGCTGTGCATTCCCTTGCGGAGCTGCCCGGGTGCGGGGGGCTCCGGCTGCTGCGGGTAGAAGTTGGCGGTCAGATTGGTCATGTGCTGCTCGATCTTGTCCTCGAACCAGTCCTCGGGCAGATCGAGTGCAAGGGCGAACAGCCGCATGATGTCCGCGGCCAGCACCTCCATCGCCGCGTAGTAGGACCGGTACGCCTCGGTGAAGCCGGGCAGTTCGGGCCAACGGTTCGGGGTCCGCAGAGCCGGGTCGGCGTCGGCGGGCAGCGCCCGGTCGGCATCCGGCTCTCCCAGGCGGTTGACCGTGAAGGTCTCCGAGATGTCCGGCAGCGCCCGCTCCTGCTCGACCTCGGCCTCCGCGTTGGAGGCCGCGAGGCTGCCCTGGCGGCCGAATCCCCGCATCAGCGGGTCGGCCGGGACGGCGAGCAGTTCCGCCTTGGTCTCGGCCGACAGCGCGAAGAACTCCCGGGTGGCCCGGTACATCTCCGATATCGTGCGCTCGGGCACGCCGTGGCCGACGATCACCAGGAAGCCGCTGGTACGGCAGACCTCGTCGATCACCGCGGCCAGTTGCCGTTCCGCCGCCCCGCCCGACCGTGCGGAACTCAGGTCGATCACCGGGACATAGCCGTCCACCACGGTGACCTGCGCGGCCTCGGGGGCCGCACTCTCCACATTCAGTACCGACATCGCTCCTACTCCCGATCTCAGCCCCATCGCGGCGGCGGGGGCTCCCACTGGCTTACAAGGTCGAGGAATTCGTTCGCGTCCCCGACGGACGCGAGGGTGCCCAGCTCCTGCTCGCGCAGGAATCCGCCGGCGGACATGCGGCAGATCATCCGCAGAAGCCGGTCCCAGTAGCCGTCCACGTTCAGCAGCGCCATCGGCTTTCCGTGCCGGCCGAGAATGAGCCAGGCCCAGGCTTCGAGGATCTCCTCGACGGTGCCCACCCCGCCCGGCAGCGCCACGAAGGCGTCCGCCAGGTCGGCCATGATCTGCTTGCGTTGGTGCATGGTGTCGACAATGTGCAGTTCGGTCAGGCCCTGGTGGGCGACCTCGGCGTCGACCAGGTGTTTCGGGATCACTCCGGTGACCCGGCCGCCGGCCGCCAGGGCGGAGTCGGCGACGACCCCCATGAGGCCGGCCGCTCCCCCGCCGTAGACGATCTCGTGCCCCTCGGCGACGAGTTGCTTGGCGAAGGCCGCGGCGGCTTCTTGGTAGATGGCCTGGTTCCCCAGGGCCGAGCCCGCGTAGACCGTGATTCTCATGGCAGGAACCTCCGTCGGATCGCGATCCGGTCAGGGACTGACGCGACCGAACTTCTCGAAGGCCTCGTGGGTCAACGGCATCAGCCGGGCGAACTCGTCCTCCATCTGCTCGGCCACCACCTCGATCTCCCGCTGCGGGTGCGACACATAGGCGGCGTCGGCGCGGTTGGTACGCAGGCCGAGGAAGTGCATCAGCGAGCGGGCGTTGCAGGTGGCGTACACGGTGGAGAAGGTGGCCACGGGGAGCACCATGCGGGCCAGCTCGCGGGCGATTCCGGCATCGAGCATCTTCTGGTATTCGCGGAAGGCGGACCGGTACGCCTCACTGGTGGCGGTGGAGAGCAGCTCGTAGTCCTCCTCGCTGCCCGGCACGTACTGATAGTGACCGGGCTTCCCCTCCTGTTTGAGCGCCCGATCGCGATCGGGCACGTAAAACACGTTCTTGAGGTCCTTGTAGCGGGCGCTCTCCTCATTGAAGGACCACATTCGGTGACGCATCATGTGGCGGATCGCGAAGATCGGCGCGTGCACCAGGAAGGTCATCGAATTGTGCTCGAAAGGGCTGCCGTGACGGCTGCGCATCAAATACCGGATGAGACCTCCGATATACGCGTCACCGCGCTCCTCGCGGTGCGCCGCCTCGCCGGCGGTGGAGACCCGCGCCGCGCGTACGACTCCCAGGTCGGAGGCGGTGTGGTCGACGAGCTCGACGGTGATCTGGCTGCGCAGTTCGATTTCGGGACCGAAGACGGGTGCGTCGGGGGCGTGGACTTCAAGGGCCGGGCTGATCGTCATCGTACGTTCCTCCGATGGATTCTGTTCAGCGGTGCTCGATATTGTGCTTCTGGAATATGCCTGTTCAGTCCCAGCCGTGATCGTCGGGCGAGGCGCTCGTGGTGGGGGTGGTCGTCGTAGTGGTCGTGTCGGCCACGGCGGAACCGGCGGTCGCGACGCCCACCGCAGTGGCGACGAGTACCGCCGAAGCAGCAGCGACCAGGGCGGACTGAATCCCACGGCGAGTGGTGGAAAGCTTCATCTGGAACGTGTTGCTACGCATAATTCGATTCCTCTTCTCGTTGTTTGTGGGCGGCTCCCCCGCTCACATCTCTATTCTTCGAAAACAGGCGGCCCCCAATAAGGTCAGACTTGTGCAGTGCGTAAGTACGAAACCAAGTGCACGAACATGCGCCCCCACGCCGAAGCCCCGCTGCCGCGGTGCGGCAGCGGGGCTTCGAGGGGACGGGACAGGGCTCCTGACCTGGGCGGAACGGTCGCCCGGCTACCGGTCGAGGCCGCAGCAGACCCGGCCCGGACCACGCGCGGACCCGGCCGGCGGCCTCCCGGGGGTGGGCAGCGACACCGGCTCGGACGTCTCCCGGGCCTGTGCGTGGATCTCCCGTACGGCACAGGTTGCGGTCACCACCGCGGCGCGGGCCAGCCCGAGCGCCTCCCGCGCCGAGTCGATGTCACGGTCGGGCAGACGTATGACGACGTCCGTGGCGCACTCGATGAGGTGCAGCGCGGCGCGTGCCAGCCGGTCGTCGCAGGGATAGCCCTGCGAGACGGCCTTGTGGGCGGTCTCCAGGAGCGCGGCGGCGCTCAGGGTGTGCTCGTTGGTTTCCAACTCTCTTCTCCTTCAACGGTGTGGGCCGATCAGTTCGTCGGTCGGTCGGTTCGTCGGTCAGGAAGACCAGCGGTGTCTCCCCTTGTGGGACCCGCCTCGCTCGGTGGCCACCTCGACCGCGCGGACCTGTCCCCGTTGCGGGGTGAGGAACCGCACCGCGGCACCGCCGACCGGCTTGGAGAGGTGGCGGGCAGCTCATCGATGTCGAGCGGGACGGTGAGGAACCATCGGTTCAGATCCATGCCGAGGGCACGCTGCGGCAGTTCGGGCGCCCCGCTGCCGGCCGGCCGGGAGAACGGCGGGGTCGTCGGCCCCGGCCGGCGAGCTGATTCCCTGCAGCCAGGCGCTGGCCACGAGCGCCGCCGGCGCGCAGTTGGGCGCCGCCCTCCGCACCAGCGTGTCCCGCGCACCGCCGGTGCAGCATTCGTCGAGCAGTGCGCGGAAGTGCTCGGCCGTGTGCCGCGACGCGACCAGTCGGCGGCGAGCGATCCGAGTTCTGCCGCCGACCTGCGGTCCGCGGACCGTGACGGCGGGCCTCGGTCCCGTCCTTGGCGAGGCGTCGGGCGAAGGCCGCACCGATCCCGCTGCTCGCCCCTGTCACCACGGCTGTTCTGGTCATGCCGGCCTTCCCCACAGTCGCCTGTCCGCGGTCGTTTTCCGTCGGGCTGTGCTGCCCAGAACGACTCTGCGCCGGGTGGTCGGGCCTCGAAAGGGTCACAAGCTTGCAACTGCAGGGATCTGAACCGGCCGCTGCCTTCATGACTGTGCGGCGTCATATTTCTGATGGTTCCGATCCTCTGGAGCCGACGGAAGAGTCACCTCCGACCGAGGCGGACCCTTCACGAACCGGGAGGAACCATGGCGGAGCAAAGGGTGACGCTCACCCCGCAGATGTTGGCTACGACGATTTCGACGGCCGGTCGCAGACCCGATGGCTTCCGTATCCATCCGGCGACCGTCCCGACAGGCGATCCGGTCGAGGACTCCGCCTGCACGGGCCGTACGGGGCAGCGCCGCGCGCCCGGCACCACCACCCACCACGCGGCCGTCGACACCCGCCCGCACATCCTGGTCGTGCACCGCCGGCGCGACGAGCACGCCCCGTACGAGAACTACATCGACCACACCACCCACCGGGTCACCTACGTGACCACGGAGCTCGGCTGGTCCTCGCTGCCGCCTGCCGCCGCCGGCGTCGTCGAGGTCACCGCCACCGACGACTTCGGCCAGGTCAGCGCCGCGGCCGCAACACTGACCGCACTCTTCGGCGCCCCCGACCGGGTGGTCGCACTCAACGAGGGCGACCTCGACACCGCCGCGCTCGTCCGGGCCTGCCCGGCCAGTCCCCGCAGGACCTGGCGAGGTTCCGGGACAAGCTGGTGATGTGCGGGACGATCAGCGCGGCCGGTGTCCGATTGCCCCCACGGAGGGAGCCGGTTTCCGGGGCCGTCGACGGGGCGGATCGCTGCTCGGCGACAACATCACAGATCCGGCGCCCGATCGGCGCACCCCGGGGCCTGTTTGGGTCCCACGGGTGAGTGCACCTATGTTGGCGCACATGCAGTCCTACACAATCGGCCAGGCCGCCCGGCTGCTGGGCGTGAGTCCCGACACCGCACGGCGGTGGGCGGATGCCGGCCGAGTGGCGACCCACCGGGACGAGGGCGGGCGGCGGCTCATCGACGGCAAGGATCTGGCCGCCTTCTCCGTGGAGCTCGCCAGGACCGGAAGTGGCGAGGAGGACGCCTCGTACACCTCGGTCCGCAACGCCTTCCCCGGCATCGTCACCGCCGTGAAGCTCGGTGACATCGCGGCGCAGGTGGAGATCCAGGCCGGTCCGCACCGGCTGGTCTCGCTGCTGACCCGGGAGGCCGTGGAGGAGCTGGGCCTGGAGGTCGGCATGGAGGCCACCGCCCGTGTGAAGTCGACGAACGTGCACATCGACCGCGCCTGACGCGGCGCTCACGGGCGGCCCCCGTGGACCACGCCGTCACGAAGCAGAGGCCGCCCGGGTGACGTGCACCCGCCCCGCGTGCCTCCTGCGGTACGTGCTCCGCGACCAGGACGCCCACCGGATCGGCCGGGCTCGCCGGGCTCCTCTCGCCCGTCTCACGTCCACGAGCCGAGTTCCTCTCGCGGTGTCACGTCCACGAGGTGTAACCACCGTCCACACGAATCGCGTTGATGCCGCTGATGTGCCGGGCCCCGCAGCGGTCCTGAGGCAGCACGAGCTGAGGTCCGGCACGGTCGAGCGGGGCGTCGTCGATGCTGACCGCGAGCAGGACGGCGGCACGGCCGAAGTCCGGGTCGATCTCCGCCCAGGAGAGGAGGGCGTGGTGACCGTCCGCGCCCGTCACGGCGATCAGGAAACGAAGGCGGTCCTTGCGCCGGGCCGGGTCGAAAACGGGGCCGGCGGTGGACAGGACGTCGTGCAGCAGCGGTCCCGTGAAGCCGTGATGTTGGATGCCGCTGGTGGCGCACTCGAAGCTGACCCGCGCGCGATGCTGGGGCCAGGCGAGCAGGTCGGACACGGTCAGCCGGGCCGGGCGCGCAAGGTCGCCGGTCAGGGCGAGCTCCGCCACCGGATCGGCAACCCGTTCTGTCAAGGGCCGGCTCACTGGCCATCACCTCCCCCGGATGACGGTACCCGGACCGCAGCCCCGTACAAACGCACATGCCCACCCTGTCCACAAACGGTCCAGCTCATGCAATGCAACAGGAGACTTCCCCCTCGCATCTGCGGCAGTATCATCCCCATGTGCATGCCCACCGGACGGGGAGGCGGCTGCCTTGACGGGCGTCGGTGACGACGCGCTCGGGCGCCGGGTCGGCGGCGGCAGGCTGCACGCCGAGCCGGACCGCCGGATCATCCTCGGACCGGACAGAGAAGAATCAGAGGGAGTGGACCCGTGATGACCCGTTCCGCACGCCGGACCCGCCGGACCCTGCAGGTGGCCGTTGCAGGTACTGCTGCGCTGCTGGCACTGAGCGCCTGCTCCTCGTCCGACGAGCCGTCGTCCAAGTCGGACTCGTCCGCCTCGGCGCCCACGGATTCGTCGAAGAAGCTGTCCGGCACGGTGACGGTGTTCGCCGCCGCCTCGCTCAAGGAAAGCTTCACGACCCTGGGCGAGGAGTTCGAGAAGGAACACCCCGGCACGAAGGTCACCTTCAACTTCGGCGGCAGCGACACCCTCGCCGCCGGCATCACGGGTGGCGCCCCGGCCGACGTCTTCGCCGCCGCCAGCCCCAAGACCATGGCGATCGTCA